>CAVXDL010000001.1:0-347936 GCA_963760515.1 uncultured Actinomycetota bacterium
GGCGTGCTGCACCGCAACCTCTCGATCGAGGACCAGGCCTACCAGGTGGACCTGGTCAAGCGCACCCAGACCGGCATCATCTCCAACCCGGTGACCATCACGCCCGATCGCACGCTCGAGGACCTCGACCGGATCTGCGGTGAGTACCGCGTCTCCGGGCTGCCGGTCGTCGACGACGACAACCTGCTGATCGGCATCATCACCAACCGCGACCTGCGCTTCACGCCGGTCGCGGAGTGGGCGACCACCAAGGTCGACGAGGTGATGACGCCGATGCCGCTGATCACCGGGCCGATCGGGATCTCCCGCGACGACGCCACGACCCTGCTGCGCAAGCACAAGCGCGAGCGCCTGCCCCTCGTCGACGCCGACGGGCGCCTCGGCGGACTGATCACCGTCAAGGACTTCGTCAAGTCCGAGCAGTTCCCCCTGGCCTCCAACGACGCCCACGGTCGCCTGATGGTCGGCGCCACCATTGGCTACTTCGGCGACGCCTGGCAGCGGGCCACCACGCTCATCGAGGCCGGCGTCGACGTCCTGGTCGCCGACACCGCCCACGGCAACGTGCGGATGCTGCTCGAGATGGTCGAGCGCCTCAAGACCGACCCGGCCACCAAGCACGTGCAGGTCATCGGCGGCAACGTCGCGACCCGCGAGGGCGCCCAGGCCTTCGTCGACGCCGGCGCCGACGCGGTGAAGGTGGGGGTCGGGCCGGGCTCGATCTGCACGACCCGCGTGGTCACCGGGGTGGGCGTCCCGCAGATCACGGCCGTCTACGAGGCCTCGCTGGCCTGCAAGCCGGCGGGGGTGCCGGTCATCGCCGACGGCGGCATGAAGCACTCGGGCGAGATCGCCAAGGCGCTCGTCGCCGGCGCCGACACGGTCATGCTCGGCTCGCTGCTCGCCGGGTGCGAGGATCGCCGGGCGACCTGGTCTTCGTCAACGGCAAGCAGTTCAAGGCCTACCGGGGCATGGGCTCGCTCGGGCCATGTCGAGCCGCACCAAGAAGTCCTACTCCAAGGACCGTTACTTCCAGGCAGAGGTCGCCAGCGACGACAACCTCGTGCCCGAGGGCATCGAGGGCCAGGTGGCCTACCGTGGTCCGCTCTCAGCGGTCCCCACCAGCTGATCGGTGGCCTCAACCAGTCGATGTTCTACGCCGGCTCCCGCACCGTGCCCGAGCTGCAGGAGAAGGGCCGCTTCGTGCGCATCACCTCGGCCTCGCTCGCCGAGAGCCACCCGCACGGCGTCCAGATGACCGTCGAGGCCCCAACTACGCGGGTCGCTGAACTCGCGCCGAATCAGGCGAAGGCGGCCAGCAGGTCCGCGACCCGGTCGACGGTCGTGGAGCGGCGACGTCGTGCCCCGCGGAGGCTCGTCGGTCGGCATCCGAGCCGACGACGTCGGATGGGCCGCCAGCACCTCCCGCACCCGGTCGGCCACCTCGGTCGACTCGACGTGACGCTCGTCGTCCAGCATCACCGCGGCGCGGGTGGCCACCCGGAACAGCTCCGGGTCGTGTCCGGCCGCGCGCTCGAGCTGGTGGGCGGTGATCGGGTGGCCCTCGGGCAGCTCGAGGTCGGGCGCGTTGGAGGGCACCGAGCGGCCCTCGAGTCCCGCACGCATCTGCTTGGCGGCGACCGAGTCGGTGAGGGCCACTCCCGGTAGTGCGGCAGGAGGGTGTCGACGCCAGTGCTCGAGGTCGAGCGCGGACTCCTCGGCGCTCCGCCCCCGGTGAGGACGTCGACCAGGCGTCCGGCGCCCATCAGGGCCATGGAACCCCGCGGCCGCGGGTGGGGTTGGTCATGGCCAGCGCGTCGCCCACCTGGTGCAGGCCGAGGGCGACGGGTCGCCCGGCGCACCAGGGAGCGCACCCGGTTGTCGAAGGCCCCGAGGCAGAACACGTCCGAGGTCGGACGCAGCACCTCGGTCCACGCGGCGAAGGCCTCGTTGGCACCCACCAGGGCCTCGAAGGCGTCGGGATGCCGCACCCGCTTGAGCACCGGGTCCTCGTCGTGGGCGGCGAGCGCGAGGACCGCGGTGTCGCCGTCGCCGGGGAAGAGCAGCTGCACGTGGCAGGTGAAGCCGTGCACGTCGGCGAAGCCGATGTTGAGCTCCGGACGTTCGCCGACGATCTCGTAGTGCCGGGAGTAGTAGCGCGCGATGGACTCGTCGTGCGCTCGTGCTGGTCCACGCCCTGGGCGCGCAACCACCCGGTCACCGGTGAGCGGCGGCCCCCGGCGTCGATCACCACGTCGGCGGCGACGCTCTCGCCTGACCGAGGGTCAGCCCCCGGGCGACCGGGACAGCTCCGCTGAGGTCGACGACAGGCCGGCGACGGGTTCCGCGACCATGCGGACGCGCTCCTCCGCGGCGGCGGCGCCGACCAGCACCCGGTCGAAGACGTGGCGGCGCACCTGGAGGGCGGTGATGTCCTCGTCGCCGGGTCGCCCTCCGTCGTACAGCTCCGGTGGCGCCATGTCGGCCAGTGGCACCGGACGGGCGCCGGCGTCGAGGAGCGACTGCCACACGTCGGGCAGCCGGGTGCTCAGCTCGACCTGGGTGCGCGACCCGAAGCCGTGCGCGTGCACGGTCTGGGGCGCGCCGGCCCGGGTCCGCGGGGCGGCGCCCGGTGCCAGCAGGTGGGGCAGCGCCGGGTCGACCAGCGTGACCTGGTGACCCGCTCGAGCCAGGTGCAGCGCGGTCGCGGCACCCGCGACGGACCCACCGAGCACTGCGGCCGTGCGTCGCCGCGGCGCCATCAGGACCAGCCGACCAGGCCGATGTCCACCTGGGCTCGACGGTCGGTGCGGGCAGTGAGTCGGCGGGCGTGGGGGATGCTCACCGCGACGTACTGCCGGCGGGCCTTGCCGGCGCCCGCTCGCACGGTGGTGCTGCTGCCGCCCCTGCCGCCGGACACGACCACCGAGTGTTTGCCGGCGGCGCGACCGAGCCGTACGTCGAGGAGCACGCGCCGGGCCTCGGCCGGCACGCCGAGCCTCGCCGTCTGCGACCCCTTGAAGCTCGCCTTGAGCACCCGCCCGCTCGTCGGCACGAGGCAGCCATCGATCCGTACGCCGATCAGGCGCAGCGTGACCGTCGTGGCGGCGTAGCGGGGGAGGTAGCCGGGCGTCGTGGCGCAGCGGAAGCGGCCGTCGATCGCTCCGGCCTGCAGGGCCGGGACCGCCGGCACGCGGAGCCGACCCGAGGCGGTCAGGGTGAGCGCACCGGCGAGCCGAGCGACTCCGCCCACCACCAGCCGGCCGGGGCCGGGGCCGGGGCCGACGTCGGCCACCACGATGTCGAGCTCGCCGCCCGCGTTGGGCGTGTAGTCACCGGTGACCTCGAGGAGCCCGAGGGGCGCGACGCTCAGCGCTCCGGCCGGGAGGTCGCCGTCGATGGTGCCCTCCCCGGACAGCCTCGCTCCGCTGGTGAAGGCGGTGCCGGCCAGGTCCCACGTCGAGCGCCCGGCGTGGGTCACCGTGCCCGCGCCGCCGAGCTCCACCCAGCGCAGCACCGTCGGGTCGGCGCCGCCCTCCTCGGAGCCCTCGCCGATGGCCAGCGTGCCGCCGCGCTGCACCGTGACCCGCCCGGGGTCGCTGCAGCAGTTGCCGGAGGCGAGCACCGAGCCGCCCGGCAGGTCGAGCTCGGCGCCGTCGGGCACCACCACGCGGGTGCCGCGGCTGACGGTGAGGGTCGAGCCGGGCACGACGTCCAGGCCGCCGCGGGGAGTCAGGACGCCGTGCTGGCCGCGCACGGCGTCCCAGTAGACGACGCGGGAGTCGGTGCCGGTCACCGTCGTGGCGCTGATGCTGTCGGCGAGCGTGAGCTCGCCGCGGATCTCGGGTCCGGCCAGCCTGACCGAGCCGTTGCCGGCGATCTGACCCACACCGGCGACGGTGGTGTAGTCGCCCAGGGCGAGGGTGCTGCGTCCGGAGACGGTCAGCGTCTCGCCGACGTCGAGGAACTTCATCGTCGAGTCCGGGAGCGCGGGATGTGCGGCGTCGAAGGCGTCACCGTCGGTCTCGACGATCTCGAGGGCGCCCCCGCCGCGGAGCGAGGCGTCACCCACCGTGTTGTTGAGCGGGGTGCCGCCGACCCGCACCGGCCCGCCCACCACCCGCACCGTGTTGCCGGTCGGGACGTCGACGACACCGGCGAAGTCGAGACCGAGCTGGTCCAGGGTGGCGGTGAAGCCGGTCGCCCCGGTGATCGAGAAGACCTCGAGCGTGCCGTCGACGATCACCGTCGACGTCCTCCCGCTGCAGCACCTGTTGGCGGCCAGCTGTGCCGCCGGGTCGAGGCGCAGCGTCGCGGTGCTCGCGATCCGGAGCGAGCTGTCGAACATGAACGTCAGCCACGGCGCGGTCCCCGCGCCCAGGCCGAGGGGCATCTCGACGTTGCTCAGGAGAGTCAGCGTCTGGTGGCCGCCGTAGCCGAAGCGCAGGGGCGTCTGGCCGGGACTGATGAAGGACGGGTTGGGGTCCAGCGGCGGTGCCGAGACCGTGAGGTCGACGCTGATGTCGCCCCCGGTCCACTGGAGGTTGCCCACGATCACGTGTCCCTCGCCGCTCATCGACACCGCCTGCTCGGGGTCACCTGCGACGGTGAGGGAGGCGAGGGTGATGTCGGGGACGCCGGTGATCGTGGCCACGCCGTTCGGCCCGACCGGTCCGAGCGTGACCAGGTCGCCGTTCTGAGGGACGCCCTTGGGGTCCCAGTTGTCCGTCGTGCCCCAGACCGAGCTGACGTCGCCGGTCCACTTGTACGACGTCACGGCGCGGGCGGGCGCGGCCTCTAGTGCGGTGACGGGGACGAGGGTGAGAGTGGCCAGGACGAGGACGAGACGTCCTCGCAGCCGGAGTCTGCGCACAATCCTCATGGTCAGGCACCGCAGTCCCCGGCGATAGATGGTCTGGACCAGTTGATCGGTGACGGGAGCGCGGTCCTGTCGACTGTGACCGAGTCGGTACGGCGTGGGAAACTGCGCCCCATGACCGAGATCCAGATCGGCCAGGCGAAGCGAGCCCGGCGTGCCTACTCCTTCGACGACATCGCGATCGTGCCCTCGCGGCGCACCCGCGACCCCGAGGAGGTGAGCACCGACTGGCAGATCGACGCCTACCGGTTCTCGCTGCCGGTCCTGGCTGCCCCGATGGACTCCGTCATGTCGCCCGAGACCGCGATCGCCCTCGGCCGCTTCGGCGGGCTCGGCGTGCTCAACCTCGAGGGCCTCTGGACGCGCTACGCCGACCCGACCGACCTGCTCGAGGAGGTGGCCGGCCTCGAGGGCGTCGACGCCACCACCCGCATGCAGGAGATCTACGCCGAGCCGATCCAGCCCGAGCTCATCACCGAGCGGCTGCGCGAGATGCGTGCCGCCGGCGTGACCGTGGCCGGCTCGCTGTCGCCGCAGCACACCAACGAGTTCGCCAAGGTCGTCGTCGACGCCGGTGTCGACATGTTCGTGATCCGTGGGACGACGGTCTCGGCCGAGCACGTCTCCTCGCAGGCCGAGCCGCTCAACCTCAAGGAGTTCATCTACGAGCTCGACGTGCCGGTGATCGTCGGTGGGTGCGCCACCACCAGGCCGCCCTGCACCTCATGCGCACCGGTGCGGCCGGCGTCCTGGTCGGCTTCGGCGGCGGGGCCGCTCACACGACCCGCACCGTGCTCGGCGTCGCGGTCCCGATGGCCAGCGCCGTCGCCGACGTCGCTGCCGCGCGCCGCGACTACCTCGACGAGTCCGGCGGTCGCTACGTCCACGTCATCGCCGACGGCTCGATCGGCAAGTCCGGCGACCTCGCCAAGGCCATCGCCTGTGGTGCCGACGCCGTGATGGTCGGCTCGCCGTTCGCCCGTGCCACCGATGCTCCGGGCCGCGGCTTCCACTGGGGTGCCGAGGCCCACCACGCCGACCTGCCGCGTGGCCAGCGCGTGCGCTTCGACCAGATCGGCACCCTCGAGGAGATCCTCTTCGGGCCCTCGCGCGTCGCCGACGGCACCATGAACCTCATCGGAGCGCTGCGCCGCTCCATGGCGACCACCGGCTACACCGAGCTCAAGGAGTTCCAGCGGGTCGAGGTCGTCGTCGAGTGAACGACGCTCCGCACGAGCTCGACGTCGTCACCATCCACACCGACGGCGCCTGCATCCCCAACCCGGGCCCGGGTGGCTGGGGAGCGCTGCTGCGCCAGGGCGGTCACGAGCTCGAGCTGTGTGGTGGTGAGGCCGGGCAGACCACCAACAACCGCATGGAGCTCACCGCGCCCATCCAGGCCCTCGCCGTCCTCAAGCGCCGCGTGCGCGTCGAGCTCTACACCGACTCCACCTACGTGCGCAGTGGGATCACCCAGTGGGTCGCCGGCTGGATGGCCAACGGCTGGCAGACCAAGGCCAAGCAGCCGGTCAAGAACGTCGACCTCTGGCAGCAGCTCCACGCCGCCGTCGAGCACCACGACGTCCACTGGCACTGGGTGAAGGGCCACGCCGGTGACGAGGGCAACGAGCGCGCCGACCGGCTCGCCGCCCGCGGCCTCGACGAGGCCGTGGCCGCAGCCCGAGCCTGACGTAGGAGGTCGCGCCGTGATCATCTGGTTGAACGGCACGTTCGGTGTCGGCAAGACGACCACTGCGCGACACCTCGTGCAGGCGCACCCCGGCCTGCGCCTCTTCGATCCCGAGCCGGTCGGCTACATGGTGGCCAAGAACCTCAGCGACCACCCGGTCGCCGACTTCCAGCACCACGAGTCGTGGCGTCGCCTGACCCCCCTCGTCGCTGACGAGCTCGTCCGCGCCACTGGGCAGGACCTGGTCGCCGTGCAGACGGTGCTGCACGAGCCCTACTGGGACGAGCTCGCGACCGGGCTCCTCGCCCGCGGGCACGAGGTCGTCCACGTCGTGCTCGAGGCCGACGCCGCCGAGGTCCGGCGACGGATCGACACCGACGCGGTCGAGGTCACGGCACGGGCCTGGCGCCATGAGCACCTGGCCGCCTACGAGGGGGTGCGCGAGTGGCTGGTGCGCCGGGCGGACCTGGTCGTCGACACGAGCAACCTGGACGTCTCCGGCGTCGCGAGCGAGGTCCGAGACGGGGTCGAGGCACTGACGCCATGACTCCCGTGCCGCGAGCAGTCATCAGCTACGACGACCTTCGGGCCCGTATCGCCGGGCTGGTGAATTCGATGGAGAGAGCGCCGATCGTCGGGATCTCCGGACACGGCGGCGCCGGCAAGACCACCCTCGCGGCCCGCCTGATGGTCGACCTCGGCGGGTCGCCGGAGCAGGTGGTCAGAACGGACCGCTTCTACGCGGTAGGTGCGGGGCCGTGCTCTGGCCTGTTCGACCTCCATGACTGGACGGCCCTGGTCGATCTCCTGCACCGTCTCCGCGCGAACCCCCGTTCGCAGCGGATCGTCTATTCCGCCCGGACCTACGACGGCACGGAACGGACCTACGACCTACCCATGCCACCAACGGTCATCGTCGAAGGCATCCGGTTGCTGCGCCCGGAGATCCTGCCGTTCCTGGATCTGGCGGTGTGGATCGACCTGACGCCAGAGCTTGCCGGGCGGCGGGCCGTCGAGCGCAACCGCCACCAGGGCGACACCAGCACCGAACTCGATCTGTGGCGCACGAAGTGGATCCCGGAAGCGCACACCTACGAACAGACGATGAGACCAGATCTCCTGGCGGACACTGTGATTTCAGCCGCCGGACCCGTGTGAGCCGGCCGCATCCTGCCGCGCGGTGCGCGACCCTGCTCGACAGTGCGGGGGTGGTTGTGGACTCGATGAAAGGCGCCGCTGCGTGAGGGGAAAGCGACCGCTCATGCCGATGAGGGCCCCTCGGACCTGCGTGGAAGCATCGCCCGCATGACACATCACCAACCCGTCGTCGGAACCGGCAACAGTGAACTTGACCAACGCCTCAGCGACGAACTGGACGCCTACAACGCTGCCGCCACCCCCGGCGTCGCACCAGCTGAGGAACTCACCGTGCGCATCGAAGAGGACGGTGAGTTGCTCGCTGGGGCCTCAGGTTGGACGTGGGGCCACGCAGCCGGAATCCAATGACGTGGGTCGATGCCAAGCAACGTGGCTCGGCTTGGGTTCCGCCCTGCTGGACACTTCGAGAGCGAAGCCCGACGACGGGGCTGCACACACGTCTTCGTAACGTCCTTCACGTTCCAAGCCCCAGCGTTCTATCAACGAAACGGCTACCGGGAGATTTTCCGCTGGGAATCCGTGCCGTCGGCGGGCCTCGACGACGTGCACATGCGCAACGAGACCTGCTGAAGTCCCGAATCCGCCCGACTCATGCCGCGATCCGCGCGCAACTGCCGAGAGTCCGTGCGTTCGGATCATCAGAATGATGTCGCTGAGCGGTAGGCGAAGCGATGGATGGCTAGGCTCCGATCATGAGTGAGGTCGACTCCCAGCCCGCCTCTTCCGAGGCCGACTCCCTGCTATCAGTTCTCGAACGAAACCGGCGGACCTTCGCGTGGAAGACGTCGGGTCTCGACCAGGAGGGCTTTCGCGCTACCACGGCCGCGAGTGCGATGACCCTCGGTGGGCTCGTCAAGCATGTGGCGCTGGTCGAGGCGGACTGGCTAGCTGTCAAGCTCGCCGGTCAGGAGTACGGCCCCCCGTGGGACGGAGTGGATTTCGACGTCGATCCTGACTGGGAATGGCGCACCGGTGCGCTGGACACTCCAGGGGATGTCTACGCACTCTGGCGAGACGCGGTTGAGCGGTCGCGCGAGGTCGTCGCAGCCGTGATCAACGAGCGCGGGCTCGATGGACCTGCGTCCTTCACCTGGCCGGATGGGCGCACACCGACAGTCCGCGCCGTGCTCTTGGACATGATCGAGGAGTACGCACGCCATACGGGTCACGCGGACATGTTGCGCGAGGCAGTAGATGGTCGCGTGGGTGAAGGCGCACCGAAAGACTTCACCTTCTAGAACGCCCGCAACTGCCGCGGTCCGTTCGCATCAGCGTGGGCGTACGAGTTCGACCTCGAAGGGGTAGGGAGGGAACTCGGCCCGTTGCCGTCCACCTGTCCGGGTCCATCCGAGATGCACGTAGAACCCCAGCGCGCGAGCGTTCTCCTCCAGGCACCACAGTCGTTGGACCGGTGTCCGACTGATGGCCCATTCCATCGCTGCCCGAGCTGTCCCCGTGCCCCAACGGTCGGGGCGGACTGCGAGGTGACGCACCAGGCCGTCATCGAACGCCACCAGTGACGTTAGCCCGGCAGCATCCTCCGACACGCCGACACAGACCATGGGGTCTCGCAGGAGCGTTTGCCAGCGCTCTCGGACTTCGTCCGTCGGGTAGGGATGATCGCCTGGAGGGAAGATGTGTCCGAGGGCGCGAAGGTTTGCGGAACGTTCGAGCCGGGTCAGCGATTCATCCTCGTCTTTGGTCGCTTCTCGGAAGTTCGGGGCTGTGAAGTGCTCCATGGGCGAAAGTTCACCACTCACCGGGGCAGAGCGCACGGATCTGGCGTCCCGCGCGCAACTGCCGATGACAGGCCGCATCATCGTGCCGATGGTCAGACGGGTGCCCAACGGTGCCGATGTGAGTGCACCGGGGTTAGATGAGCTCATGTCGAGCCTGAGCCAGTCGCGATATGCGGGCGTCCTGGCTACTCATCGCGACCAGGTCGTTCTGGTCCGTGAGGAGTACCCGCGGTGGGGTGGTCCCCACTGGAACATCCCCAGCGGTCGCATTGAGGACCACGAGACTCCGAACGAGGGCGCGAGTCGTGAGTTGGCCGAGGAGACGGGGTTGATCGTGGCAGTGACTGACCTCATGCTCGTTGGCACTTCCTCTGTGTCGCGCCCGGGGAAGGTCAGTCGGGCATGGAACTTCGCCGTCGCCATCGAGGACCCCACACTCGATATCCAAGACCCCGACGGACTGATCCAGGACGCGAGATGGTTCCCCACGCACAAGGCGATGGCCCTCCTCCGGGAACTGCCGTACCGACCACTTTCTGAGCCGGCTGTCGCGCTTCTCAGCGGTGTCGGGACAGGCAGGCACTGGGCGTACTCCAACCCTCAAGCGGAACCCACCGTGACCGTCTCGCTCTGCTAGGCGTCCTCATCTGGGGCAAGGAGGGCTCCGCCGACCATGCCGCCAGGAGGGCGCTGTAGTGCCGATGATCGGGGGGACGACCCGGTCGCCAATACGGCAGCTGATTGTCTCAGTCGTCGCCTTCGAGTCGCAGGATGCGTCGGATGGCTGGCCATGCGAGTGCCCCCAGCCGCTGGGGCGCGCCCTCGTCACCCCCGACCTGGTAGGGGCGACTTGGGCTGGTCGGTGTCTCGCCCGGCAGCACGATGGGGTGGCCTGCCCTCGGGTCTTCGATGAGGACCGTCACCAGACCGAAGCAAGCACGCCGAGCGGCAATGTTCTTGGCGGCCTGGCTGCTCGGCCATACCTTGTCGTCACCGCCCGCGACGAGAACTAGTTCCCCTCGGAACCTCTCGACGGGGATGGTTGCCGCTTCGACGGCGTCGCTGCCAGCTAGTTTCCGACTGTGCTCATATGAATGGACGAACGCGGGCATAGTCGACGGCGGTTCCCACGACCTATCGAGCGTCACGAACGCGACGGGCTCTCCTCTCAGTGTCCACTTGCTGCGCCGCGGGTCGTCGTCGTACTCGTGCTGCCCTTCCCAGGCGACATCGGTAGGTGCCAGGGCGACTACGGCATCGACGCGGTGATCGACGCTTGCGATCAGCAGGGCGGCCTCCGCCCCGTACGACAAGCCCATCAGCACGATGCGTTCGCACTCACCGGCAAGCATGTCGATCGCCTCGGTGAACGTCTCCAACGGGATCTCGCACGGCACCACCGGCTGAGCTTCGCCACCGAACCAGCGCAACGCCAGGGCCGTCACACCCCGCGACGCAAGCATGTCCGCTCGTCCCACGTCCAGGCGGCCGCTGGAGCCCGCCACGACCAACGCCCCAGTGCCATTGGCGTCCTCAGCCCGCGCCCAGTAGACGTTCGAGTCCGCAATCGCCACCATGCTTCTCCTTCGGCCGAGGGAACGCGACATTGCGCCCTAGACCGGACTCTCGCACGACTGCGGGAAGCGCCCGACTATCAGCGTGAGGCGTTTTGCGTCAAGCGGTGTCGTCGTTTTCCCTGCATAGCGGTAATGGAGCTTGGTGGCTCGACAGCGTGTGATCGGGTTGTGGTGACGACGGGCCGGGGGGCCTGTGATGGTCGACGAGCTGTTGATTCTCGATGCCGCAGAAGGCTGGTCCCCGGCCCTGCTTGTGTGCCTCGCGCTGCACGCGCTGAGGATCAGGCAGCGGTGATCGCGGTGCCGGCAGGAAGGACGCCGTAGAGGCCGTTCCTGGCGACCTCGGGGTCCCAGGCGGTGCGGGTGACGACGACGGCGTGGAGCTGTCGCAGGATGGCGGCGGCGATGACGGTCTGGGCCTGGGTGGGCTTGAGCCGGTTGTCTTCTCGGGTGGTGAGGTGTCGGTACCGCTCGGCGTAGACGCCGTTGTTGTGCAACGCACCCCACACCGCACGCCAGGCCGCGACGCGGAGCCCTGGTCGTCCGGCACCGCCCAGGCGGGCTCGGCCGGTGAAGGTCCCTGACATGCGTTCCCTGGGTGCGAGGCCGGCGTGCTTGACGACCGAACGGGCGCTGGCGAACCGGGTCAGGTCGCCGGTCTGAGCGAGGATCGCTGCGGCACCGACCGGCGAGAGTCCCTCGATCGAGCAGACCAGGTCGGTGAGCTCGAGGGCGTCGAGGGTCGCGACCATCCGCGCCTCGACCACACCGAGCTTGGCCACGGCGGTGTCGTAGTCGTCGATGAGCCACCCGATCCGCTCGAACCCACCGGCGCGGTGTTCGAGGACACCGGCGGTGTCGGCCAGGGCGGTGAACACCGCGGCAACGATCCGCATACGTGGCTTTGCCCAACCCCGCTTGAGGATCTCCTTGCGCACAGCGGTCTCGAACCGCTTGGGCCCGAGCCGTCGGGTGCGGGTCAGGTCGCCGGCGTCGCGGCACATCACCACGCTCAGCGCAGCAAGCCAGGTCTGCGACTTCAACGGTTGCGCGGCGCTCTCGAGCGCGGCCGGCCACACACACTCGAGGAGGTCACGAATCTGCTGGATCGCGGCGACCTTGTCGCTGATGAGCTGCTCGCGGCGGGCGCCGAGGTGCCGCAGCCGGCCCCAGGTCTCATCAACAGGCTCAGGCAGATAGCAGCGCAGCTGCGCGGTCAGCCGGGCGATGATGACGGCATCCTTCTCATCGGTCTTGTCGTGGGTGAGGTCCTCGTCCTTGCGGGCCCGTCCGGTCAGCAACGGCTGCACGCACACGAACGACATCGAACGCTCCTCAGCGAGTTGCCCCAGGACCCGCCACCGGTGCCCGGTCGGCTCGCAGGCCACCGTCGCCCCGGTGAACCCGGCCCGTGAGGCTCGCTCGCCAGCCCAGTCCAGCGCCCGGCCGAGGTCCCAGGCCTTACACCGAAACGTCCGCCGGGCCAGCACCCTGGAGTCGTGGTCACAGACCACGACCATCTGCTTCTGATCAGCAAGGTCGATCCCGACGATCGCGCTCGAGGCAGGTACCGCTGCACGCAACCGGGCCAGCCGCGCGTTCCTGTTCCGGTCACCGCGCGAGACACCACTGCGACTCGCCGAAGCGTTAGCGTTGTTCATGAACGTCCTCTCTAGGTGGGGTGGGACACCAAGCCCGGATACCGCACCAAGGGAGGACGTTCCCTGTCCACCACGACCCCACCCAACGGCTATCTAGAACCCCTTCCTATGCCGCAACTCGGGCAGCTAAGCGCCGAAGCCAAGAAAGACGAGAAGCCGTCTCTCGAACTCGACCAAGGTCGCTGCATCTAGTCGTCCGACGACCGTGTATGCGCTGCTTCGGCGGACAGTCGTGATCTTGTCGATCATCAGAAAGCTGTCTTGGTCGAGGCCGTTCTCCTCGTCCGCAGTGGCCGGTACGCGAAGTAAAGGTGCGTCGACCTCGGTGCTCGTGAACGGGCAGACCGTCAACGAGTCAGTCGCTTCGAACAGGTCGTCCTGGACGATCAGGGCCAGCCGCGGCTTGTTCGCGTACACACCACCGGCGACGGTGACGATGTCCCCGCGTCTCATTCGTCCCAGCCGTCGGAGACAGCCTCGACGAAGTCCATGTCGTCACCTGCGCGGTCAGCGGCGGCAACGAGTGCGGACTGGCGGTGAGCTTCAGCTGCAAAATCCGGCGAGCGCACGTCGGGTATCCAAATCTGGACAGGCCGCAGGCCTTGGGCCCGCATGCGGGCCCGGTAAGCACTTACCCGCTCTCGTACGGCCATGACCCCATGTTACATGTAACGAAATGTCAATCAGGAAAACCGCCCGGTTCTGCCGCAGACGATGATGCGGAGTCGGTCGTGCTGATGTGGGTGGGTGTCGGCTGGTCCTGCCTGTGCCTACGGTGGAGACATGGACCTACTTCGAGCCGTTCCGATCCTGACCGTGCGCGACGTGCCGGCTGCGGTGCGGGAGTACTCCGAGGTGTTCGGTCTTGACGTGCTCATGGACCTGGGCTGGGTGGCGACGCTCGGGACGCAGGGCGGTGCGCAGTTCAGCGTCATGGACATCGACCGGTCCGCGCCGTGCAATCCCGACATGTCGGTCGAGGTCCCCGACGTGGACGACGCCTACCGCCGGGTCGTGGACAGCGGCGCCGAGATCGTTCATCCGATCCGCGACGAAGCTTGGGGCGTCCGTCGCTTCTTTGTACGTACCGGTGCCGGCCACGTCGTGAACGTGCTCAGCCATCCCGGCTGAGCCGCGGTCCGTGCGCCCTCAGACGTGCACGTCCGTATTGGCGAACCTTCTGCTGCTGACCCCGACCGGTGCTGAGCCTGCACACTGACCGCATGCTGATCGCCAAGTCGCTGTTGCTGTTCGCCCTCGCTGCGGTCGCCGAGATCGGCGGCGCCTGGCTGGTGTGGCAGGGAGTGCGCGAACACAAGGGCTGGATCTGGATAGGCGCAGGCGTCATCGCGCTCGGTCTGTACGGCTTCGTCGCCACCCTGCAACCCGACGCCAACTTCGGCCGCATCCTGGCCGCCTATGGCGGGGTCTTCGTCGTCGGGTCGCTCGCGTGGGGGATGGTCGCTGACGGGTTCCGGCCCGACCGCTACGACATCACCGGCGCGCTCATCTGCCTGGTCGGTGTCGCCGTGATCATGTACGCCCCCCGGGTCGACGTCTGAAGATGTCCGCGCCTGCCCCGAGGAGGGCGTATGAACAGAAAGCGGCTGGGCCTCTGGGTCTCGGTCCATCTGTCACCTCTCGCTGACGATCAACGCGACCCGGCTGGTGCTACGGGGTTCCCTTTGTCGGCGGCTGCGACTATAATCGAACACATGTTCCCATCGTCGATCCCCGACTCTGCGCGGGAGTGCGTCGCGGAGCTGGACGAGATCGAGCGGTTGAAGGCGGCGCTGTGTGCGCGGCAGGCGCGGTTGGCGGCCCGGCTGGACGACACCCAGCGGCGCACCGCGACCAGCGAGCGAGCGATGGCGACGGAGGTCGGGCTGGCGCGCCACGAGTCGCCGCACCGGGGTGCTCGGTTGCTCACGCTGGCTCGGGCGCTGGTCGACAGCCACCCAGAGCTGCTGGCGCTGCTGGAGTCGGGTGACGTCAACGAGCGCCGTGCCGAGCTCGTCGTCGCCGAGACGGCTCACCTCGCGCTGCCCGATCGGTGTGCCGCAGACCGGGAGATCGCGAGCCTGCTCGTCGCCAACCCGACGTGGGGCGACCGCACCGTCACCTTGGAGGCGCGTCGTGTGGTCTACCGGATCGACGAGACCGCAGCGGTGCGGCTGCGCGAGCGGGCTCGCCAGCAGCGTCACGTCACCGCGCGCACCCAGGCCGACGGCACCGGTCAGGTCGCCGGCGTGGTCGCCGACTATCACGTCTCGGCGATCATGAGCTCGCTCAACGAGCGTGCCGACCTCCTCAAGCAGCAGGGCGACGAGCGCACGCGGGCGCAGATCATCGCCGATCTGTTCGTCGAGCGGCTGACCGGTCAGGTCGTCGCGCTGAGCACGCCGGTGGCGATCGACCTGGTGATGTCGGCCGAGACCCTGCTGGCCGACGGGTGCGAGCCGGGCGAGATCCCCGGCGTCGGTCCGATCCCGGCCAGCATCGCCCGCAAGCTTGTCGAGGCCTCGCCCGAGGAGCGGACCACGGTCCGCAGGCTCTTCGCCGACACCGACCACCTCATCGCGATGGAGTCGACCAGCCGTGGGTTCACCGGCCTCCTCCGCCTCTTCGTCACCCTGCGGGACCGTCGGTGCCGCACCCCGTGGTGCAACGCGCCGATCCGCCACCTCGACCACGTCGCGGAGTTCGCCGACGGCGGCACGACCAGCGAGCACAACGCCCAAGGACTGTGCGAGTCGTGCAACTACGCCAAGGAGGACCCCGGGATCACTCACCAGGTCATCTCCGAGGACGTGATCGAGGCCCACACCACCCGCGTCACCACCCCCAGCGGGGCCTCCTACGACTCGCGTGCGCCGTCGCCACCGGGGGCCGATCCTCGTGATCGGTTCATCGAGCGCCGCCCGGGTCAGTGGGTCTGCATCGCCTGACGTCCCGTTCGCCTGCGTAACTCGTCCCTGTGACGCGCGTTACGCCAGGTATGACTTCGCGGGCGTCGGTCCTTGTCCTGCTCGTGGCGCTGGTCGGGGCCGGGTGGTCCGTGCCGGTTGCGGCGGAATCGAGCCCGACGCCGACAGTCACGAACGCTGGCTCGACTGTCCCCGAGCTGACCCGCCCTCCACGGGGACTCCGGGGCTCGGCGGTGTGGGATTCCTGGCATCGGTTGCGCCCCTTCGGCTATGCGCAGAGCGAGTACTTCGTGTCCGGCACGGCCACCGCGCTCGACGGCACCACCGCGCCGTACACCACCCGCATCGTGGTGACCCGGCCACGACAGCAGCGCGACTTCAACGGCACCGTGATGCTCGACTGGGTCAACGTGACCGCGCAGTTCGAGAACGCGGTCGACAGCCTGGAGGCCCGCGAGATGCTGCTGCGCGAGGGCTACGCCTTCGTGCACGTGAGCGCCCAGGCGGCGGGCCTGTGCTGCTCGCCGCTGACCCCGAAGGTGCTCGACCCGGTGCGCTATGCCGCGATCTCGCACCCCGGCGATGCGTTCGCCCCCGACATGTTCACCCAGATCGCGCGAGCGCTGCGCGGTGAAGGCCGCGGACTCGACCCCATGCCCCGCCTGGGAGTGCGACGGGTGATCGCAGCTGGTCAGTCGCAGTCGGCCAGCCGGCTCTACTCCTACGTCAACGACGGACTGGCCCGTATCGGAGCCATTGACGGGTTCCTCATCCACGGTGGCGGCGCCAAGGTCTTCGACGACCCGCTGCCGGTGCCGGTGCTCCACCTGCTCAGCGACCGCGAGGGCACGCCGGAGGAGCCCACTGCCGACCGGCGCTATCGCTTGTGGGAGGTGGCCGGAGCCGCCCACTCCGACTACTTCATCGGGGTGCAGCAGGTGATGGGTCAGGGGCCGCGCGTGGCCGGACAGGCACCGAAGAGCAAGGCGAGCTACCGCGAGGTCATCGAGACCGCCGGCAACTACGGCCAGGTCCCCGCTCCGTTGCAGGCCACCTGCACGGTCGCCGGTGCGACGATGCCCAACCACTACGTCGTCTCCACCGCCATCCACCAGCTCACCTCGTGGGTGCGCACAGGTCGTCGGCCGCCCCTGACGCCGCGCTACCGCTTCGAGGACGGCGCGCTGGCCAAGGACGAGGATCGGAACACGCTCGGGGGCATCCGGATGGCGCCCATGGACGTCCCGGTCGCGACCTACCTCAGCACGTCGTGCAACCTCGGCGGGATCACGCTGCCCTTCACCGACCAGCAGATCCAGCAGCGCTACGGCACCTTCGCGCGCTACCAGCGGCTGATGACGAAAGCCACCGACCGGGCGGTCCGGCGTGGATGGCTGCTGCGCCCCGATGCTCGCGACCAGATGCGTCGAGTGTGCGCCGTCCGCTCCCGCTTCCCGGCAGATGATCGTGGACGGTGCGCAAGCCGCGTCTACCGGCCGCCGGCGTTCGGGGGCTGAGGCTCGCGCTCAGCCGAGCCGGGCGCGCCCCGCGTCGAGAGCATCCTGGCAGCCTGCCCACATCTCGTGCAGCACGTCGGCCACCGGCCGGACGGAGTCGATACGCGCCGAGACCTGCCCGGTGTTGGCGACGCTGGCCTCCATGTCGCCCTGGAAGTAGAGGTCGGTGATGCGTCCGAGCAGCTTGGCGCTGTCGGGGGTGGCGGTGTTGCCGAGCTCGTTGCGCAGCACCCGCATGGTCGGGTTGCCGGGCACGTTGAGCAGGGTGGTGCCGTCGTCACCCGCAGCGACGATGGCGTCCTTGAAGTTGGCGTGGACGCCGGACTCGACCGTGGCGAGCATCCGGGTGCCCATCTGCACGCCCTCGGCGCCGAGCACGAACGCGGCCGCCATCGTGGTGGCATCGCAGATGCCGCCCGCCGCGATGATCGGCAGGTCCACCTGCGAGGCGACGAGCGGCAGCAGCACCATCGTCGAGGGGCTGAGCATGCCCTTGAAGCCGCCGCCCTCGACCCCCTCCACGACGAGCCCGTCGACCCCGGCCGCGACCGCCTTGTGGGCGCCGCGCAGGTTGCCGACGACGTGGAAGACCGTGATGCCGGCGTCCTTGAGCCGCTCGGTGAACAGTCCCGGGTCGCCGGCCGAGGTGGCGACGAAGCGGACGCCCGCCTCGACGAGCACGTCGATGATCGACGGGTCGTTCTTCCAACCCTGGATCATCAGGTTGGCCCCGATGGGCTTGTCGGTCAGGTCGCGCACCCGCAGCAGGTCTGCCTGGCCCTCGGGCGTGAGCGTCTCGATGATGCCCATCCCGCCGGCGTTCGAGACCGCGGCGGCCAGCTCGGCGCGGGCGATGTAGGTCATGGGGGCCTGGACGATCGGGAGGTCGACACCGAGGAGCTGCTGGACTCTGTTCACCACCTAGGGTTACCACGTGGATGGCTCGGACCTGGTGGCGCTGTGGATGGGTGGACTCGACGGCACGACCTGGTGGGAGCAGGACGCCGACGAGCCGGTCTACTCGGCGAGCCTGATGAAGCTGCCCATCGCGATCGCGGCGGAGCGGCGCCATCAGCGCGGGGAGATCGACCTCGACGCCGAGGTGCTGGTCCACGACGACTTCGACTCCGCGCTCGCCGGTGCGCGCTACGTGCTCGACCGTGACGACGACCAGGACGACGCGACCTGGGACGGGCGCGGCACGCCCGTGTCCTTGCGAGAGCTGCGCCGACGCGCGCTGGTGCTGTCGGGCAACCTCGCCACCAACCTGCTCCTCGAGACCGTCGGCCTGGCCGAGGTGGACGCCGTGCTTGCCGGGGCCGGGGTCAGCGAGCGCACGCGGATCACCCGCGGCATCGACGACGGACCGGCCCGCGACGCCGGCCACGACAACGTCGTGACCGCCCGGGACCTGGGCCGGCTGCTCGCCCACTCCCCGCCCGAGGTCGAGCAGGTGCTCCGCGGGCAGCACTACCGCGACGCGATCCCGGCCGGGTTGCCGACCTCGGCGCTCGTCGCCAACAAGACCGGCTGGATCGACGACCACACCCACGACATGGCGATCGTGCGACCCGGTGGATCCGAGCCGTTCGTGCTGGTCGTGCTGACCCGCCTCGCCGGCGTCTCCTACGACGACGCCAACGCCCGCATCGCCGCGCTCGCCACTCAGGCCTGGGAGCGACGCCGATGAGCCTGCCCACGATCGAGCGGGTGATCACCCGCCGGCTGAGCGTGCCGCTGCACACGCCGTTCGTCACGGCGCTGCGGCGCACCACCACGATCGAGACCGTGCTGGTCGCGCTCACCGACAGCGACGGCGTCGTCGGGTGGGGCGAGGCGCCGCAGGTGTGGCAGGTGACGGGGGACTCGCTGGCCGGCTCCGAGGCCTGCCTCGACGGCCCGCTCACCGACGCCTTGGTCGGTGCGCCGGCCGATCCGCGCATCAGCGCTGCGCTCGTGCAACGAGCCGTCGTCGGCAACCGCTCGGCGAAGATGGCCGCCGACATCGCCCTGCACGACCTCGCTGCCCGCCGGGCGGGCGTGCCGCTCGCGGCTCACCTCGCGGCGTACACCGGTCGCTCCAGCGCGGCAGCCCGCGTGGCCACCGACGTCACCTTGGCGGCCGGCGCCGCCGACTCGTTGGCCGACGCCGCGCGCGCTCGCACCGCCGACGGCTTCACGACGCTCAAGCTCAAGGTCGGCACCGACGCCGCGACCGACGTGGCACGGGTGGTGGCCGTACGACGAGCCGTGGGCCCCGACGTCGCCCTGCGCCTGGACGCCAACCAGGGGTGGGACGCCTTCACCGCGATCGAGGTCATCCACGCCCTGGAGGACGCCGGCGTCGACGTCGAGCTGGTCGAGCAGCCGGTGCCGGCCGGCGACGTGCTCGGGCTGGCCCACGTGACCGCCAACGTCGACACCCCGGTCATGGCCGACGAGTCGCTCTTCACCCTCGACGACCTCGTCGAGATCATCCGCCTCGACGCCGCCGACCTGGTCAACGTCAAGCTCGCCAAGTGTGGCGGGCTCACCCCCGCTCTCGAGCTGCTCCGTGTCGCCGAGCTGCACGGCTTCGGCACGTTCGTCGGCTCGATGATGGAGTCGCACGTCGGGGTCGGAGCAGCCGCTTCGCTCGTCGCCGCCGTCGGCGTGAGCAGCAAGCCCGACCTCGACGCCGCGTGGTGGGCCGTCGCCTCGCCGTACGACGGCGGGATCACCTACGCGCAGGACGAGATCGTCCTGCCGAGCACGCCCGGACTGGGCATCGCCGGTCTGCACGACGAAGGAGCACGATGAGAGCCGTCCGACTGACCGGGGTGCGCGCCGAACCGACCGACTCCGGCGAGCAGGTGACCCAGCTGCTGCCGGGTGAACGCGTCGACGTCCGCCAGGCGCGCGAGGGATGGGTGCGGGTGACCGTGGACGGGCAGCCCTCCTCGCAGGACCCGAGCGGCTATCCCGGCTGGGTGCGGCTGGCCGACCTCGCCCACGACGACGAGGCCGTCGTCGAGATCGCGCGCGGCTACCTCGACACGCCCTACGTGTGGGGCGGGCTGACCACCGAGGGCATCGACTGCTCCGGACTGGTGCACATGGCGTTCCGCGCGCTCGGCATCACCGTGCCACGCGACGCCTCCGACCAGGCGGCGGCGTGCGAGCCGGTGCCGCTGGGGGAGGAGCGCTTCGGTGACGTGTGGTTCTTCGCCCGCGACGGCGTCGGCACGCGGATCACCCACGTCGGGTTCGTCACCGGCGCCGACACGATGCTGCATGCCCCCGACTCGGGCCCGCGGCGGTACGTCGTCGAGGAGACGCTGCCGCCCGAGCGGGTCGAGACGCTCGTGGCCGCCGGACGGTTCGGCGGTCCTGCGTGACCGAGTCGCCACCGACGGACGTGGACGTCGTCGTGGTCGGAGCCGGCATCGGCGGACTGGCTGCTGCCACGTCCCTCCTCGCCGCCGGGCGGTCGGTGCGGGTCCTCGAGGCCCGCGACCGGGTGGGTGGGCGCCTCGATGCGATCGACGGACTCGACCTGGGCGCGACGTGGTACTGGCCCGGCGAGGCTCGAGTGGCCGCGCTGGTCGCCGACCTGGGGCTGTCGGCGTTCGAGCAGCACCTCGACGGCAACGCCCGCTACCAGGACCCGGCCGGCACGCAGGCGCTGCGCGGCAACCCGATCGACGTCGCGTCCTTCCGGATCGCCGGCGGCGCTGCCTCACTGGCGACCGCGCTCGCCGCCGGCCTGCCGCCCGACGTCGTGCGGCTGGCGACGCCGGTGACCGCGATCGACCTGGACGGGTCCGACGGCCCCGTGATCGTGACGACGTCGCGCGAGCAGATCGTCGCCGACCACGTCGTGCTGGCGATCCCGCCCGCGCTGGCCGGCTCGATCGACTTCACCGTGCCGCTGCCGTCGGCACTCGACGACCTCATGCGCACCACGCCGGTCTGGATGGGGGCGATGACCAAGGTCGTGGCGCGCTACGACGCGCCGTTCTGGAGGAGCCACGGCTGGTCGGGCTCCGCGATCAGCCACCTCGGCCCGCTGCGCGAGATCCACGACATGAGCGGGCCCGGACGGTCGGCCCGCAGCGTTGTTCGGCTTCGCCCCACCGCGCACGCCGGGCGCCCCGGCCATCTCGGTCGCCGAAGCCGTCCAGCAGCTCACCGCGCTCTTCGGCCACGAGGCGGCCACCCCGACGCAGGTCCACGTGCGCGACTGGCGCCAGGAGCGGTGGACGTCACCGGACGCGGTGGAGGAGCTGACGGCCTACGAGCTGCTCGGAGACCAGCGCTACCAGCAGCCGTGGGTGCAGGGCCGTCTCCACTGGGCCTCCACCGAGACTGCGCCGGCGTACGCCGGTCACGTGGAGGGCGCGTTGCGAGCTGCCGAGCGGGCTGTCGCTGCCATCACCGGCTGATCCGCCTCAGTCGGCCTCGACGAACGCCCGCTCCAGGATCGGAGCGAGGTCGAGGCCGGTGGGCAGGGTGCCGAAGGCGCCGCCCCAGTCGCGCGCGAGCCGGGTGGCGCAGAAGGCGTCAGCGACGGCGCTCGGCGCGTGCTGCACCAGGAGCGAGCCCTGGAGCACCAGCGCGAGCTGCTCGACGAGACGACGCGCGCGCAGCTCGAGGTCGTCCATGTCGGAGAGCTCCTTCTTGACCAGGGCGACGGCATCGTCGAGGCGGTGGTCGGCGCCGGCGGCGAGCTCGACCTCGGTGAAGAACGCCTCCAGCGACTCGGGCTCGCGACCGATCGCGCGCAGGGCGTCGAGGGCTGCGACGTTGCCGGAGCCCTCCCAGATCGAGAGCAGGGGCAGCTCGCGGTAGATCCGCGGCATCCCGGACTCCTCGACGTAGCCGTTGCCGCCGAGGCACTCCATCGCCTCGCCGGCGTGCACCGGACCGCGCTTGCACACCCAGTACTTGCTGACCGCCAGCGCCAGGCGCCGGAACGACGCCTCTCCCTCGTCGCCGCGCACGGCGCGGTCAGTGGCGCCCGCCAGTCGCAGGGCGACCGTGGTGGCGGCCTCCGACTCCACCACGAGGTCGGCCAGCACGTTGCGCATGAGCGGCTGGTCGATGAGGGACTTGCCGAACGCGCTGCGGTGGCGGGCGTGGTGGGTGGCCTGGACGACGGCTGCCCGCATGCCCGAGGCCGTGCCGATCGTGCAGTCGAGGCGGGTCAGGTTGACCATCTCCACGATCGTGCGCACGCCCCGGCCGGCCTCGCCGACGAGCCAGCCCACCGCGCCGTCGTACTCGATCTCGGAGGAGGCGTTGGACTTGTTGCCGAGCTTGTCCTTGAGCCGCATCAGGTGCATCGGGTTGAGCCCACCGTCAGGCAGCACCCGCGGCACCAGGAAGCACGAGAGACCCTCGGGGGTCTGCGCCAGGGCGAGGAACAGGTCGCACATCGGCGCGGAGGTGAACCACTTGTGGCCGGTGAGCCGGTAGCTGCCGTCGGGCTGCGCCACGGCCTGCGTGGTGTTGGCGCGCACGTCGGAGCCGCCCTGCTTCTCGGTCATGGACATGCCCGACAGCAGGCCCGACTTCGTGGTCGGCACCCGCAGGCCGGGGTCGTACGTCGTGGAGGTGAGCAGCGGCTCGTAGGTGGCGGCGAGCTCGGGGGCGGTCCGCAGCGCCGGTACGACGGCGTAGGTCATCGAGATCGGGCACCCGTGCCCGGCATCGACGTTCCAGGCGAAGAACTTCGCCGCGCGCGCGACGTGGGCACCGGCCCGGTCATCGGCCCAGGGAGCAGCGTGCAGGCCGTGGCTGACGGCGGTGTCCATCAGCCGGTGGTAGGCCGGGGTGTACTCGACCTCGTCGATGCGGTGGCCGTAGCGGTCGTGGGTGAGGAGCACCGGGGGAGTGCGTTCGGCCAACCGGCCCCACTCCTGGGCCTCGGCGGTGCCGGCCAGCAGCCCGATCGTGCTGATGTCGTCCAACGCCCAGCCGGCGCCCTCGCGCTCGATCCCCGCCCGCAGGGCCGGGTCGGCGGAGGTGTCGTGACCGACGAGCGGCGGCACCTGGTTGGTGACTTCGTGGGTGCTGGTCATGGAGTGGCTCCTAGGGATCGGATGACGAAGGCGGTGAGCTCGGGGACGACGTGGGGCGCGGCGCGCCCGGTGTGCAGGGGGCCGACGAGCGCCTCGGCCATCGCGCCGACCACGGCGGCGGCAGAGACCTCGGGGTCCTGCTCGGGCAGCTCGCCGGTGGCCACGGCCTCGGCGATCACGCGGGCGAAGACGTCGCGCCAGGCGCGGCGGTAGACGAGCCGCTCGGTCTCGACCTGCGGGTCGACCGGCTCGGCGATGAGGGCGTAGGCCAGCCGGGGGCCCGCCAGCGCACGGTGCGCGAAGGTCTCGACGGCACGGCTGATCCGGGCACCGACCGGTCCGGCCTCGAGGGCCGCTGCGCTCACGGCGTCGACCTCGCGCTGGGTGGAGGTGCGGAAGACCTCGGCGAAGAGCGCGCCCTTGTCGGGGAAGTGGCGATAGACGCTGCCGGTCGCCACCTCGGCGGCCTCGGCGACCAGCGCCACCGAGCAGCCGGCGTAGCCCCGTTCGGCCACGAGGTCGTGGGCGGCATCGACGATCCGGGCACGGGTGGCGTCGAGCCGCTCCTGCACGGCAGGGGTACGTCGGTAGGCCACCCAAGTAGTGAACACCGGTTCATTGCTTCAGACAAGTGCAATTATCCGCGCAGCCGTTGACAACTAGAACACGTTCCACCAATCTGACAGGTGTCAACTATGAGCCGCGTCACAATCCGGAGGCATGCGTGACCCAGGCACCCCCGCCCGCCGACATGAAGCTCCAGCGCTCGAGTCGCGACGCGGCGACCGTCCCGGGTCTCCTGGCCGGCTGGCTGGCCACGCTGCTGCCGGACGGCGCCGAGCCGGAGGTGGTCCTGCACTCCGGGATCGATGCCAACGGGATGAGCTCGGAGACGCTGATCTTCGATGCGACCTGGACCGAGGACGGCACCCGGTCATTGCACGAGTACGTCGCGCGGGTCGCCCCGGCAGCCGAGGACTTCCCGGTCTTCCCGACCTACGCCCTCGAGGACCAGTACGAGGCGATGCGGATCGTGGCCGAGGTCACCGACGTCCCGGTGCCGCGGGTGAGCTTCATGGAGCCGACCGGCGACGTGCTCGGCACGCCGTTCTTCCTCATGGACCGCGTCACCGGCCGGATCCCGCAGGACGTGCTGCCCTACAACTTCGGCGACAACTGGCTCTTCGACGCCGACGTCGCCGACCAGCGCGCGCTCCAGGACAACACGATCGCCACGATCGCTGCCCTGCACTCCATCCCCGAGGCCGAGAAGACGTTCGGGTTCCTCGACCCGCCGCACTCGGGGGACACCCCGTTGGCGCGCAACCTCGCGCGCACCCGCGCCTGGTACGACTACGCGGTCGCCGACATCGGTCGCTCGCCGCTCGCCGAGCGCGGTCTGACCTGGCTCGAGGAGCACCTCGCCGAGGCCGAGGCGTCGTCGAGCGGCGACACCGTCCTGTGCTGGGGCGACTCCCGGATCGGCAACGTCATCTACGACGGCTTCACGCCCGTCGCGGTGCTCGACTGGGAGATGGCCGCCATCGGTCCGCGTGAGCTCGACCTGTCGTGGCTCGTCTTCTGCCACCAAGTCTTCGAGTCGATCACCACGGTGATGGAGATGCCGGGCATGCCGCACTTCCTGCGCGAGGAGGACGTCGTGGCGGCGTACGGCGAGGCCACCGGCGTCACCGTCGGCGACCTCACCTGGTTCCACGTCTACAACGCTGTCCAGTGGTGCGTGGTCTTCATGCGCACCGGCGCCCGGTCGATCCACTTCGGTGAGATCGAGCGCCCTGACGACATCGAGTCGCTCATGCACCACAAGATGCTCATGGAAACGATCCTCGAAGGAGCCAACGCCTGATGGTCAGCCATCTCGACGAGTACCCGATCCACCAGGTGCCGCTGCCGGTCACGTGGGCCGGCTCCAGCGACCGCAACTTCTACGACCGGGCCTACTTCAACGCCCACGACCGCACCGGCGACGTCTTCGCGATCTTCGGCCACGGCTACTACCCCAACCTCGGCACCAAGGACGCCTTCTTCCTGGTGCGCCGGGGCGACGAGCAGACTGCCGTGCACCTGTCGGACCGCATCGACGACGACCGGCTCAACCAGCACGTCGGCGCCTACCGCGTCGAGGTGCTCGAGCCGCTGAAGCGGCTGCGGGTGGTGCTCGAGGAGACCGAGGGCATCGCCGCCGACCTCACCTGGGAGGGCTCCTTCGACGCCCTGCAGGAGCAGCCGCACGTGATGCGGTCGGGCTCGCGGGTCACCCTCGACGCCCAGCGCTTCGCGCAGGTCGGCACGTGGGAGGGCACCTTGTCGGTCGACGGCACCGACCTCGCGGTCAGCCCCGACACCTGGGTCGGCACGCGCGACCGGTCGTGGGGGATCCGTCCGGTGGGGGAGGCGGTGCCGGCCGGGGCCCCGCTGGTGCCCGAGTTCGAGGGCATGTGGTGGCTCTACGTGCCGATGCGCTTCGAGGACTTCATGCTCTGCCTCATCATCCAGGAGGAGCCCGACGGCTACCGGGCCCTCAACGACTGCCACCGGGTCTTCAAGGACGGTCGGGTCGAGCAGCTCGGCTGGCCCCACGTGCAGATCCGCTACGCCTCCGGCACGCGGGTGCCGACCGGCGCCACGATCACCTGCCAGACCCCTGACGGCAAGCCGCTCGAGCTCGAGGTCGAGTCCAAGCTCGCCGTCCCGATCCACCTCGGCGGTGGCTACGGCGGCGATGTCGACTGGACCCACGGCGTCTGGAACGGCCCGGACTTCACCGAGCGGGTCACCTACGACCTCAACGCTCCCGACGTGGCCGGGCGCGTGATGTTCGGCGTGATCGACCACGTCGGACGGGCGACCTGTCGCGACGGCGGCGGCGACGTCCAGGAGGGCTGGGGCCTCTTCGAGCACGGCGCCCTGGGCCGCCACGACCCCAGCGGCTTCGCCGACTGGTTCACCCTCGCCCCCTGACCATCCTTCTCGACTCGGCACCACCAAGGAGCATCAACTCATGACGCTGGACCGCGACACCTTCTTCATCGGCGGCGGCTGGGCCGCCCCCTCCTCGAGCCAGACCCTGGAGGTGATCTCGCCCCACACCGAGCAGGTGGTGGCGACGGTCCCCGAGGGCACCCCGGCCGACATCGACGCTGCGGTGGCGGCGGCGCGCCAGGCGTTCGACCACGGCCCGTGGCCGCAGCTGAGCCCGCAGGAGCGCATCGACATCATCGCTACGTTCTCCGGCCTGTACGCCGGCAAGCTGGGCGAGATGGCCGAGGTCATCACGACCGAGATGGGCTCGCCCACGTCGTTCTCCAACCTCGCCCAGTCGCCCGCGCCGTGGATGCAGATCGAGGCCTTCCTCGGCATCGCCCGGGAGTACCCCTGGGAGGAGGTCCGCACCGGCGTGCTCGGCACCCCGGTGGTCGTGCGCCGTGAGCCGGTCGGCGTCGTGGCCGCCATCCCGCCGTGGAACGTGCCGCAGTTCACGATCATGTCCAAGGTGATCCCGGCCCTGCTGGCCGGCTGCACGGTCGTGGTCAAGCCCGCGCCCGAGACCCCCCTCGACGGCTACCTCATGGCCGAGCTGCTGCTCGAGGCCGGCGTGCCCGACGGCGTCGTCAACATCGTCGCCGGCGGTCGGGAGACCGGCGAGCACCTCGTGGCCCACCCGGGCATCGACAAGGTTGCCTTCACCGGCTCGACCGCTGCCGGCCGCAAGATCGCCGCGGTGTGCGGCGAGCAGCTCAAGCGCGTCTCGCTCGAGCTCGGCGGCAAGTCGGCCGCCATCGTGCTCGACGACGCTGACCTCGACAAGGCCGTCGAAGGCCTGGCCTTCACCGCGCTGATGAACTCGGGCCAGGCCTGCGTCGCCCAGACCCGCATCCTCGCCTCGCGCAGCAACTACGCCGCGGTCGTCGACGCGCTCGCCGAGCGGGTCGCGCGGATGCCGGTCGGTGACCCGATGGACCCGGCCACCGAGATCGGTCCGATGGTCGCCCAGCGCCAGCAGGAGCGGGTGGAGAAGTACATCGCGCTCGGCCAGGAGGAAGGCGCCCGCCTCGTCCTCGGCGGCAACGGCATGCCCGACGGTCTCGACCGCGGCTGGTACGTCCGCCCGACCATCTTCGCCGAGGTCGACAACCGCATGCGGATCGCGCAGGAGGAGATCTTCGGGCCGGTGCTCTCGGTCATCGCCTACGACGACGTCGACGACGCCGTGCGCATCGCCAACGACTCCGACTACGGCCTCGCCGGCACCGTGTGGACCTCGGACCAGGAGGCCGGCCTCGACGTCGCCCGCCGCGTCCGCACCGGCACCTACGGCGTCAACACCTACACGATGGACTTCAGCGCACCCTTCGGCGGCTACAAGGCCTCCGGCCTCGGCCGCGAGTTCGGACCCGAGGGCCTCGGCCAGTACACCGAGCTGAAGTCGATCTACTTGGAGTCCTGACCCCCCTCGGAGGTCGAGGTCGGCTCAACCTCCGGTGCCGGCTTTGACACTCGGCGGGGTTGTGTAAAGGACCACATTTACTACCTACGGGTAGTAACCGAGACGCCAGTCACATACTCTCGGTATATGAGTGACCCTTCCGAGCCCCTGTCCGCCGGCGGACCTTTGGTGGAGGGGCCGGCTGATCCTGAGCACGACCCCACCGCGTCGTACGCCCTCGAGCCCGAGTACGTCGCTTCTCTGACGGCGCGGCTGGTGGCCACGACCGGCACGACGGCCCGGGTGGAGACGCCGCTGACCGGTGCTCCGCTGGCGCACGTGCCGCAGTCGAGCGACGAGGACGTGGCCGAGGCGTTCGCGCGGGCCCGGCGGGCGCAGGCGGTGTGGGCGAAGGTGCCGGTCGAGGAGCGGGCCGCAATGATGCTGCGGCTGCACGACCTCGTGCTCGAGCGTCAGGACGAGATCATCGACCTGATCGTGTGGGAGTCGGGCAAGGCGCGCAAGCACGCCTTCGACGAGCCGCTCCACATCGCGCTCACCGCGCGCTACTACGGCCGCACGGCCTCCAAGCACCTCTCGACCGAGCGCAAGCTCGGGGTGATCCCGGCCCTGACCCGGGTCGAGGTCAACCACGTGCCCAAGGGCGTCGTCGGGATCATCTCGCCGTGGAACTACCCCTTCACCATGGCGCTCTGTGACGGGTTGCCCGCGCTGCTGGCCGGCAACGCCGTGGTGGCCAAGCCCGACGCCCAGACGATGCTGTCGGCCCTGCTCGGCGCGCAGCTCATCGAGGAGGCCGGCTTCCCGAAGGACCTGTGGCAGGTCGTGGCCGGTCCCGGGAGCGAGATCGGCACCTCGATCATCGAGCGCGCCGACTACATCTGCTTCACCGGCTCGACCGCGACCGGCCGGATCATCGCCAAGCGGTGCGCCGAGCGTCTCATCGGCTGCTCCCTCGAGCTCGGCGGCAAGAACCCGCTGCTGGTGCTGCGTGACGCCGACCTCGAGAAGGCCGCCGAGGGAGCGGTGCGGGCGTCGTTCTCCAACGCCGGTCAGCTCTGTGTGTCGATGGAGCGGATGTTCATCGCCGACCAGGTCTACGACCGGTTCGTGGAGCGCTTCGTCGCTCGCACCACCGCGATGACCCTCGGCGCCACCCTCGAGTGGGGCAACGACATGGGCTCGCTGATCTCCCAGGCCCAGCTCGACACCGTCGTGGCTCACGTCGACGACGCCGTGGCCAAGGGTGCCCGGGTGCTGGCCGGTGGCCGCGCCCGGCCCGACCTGGGCCCCTACTACTACGAGCCCACGATCCTCGAGGGTGTCACCCCCGACATGACCTGCTTCGGCGACGAGACGTTCGGGCCGGTCATCGCGCTCTACCGCTTCCACGACGAGGCCGACGCGATCGCTCGCGCCAACGACGGCGACTACGGGCTCAACGCCTCGATCTACAGCCAGGACGGCGACCGGGCGCGTGCGATCGCGCGGGAGATCAAGTGCGGCACGGTCAACATCAACGAGGCCTTCGGAGCCACCTTCGCCAGCATCGACTCCCCGATGGGCGGCATGCGCCAGTCCGGCATGGGACGCCGTCAGGGCAGCGAGGGCATCCACCGCTACACCGAGTCCCAGTCGGTCGCCACGCAGCGGCTGGTGCGGTTCGCGCCGATGCTCGGCATGTCGGACGAGACCTATGCCAAGGTCATGACCGCCAACCTCAAGATCATGAAGAAGCTGGGAAGGGCCTGACATGACCGAGCCACAGAAATCTGACTTCGACGTCCTGGTCATCGGCTCCGGCTTCGGCGGCTCCGTGGCTGCCCTGCGCCTGACCGAGAAGGGCTACAAGGTCGGCGTGATCGAGGCCGGTGCGCGCTTCGAGGACAAGGACTTCTCCTCCGGCACCTTCGACATCACCCGCTACCTGTGGGCCCCGGCCCTCGGCTGCTACGGCATCCAGCGCATCGACGCCGTCCGCGACACCCTCATCGTCGCCGGCGCCGGCGTCGGCGGCGGGTCGCTGGTCTACGCCAACACGCTCTACGAGCCGCTCGACCCGTTCTACACCGACCCGCAGTGGTCGGGCATCACGGACTGGAAGGACGAGCTCGCGCCGTACTACGACCAGGCCAAGCGGATGCTGGGCGTCGTGCAGAACCCGGTGCGCACCCCCGCCGACGACGTCATGGAGGAGGTCGCCAAGGACATGGGCGCCGGCGACTCCTTCCACCCGACCCCGGTGGGCGTCTTCTTCGGTGGCCCTGAGCAGCGGCCCGGCGAGCGGGTCGACGACCCGTTCTTCGGCGGTGAGGGGCCCGAGCGCAACGCCTGCCTCAACTGCGGCGAGTGCATGTCGGGCTGCCGCCACAACGCCAAGAACACCCTGGTCAAGAACTACCTCTACCTCGCCGAGAAGCGCGGGGCCAAGGTGCTGCCGCTGACCACCGTGACCCGGGTCGCGCCGCGCCGTCTGGGCGGCTACGAGGTCCACGTGAAGTACACCAAGGCCCGGGTCGCCACCAAGGCGACCACCCGGGTCCTGACCGCCGACCACGTCGTGTTCGCCGCAGCCTCGCTCGGCACCCAGAAGCTGCTGCACAAGATGAAGAACGAGGGGCACCTGCCGCGGCTCTCCGAGCGCCTGGGCTACCTCTCGCGCACCAACTCCGAGTCGATCCTGGGCGCGATCGCGCCGCGGAGCGACAAGACCGACTACTCCTACGGCGTCGCCATCACCTCGAGCTGGCACCCGGACGAGAACACCCACATCGAGCCCGTCCGCTACGGCAAGGGCTTCAACGCCATGGCGATGATGCAGACCGTGCTCACCGACGGCGACGGCGACATCCCGCGCTGGCAGGCCTGGCTGAAGGCGATGTGGCAGGAGAAGAAGCAGCTCTTCGAGCTCTACGACCTCAAGCACTGGTCCGAGCGCACCGTCATCGCCCTGGTCATGCAGAGCCTCGACAACTCGATCACGACCTACAGCAAGAAGAGTCGACTGACCGGCAAGTGGCGGATGACGTCCAAGCAGGGTCACGGTGCGCCCAACCCGACCTGGATCCCGGTGGCCAACGAGGCCGTGCGCAACATGGCCGGCGTGCTCGGCGGCACGGCCGGAGGCAACGTGGGGGAGCCCTTCAACATGCCCCTCACCGCGCACTTCATCGGGGGCTGCGCGATCGGCACCGACCCCGAGCAGGGCGTGGTCGACCCCTACCAGCGCGTCTTCAACTACCCCGGCCTGCACGTGGCCGACGGTTCGGCGATCTCGGCCAACCTGGGGGTGAACCCGTCGCTGACGATCACCGCCCAGGCCGAGCGCGCGATGGCGCTGTGGCCCAACAAGGGAGAGGTCGACACCCGCCCCGAGCTGGGAGCGCCGTACGAGCGGATCGAGCCGATCGCTCCTCGCTCACCCGCCGTACCCGCCCACGCCCCGGGCGCCCTGCACCTGCCGATCGTGGGGGTGTCCTGACGGGCGCAGCCGTCCGGATGCCCGACGGTCTAGACCGCGAGGAATTAATCTCCGGGAGCCCGTAACCCGCCCCGGATCCCCTCGTTGTCCACTTCGAACTCGGCGATACATGCTCCCTCCCGAAGGGCCGAGTTCGCGTCCGATGCTTCTGTCCAACAGATGCGTGGACACGCAGGCCCCGCCACCCTCCCTCCCGGCGGGGCCTGTGGGTTTTTCGGCCGATACGATGAGCCCAACCGTTACGTCGAAAGGCCCCTTCGCATGACGCAGCTGCCCCCTGGGGGTCACGACCACGACCTCGTCCTCGTGGTCGACTTCGGCGCCCAGTACGCGCAGCTCATCGCGCGGCGGGTCCGCGAGGCTCGGGTCTACTCCGAGATCGTCCCCCACCACCTGCCGGTCGCCGAGATGCTCGCGCGCAAGCCGAAGGCGATCGTGCTCTCCGGCGGGCCGTCCTCGGTCTACGCCGAGGGCGCCCCCTCCCTCGACCCCGCCCTGTTCGAGGCCGGGGTCCCGGTGTTCGGCATGTGCTACGGCTTCCAGCTCATGGCCCAGGGCCTGGGTGGCACGGTCTCGGCCACCGGAGCGCGGGAGTACGGACGCACCCCGGTCACCGTCACCAGCCCCGGCACGCTGCTCTTCGACCTGCCCGTCGAGCACTCGGTGTGGATGTCGCACGGCGACTCCGTCACCGCAGCCCCCGCCGGCTTCGACGTCCTCGCGACCACCGACGTCACCCCGGTCGCAGCCTTCGAGTCCCTCGAGCGCCGGATGGCCGGGGTCCAGTGGCACCCCGAGGTCATGCACACCGAGCACGGCCAGCGGGTGCTGGAGCACTTCCTGATCGAGATCGCCGGCTGCCGTCCCACGTGGACGATGGTCAACATCGTCGAGGAGCAGATCGAGTCGATCCGGGCCCAGGTCGGCCCCGAGGGTCGCGCGATCTGCGGCCTGTCCGGCGGCGTCGACTCCGCGGTCGCGGCCGCCATCGTCCAGCGCGCCATCGGCGACCGCCTCACCTGCGTCTACGTCGACCACGGCCTGATGCGCTCGGGCGAGACCGAGCAGGTCGAGCGCGACTTCGTGGCCGCCACCGGGGTCGACCTCAAGGTCGTCGATGCCGAGAAGCAGTTCCTCGACGCGCTGGCCGGAGTCAGCGACCCCGAGACCAAGCGCAAGATCATCGGCCGCGAGTTCATCCGCGTCTTCGAGGCCGCCCAGCAGGAGGTCATCGCTGCCTCGCCGGGCTCGGTCGACTTCCTCGTGCAGGGCACGCTCTACCCCGACGTCGTCGAGTCGGGTGGGGGAGCGGGTGCCTCGACCATCAAGTCCCACCACAACGTCGGCGGCCTGCCCGACGACCTCGAGTTCGACCTCGTCGAGCCCCTGCGCACGCTCTTCAAGGACGAGGTCCGCCTCGTCGGCGAGCAGCTCGGGCTCCCGGCCGACATCGTGCACCGCCAGCCGTTCCCCGGGCCCGGCCTCGGGATCCGGATCATCGGCGAGGTCACCCGCGAGCGTCTCGACCTCCTGCGTGAGGCCGACGCGATCGCCCGCGAGGAGCTCACCCGCGCCGGCCTCGACCGCGACATCTGGCAGATGCCGGTCGTGCTGCTCGCCGACGTCCGCTCGGTCGGCGTCCAGGGCGACGGCCGCACCTACGGCCACCCCGTCGTGCTGCGCCCGGTGACCTCCGAGGACGCCATGACTGCCGACTGGGCCCGCCTGCCCTTCGACCTGCTCGAGCGGATCTCGACCCGCATCACCAACGAGGTCCGCGAGATCAACCGCGTCACCGTCGACATCACCTCCAAGCCGCCGGGCACCATCGAGTGGGAGTGAGCGCTCCGTAGCCTCGGGCCCCGCAGGTCGTTGTCTCGGTGACATCAGTTGCTCAGAGAGGTCTCACCGTGCAGGTCCCCAGGTTCCGTCGTGCCTCCGCCTCGCTGCTCGCCGGAGGGCTGGCTGCTGGGCTGCTTCTCCTGGCGCCCGCAGCCCCCGTGGCCGCCGTGGCCGCCGTGGCTCCGTCCACTGCTCCGAGCACCGAACCGCTCGACATCGTGCTGCTGGGTGACTCCTACTCCGCCGGCAACGGGGCGACCAACGACGCGGGCCAGGCGGAGACCTACGGCCCCACCAACTGCTACCGCAGCCGGGTCAACTGGGCCGAGAGGTACGCCACAGCGCTGCGCGAGCAGGGCTACACCGTCAACCTGGCCAACCACGCCTGCAGTGGCGGCCGGGCGCCCGACGTCATCTCGCCGCGTGTGATGGACAGTGCGAGCAAGTCGACGCCCACCCCGGCCGGGGTCACGACGATCGAGCAGGCCAACGCCTACCTCGCCGAGAAGGACCTCTGCAACACCCAGGCCTTCCCCGACGAGGAGTTCTGGACCTACCTGGCCACGGCCGTGGACGCGGACACGATCGACTACACCTGCACCCGCAAGCTCAAGCCCCAGGCGGACTTCATCACCCCTGAGACCGACCTGGTGCTGTTCACCATGGGCGGCAACGACGCCGGCTTCTCCAACATCGTCACCCAGTGCTTCATCCTGAAGAGCGGAAGCGGCTGCAAGGGCACCATCGACACCGCCCGCGCGAAGCTCCCCGAGATCAAGCAGCTGCTGCTCGACGACATCGCGGGCATCCGAGCCGCCGGCCTGCGCGAGGACGCCAAGATCGTCCAGCTCGGCTATCCCTACCTCCAGACCGACAACAACTACATGGCGGCCGGCGTGCCGCCGTACGCCGCCGGCAACGAGGTGCGCGCGTTGATCGACGACGGCACCGTGGCGCTGGCCAGCGTGGCCACCGACGCCAACGTGGGGCACCCCGGGCAGATGACGTTCGTGCCGGGGATCAAGGAGGCCTTCGCCGGCCACGAGCCGGACGCCACCACCCCGGTCGGCAACACCGCCCGGTGGGTCAACCAGACGGCCGACGGCTCCAACACCTCGCTCTGGTACCACCCCAACCGCCTGGGACAGATCGCCTACGCCGACGTGCTGGTCGGCGGCGGCGACTACGGTGCCACGCCGCTGCCGACCGAGGAGGAGGAGCCGACCGAGGAGCCGGCCGCGGTCACCACCTACTTCGGCGCCAAGCCGATCAAGCAGAAGGTCGCCGCAGGTGCGGGCCGTCAGGATCCTCACGCGGGTCGCGAGGTCCGACGCGAGCCGCCCGCGCGGCACGGTGCTGGTCCGCCTCCCCGGCAAGAAGACCGCCGATCGGGCCCGCGTCAGCAGCGATGGCCGCAACGTGCTGCGGCTCAAGGGACTGCGGCCCGGGCGCCACCGCATCAAGGCGGTCCACGTCGAGAAGCAGGAGCGGATGATCGTGTTCACCACGGTGGTCGTGCGCCGTCGCTGAGCTGATCCGGGCGGACTAGACCTGGTCAGCCGATCGGCCACATGTGTCGCCGCTTGGCATGCAGCACTGCAAAACCGGGTACGTTCCTGGCATGGCTACCCCCCCTAGGGCCACGTTCTTGGTTGCTGCCCTCACAACCGCTGCTGTCCTCCTCGCCCCTGCTGTCGCTGACGCGAAGTCGGTCAAGGGCACCCAACGCAACGACCGCATCGTCGGTACGAACTCGGCGGACAACCTCTCCGGCTTCAACGGACACGACCGCCTCTACGGCAAGTCCGGGCCCGACACCCTCCTGGGAGGAGCGGGCAACGACCGGCTCTACGGCGCCGGCGGCAACGACCACCTGAGCGGTCACCTCGGCAACGACGTCCTCAGCGGCGGCGCCGGCGACGACCACCTGTCGGCGAGCCCGCCCAAGAAGGGCCCGCAGGGCCCGGACAACGACATCGTCAACGGTGGCGCCGGCAACGACGTGATCGCCACCGGCGTCGGCAACGACCGCCTGATCGGCGGCACCGGCAACGACAAGCTGAACGCCGACCGCGGCGACGACGTGCTGAGCGGCGGCGACGGCAACGACCACCTGCGCGGCGGACCGGGAGTCGACCGCCTCGACGGTGGAGCCGGCAAGGACCTCGTGCAGGCCGACGACGGCAACGACCGCGCGGTCAGCGGTGGACCGGGCAACGACGCGGTCTCGGGAGGCCCGGGCAACGACCGCGTCTACGGCGGCCCGGGTCGCGACCACCTCGACGGCGACAAGGGCAACGACTTCATCGACGGCGGCTCCGGCGACGAGTCGTGCCCCGGCTTCAAGCGCGGCACTTCCAAGAGCTCGTGCCGCGGCTTCCCCGCCGACGGCAAGGTCAAGACGATCAACATCACCGGTGACGAGGGCAACGACATCATCTACCCCGGATCCGGTGTCGACAACGTCTTCGGCGAGCAGGGCAAGGACCTGATCGTGGTCTTCAACGACGGCGTCTACGACCGCCTCTCCTGCGCCGACGGCATGTCCGAGCCGAATCCGCCGAAGATCGGCGGGACGGTGATCTACGTCGGTCCGCGTGACAAGCACGACGAGATCCGCCGCTGCAACGTGCGGGTGATGGGCGAGAAGAAGTTCAAGCGCCTCTACCCCCGCCTGCCCCACCCCAAGCGAGTGCCGCAACCCCGGCACTGATCCACCCGCACGATCTGGGCCTCCCCAGCCCGGTAGAACTCCCCCCGCCCCACACCTACCCCCCGAGGTGAACAGCAATGTCGACCCCCCGAGCCCGAACCACCCTTTCCCCGGTTGCCCTGCTTGCCGCAGCAGCCATCGCCAGCAGCCTGCTGACCTTCAGCGCCACGAGCGCCGATGCGAAGTCGCTGCGCGGCACCCGCAACGACGATCGGATCGTCGGCACGTCCGGCAACGACTCGCTCGCCGGCTTCAACGGCAACGACAAGATCCGCGGCCGCGCCGGTGACGACACCGTGGCCGGAGGCGCCGGCGACGACAAGCTCGTCGGCAACCGAGGCAACGACCGGATCCTCGGCCATCTCGGCAACGACATCCTCAAGGGTGGCGCCGGTGACGACTTCCTGTCCGCCGGTGCGCCGAAGCGCGGGCCCCAGGGCCCCGACGACGACCTGGTGCTCGGCGGAGGCGGCAACGACCGCCTGGCCGGCGGCCCGGGCAACGACGACCTCCGCGGCGGCTCCGGCAACGACCAGATCAATGCCGACGACGGCGACGACACCCTGCGCGGCGACTCCGGCGACGACTTCCTGCGAGGCGGCAACGGTGTCGACTCGATCGACGGCGGAGACGGCAACGACGACATCTACGGCGACGACGGTGACGACCTGTGGCTCTTCGGCGGTGCCGGGGACGACTCGGTCGCCGGCGGGCCCGGCAACGACTTCGTCTACGGCGGCGAAGGTCGCGACCACCTCGACGGCGACGCCGGTGACGACTTCATCGACGCCGGACCGGGCGACGACTCGTGCCCTGGTTTCGGCCCCGACGTGAGCGGCAGCACCTGCACCGGCTTCCCGGCCGCGGGCAAGGTCCCCACGATCAACGTCACCGGCGACGAGGGCGACGACATCATCTACCCCGGGTCCGGGGTGGACAACGCCTTCGGCGAGCAGGGCTACGACCACTTCGTCGTCTTCGACGACGGCGTCTACGACCGTCTGTCCTGCAGCGACGGTCAGTCCGAGCCCAACCTGCCCGACCACGCCGGCCTCATCACCTGGGTCGGCGAGAAGGACCTGCTCGACGAGAATCGCGGCGGTCGTTGCGACGAGGAGGTCCTCACGGTCGAGGAGTTCCAGGCGGCGTACCCGGACCTGCCGCTCCCTGCGCCGGTCGCATGACGTCCTCGGCGAAGCGGCGCAGGCCGTCCAGCTTCTGCTCCAGCGTGGCGTCCAGCCCGCTGTAGTAGGCCCACGGCATCGTCCAGACCTCGGTGATGCCGGCCTGGGCTGCGGTGGCGAAGTGCTCGGGCAGGAACGCGTCTGACAGGGCAGTGATGACCTCGAAGGGGCCGCCTGCTCCTCGCTCGGCACGGATCTCGAGCAGCCGACGCGCGTGGGCGCAGGCTTCCTCCAGCGGGTAGATGTCGCCGACCCAGCCGTCGTGGCGCGCTGCTCGGGCGAAGGCGATCTCGCTGAGGCCACCGATGAGGATCGGGATCGGCTCGCTGGGGCTGGGGTTCATCTTCAGCCGCGGTGCGCTGTAGAAGTCGCCGCTGAACTCGGTCCAGCCGGGATCCCACAGAGCCTTCATCAGCGCCAGGCCCTCGTCGGTGCGCTTGCCACGCGTGTGGAAGTCCTGGCCCAGCAGCTCGAACTCCTCCTTGCACCAGCCGATCCCGACCCCGAGCGAGACCCGGTTGTCCGAGAGCACCGCTGCGGTGCCCACGGCCTTGGCGACACCGAACGGGTTGCGCATCGAGGCGACGTAGACGGAGGTGAAGAAGCGGACCCGCGTCGTGACCGCGGCCAGGGCGCCGATGAGCACCCACGGGTCGGGCCACTCGGCGTCGATGTCCCACCGGCGCGTGCCGTCGTCGGTGTAGGGGTACGGCGTGGCGAGCTCCTCGAGGTCGACCACGTGGTCGGGCACCGAGATCGCGTGGTAGCCGAGCTCGTCGGCAGCCCGGGCCAGGGGGAGGAGGTGGTCGAGCGGCTGGAAGGCAGTCACGATGGAGAAGCGCACGCTGCACCTTATGGCCACTCCATGGCCCTAGGGTGAAGCCATGTCGGCTCGCGCGATTCACCACATCGATCTCTGGGTCAGCGATCCGGTCACCGCGAGCGATGAGTGGGGCTGGCTCTTCGGCGAGCTCGGGTGGGAGTCGGACGCCGCACGGCGTCGCTGGTGCCACCCGGACGGCACCTATGCCTTCTTCGAACGCTCGCCCGACCAGGTCGACGAGCCGCACGACCGCCTACGCCCCGGCGTCAACCACGTGGCGTTCACTGTCGAGTCGCGCACCCTGCTCGACCGGATGCGCGCGGAGTCGTCCTCCCACGGATGGCACGAGCTCTTCGCCGGTCGCTACCCCCACGCCGGGGGCGAGGACCACACCGCGCTCTACCTGGCCAACTCCGAGGGGTTCGAGGTCGAGGTCGCGCTCGAGAGCCCGGACGCCACCTAGTCCTGGTCCTCGTCCTCGTCGGAGTCGAACTCGTCGTCGTCAGGGACCACGTGCATGGCGGCCTCCTCGGCCGAGGCAGCCGCCCCGTCGATGCCGACGTCGATGCCGACAAGGTCCTTCTCGAGGTCGCGGCCACCACCGCCGTCAGGCGACATCAGTCGACCGGCGCGACGGTCACCGACCTCGCGCCGCTCGCCCGGCTCCCACTGCTCGTCGTGGTCGGAGGCGGGATCGGGGCCCTCGAGATCGAGATCGGGCTCTTCCTGCGCGAGTCGCTGGTCGAAGGACTCGCCGCGGGCCTCTTCGTAGGGCGTGTTGCCGAAACCCTGGGCAGGGGAGTAGTGCTCGGGCGGGGAGTAGCCACGGTCCAGGGCGTCGGCCACGTCCGGATCGGCCAGGCTGTCCTCGACCGTCAGCTGGTCGTCGCCGTCGACGCTGTAGTCACCGTAGGTGTCATTCTCCGTCATGACCTCACCGTACTCGCCGGCCGTGCGGAAACCCCCCGGACGCACGACAGGCACCCCGAAGGGTGCCTGTCGTGTCTACGTCTTGGGTCAAGCGTTGCGCTTGTTGAAGATGCTGTAACCGCCGGGGCCGATGGCCAGGCCGACGATGATCAGCACGATGCCGAGCAGGATCTGTCCCTGGATCAGCTGCACGACGCCGAAGACGACGAGAATGACGGCGAGGATCCACAGTAGAAAGCCCATGGTTTGCTCCTATGTCTTGATGGGGACGACTCGCGGTGGCGAGCATCAACGAGCCTCCCGCGTCGTGGCGCACGCGATCTTCACCCCCAAGGGGGACTTCGGGCAAAGGCTGCGTCGCTGCAGGTCAGCGCGCTGCGGGCGCCCCGTAGGAGGTGGTCCGCTCACGCACCGGGCGACCGATGCCGGCGCCGATCTCGACGAGCTCGGCGACGGTCTTGGCCGAGCCGTGCTCGGAGCCGGCCATCCGCGAGATCGTCTCCTCCATGAGCGTGCCGCCGAGGTCGTCCGCGCCGGACTCGAGCATGGTGCGGGTGCCCTCGATGCCGAGCTTGACCCACGAGGTCTGGATGTGGGGGATCCGGCCGTGCAGCAGGATCCGCGCCATCGCGTGCACGGCGCGGTTGTCGCGCATCGTGGGTCCGGGTCGGGCGACGCCGGCGAGGTAGATGGGAGCCGAGGTGTGGATGAAGGGCAGCGGCACGAACTCGGTGAACCCCCCGGTCTGGTCCTGGATGCGGGAGAGGACCCGCAGGTGGCCGACCCAGTGGCGAGGGTTGTCCACGTGGCCGTACATCATCGTGGAGGTGGTCGGGATCCCGACCTGGTGGGCGGTGGTGACGATCTCGATCCAGGTGCGCGCCGGGAGCTTGCCCTTGGTGAGGACCCAGCGCACCTCGTCGTCGAGGATCTCCGCGGCGGTGCCGGGCAGCGACCCGAGGCCGGCCTCGCGGGCCTTGATCAGGAAGTCCTCGATGGACAGGCCGGTGCGCGCGGTGCCGTTGACGATCTCCATGGGGGAGAAGGCGTGCACGTGCATGTCGGGGACCCGCTTCTTGACCGCGGCGACGAGCTCGAAGTAGGCATCGGCCGGCAGCTCGGGGTCGATGCCTCCCTGCATGCACACCTCGGTGGCGCCGAGGTCCCACGCCTCGGCGGCGCGGTCACCCACCTCGTCCAGCGACAGGGTGTAGGCGTCGGCGTCGGTACGGCGCTGGGCGAAGGCGCAGAAGCGGCAGCCGACGTAGCAGACGTTGGTGAAGTTGATGTTGCGGTTGACGACGTAGGTCACGTCGTCGCCGACCGCGTCGCGGCGCAGGCCGTCGGCGAGGCGGCAGACCTGGTCGAGCAGGTCGCCGTCAGCGGTCATCAGCGTCAGGGCGTGCTCGTCCGACAGGTTGCCCGGGTCGGCCTCGGCAGCGGCGAGGGCATCTCGGCCCTCTGCGTGCAGCACGGCGGGAGCACCGTCGATCAGGCCGGTGCCGGCGGCGGCATCCTTGACCTGGTCCCAGTCGCCGTAGACATCGGCGAAGTCGGTGCGCCGGTCGTCGGTGCGGCCCTCGGTGTCGACGGCCGCGTGCAGGTCGGTGCGGCCCACGGACTCGAACCCGCCGTCGGGCTCCTGCCACGGCAGGCCGACCGGCCGTACGCCGGGGCGGGCGAGGCCCTCGTCGGTGGCCAGGGCGGCGACGTGCGCGGAGACGCGCGGGTCGAGCCAGGGCTCTCCGGCGCGGACGTACTCCGGGTGCACGGTCAGCCGGGGAGCGAGCTCGAGGCCGCACTCCTCGGTGATCGCGGTGAGTCGTTCGAGCGAGGGCCAGGGGCGCTCGGGGTTGACGTGGTCGGGCGTCAGGGGAGAGACGCCGCCCCAGTCGTCCACGCCGGCGTCGAGCAGCGCCCGGCACTCAGCGAGGTCCACGAGGTTGGGGGGCGCCTGGATGCGCGCCTTCGGCCCGAGCACGAGACGGGTGACCGCGATCGCTGCGCGGTACTCCTCGAGGCCGAGGTCGTCGGTGTGCCGCATCGCGGTGTCGGGCTTGGCCCGGAAGTTCTGGACGATGATCTCCTGCACGGACCCGAACTGGGTCGAGACCTTGCGCAGCGCGAAGATCGTCTCGGCCCGTTCGGTGAGCGTCTCCCCGATGCCGACCAGCAGCCCGGTGGTGAAGGGGATCGCGAGCCGGCCGGCGTCCTCGAGGACGCGCAGGCGTACGTCGGGGTCCTTGTCGGGGGAGCCGTGGTGCGCCTCGCCCTTGGTCTCGTAGAGGCGGCGCGAGGTGGTCTCGAGCATCATCCCCATCGACGGGGAGACCGGCTTGAGCCGGTTCATCTCCTCCCACGTCATCACGCCGGGGTTGAGGTGGGGGAGCAGGCCGGTCTCCTCCAGCACCCGCACCGCCATCGCACGCACGTAGGCGAGCGTAGAGTCGTAGCCCTGCTCGTCGAGCCACTCGCGGGCCTCGGGCCACCGGTCCTCAGGACGGTCGCCGAGGGTGAACAGCGCCTCCAGGCAGCCCAGCTCGGCGCCCTGGCGGGCGATGTCGAGGATCTCGTCGGGCGAGAGGAACATCGCCTTGCCGGCGCGCTGGAGCTGCCCCGGCGTCTCGACGAAGGTGCAGTAGTGACAGCGGTCCCGGCACAGGGTCGTGACCGGGATGAACACCTTGGGGGAGTAGGTCACGACGCCACGGCCCCCGACCTGGCGACCGGCGGCCAGGAGGCCTGCATCGCGGACCCGCGCGGCGGCCGCGGTCAGCCGGTCCAGCTCGGCGCCGGTCGCGGCGAGGAGGGCGGTCGCCTCGGCCACGTCCAGGGCTGCGCCGCGCTCGGCGCGCGCCAGGGCTCGGCGTACCTGCTGAGGTGTAGGGGTGTCGGGCACCTGGCCCGGATGCGCGGTCATCGTGAGTCACGGTAACCGCGCGACGCCGTGCGCGGTGCCCCGGTCCCACTCATCAGACAGCTGTCCACCTCATCGGTCGAGCCTGCTCGGCCACCAGAGCGGGCCCTGGATGCGGTAGGCGATCGCCGGGACCAGCAGCGAGCGGACCACGAGGGTGTCGAGCAGCACGCCGAAGGCGACGATGAAGGCGATCTGCGCCAGGAACAGGATCGGGACCACGCCGAGGGCCGCGAAGGTCGCAGCCAGCACCACGCCGGCCGAGGTGATCACGCCGCCGGTGACCTGGAGGCCCTTGATGATCCCGGGTCGCGTGCCCCGCTTCACGGTCTCCTCCCGCACCCGCGTCATCAAGAAGATGGAGTAGTCGATGCCGAGGGCGACGAGGAACACGAAGGCGATCAGCAACGTCGACGGGTCGCTCGCGGGGAAGCCGAAGACGTGGTTGAACAGCAGCGCGCTGACGCCGATCGTGGCGGCGAACGACAGCACGTTGGCCACGATGAGCAGCAGTGGCGCGACCAGTGAGCGCAGCAGCAGCGCCAGCACCACGAAGATCACGAGCAGGATGGCGGGGATCACCACAGCACGGTCCCGCGCGGTGGTCTCGCGGGTGTCGTACTGGATGGCCGTGGCGCCGCCGACCAGGATGTCGGGGTCGACGTCGTGCAGCTCGGCACGCAGACGCACGAGGGTGTCGGTCGCGGCAGCGGAGTCGGCCGGGTCGGAGAAGGCCGCGAAGAGGATGCTCTGCCCGTCGACCGATGCCGGCTCCGAAGGGTCGCTGCTGTCGGGCAGCGGGAACACCGAGGGCTGTCCCCGGCCGGTGTCGGCGGCGATGCCGTCGATGCCGCTGACGATGCCGATGACGGCGGCCAGCTCGCTGGTCGGCACGACGATCTGCGCCGGGCTCGAGGCGTCGGACTCGAAGTGCTCGTCCAGGATCTCCTGGGCGTCCACCGAGTCCTCGGCGGTGAGGAAGAGCTCGGTCTGGGGCACCGGCTCCTCGTTGAGGGTGAAGGCGAAGCCGCCGAAGACCGCCAGCACGACGGTGGTGATGACCGCGACCCGCACGGAGTGGTCGCGCACCCATCCCGCCACGCGACCCCACACGCCCTCGGCGTCGTGGTGCTCCGAGCCGTAGGCGGGCTTGAACGGCCAGAACGCGCGCCGGCCGAGCAGCACGAGCGCAGCGGGAAGCAGCGTCAGGGAGGAGAGCATCGCTCCGGCGATCCCGATCGCTCCCACCGGGCCGAGCCCGGCCAGGCTCGACAGGTCGGAGAGCAGGAGGCACAGCAGTCCGAGGATGACGGTGAGCCCCGACGCGGCGATCGGCTCGAGCACGCCCTTGTAGGCAGCCACCATCGCGTCGTAGGACGACTCGTGGTCGCGCAGCTCCTCACGGAACCGGGCGACCAGCAGCAGCGCGTAGTCGGTCGCTGCGCCGATCGCGAGGATGAACAAGATCGCCTGGCTCTGACCGTTGAGGTCGAGCAGGTCGGCCTTGGCCAGGCCGTAGACCGCGGCCGAGGACACCCCGAGACCGAGGACCGCCGAGACCAGGACGGTGAGCGGTAGCACCGGGGTGCGGTAGACGACGACCAGGATCAGGAGCACCACTCCGAGGGCCACCAGGATCAGCAGGCCGTCGATGGCCCCGAAGGCGTCCACGAAGTCGGCCAGGACCCCGCCCTGCCCACCGACCAGCACCGTCAGGCCGGCTGCGGTGGGAGCGTCGGCGACGACCTCGCGGATCGCGAGCACCGCGGCCCGGATCTCCTCACCGTCGCTCAGCCCCAGGCGGACCACGATCTGTGCGGCCTCCCCGTCGGCGGAGAGCAACGGCTCGCCCACCCCTCCCGGGCCGGGCACCACGCCGTCGATCTCGGCGAGATCGGTGGCGGTGGTCGCCAGGGCCTCCTGGTCGGCCGCGGTGAGTCCGCCGGCCCGCTTGGCGACCACGGTGACCGGGATGGTCTCGGTCTCCTGGAAGTCGAGCAGGGTGTCGAGAGCCAGGGTCGACTCCGCGGACTGGGGGAGGAACGCCGCGTTGTCGTTCTCCTGCACCTCGGCCAGCTTGCCGGAGAAGGACCCCAGGGGGCCGCCGATGAACAACCAGATCAGCACGACGGCGAGCGGAGCGATCCAGCGGCGCGACAGGTTACGGTTCATCGGCTCAGCCGTAGAGCCGCTCGAGGATGTCGGCGTACTTGGTGTTGACCACCCGGCGCTTGAGCTTCAGCGTCGGGGTCAGCTCCTCGGACTCCGCGGTCCACTCGGTGCCGAGGAGCTCGAAGGCCTTGACCTGCTCGGGGCGCGAGAGCCGCTCGTTGGCGGCGTCGACAGCGGCCTGGGCCATGGCGAGGATCTGCGGCTTCGCGGCCAGGTCGGCGAGGTCGGTGAAGTCGATGCCCATCTTCTCGGCGACCACCGGGGCGACCTCGCCGTCGAGGGTCAGCACCGCCACGACGTAGGGCCGACCGTCCCCGACGGCCATCGCGTGACCGATGATCGGGGACTCCTTGAGGTAGTTCTCGATGTTGGACGGCGCGATGTTCTTGCCGGAGGAGGTGATGATCAGCTCCTTCTTGCGGTCGACGATCGCGATGAAGCCGTCATCGTCGAGGGTGCCGATGTCGCCGGTGTGGACCCAGCCGTCGGCGTCGATCAGCTCGGCGGTCTTGTCCTCGGCGCGGTAGTAGCCCGAGGTGTTGACCGGTCCGCGCACCAGCACCTCGCGGTCCTCGCCGAGGGTCACCTCCATGCCGGGGGTCGCCCGCCCGACGGTGCCGAGCTTGAAGCCCTTCGGGCCGTTGGCGGTGACCGCCCCGCACGTCTCGGTCATGCCGTAGACGTCGAAGACCTTGATCCCGAGGCCGGCCATGAACTTCGCGACCTCCAGCGGCATCGGGGCCGCGGCCGACGCGGCCCACACCACCTGGTCGAGGCCGAGCAACAGCTTGAGGAACCCGAGGATGGCAGCATCGGCCTCGGCGTAGGCCTGCTCGATCTCCGGGGTCATCGTGCCGCCCACCTGCTGGGCCTCCACCCAGGCGAGCCCGGCGGCCATCGAGTCCTGCACCATCTTCACGTTGGCCGGGTCGGGGTCGCCGGCGAGCTTGGCGGAGATGCCGGTCTTGATCTTCTCCCACACACGCGGCACCCCGAAGAACGACGTCGGGTGCACCTCGCCCAAGGTGGCCAGCAGCTCGGCAGGGTCACCGATGGTGTGGACGTGCCCGCCCATGAAGATCGGGGCGTAGATGCCCAGGGTGCGCTCGGCGATGTGGGCGAACGGCAGATAGCTCACCTGGCGCTGCGGCTCCTCGAGGCCGGCGCCCTCGAGGGTGCTGACCACCTCGTAGAGCACGTTGTGGTGCGTGAGCACGACGCCCTTGGGGTGTCCGGTGGTGCCGGAGGTGTAGAGGATGGTGGCCGGCGAGTCCGGCGTGAGCTCGGCTGCGCGCGCGGTGACCACCTCCGGCTGAGCGGCCCGGCTCTCGGCGCCGGCGGCGATGAAGTCGCTCCACGCGACGTACAGGTCGCCCTCGGGCACCGCGGCGGCGTCGATGACGACGACCTTGAGCAGGCTCGTGGACTCGGCGATGGCCTGCGACCAGCGGGCGAGGTGGTCGGCGTTCTCCAGCACTGCCACGGTGGGTTCGGACTGGCCGGCCACGAAGGCGACCTGCTCGACCGAGAGCGTGTTGTAGATCGACATCGGTGTCGCTGCGGCGTGCACGGCCCCGATGTCGGCCACCACGTGCTCGATGCGGTTGGTGGCCATGATCGCGACGTGGTCGCCGGCTGCCACCCCGACGTCGATGAGAGCCGCCGCGACGTCGAGACCGGTGTCGCGCGTCTCGCTCCAGGTCAGGGTGCGCCAGGTCTCGCCCTCGGCGACACCGTGCTTGTCGGAGTACGCCGGCTCGTCGGCGTACCTCTCGACGGTGTCGGCCAACGCGTCCACGAGGGTGCGGCCGGCGACCTGCTCCTCGATCTCGGCGCGCTTGGTGAGGACGTCCTGGGTCATGTGCGTCTCCTGATGCTGAAGGGATCGGGCGTGACGTGCGTCACGATCTTGTCAGACGCCGAGCATCCGGCCGATGATCTCCTTCATGATCTCGGTGGTCCCGCCGTAGATCGTCTGGATCCGGGAGTCCACGTAGGCCTTGGAGATCGGGTACTCGGCCATGTAGCCGTAGCCGCCGTGCAGCTGCACGCCCTGATCGACGAACTTCTTCTGCAGCTCGGTGGTCCACCACTTGGCCATCGAGGCCAGGCTCGGGTCGACCTCGCCGCGGTTGAGCTTGAGCACGCAGTCGTTGACGAACAGTCGGGCGATGTAGACCTCGGTGGCCATCTCGGCCAGCATGAAGCGGTTGTGCTGGAAGGAGCCGATGGGCTTGCCGAACGCCTGGCGCTCCTTGGCGTAGTCGAGGCAGAGCGTCATCACGTGCTCCATCGCCGCGATCGCGATCGCCGAGATCGAGATGCGCTCCTGCGGGAGGTTCTCCATCAGGTAGATGAAGCCCTGGCCCTCCTCGCCGAGCAGGTTGGTCTTGGGCACCTCGACGTTGTCGAAGAAGAGCTCGGCGGTGTCCTGGGCCTTGAGCCCCATCTTGTCCAGGTTGCGGCCGCGCTCGAAGCCGGTCATGCCGCGCTCGACGACGAGCAGGCTGATGCCCTGGTGTCCGGCATCGGGATCGGTGCGGCACACGACGATGACCACGTCGCTCATGATCCCGTTGGAGATGAAGGTCTTGGAGCCGTTGAGGACGTAGTGGTCGCCCTTGTCGACGGCGCTGGTGCGGATGCCCTGGAGGTCGGACCCGGCGCCGGGCTCGGTCATCGCGATGGCCGAGATGAGGTCACCGCTCACCAGCCCGGGCAGCCAGCGCTGCTTCTGCTCGTCCGTGCCGAGGCCGCTGATGTAGGGGACGATGATGTCGGTGTGGACCGGGAACCCGAGCCCGCTGGCGCCGACCTTGGAGATCTCCTCGGCCACGATCATGTTGTAGCGGAAGTCCTTCATCCCGCCCCCGCCGTACTCCTCGTCGGCGTCGAAGCAGAGCAGGCCCTGGTCGCCGGCCTTCTTCCACACCTCGCGGCTCACCTGCCCGTCCTTCTCCCACTGGTCGTGGAACGGCACGACCTCCCGCTCCATGAACGCCCGCACGGTGGCGCGGAAGTCGTGGTGCTCCTGCTCGTAGATGGACGGGGTCTCGGGCATGGGTGGCACCTTCCGGTTGGTCAGGTTCGGGCGGTGGCGGGCGTGTTCTCGCCATCGATGGTGTGACAGTACTACTGTCATCGTCATGAGCACAGCACCTGGCGCGGCCGAGCTGCTGACGATCGACGAGCTGTCGACCGCGGTCGGCACCACCGTGCGCACCACCCGCTACTACGCGAGCCTCGGACTCATCCCGGCTCCGGTGCGTCAGGGCCGGATCGCCTACTACGGGCCCGTGCACCGGGCCCGCCTCGAGCTGCTCCGGGCGCTGCAGGAGCACGGCTTCACCCTCCAGGCCATCGAACGGATCCTGTCCGCGGTGCCCGACGACGCCGGCGTCGAGGAGCTGGCCCTGCAACGGGCGATGCTGACCTCGTGGACCTCAGGGCCTCCGGCGCGCCTGGGTCTGCGTCAGCTGGAGAAGAAGGCGGGCAGGTCGCTGTCGGAGGGGGACCTGCGGATCCTGGAGGTCATCGGCAGCATCAAGCGTGACGGCGAGGAGTTCATCGCGCTGCCGCACCTGCACGTGGGGGTGGAGATGCTCGACGTCGACGTGCCCGAGGAGACCCTCGGGCTGGCCGAGCAGGCGATCCGCCGCCACATGGAGGCGCTGGCCGACGAGCTCACCACGCTGCTGCACACCCAGATCCTCGAGCCCTACCGCCGCCAGCCCGCGTCACCCGAGGACGCGCGCAAGCTCGAGCAGACCGTGGCCCAGCTGCGTCGGCTCACCCTCGAAGCCGTGGTGTCGGGCTTCCAGAGCGCTGCCAACGCGGTGATCACCCGCTCGCTCTCGCGCGACTGATCAGGACACCCACTCCTTGACCTGGGCGACGTCGGCGGCCGGGTCGGCCGACGCCGGTGCGATCGACAGGTTGGTGACGCCGGCCTCGGCGTAGGCGGCGATGCGCTCGCGCACGTAGGACGCCGGCCCGACCAGGTTGCTGGCCTCGAGCCACTCGAGGGGCACGTGCGCCTCGGCGTCGCGCTTGTTGCCGTTGAGGTAGAGGTCCTGGATCTTCGTGGCGGCCTCCTCGTAGCCGTACTCGCAGGCCATCTGGAAGTAGAAGTTCTTGCCCCGGGCGCCCATGCCGCCGACGTAGAGGGCATAGAGGGGGCGCATGAAGTCGAGCATGCCCTTGACGTCGTCGCCGATCGCGAGCATCCCGCCGGCGCAGATCTCGAGGGGCCCGAGGTCGGCGGAGCGCTTGGCCGCACCGGCAGCCAGAGCGTCACCCCACACCGCCGTGGCCTTCTCGGGCAGGAACAGGAACGGCAGCCAGCCGTCGGCGATCTCGGCGGTCATCTCGACGTTCTTCTCGCCGAGGGCGGCGACCCACAGCGGGATCGAGGAACGCTCGGGCTTGTTGAGCAGCTTGAGAGGCTTGCCCAGCCCGAGCCCCTGGTCGGCCGGGAGCGGCAGGGTGAAGATGCCGTTGCTCACCAGTGGTTCCCGACGAAGTCCCATGCGCAGCAGCTCGATCACCTCCCGCGTGCGGGCCAGCGGCTTCTCGTAGGGCATGCCGTGGAAGCCCTCGATGACCTGCGGGCCGGAGGCGCCCAGACCGATGACGGCGCGACCGCCCGAGACGTTGTCGAGCCCGGCCGCGGTCTGCAGGAGCGCCCCGGGGGTGCGCGAGTAGACGTTGAGGATGCCGGCGGCGATCTCGACGGTCTCGGTCTTGGCGGCCAGGTAGCCCATGAGCGTCGGGGCGTCGAAGCCGTACGGCTCGGCCACCCACACCATGTCGAGGCCGGCCTTCTCGAGGCTGACGACCTGGTCTGCGGACTCCCGGGGGTTGCCGGAGTAGACGAGCGGGGTGGACAGCTTCACGACGACTCCAGGAGAGGTAGGGGCACCGGCGCTGTCACGATAGCGCCGGTGGACCCTCCCTCCGGGCGAGCAGCGTCAATGGGATGCTCCACATCAGCCATCGCACCAATCGTCTGTCGTCGAGGAGAGCACGTGTCGTACCGCATCGCCGTCATCGGAGGCACCGGCCCGCAGGGCAAGGGGCTCGGCTACCGCTTCGCCCGGCACGGCCACACCGTCGTCCTGGGCTCCCGCTCCGCCGAGAAGGCCGGGCCGGTCGCGGCCGAGGTCAGCGAGCGTCTCGTCGGCGTCGAAGGTGCCGGGGAGGTGACCGGAGCCTCCAACGTCGAGGCCTGTGCCGGGGCCGACGTCGTCCTGCTCGCGGTGCCCTACGACGGGCACGACGAGCTGGTGGCGACGCTCCCGCTCGACGACACGATCGTGGTGTCGTGCGTCAACCCGCTTGCCTTCGACAAGGCAGGTCCCCACGGCCGGGTCATCGACGGCGGGGAGGGGTCCGCGGCGGAGTCCGCCCAGCGCCTCGCTCCCGGGTCCCGGGTCGTCGGCGCCTTCCACCACGTGTCCGCGGTGACGCTGTGGGGCGAGGACGACTACCTCGACCACGAGGACGTCCTGGTCTGCGGCGACGACGCCGAGGCCAAGGCCGTGGTCATGGAGCTGGCCCGGTCGGTGACCAGCCGCGACGGCATCGATGCCGGCAAGCTGCGGCTGGCCCGTCAGCTCGAGCCGCTCACCGCGGTCCTGATCTCGATCAACAAGCGCTACAAGGTGCACTCGGGCGTGCGGATCTCCGGGCTCTGAGGGCTGCGGTCTCCGGCTGCGTCAGCGGCCGGAGGCCGCCTTGCGGCGACCCTCCGGGTCCTTGACCCGTTCGTCGGACGGCGTGGGGGTCGGCGACTCCTCGGGCTCGCGCCGCTTCGGTTCGTCGAGCAGCCCCAGCTCGACCCCGAGCGGCCCCCACAGCTCGGCTGCTCGGGTGGCGCTGATGTGCCCGCGGTCGCGGTAGGCGATCGTGGAGCCGATGACGACCGGGCAGAGCGAGTCGGCGCAGAGCCACGGGGTCGGGTCGACCGACGGGACCCCGGCGCGGGCGGCGGCATCCTCGGAGACCTGGCGGTTGGTCTCGCTCCAGCTCGTCGGCGAGAACACGCAGTCGGCCAGGATCGCCCCGGGCTGGGCCAGGCAGGGGCCGGGCTCCACGGGGAGTCGCGGCACGTCGGAGAGCAGCACCATGCGCTTCACCAGCGGCAGGTAGGCGGCGAACATGTCGTCGAAGCCGGAGGCCACGTTGGCCACGACGTCGTCGTTGCGGGTCAGCAGGTTGCCCTCGTCGTCGTAGACGCCGGTCGGCGGCGGGCTCGTCGCCACGACCATCAGGTCAGGGTTCAGGTTGGTCACCTGGTCGACGACCCACTGGTGGAACTCCTCGCACTCCGGCCACGGGTCGCCGGTGCCGAGGCGGCCGGGGTCGACGAAGGCTGCGGTGCACTGCTGCTTGACCAGGTAGTACGTCGCGTAGCCGGCCTTCTCCGCGACCTGCTCGATCGCCGGGATCCAGGCACGCGCGTGGGAGTCGCCGGTGACGACGATGACCTTGGCGGAGTTGACGTCGCCCCCGCGGCACAGCGGCCGTTCGGGACGCATGTAGTTGCACTCGCCGACCGGGGCGATGTCGTCGCCGAGGTCGATCAGGTCGGGGGTGAGGTCGCTGGGGATCGGCGTCTGGCTCTGGGCGGCGATCACCGAGGCCCGCACGAGGCCGAGCACCTCGTCACCGGTCACCCCGAACTCCTCGACGGTGACCGCGGGGTCGTTGCCGTGCTCGGTGCCCTGCCACTGGGCGAAGGCATGGCCGCCCAGGGCGGCCGGGACCACGAGGGCGACCGAGAGCGGGTAGAGCACGAGCCCGCGAGCGCGGACGCGCCAGAATGTGCCGGTGCGGAACGGCTGCTCGACGAAGCGGTAGGTGAGGAAGGCGAGCTGGAAGGTCAGCGCGACAGCGATCAGGGTCTCGGTCACGCCGAGGCCGCGCCCCAGGTGGACGGTGGGGATGACGATCAGGGGCCAGTGCCAGAGGTAGAGCGAGTAGGACCAGTCGCCGATCTGTCGCATCGGCGCGGTGGCGAGCAGCCGGGAGAAGAGGGGCAGCCCACCGGCGTGAGTGCCGGCGAGCAGGAGCAGCACCGTCCCACCGACCGGCAGCCCGGCCTCGTAACCGGGGAAGGCCATCGACTCGTCGTAGAAGACCACTGACCAGCTGATCGCACCGATGCCGACCAGGGCGAGCGGCTCGGCGAGCCAGCGCCACTTGATCCGGGCGCCGGCCGCGACCGCGATGGCCAGCAGGGCGCCGGCAGCTAGCTCCCACGTGCGCGTGAAGGTCGAGAAGTACGCCGCCGTCGGCTCCTGGGCGGTGCGGTGGATCGACCAGGCGAAGCTGATCGCCCCGCCGACGATCGCGAACAGAGCCAGGGTCTTGAGCGGCGCGACCCCCGGACGGCGCCAGCGCCAGGTGAGGAGCACCGCCAGCCCCACGAGCAGCGGCCAGGCGAGGTAGAACTGCTCCTCGACCGCCAGCGACCAGAAGTGCTGCAGGGGGGAGGGGGACTCCTCCAGGGAGAAGTAGTCGATGCCCTGGGTGGCGAAGCGGACGTTGGCGGCGAAGAACGCCGTCCACACCGCGTCGCGGGTGGCGTCGAGGGCGTCGATGAAGTTGAAGTAGGCCACCGAGGCGAGGACGGTGATCGTCAGCACGACCGTGGCGGCAGGCATGATCCGGCGCGCGCGGCGCGCGTAGAAGGTGCCGATCGCGAAGCGGCCGTCGGCCTCGATGCCCTTGATGATGAGCTGGGTGATCAGGTAGCCGGAGATCACGAAGAAGACGTCGACGCCGACGAATCCACCGCGCATCCCGGGCACTGCGGCGTGCGCGGCGATGACTGCGAGCACAGCAAGCGCCCGCATGCCCTGGATGTCTCCACGGAATGCGGGCTTGGTGGTCGTCTTTGCCCGGCTCATCGCGATGAGAATTTATCAACAACACCGGTGATTCGACGTTTCGACGGGAGCGGACGCCCCGGTGGAGGGGCTCAGCCGTGCCAGCTGCGCCACAGGGCGGCGTACGAGCCGTCGGCGGCGACCAGCTCGTCGTGCGACCCGAGCTCGGAGATCCGGCCGTCCTCCACCACCGCGACCCGGTCGGCGTCGTGCGCCGAGAAGAGCCGGTGCGCGATCGCGATCACCGTGCGGCCCTCGAGCACGGCGGCCAGGGACCGCTCGAGGTGGCGGGCCGCGCGGGGGTCGATGAGGGAGGTGGCCTCGTCGAGCACCAGCGTGTGCGGGTCGGCGAGCACGAGGCGGGCCAGCGCGACCTGCTGGGCCTGGGCGGCGGTGAGCTGCCGACCTCCCGAGCCCACCACGGTCCGGACGCCGTCGGGGAGGGCCGTGACCCACTCCCAGGCGTCCACGGCGACGAGGGCGCCGCGGACGTCGTCGTCGGTGGCGCCGGGCGGGGCGGCGAGGGCGAGGTTCTCCGCGATCGTGCCGACGAACACATGGTGCTCCTGGGTGACCAGGGCGACGTGCCCGCGCAGGTGCTCGAGGGGGAGGTCGACCAGGGCGACCCCGCCGACCTCGACCGCTCCGGTGCGGGGCGGGTGGATGCCGGCCAGCAGCCGCCCGAGCGTGGACTTGCCGGCACCGGAGGGTCCCACCATCGCGATGCGTTCGCCGGCGCGCACCGTGAGGTCGACCCCGTGCAGCACGTCGCGCCCCTCGACGTAGGAGAAGCGCACGTCGGTGACGTCGAGGTCCTCTCCGGTCGGGGTGCTGCCGGAGACCGTGCGGTCGTCGGGCACCTGCGCGACCCCGAGGAGCCTGGCCAGCGACGCGGCCCCCATCTGCAGCTCGTCGAGGATCGACACGATCCGGTCGACCGGGTCGATGAGCAGCTGGACGTAGAGGACCGCCGCGGTGACGTCGCCGAGGGACACGCTGCCCTGGCGGTAGAGCAGGCCGCCGACGACGAGGGTCCCCACCGTGGGGATGAGGTAGCTCAGCTCCATGCTGGGGAAGAACACCGTGCGCAGGTAGAGCGTGTAGCGCTCGGCCCGGTAGGAGGCGGCGACATCGGCGTCGACCGCGGTGATCCGGTCGCGTCCGAGCCCGAGGGCCTCCACGGTGCGCGCACCCTCCACCGTCTCGGTCAGGGTGGCGCTGATCTGGGAGTACGACGCGGACTCGCGCAGGTAGCCCTCCTTGGCCCGCGCGAGGTACCACCGCAGCCCGATCACGAGGGGAGGGACGCCGAGCAGGCACGGCAGGGCGACCCACCAGCCGACGCTGAGCGCCGCAGCGAAGGTCAGGATCGCGGTGACCACGGCGATGACCCACTCCGGGAGGGCCCAGCGCACCGACCAGCCGAGCTGCTCGACGTCGCGGCTGGTGCGGGTGAGGAGGTCGCCGGAGCCGGCCGACTCCACGACGCCCACCGGCAGCGCCACGGTGTTGGCCACGAAGTCCTCACGCAGCTCGGCGAGCACCTGCTCACCCAGCACCTGGCTCAGGAACCGGGCATAGCGGGTGAGGACCGTCTGGAGCACCAGGAAGCCGGCCAGCAGCAGCACCACCCGGTCGACGGTCGCCACCGTGGTGCCGCGCTCGACGTCCTCCACCAGGCCGCCGAGCAGGCGTGGCGCGGCCAACGCCGCAGCGGCGGCCAGGACGTGGAGCGTGATCGCGGCCACGAGCAGGCGCGGGTGGCGCCGCGCGAGGTCGACGGCGTACCCGCGCAGCGAGCCGCTGTCGGCGACCGGGAGCCGGGTCTCGACGCTCATCGGACCGCACCCGGCTGGGGCGCCGCCTGCGCCTCACGCGTGACGACGGCGCGGTAGGCGGGCACGTCACGGAGCAGCTCGGTGTGGGTGCCGACCGCGACCACGACGCCGTTGCGCAGGAACGCGACCTCGTCGACCGCGTCCAGCAGGAGCGGGCTGCTCGTGGTCACCACGGTGGTGCGTCCGGCGCGGTGGTCGCGCAGCCGCGCGGCGATACGGGCCTCGGTGTGGGCGTCGACCGCGGAGGTCGGCTCCACCAGGACGAGGATCTCGGGGTCGGCCGCCAGGGCGCGGGCCAGGACGAGACGCTGGCGCTGGCCACCGGAGAACGTGCGGCCGCGTTCGGCGACCACGGTGTCCAGGCCGTCGGGAAGCGACGCGAGGATGTCGTCGGCCGAGGCGGTGTCCAGCGCGCGAGCCACCCGGTCGCCGCCCTGCTCGCCGGTGACGTCGAGACGGTCGCCGAGGGGACCCGAGAACAGCGCCGAACCCGTGTCGGACACGACGATGCGGCGGCGTACGTGCGCACGCCCCAGGGCCGTCAGGGGCACCCCTCCGAGCGTGACCGCGTCGTCCGGCTCGGGCGCGCACAGGCCCAGCCGGTCGGCGAGCACCGCGGCGTCCTCGGCCGGCTCGCACACCAGCGCGGTCAGGGCGCGGGGGCGCACGCGCAGGCGGGACCGGTGGTCCACGAGGGGCGCGTGCGGGGGCGGCGGATCGGCCGGCACCGCCGGCTCGGGGTGCTCCGGGGTCAGGGCCAGCAGCCGGCACACGCGGGCGGCAGAGACCCGGCCGCGGATGAGCTTGTCGGCGTACTCGGTCACGGTGCGCAGCGGGATGAGCAAGAAGGCCGAGTAGCCGTAGAAGGCCACGAGCTCGCCCGGGGTGATCCGCCCGGACACCGCGTAGCGCGCGCCCAGCCACACCACGACGACCACGAACACGCCCGGGAGGAAGACCTGGAGCGCATCGAGGACCGACTGGAGCCGGGCGACCGAGACGCCCGCCCGCCGCGTGGCCTGGGACTCCCGGCGGTAGCGCGCCAGGAAGACGTCCTCCCCACCGATCCCGCGGAGCACCCGGAGCCCGCCGACGATGTCGGTGGCGGTGTTGGAGAGCTCGCCCATGAGGTGGCGCTGCTCGGCACTGCGCCGTTGGAGCGGGGAGAGCAGCGGCCCGATGAGCACCATCAGGAGCGGCACCCCGAGCAGGACCACCAGCCCGAGGGCGACCGAGGTCTGGAGCAGGATCACCGCCACCAGGACGAAGGAGACGACAGCACCGGCGAAGCGGGCCGAGACGTCCATCACCTGGCCGAGGTGGGAGATGTCGCTGTTGCCGATGGCGACCACCTCGCCGGTCGACACCTTGCGCGCCAGGGTGCCACCGAGGTCGACGGTCTGGCGCACGGTGAGCTGGACGGTGCGGTAGGCCGCGGTGAGCCAGTTGGTCACCGCGAAGCGGTGCCGCACGATCCCGCTGGCGGCCTGCACCAGGCCCACGAGCAGCATCACCGCGGCGTACTGGAGCAGCGCGGTCACGTCGCGGGCGCTGACACCGCGGTCGATGGCGCGCCCGATGATGAACGGCATCACGGCCTGTGAGCTCATCCAGACGATGCCGAACGCCATCCCGCCGAGCAGGGTCACCCACTGGCCGCGCGCGAGCCACCACAGGAACCGTCCCGGAGAGCGATGGTCGGCGACGCCGGGGTCGGCAAGAGGCAGGTGGCGCACCGACCGAGGTTACGCAGCCGGGGGCGGACGGCGCGACCGGGTTTCGCCGGCCCGGCGCTCGCTACCCGGCGAGTCCGGCCACGACCTCGGCACCGGGCAGGTCGCCCAGGAGGGCGCCGGGGAGCAGCAGCTTGGAGCGGCGGACCCCCGAGCCGATGATCGCGACCTCCATGTCCAGCACCCGTTCGTCGACGAGGATGCGCCAGGCAGCCGGCAGCCCGACCGGCGTGATGCCGCCGTACTCCATGCCGGAGTCCTCGACGGCGCGGTCCATGGCCAGGAAGGAGGCCTTGCGCACGTCCAGCAGCCGCTTGACGACCGAGTTCACGTCGGCCCGGGTGTCGGCCCGTACGACGCACGCAGCCACGCGCTCCTGGCCGTCGCGACGTCCGGCCACGACCACGCAGTTGGCGCCGGTGTCCATGCCCAGTGCGTAGGCCTCGGAGAGCGCGGCGGTGTCGGCGATCGCGGGGTCGATCTCCACCACGCCGCACCGGTGCGCCTCGGCCCAGCCCGCCAGGGCTGCGGCGACGGGCTGGGCGAGCAGGTCAGGTCGTTCGAGGGCCGGGATCGTGGTGAGTCGACCGAGGGAAGGAGTGCTCATCGCTCCATGGTGCCGGTGCCGGGGCTGCCGGGGCTGCCGGGGCTGCCGGTGTCGTCGTTGTCGGCGCTGCGCCGGTTGCGACGTCGCTCGGAGGTCACCAGGGCGGTCAGACCGGCCAGCCCGCCCAGCACCCAGGGGAGCGGCAGCAGGAAACGGATGTCGTCGTCCTGCACCACGTCGCCGGCGATCAGCGACCACACGACCGCCAGGCCGAGGAACGCCACTCCCATGACGAGGTGGCCGATGGACACGGGGTGTCGGCCTTGCATCAGCTGTCTCCTTCTCGGATCTGGATCGCGCCGAGACCGACGGTCACGTCGAGGGTGATGCTCGGAGCGTCGGTCCCACCGTCGAGGCGGGTGGTGCCGGAGTCGTTGCTGGTGTCGACGCCCAGCACGGAGCGGTCTCCGAGCGCGACCTCGGAGGTGATGGTGACGTCGAGCCCGGCAGGCAGGTAGACGTCGGCCCGACCGAGCTCGACGACCACGGTGATGGTGCGACCGTCGAGGGCCGCGAGGTCCTCGACGTCGGTGAGGTCCAGGCTGAGCTGGCCGGCGTCGATGCGGTAGTCGGCCTGGACCTCGGCGGCCGTGGTGGGGGCGGCGACGACCTTCCCGGTGGAGATCTCGTTGCCCAGGCACACGCCGGCGGTGACCAGGAGGCTCAGGACGCCCAGGAGGATGATCCCTCCGCCGCGACCCCAGAACGCGCCCAGGACGAGCAGCGCGCCGCAGATCGCGAGGGCGGTGGCCGGATAGGCCGACGGGGCCACGTCGGCGCCGGCGACGTCGATCATGCCCATCGTGCCCAGCACCACCGCGATGAGCGCCAGTGCGTAGCCGAAGAGCAACGGTCCGCGGCGTCGCGAGGGGCCGGGGGCGACCGACGGCGCAGTCCGGTCCCGGCCGCGCGCCAAGAGGTAGACGAGCACGAGGAGGCCGAGCACGGCCACGGGCCACGGGAACCCCCATCCGCCCAGGCTGTCGCCGAGCAGGGACAGCGCGGCCAGCGCCCCGGCCACCAGGAGCGCGATCGAACGGCTGCGCGCATCGAGTCGGACGACGGCCTCACCGGTGTCGTCGGAGGGGACCAGCAGCCAGCACGCTGCGTAGACGAGCAGGCCGGAGCCGCCGAAGAACACGAGCACGACCAGGGTCACCCGCACGACGAGCGGGTCGATGTCGAGGTGTCGTGCGATGCCGCCGGCGACACCGGCGATGCGGCGGTCCGACGAGCTGCGGCGCAGCCGGCCCAGATCACGCATCTCCTCGCCGGAGACGCGGGGGCCGAGGTCTTCCACGGGTGGTGTGGTCATGGCTCCAGCGTGGTGGTCGGGCGCGCCGTGCGCCATCGGGGGCTGCCCTGGTCTGCGGCCGGGAGCTCTCAGGGTAGGACCGGGGTAGGACTCGGGTCCGGAGCCGGGGGAGCCGTGCGGTCGTTGTGTGACGATGGAGCGGTCATGAGCCTGCCCACGCAGAACCACCCCGCCGAGCTCGCTGCGGACCCCCGCCGAGCCTCGCGCGACCTCGGCAGTGCCGTCGTGGGCGGCGTCGCCGGAGGCCTCGCTCGTCACCTCGGTCTGCCCGTCGTCTGGGTGCGGGCCGGCTTCCTGGTCACCGCCGTCCTCAGCGGACTGGGGGTGGTCCTCTACGGCGCACTGTGGGTGATGCTGCCGGTGCGGTCGCCGTTCGAGGTCGCCGCTCCGGGCCTGGAGAGCGCGAGCCGCGGCGATCGGCGCCCGAGCCGGATCCGCCGCCTCGGAGACCTCGGTCCGGTGGCGATCCTGGCCGCCCTGGGCATCGGTGCGGTGTTCACCGTCGATGCGGCCTTCGGTGGCGGCACGGTCCTGTGGCCGATCGTCGTCGGTGTCCTCGGGGTCGCCCTGCTGTGGCGCCAGGCCGACGAGGCGCAGCGCGAACGCTGGCTGGATGCGTCGGGACGGGTCGATCCGGTCCGGGTGGTCCTCGGGGAGGGCGGCTGGGCGGCGTACGCGCGACTCGCGGTCGGCCTCGGGCTGATCGTCGCCTCGTTCGGACTGTTCGCCCTGCGGGCCGGCTCGCTCAGCCTGGCGCGCGACGTGTCGGTCGCTGCGCTGCTCGGAGTCGTAGGCATCGGTGTGGTCGCGGTGCCCTGGGTCTTCCGCCTCGCGACCGAGCTGACCGACGAGCGGGCCGAACGCCTGCGCACCCAGGAGCGTGCCGACGTCGCCGCGCACCTGCACGACTCGGTGCTCCAGACGTTGGCCCTGATCCAGAAGAACAGCAGCGACCCCGTCGCCGTGGCGCGGCTGGCGCGCTCCCAGGAGCGCGACCTGCGGGCGTGGCTCTACGTCGGTGAGGCGAGCAGCGACACCACCGTCGCCGGTGCACTGCGCGCGGTGGCCGCCGAGATCGAGGACGCCCACGGCATCTCCGTCGACGTGGTCACTGTCGGCGATGCTCAGCTCGAGGAGCACCTGCGCCCGATCGTCGCTGCGGCGCGCGAGGCACTGACCAACGCGGCCAAGCACGCCGGCGTGCCTCAGGTCGACGTCTACGCCGAGATCAGCGCCTCCGCTGTCGACGTGTTCGTCCGCGACCGCGGCCGCGGGTTCGACCCCGAGGTCACGCCGGCCGATCGGCACGGCGTGCGCCACAGCATCCTCGATCGGATGCAGCGTCACGGCGGCACCGCCGCGGTCCGCTCGGCGCCCGCCGAGGGCACCGAGGTGCGCCTGCACCTGCCGACCGCCGCCGTTCCCACCCCTGAGGCAGAGAAGAGTGAGTCGTGAGCGAGCTGATCAGTGTCGTGGTGGTCGATGACCACGCCATGTTCCGTCGAGGGGTCCGCGCCGAGCTGGAGTCGGCAGGTGCCGGCGTGATCGAGGTGGTGGCCGAGGCCGCCGACGTCGACTCCGCGGTGGCGGCCGTGGCGACCCACCGACCCGACGTCGTGCTGCTCGACGTGCACCTGCCGGGCGGCGGCGGGGGAGAGGTGATGCGGCGGACGACGGCGGCGGCATCGGCCACGTCACGATTCCTGGCCCTGTCGGTCTCAGATGCCGCCGAGGACGTCATCGGGACCATCCGCGCCGGTGCCCGTGGCTACGTCACCAAGACGATCACCGGCCCTGAGCTCGTCTCCGCCATCGCCCGCGTCGCCGAGGGTGACGCGGTGTTCTCCCCACGGCTGGCGGGCTTCGTGCTCGATGCCTTCGCCGGCTCCATCGAGGTCAGCGCGGTCGACGAGGACCTCGACCGGCTCACCGAGCGTGAGCGCGAGGTGATGCGGCTGATCGCGAGGGGCTATGCCTACAAGGAGGTCGCCAAGGAGCTCTTCATCTCGATCAAGACCGTCGAGACCCACATGTCGTCGGTGCTGCGCAAGCTCCAGCTCTCCTCGCGCCACGAGCTCACCCGCTGGGCCGCTGATCGACGACTGCTCTAGGTGAGGCGATAGCCTGCGCGGCATGGAGATCCTGCGCCTCGTCCTGCTGGTCCTGCACGTCCTCGGCTTTGCGGCGCTGATCGGTGGGCTGCTGGTCCAGGCCGGTCCGGGCGAGAAGCGAGTCACCAGTGCGATGCGTGACGGGATCGGCACCGCCTTCGTCACCGGGCTCGCCCTCGTGGGGGTCCTCGAGGCCGGCGACGACGCGGTCAACCACGCCAAGGTGGCCGTCAAGCTCCTCGTCGCTCTGGTGCTGCTGGTGCTCGTGATGGCCAACACCCGCAAGCCCACCATCCCGCAGGGGCTGTGGATGGGGCTGCTCGCGCTGTCGGTCCTCAACGTGTGTGTCGCAGTGTTCTGGGCGCCCGTCCACACCTGAGCCTGCTGTCGGGGGTGGCCCGTAGGCTGGGCGCCAGCATGAGTACGCCGCCCTCCCACCCTCAGCTCGGCCTCGACCTCGTCGACCCCGAGCCCCGCACGACGCGACGCGGACCCTCCGCCGACGAGCTGCTCGCAGGTCTCAACGAGCCGCAGCAGGCCGCAGTCCGCCACGCGGGCCACCCGTTGCTGGTGGTGGCCGGCGCCGGCTCGGGCAAGACCCGGGTGCTGACGCGCCGCATCGCCTGGCTGATCTCCGAGCGCAACGCGCACCCGGGCTCGATCCTGGCGATCACCTTCACCAACAAGGCGGCGGCCGAGATGAAGGAGCGCGTCGAGGAGCTGGTCGGCAAGCGCGCCCGCATCATGTGGGTGAGCACGTTCCACTCCTCGTGCGTGCGCATCCTGCGCAAGGAGATCGTCAAGCTCGGTTACAAGAGCAACTTCTCGATCTACGACGCCCAGGACCAGAAGCGCCTGATGACCCTGGTGATCAAGGACCTCGACCTCGACCCGCGCCGCTTCCAGCCCGGGCCGGTGCTGCACTGGGTGAGCAACCACAAGAACGAGCTGCGCGACCACGAGGAGGTCGCCAAGGACGCCACCAACTCGATCGAGGAGACCTACGCCTCGGCCTACTCGCTCTACCAGCGGCGCCTGCGTGAGGCCAACGCGCTCGACTTCGACGACCTGATCATGACCACCGTCCACCTGATGCAGATGTTCCCCGATGTGCGCGAGACCTACCGGCGACGGTTCCGCCACGTGCTCGTCGACGAGTACCAGGACACCAACCATGCGCAGTACGCCCTCATCCAGCAGCTCTGCGCCCCCCAGGTCGACGACATGGGGTCGCTGCTCGAGGGCGAGCGCGTCGAGCCGGCCGAGCTGATGGTCGTCGGTGACGCCGACCAGTCGATCTACGCCTTCCGTGGGGCCAACATCCGCAACATCCTCAACTTCGAGAAGGACTTCCCCGACGCGACCTCGATCCTGCTCGAGCAGAACTACCGCTCCACCCAGACGATCCTGACCGCGGCCAACCGCGTCATCGGGCACAACAAGGGCCGCAAGGACAAGCGTCTGTGGTCCGACGCCGGCGACGGCGAGCGGATCGTCGGCTACGTCGGCGACGACGAGCGTGACGAGGCGCGCTTCGTCAGCGAGGAGATCGACAAGCTGAGCGACGCGGGCCTGCGCGCCGGCGACGTGGCGATCTTCTACCGCACCAACGCCCAGTCGCGGGTGTTCGAGGAGGTCTTCGTCCGCACCGGCATGCCCTACAAGGTCGTGGGCGGGGTGCGGTTCTACGAGCGCCGTGAGGTGCGCGACGCCCTCGCCTACCTGCGGATGCTCGCCAACCCCGACGACCAGGTGAGCCTGCGCCGGATCCTCAACGTGCCCAAGCGCGGCATCGGTGACCGCGCGGTGGCGTGCGTCAACGAGCTCGCCAACCGCGAGCGGATCACCTTCTGGGAGGCGCTGCGTCGAGCCCACGAGGCACCGGGCCTGGCCACGCGCAGCCTCACCAACATCCGTGGCTTCGTCGGTCTCGTCGAGGAGCTGCAGTCGATGGTGGAGGCGGGTGAACGCCCCGACGTCATCCTCGACTCCGTGCTCGCCCGCTCGGGCTACCTCGAGGAGCTCGAGGCCTCCGACGATCCGCAGGACGCCACACGCGTGGAGAACCTCGGCGAGCTGGTCGCGGTCGCGCGCGAGTTCTCCGAGGACCCGGTGTCGGGTCCGAGCGCGGACCCCGCCGACGTCGATGCCGGGGTGCTGACCCCCGGGCTGGGGGACTTCCTCGAGCGAGTTGCCCTCGTCGCCGACACCGACCAGATCCCCGACGAGCCCGACCCGGATGCTCCCGAGGACCAGGGCATGGTCACCTTGATGACCTTGCACACCGCCAAGGGGCTGGAGTTCCCGACCGTCTTCCTGACCGGTCTCGAGGACGGCATCTTCCCGCACTCGCGCTCACTGGGCGACCAGACCGAGCTCGAGGAGGAGCGTCGGCTGGCCTACGTCGGCATCACCCGCGCCCGGGAGCGGCTCTACCTCTCCCGCGCCCTGGTGCGCTCGTCGTTCGGGGCCCCGGCCCACAACCCGGCCAGCCGTTTCCTCGACGAGCTCCCGGTCGACCTCGTCGACTGGCGTCGCACCGAGGCGGCCCAGACCCGGTGGGGTCGTCCCGACCTCGCGTCGAGCTCGCCGGCCTACACCCACTTCGGTCAGCCCACCAGCGCCGGCCGGCGCAACTTCTCCTCCGCCGCGGCCCGTGCCGACGCGGCTGCCAAGGCCAAGCCGTCGCGCGAGATCCCGAGCCTGGACCCAGGCGACCGGGTCGTGCACGACTCCTTCGGCCTCGGCACTGTCGTCTCCCTGGAAGGGCAGGCCGACAAGACCGTCGCCTCGATCGACTTCGGCTCCGAGGGCGTCAAGCGCCTCCTCCTCCGCTACGCGCCGGTGGAGAAGCTCTAGCGCGGAGCTTGCATGCGCACTAGAGCTTCATAGGTCGTCGGGCGTACCGAGATGCGGTGCGGTCGCGACCTACAGGTTGATGCCGTGCTGACCGAAGGCGCCGAACGGATCCACCGGGTCACCGCCACCGGGACGGACCTCGAGGTGCAGGTGGGATCCGGTGACGTTGCCGGTGGCGCCGACGGTGCCGATCACCTGGTTGGCGGCGACCCGCTCGCCGACCGTGACGTAGAGGCTGGTCTGGTGGGCATACCAGATCTCGGTGCCGTCATCGAGGGTGACCACGGTCTTGTTGCCGTAGCTGCCGTCGTAGCCGGCCGACGTCACGACACCAGCGGCGATGGCGTAGATCGGGTCGCCGGTCTCGCCGTTGAAGTCAAGACCGGTGTGGTAGTTGGCCCACAGTCCGTAGTCGCCGAAGCGGGCAGTCAGGACGACCGGGTTGAGCGGGACGACCCAGCGGTCGTCGCTCAACCGCTTGGCCTGCTTCTCGACGGCGGCGGCGAGCTGTCCGAGGGCGGCGTTGCGCTCCTGGACCTGGGCCTCGGCTGCCTCGACGAGGTCGGACTCGCTGGCCTGCTGCAGCGCCTGGCGGTCGGAGTCGCGGCTGAGCTCGCGGCCCCGCACGGTGTTGATCGAGGCGGTGCCGCTCTCGCCGCTCAGGGCGGAGGGCGGACGCACCTGGGCCTGGGCGACGAGCTGTGACTCGCCCGAGGTCGCCACCGGGGCAGTGGTGCCCGAGGCGAGGGTGCCGACGACCGCGATGGCGAGCGTGGCGACACCGAGCAGGAGCGGGGGAGAGGGGAGTCGACGGAGGCGGTGCCCGCGAGGCTCGGCGTGCTTGACCGCGCGGCGCTTGCCGGGGGCAGCGGGCGTCGGAGCCACGACCGGCTCGAGGGTCACGATCGGTTCGAGAGCCGCCACGATGCTCGGCGCGGTAGTCGCCGGCTCGGCAACCACCGGTCGGGCCACGCGGCGCCCGACATAGCTGCCGGCAGCAGGGGCTGGGGTCTCCGAGGGTCGACTACGTCGATCGTGACGTTCCGCTCGGTGATGACCCATGAACCGATGACTCCTCGGGGGGTGGCGAGTGACCTCGTGACCTCGCCCGTGTCCGGAGTATCGGCACGGGCGAACCTGAACTGTAACGGACAGGTCACGGAGTTCGAAATCGAGGAGGGGCGGCGTGTGGAGGACCACAGGTGGTGGGACCTGCCCGCGCCCTCTCGGTCCGCAGAGGACTATCGTGCCCCGGGGATTACCACACATACGTACGCGACCGTCCCGGTCGCTCTCCCGACAACGAGGACATGGTGGACCAGTGGATCTGATGGAGTTTCAGGCGAAGGAGCTCTTCGCCAAGCATGACGTACCGGGTGCTCCGGGCATCGTCGCGACGACGCCGGCCGAGGCCCGCGCTGCTGCGGAGAAGCTCGGCGTGTGCGTGGTCAAGGCTCAGGTGAAGGCCGGCGGTCGCGGCAAGGCCGGCGGCGTCAAGCTCGCCAAGACGCCCGACGAGGCCGAGCAGCACGCCACCGCGATCCTGGGGATGGAGATCAAGGGCCTCACCGTCCACCGGGTGCTCATCGCGCCGGCCGCCTCCATCGAGGAGGAGTACTACTTCTCCTTCCTGCTGGACCGCTCGAACCGTCAGTACCTCTGCATCGCCAGCATCGAGGGCGGTGTCGAGATCGAGGAGGTTGCCGAGAGCAACCCCGACGCGATCAAGAAGATCGCCATCAACGCCGGCACCGGAGTCGACGAGGCCAAGGCCCGCGAGATCGTCGCGGAGACCGGCTTCCCCACCGAGCTGACCGAGCAGGCCGTCACCACGGTGCTCGCCCTGTGGAAGACCTTCATCGAGGAGGACGCCACGCTGGTCGAGGTCAACCCCCTCGCCCGTCTGGCCGGCGACAAGCTCGAGGCGCTCGACGGCAAGGTCTCGCTCGACGAGAACGCCGAGTTCCGTCACCCCGACCACGCTGCGTTCGAGGACAAGGACGCCGCTGACCCGCTCGAGGCCAAGGCCAAGGCCAAGGGCCTCAACTACGTCAAGCTCGACGGTGCCGTGGGCATCATCGGCAACGGCGCGGGCCTGGTCATGTCGACCCTCGACGTGGTCGCCTACGCCGGCGAGGCGCACGGCGGCGTCAAGCCCGCCAACTTCCTCGACATCGGTGGCGGCGCCAACGCGCAGGTCATGGCCGACGGCCTCGACGTGATCCTCAACGACTCGCAGGTCAAGAGCGTGTTCGTGAACGTCTTCGGCGGGATCACCGCCTGCGACGAGGTCGCCAACGGCATCAAGGGTGCCCTGGAGATCCTCGGCGACGCGGCCAGCAAGCCGCTCGTCGTCCGGCTCGACGGCAACAACGTGGACAAGGGTCGCGCGATCCTCGAGGAGCTGAACCACCCGCTGGTGACGCTCGTCGACACCATGGACGGCGCAGCCGACAAGGCCGCCGAGCTTGCCCACACTTCGCAGAGCGCCTGAGATCAAGAGGACAACACAGTGAGCATCTACCTGAACAAGGACAGCAAGATCATCGTCCAGGGCATGACCGGTGGGATGGGCTCCAAGCACACCACCCTCATGGTCGAGTCGGGATCCAACATCGTCGGCGGCGTCAACGCCCGCAAGGCCGGCACGAGCGTCGAGCTCGGTGGCAAGGACCTCCCGGTCTTCGGCAACGTCGTCGAGGCGATGGAGAAGACCGGCGCCGACGTGTCGGTCGTCTTCGTGCCCCCGGCATTCACCAAGGACGCCTGCATCGAGGCGATCGACGCCGGCATCAGCCTGCTCGTCGTCATCACCGAGGGCGTGCCGGTCCAGGACACCGCTGAGGTGTGGGCCTACCTCGAGGGCAAGTCCACCCGGATGATCGGTCCGAACTGCCCCGGCATCATCACCCCGGGCGAGTCGCTGGCCGGCATCACCCCGCACACCATCGCGGGCACGGGTCCGGTCGGTCTGGTGTCCAAGTCGGGCACCCTGACCTACCAGATGATGTACGAGCTCAAGGACTACGGCTTCTCCACCGCCATCGGCATCGGCGGCGACCCGATCGTCGGCACGACGCACATCGACGCCCTCGCGGCGTTCGAGGCGGACCCCGACACCAAGGCGATCGTGATGATCGGCGAGATCGGTGGAGACGCTGAGGAGCGGGCAGCCGCCTTCATCAAGGACAACGTGACCAAGCCGGTCGTCGGCTACGTCGCCGGCTTCACCGCACCCGAGGGCAAGACCATGGGCCACGCCGGCGCCATCGTCTCGGGCTCCTCGGGCACCGCGCAGGCCAAGAAGGAGGCCCTCGAGGCCGTCGGCGTCAAGGTCGGCAAGACGCCGTCCGAGACCGCCGAGCTGATGCGGGAGATCCTGAAGAACCTCTGATCCACCCGGCACCACACCGCTGACCCGTCGCGAGCACTTGCGACGGGTCAGCTGTTTTCCTGCCGGAGACGTCAGCAGCCGGCGTCGGTGAAGCGGCAGAGGTCGACCACGACCTGAGCGGTGGCCCGGCTCATCTCGTCGATCACGGCCGGAGCGCCGGTGCGCGAGCCCTCGCCGGAGGTCGTGTCGATCACCACGGCTCGACCGAGCCGGATGAAGTGCAGCACCTCGAGCCCGATCGCGGGGGCCTCGTCGAAGCGCCAGGTGTTGACCGCCGCGAACGACTGGCCACCGACCTCGGTGGGCAGGACCTCGTGGACCGAGGTGTAGCCGTCCGACCCCACCTCCTCGGGGCAGCCGGAGTAGAAGTCGCGGGCGCGGTCCATGAAGGCGACCGCAGCCTGGGCGTCGGCGAAGGTCAGCAGCTCACGGGAACGGGAGTCCTCGACGTTGGTCCACGTCGCTCGCAGCGAGCCGTGGACGTCGTCGAGCGGGAGCGGCGTGCTGCACACCGAGTAGTCGAACGCCCCGATCGACGTGCTCGGCCCGGTGAGCCCGAAGTCGCCACCCGGCTCGGTCTCGGAGTCCGCCGGCCAGCCCTGCGCCAGCTCGAAGTCCGAGACGTCCTCGGTCGGCGGGGGTGCGGTCGGGCTGCCGGTCTCGGTCGTGGTGGTGGGTCCTGGCGCCGCCCGGTCGACGGCGATCCGCACGAGGTCCCTCATGTCCGCCTCGAGCCCCTCCGGCTGGAGTGGTCCGCCGGCGACGGCGTAGGAGAGCAGCAGCAACCGGTCGCCGACCTGGGCCACCCCCATGCGGTCGAACCACGCGCCGTCGCACTCGGTGCAGAGCTCCGGGTCGCCGTAAGTGAACAGCTGCCACTCGACGTGCTCGGCCCCCGCGAAGGAGCCGCGATCGCGACCCTTCCCGGCGCTGACGTCGATGCGCTCGGCACAGGTCGACAGGGCAGTGGCGACCTCGGCATAGGCGCCGGAGGCGGCGTCGGCGTCGGCGAACTGGTGGACCACCGTGCGCATCCGGGCGATCGGGGTGCTGCTCGGCTTGGTGACCGAGGGATCCGGAGCCGGGATCGCCTCGGCGGCCGAGGCGATGGACGGGACGGAGTACGGGACCGGGAAGCACCGCAGGACGGGCTCGGTCCCGGGGTCCACGCCGGTCCAGTCGGCGAGGCGCTCGCGGGCCGGGAGGTCGCTGGGGGCCAGGACGTCGGTGTCGTCGAGCGGAGCCGCATCGGCCGTCGGGGCGGTGTCCGTCGGGGTCTGGGTCGCCACGGGGAGCCCGGCTCGGTCGTCGCCGCCGCTCAGCACCGCGACAGGAGCGGCGATCAAGACGATGGCGGCCACCGCGCCGGCCACGGCGAGGCCGGTGGTGCGACGTCGACGCAGGTCGCCGCGGTGGCGGATCTCGGCGGGCGAGAGAGGCACCGGGACCTCCGGGTCGAAGGACGAGAACGGGTTGTCGGTGTGCTCAGGCATGGCTGGGACCTCCGTTGAGACCGCCGGACAGCGTGGCGTCGTCGGACAGCAGGACGGCGAGGGCTGCGCGGCCGCGGCTGAGCCGGGCCTTCACGGTGCCCTCGGGAGCGCCGACCTCGGCGGCCACGGCGGCCACGGGCAGATCGGCGAGGTGGTGCAGCACGATCGCGCGCCGTTGCGGCTCGGGGAGCCGGCTGAGGGCCTCGACGAGGGCCACGTGGGTCTCGTCGGAGGCGGCGGTGGCCGTCGGCCGGGCGAGAGCCCGGTCGGGGCTGCGCCGGGAGCGGACGACACGTCGCCAGCGGCTGATGGCCAGGCGGTGCGCCGTGGTGCGCACCCAGGCTTCTGGATGCTCGGTGCGGTCGAGCGTGCGTCGATGGGCCCAGGCTCGGACGAACGCTTCCTGGACGCATTCCTGCGCCTCGTCCAGGTCGCCGATCATCGCGTAGAGCTGGCCCGTCAGACGTCGGTACGACGCGGCGTAGAACTCGTCGAACTCGGTCTCGTCCATGCGCCCGCCCCCTTTCGTCGAGGTGATCTGTCACAGGGGGATACGCGTGGCCCGGGGGCAGGGTTGCATCGATCGACGGGATGTTACTGACCGTTGTGCGTACTGCCCAGCGGTTGTGGGCGCAGGGTAGTGCGCACAACAGTCAGTAACATGCGCCCCGCGCCCGCCCCCGCCCCCGCGGCAGCAGGGCTCAGCCCCGGCCGCCGGCCTTGCGGGGCGACGGCAGCTCGGCCAGGCGTTGGGCGGCGCGATCGGTCAGCGCGACGAACGACCCTGCCTTCATGTCGGCGCCTGGCGCCGGCAGGAAGCCGATCTGGGCCACCGAGGTGCCGTCCCGGAGCATGGCCATCCAGAAGGTGACCGAGCGCGTGTCGCTGACCTCGATCTCGAGGCGCCAGACGTCCACCGAGGTCTTGGCCGTGTCGAGGCGGACGAGGCGTTGGACGCGGGTGTTGAGATCGCGGTCCGAGCAGGTCGACAGCCGCTCGCGGACCCGGTCGACCAGGGCCTTGGCCCGCTTGGTCGGGAGCGAGGCGACGGTCTCGGTGAGCCCGAACTCCTGGGGCAGCTTCGTCTCGGGGATCACGAAGGTCCGGGTCGAGTTGTTGCTGAACCGCGCGCCGCGGAACTCGCCGCGGAACGACGTGCTGTCGCAGGCGGAGGCGGCGTCGTTGGTGACGGCCTTGCGGGGCTGGGTGCCGACCCAGGGCTTGCGTACGTCGCCGACCGGCGGCAGGTCGATCTCGGCGAGCATCGCCGGGGTCGCGCCGACGGGGAGCGGGTCGCGTGCGGCCAGGTCCGGACGCTTGGTGGCGCAGGCGCCGCCGCCCTCGAGCACGCAGAGACGGTTGACCGCAGCCGCGATCACGTTGGCGGCCGACCGCTTGTCGGGCGTCGAGTCACCGGCGGCCCGGAACACCGTGGCTGCGGTGTAGCGCCCGGTGCGGGCGACGGTGGCGACGTAGGTGGTCACCGGGCGGGCCCACGACCGCAGCACGACCTGCAACGCCTCCTCGCCCACCCGCTCGGGCGTGACGGTGGTGAGGAGCTGGACCCGGAGGTCGGTGCAGCCCGCGAACCAGTCGGTGAAGGTGTCGAACGTGCGCTCGGCGCGCCGCTCCGACCTCGACGCCTCGACGAGCTGGGTGGCGCGCAGCCCCGTCCGCTTCGCCCCGGGGACCGGAGCGAACTCGCGCACGAGGGCGGCCTCTCCCCGGGGGTCGGCGAACCGTTCGAGCTGGCACGGAAGCACCAGCCCGGAGCCGTCGTCGTTGCCGTGGGTGCTGGTGGCCTTCCACTTGCGGGGATAGCTGTGCGAGAGGTCAGCGGCCGGCAGCATCGCGGACGTCGGCAGCACCTCGACGGGCGGGGGCGGGATCACCGGTCCCGGCGCCGGGGTGGCCGCGGACGAGGCCGTCGGCGCGCGGTCGAGGGTCGGGCGCACGCCGTTCGCGCTCGTGACCACGGCGCCGCTGATGAGCACCGCTGCCGCGGCGCCGGCCACGCCCAGGGTCGTGTGGGTACGACGCCGGGCGGCACCGGCGCGGCGCACGATGGTGGTGCGCGGCCAGTGGACGGTGTCGATGACGGAAGCGGCCACCGTGTCGAACGCCGTGCGCAGGGCCGGGGTGGAGATGTCGAGGGCCATGCTCACCTGGGCGGCGGCGCTCTGGAGCTCGCGCTCGGCGGCCTCACGTGGGAGCCCGACCTCGCGCGCCATCTGGGGCATGGACACCGACGCCAGCTGGGTCAGGATCAGGGCCTTGCGCTGGGCGGTGCTGAGCTTGCCGAGCGCGTCGAGGACGGCCCGCACCTCAGGATCGATCGACTTGTCCCGGTGCCAGACCCGCGCGGTGTGACGCCGCTGCGCCAGGCGCCAGGCGTGCGGCCGGATGACGGCCTCGGGGTCGTCGAGGCGGACGTTCTTGCGCCAGTGGTGCCAGGCCACGATGAAGGCGTCGCGCACCGCTCGGCGCGACGCGGAGAGGTCGCCGGTGAGCGCGAAGGTCTGCACGAGCAGGCGCTCGCGCGCGTCGGCGTAGAACGCGTCGAACTGCTCGGGGTCTCGCATGGGTGGGGCCACTTTCGCGGTGCAAGGAGGACTTCGGTCGGCCGCACCACGGTAGACGACCGCTCCCCGCGCCGTCCGGTCGGCGTGGCACCCGCCGGGGGCGGGCGGTGCGCGTGAAGATGGGGGAGCCATGACTTCCGTGCTGCCACCTGCCACCTCGAGGTCGACCGGTCCGCGGTCGGCGTCCGAGGTCGGCCACGACCTGGCCACCCGACGACCCCTCGTGCTGGTCTCGACCCTGGGTGGGGCGGCGGCGGCCCTCGGCCCGTTGCTCGTGTGCCTGGCCGCCGGCGTGATCGGGTGGTTCCTCACCGACGGGGGCGCTCACGGCGCTCCCCGCGACGGTCTCCGCACGGGCGCGCTCGCGTGGCTGCTCGGCCACGGGTCCGGCGTGCGGGTGGAGGGCGTCGAGATCACGGCCGTGCCGCTCGGGATCACCCTGGTGTGCGCATGGGTGCTGTGGCGGGTCGGCCAGCGGGTGGGGGCCTCGATCTCCGGCCACGGCCCCGACGTCGACCAGATCGCCGACGGGCAGCGCGACCTGACGGTGCCCACGGCAGCGATCCTCTTCGCGGTCGGCTACGTGCTCGTCGCGGTCTTCACCGTCTCGGTGGCCGCCACACCCGCCACCGCCCCCAGCGCCCCCCACGTGGTGGCCTGGTCGCTGGTGCTGTGCCTCTTCGTCGGTGCGCCCGCCGTCGCCGTCGGCTCGGGCCGGGCAGCGGTCTGGGCCAGCCGGCTCCCGCTCATCGTCGCGTCGGCCGCCGGTGTCGCGCGACGGCTCCTGACGGTCTGGCTGGTGTTGTCGGCGGTGGCCTTCCTCACAGCCCTGGTGCTCGACCTGAGCACTGCCGCCAACGTCTTGTCGCAGCTGCACACCGACGCCGGTGCCGCTGTCCTGATCGTGCTGGTCAGCCTGGTGCTGGTGCCCAACGCGATCGCCTTCTCCGGCTCCTACCTGCTCGGCCCCGGCTTCGCCGTCGGCACCGGCACGCTGGTGGCGCCGAGCGCCGTGGTGCTCGGTCCGCTCCCGACGTTCCCGATGCTGGCGGCGCTGCCCGACGACGGCCCTACCGCGGCGTGGACGGCGTGGCTCTTCGCGCTGCCACTGCTGGTGGCCTTCGCCGTGGTGGTCTGGGTGCAGCGCGGCGATCCCACCACCCGTTACGACGAAGGCGCGGTGCACGGCTGCGCGGGCGGCGTGCTGGCCGGGCTCGCGTTCGCAGTGTTCGCGGCGCTCGCCGGGGGCGCCGTGGGACCCGGCCGGATGCAGGACGTCGCGCCCTACACCTTCGACGTGCTGCTGCACGCGGTGGCGTCGTTCGGCATCGGGGGACTGCTCGGCGGGCTGGCGATGACGTGGTGGCAGCGCCGGGCACTGCCGGTCCAGATCTCCCTCGACGACTAAGGTTCGGCGCGTGTCCACGCAGCCGGCCCGTCTCGTCGTCCTCGTCTCGGGGAGCGGCAGCAACCTCCAAGCGCTGATCGATGCCTGCGCCGACCCGACGTACGGCGCCACCGTGGTGGCGGTCGGTGCGGACCGTCCGGGCATCGAGGCGCTGGCGCGTGCCGAGCGCGCCGGGATCCCCACCTTCGTGCTCCGGGTGCAGGACTGCGCGTCACGCGCTGCCTGGGACGCGGCGCTGACCGAGCAGGTGGCCGCCCACGAGCCCGACGTCGTGGTGCTGGCCGGTTTCATGAAGCTGGTGGGGGAGACCTACCTCCCACGCCTGGGCGCCATCACGGTCAACACCCACCCTGCGCTGTCGCCGTCGTTCCCCGGGATGCAGGGACCGGCCGACGCGCTCGCGTACGGCGTGAAGGTCACCGGCTGCACCTTGTTCGTCGTCGACGCCGGCGTCGACACCGGTCCGATCGTCGACCAACGAGCGGTACGGGTCGAGCCCGACGACACCGTCGCCACCCTGCACGAACGCATCAAGGCCGCGGAGCGCACGATGCTGGTCGAGGCGGTCGGACGGATGGCGCGCGAGGGGTTCGCCCTCGAGGGTCGCCAGGTCCGTTTCGGCACCCGGCCCCGATCCGACTAGGCTCAGCACACACGACTGGCGCAGGTGGGAAACCACCGGGGAGTGCCCCCTCACGGGGATCGGCGTGGCCATCGACCGCCTGGGTGGCCCTCATTGTCCAAGATGAGTCCAGACGAACAAGGCAGGCGATGTCATGAACGAGCAGATCGCGATCAAGCGGGCACTGGTGTCCGTCTACGACAAGACCGGTCTCGACGACCTGGTGCGCGGCCTCCACGAGGCCGGCGTGGCGCTGGTCTCGACCGGGGGCTCGGCCAAGCTGATCGAGGACCTCGGACTTCCTGTCACCAAGGTGGAGGACCTCACCGGCTTCCCGGAGTGCCTCGACGGTCGCGTGAAGACCCTGCACCCCAAGGTGCACGCCGGCATCCTGGCCGACCGCCGGCTGGAGTCCCACGTGGCGCAGCTCGACGAGCTCGGCGTGGAGCCCTTCGACCTCGTGGTCTCCAACCTGTACCCCTTCACCGACACCGTCGCCTCGGGCGCCGGCCCCGACGAGTGCGTCGAGCAGATCGACATCGGCGGCCCCTCGATGGTCCGCGCCGCTGCCAAGAACCACCCGTCGGTCTCCATCGTGACCTCCCCGGCCCGCTACGACGACGTGCTGGCTGCGGTCGCCGCGGGCGGCTTCACCCTCGAGGAGCGCAAGCGGCTCGCAGCGGAGGCATTCGTCCACACCGCGTCGTACGACGTCGCGGTGGCCTCGTGGATGGGCAACGTGCTCACCGACTCCTCGCAGGGCTCGGGCTTCCCGGCCTGGGTCGGTGGCACCTGGGAGAAGTCGACGGTGCTGCGCTACGGCGAGAACCCGCACCAGGACGCCGCGCTCTACCTCAACGGCACGGGCACCGGGCTGGCGCAGGCGACCCAGCTCCACGGCAAGGAGATGTCCTACAACAACTACCTCGACTCCGACGCGGCCCGCCGCGCGGCGTACACCTTCGACGAGCCGACGGTCGCGATCATCAAGCACGCCAACCCGTGCGGCATCGCGGTCGGCGCCGACGTCGCCGAGGCCCACCGCCGTGCGCACGCGTGCGACCCGGTGTCGGCCTTCGGCGGCGTGATCGCCACCAACGTGCCGGTCTCGGTGGAGATGGCCCACCAGGTCGCCGACGTGTTCACCGAGGTCGTCGTCGCCCCGGGCTACGACGAGGGTGCCGTGGAGGTGCTGGCGGCGAAGAAGAACATCCGTCTGCTCGTCTGCGAGCCGATGGGCACCGGCGAGGTCGAGATGCGTCCGATCTCGGGTGGCCTGCTCCTGCAGGAGCGCGACTACGTCGATGCCACCGTCGAGGGCGGCGGCGACGACCCGTCGACCTGGACCCTCGCCACGGGTGAGGCCGCCTCGCCCGAGCTGCTCGCCGATCTCGCCTTCGCCTGGAAGGCCTGCCGCTCGGTCAAGTCCAACGCCATCCTGCTCGCCAAGGACGGTGCCTCGGTCGGTGTCGGGATGGGCCAGGTCAACCGGGTCGACTCCTGCAAGCTCGCGATCGAGCGAGCGGGGGAGCGGGCCGCTGGTTCGGTCGCCGCCTCCGACGCGTTCTTCCCGTTCGAGGACGGCCCGCAGCTGCTCATCGATGCCGGGATCTCGGCGATCGTGCAGCCCGGCGGCTCGATGCGCGACCAGCTCACGATCGATGCAGCCAAGGCGGCCGGCGTGACGATGTACTTCACCGGCACCCGGCACTTCTTCCACTGACAGGATGGCTCCGATGACTGCACAACGACTGGACGGGTCCGCGACCCTCAAGATCATCAAGGCCGAGCTCACCGAGCGCGTCAAGCTCCTCAACGAGCGCGGGGTCCACCCCGGGCTCGGCACGGTGCTGGTCGGCGACGACCCGGGCTCGCACTGGTATGTCGGCGCCAAGCACAAGGACTGCGCCGAGATCGGCATCGAGTCGATCCGGGTCGACCTGCCCGCCACCGCGACGCAGGCCGAGGTCGAGGCCGTCATCGACGAGCTGAACGCCGACCCGACGTGCACCGGCTTCCTGGTGCAGCAGCCCACCGGCCTCGACGAGTTCGCGCTGCTCTCGCGCGTGGACGCCGACAAGGACGTCGACGGCCTGCACCCGACCAACCTCGGCAAGCTGGTGCTCGGCGAGCCCGGCTCGCTGCCCTGCACCCCCATCGGCTGCATCGAGCTGCTGCGTCGCCACGACGTCGAGCTCAACGGCGCCGAGGTCGTGGTGGTCGGTCGCGGTCTGACCGTGGGTCGTCCCCTGGGGCTGCTTCTCACGCGCCGCTCGGAGAACTCGACGGTCACCCTGTGCCACACCGGCACGCGTGACCTCGCGGCTCACGTGCGTCGCGCCGACATCGTGGTGGCTGCGGCCGGCGTACCCGGGATCATCACCGGTGACATGGTCAAGCCGGGCGCTGCCCTCCTTGACGTCGGCGTCTCGCGTGTCGACGGCAAGATCGCCGGCGACCTGGCCGACGACGTGTGGGAGACCGCCGGCTGGGTCTCGCCCAACCCCGGTGGTGTCGGTCCGATGACCCGCGCGATGCTGCTCTCCAACATCGTGCTGATGGCCGAGCGGGCCGCGGACGCTGCTGACGCGGCATCGGCCCGGGGCTGAGACCCTCACGGCCATGACCTCCGAGCCCTCCGAGCCCTCCGACGCCGCCGAGCCGGTCGATCCTGATCGACCGGTCGATCCCGACGTGGATCCCGACGTGGATCCCGACGTGGACGCCGAGCCGATGGAGCCGCCCGCCGAGCGTCGCTACCCCTCGACCATCGGCGGTGCGTTCTACCTCCTGGTGCTCGCGGGGGCTGCTCTGGGGATCGGGTTGGTCACGACCGAGGACTGGCGCCTGGGGGTGCGGGTGCTGGCCGGCTCGCTGGCAGCCGCCGGGCTCCTACGCCTGGTGCTCCCGCAACGCGACGCGGGCATGCTCGCCGTGCGACACCGGCCCACCGACGTCATCCTGCTCGTCGGTGTCGCCGCTGCCCTGTACTTCCTTGCCGGGTCGATCCCGGACCAGCCGGTGGTGTGAGCGCGGGGGGTGGGTTTACCCGGTCGACCGGGTAAACCCCCACTTGTCGGGCAGAACTGTGGCCGACAAGTGAGGGTTTAGGCCGACAAGTCCGGCCCCCGGTACGCCGCCACGCCGGCCCCGCCACGCCGGCCCCGCCACGCCGGCCCGCCGCCCGAAATGACGAACGGCCGCCACCACTCGCGAGGAGTGGCAGCGGCCGACGTTCGGCTCGGGCCCGATCAGACCTGGGCCGGTCAGACCAACAGCCGGTCAGGCCAGGGCCGAGGGGGTCAGATCAGACCGAGCTCGGTGACCGCGGCGCGCTCGTCGTCGAGCTCAGCGGTCGAGGCGTCGATGCGGGCGCGGGAGAAGTCGTCGATCTCGAGGCCCTGGACGATCTCCCAGTCACCGTTCTTGGTGGTGACGGGGAAGGAGGAGATGAGGCCCTCGGGCACGCCGTAGGAGCCGTCGGAGACGACCGCCATCGAGACCCAGTCGTTCTCGGCGGAGCCGTGCAGCCAGTCGCGGGCGGCGTCGACGGTGGCCGAGGCAGCCGAGGCGGCCGAGGACGAGCCGCGGGCCTCGATGATCGCGGCGCCGCGCTTGGCGACGGTCGGGATGAAGGTGTTCTCGAGCCAGTCCTGGTCGCCCACGACCTCGGCGGCGTTGCGGCCGCCGACCTCGGCGTGGAAGAGGTCGGGGTACTGGGTGGCGGAGTGGTTGCCCCAGATCGTCATCTTGGTGATGTCGGTGACCGGCGCGCCCGTCTTGGCCGCGAGCTGCGAGATCGCGCGGTTGTGGTCGAGTCGGGTCAGCGCCGAGAAGCGCTCACGCGGGATGTCGGGGGCATTGGTCATCGCGATGAGGGCGTTGGTGTTGGCCGGGTTGCCGGTGACACCGATGCGAACGTCGTCAGCGGCGACGGCGTTGAGCGCCTTGCCCTGGGCGGTGAAGATCGCGCCGTTGGCCGAGAGCAGGTCGCCGCGCTCCATGCCGGGACCGCGCGGACGCGCGCCGACGAGGAGGGCGAGGTTGACGCCGTCGAAGATGGTCTCGGCGTCGTCGCCGATCTCGACACCGGCCAGGCCGGGGAAGGCGCAGTCGTCGAGCTCCATGACGACACCCTCCAGCGCCTTGAGCGCCGGGGTGATCTCGAGCAGGCGGAGCTCGATCGGACGGTCACCGAGCGCGCCACTGGCGAGACGGAAAAGCAGGCTGTAGCCGATCTGGCCGGCGGCGCCGGTGACGGCGACCTTGAGCGGAGCAGAGCTCACGACGACTCCCTTGTCTGTGCTGTCGAAGCTTCCGGAGAAGCGTGGAGGAGATGGCGTCCGATCATCTGGACGATCGATCCGACGCTAGCAGCGCCGCGCGCACGAGCCTCACGGGGCCGGGAACCAACGCTCACCCTGCGGGTCCCACTGCCAGCCGTCCTGGATGATCGGCTGCTCAGCCACGGGGGCCACCGGGGCAGCGGCAGCACCGGAGGCACCGACCGTCGTGGCCACACCGGAGTCGTCGCGACCGAACACCGCCGGGTGCAGGAAGCCGGCGAGAGCCGCGCCGACCAGCGGTACGCCGACGAACACCGCGCCCTGCGCGATCGCCTCGCCGCCGGAGAAGGGTGCGGTGGCGAACACCGCGGCCGGGTTGACGATCGACCTGGTGGAGTCGAGCAGCACGAACCCGACCCCGGCATAGGCGAGACCGATGCCGAGCGGCGCCAGGAGCGGCTGTGCGAAGCGGTCGTCGGTGAGGGCGAGGACGAGCAGCACGAAGACGAACGCGAAGACCAGCTCGAGGATGATCGCACCGCTCGTCTGCCACAACCCGCGGTCGCCGAAGGCCGGTGCCCCGAGGCGGTCGTCGCCGAAGCCGAACTCCGATCCGTTGGTCATCTTCACCAGGACGAGGATCAATCCTCCTGCGAGCCCACCGACGACCTGCGCGCCCGCGAAACGGCCGGCGTCTCGCCAGGACAGCCGTCCGGCGACCGCAGCACCGACAGACACCGCGGGGTTGAAGTGGCCGCCGGAGATCGGACCGAAGGCGACGACGAGGGCGAAGAGCGCGAAGCCGAAGCCGAGCGGCCCGCCGCCGCCGAGGCCGATGAGGACGAGCACGGCGGTGCCGAGACCCTCGGCAGCCAGCTGTCGGGCGGGCGGAGCGGACCTGACGGCGTGGTTCATGCCCGTATCCTGCCAGTCGCGACCGCGGCCCAAACCTGCATCGCCGTGCGCCGCCACCCGAGGGCGGTTGGCGCCGGGCGCCAGAGGTGGAAGGCTGCCGATCGGGCGTCCGACCTGCCTGTCAGGTATCTTGACGTCAAGACGAATCCGACGCGCAGATCCACTCCAGGAGTGACCGACCACATGGCTGACCAGTCGAAGATCATCTACACCCACACCGACGAGGCGCCGCTGCTCGCGACGTACTCCTTCCTGCCGATCATCTCGGCGTACGCCGCCAAGGCCGGTGTCGAGGTCGAGACCCGCGACATCTCCCTGGCCGGGCGCATCATCAGCAAGTTCCCCGAGCGCCTCACCCCCGAGCAGCAGGTGGCCGACCACCTCGCCGAGCTGGGCGAGCTGGCCACCAAGCCCGAGGCCAACATCATCAAGCTCCCCAACGTCTCGGCGTCGATCCCGCAGCTCAAGACCGCGATCAAGGAGCTCCAGGGCCAGGGCTACGACCTGCCCGACTACCCCGAGAACCCGCAGACCGACGAGGAGCGCGACGTCCGCGCCCGCTACGACACGACCAAGGGCTCCGCGGTCAACCCCGTCCTGCGTGAGGGCAACTCCGACCGTCGTGCGCCTGCCGCGGTCAAGGGCTACGCCAAGCAGTACCCCCACCGCATGGGCGCCTGGAGCCCCGAGTCGAAGACCAACGTCGCCACGATGGGCAAGGACGACTTCCGCAGCAACGAGAAGTCGGTCGTGCTCGAGGACGAGGACACGCTCTCCATCGTCCACGTGGGCACCGATGGTGCCGAGACCGTCCTGAAGGACTCCGTGAAGGTGCTGGCCGGCGAGGTCGTCGACGGCACGTTCATGAACGTCGCCGCGCTGCGTCGCTTCCTGACCGAGCAGATCGCGCGGGCCAAGGCCGAGGACGTGCTGTTCTCGGTGCACCTGAAGGCCACGATGATGAAGGTCTCCGACCCGATCATCTTCGGCCACGCCGTCCAGGCCTTCTTCCCCACGCTCTTCGAGCAGTACGGCGAGCAGCTCGCGGCCGCGGGCATCAGCCCCAACGACGGCCTCGGTGCGCTCATGTCGAGCGTGGCTGACCTCCCCGACGGCGACGCGATCGCCGAGGCGGTCAAGCAGGGTCTCGCCGACGGCCCGCGGATGGCGATGGTCGATGACCGCAAGGGCATCACCAACCTCCACGTGCCCTCCGACGTCATCATCGATGCCTCGATGCCGGCCATGATCCGCACCTCGGGCCACATGTGGGGCCCCGACGGCAACGAGGACGACTGCCTCGCGGTCATCCCGGACTCCTCCTACGCCGGGGTCTACCAGACCGTCATCGACGACTGCCGTGCCCACGGCGCCTTCGACCCCGCCACGATGGGCTCGGTGCCCAACGTCGGGCTCATGGCCAAGGCGGCCGAGGAGTACGGCTCGCACGACAAGACGTTCGAGATGCCGGCTGCCGGCACCGTCGAGGTCCGCAACGCTGCCGGCGACGTCCTCATGTCGCACACCGTGGAGCCGGGTGACATCTGGCGCGCCTGCCAGACCAAGGACGCCCCGATCCGCGACTGGGTCAAGCTGGCCGTCACCCGCGCCCGCGCCTCGCAGACGCCGGCGATCTTCTGGCTCGACGAGACCCGCGCCCACGACGCCAACCTCATCGGTCTGGTCGAGAAGTACCTCGGCGAGCACGACACCGAGGGCCTGACCATCGAGATCATGGCGCCGGCCGAGGCCTGCGCCTACTCGCTCGAGCGGATCCGCAAGGGCGAGGACACCATCTCGGTGACCGGCAACGTGCTGCGCGACTACAACACCGACCTGTTCCCGATCCTCGAGGTCGGTACGTCGGCCAAGATGCTCTCGATCGTGCCGCTGATGAACGGCGGTGGCCTCTTCGAGACCGGCGCCGGTGGCTCGGCTCCCAAGCACGTGCAGCAGCTCGTCAACGAGAACTACCTGCGCTGGGACAGCCTCGGTGAGTTCTTCGCGCTGGCTGCCTCGCTGGAGCACCTCGCGCAGTTCGCCGGCAACCAGGGTGCCCAGGTCCTCGCCGACACCCTCGACGCTGCCACCGCGACCTTCCTGCTGCAGGACAAGTCGCCCACGCGCAAGATCGGCGGCATCGACAACCGCGGGTCGCACTTCTACCTGGCGATGTACTGGGCCCAGGAGATCGCTGCGCAGACCGAGGACGCCGCCCTGGCGGAGGTCTTCAAGCCGCTCGCCGAGACGCTGGCCGCCAACGAGGACACCATCGTGAGCGAGCTCAACGCCGTCCAGGGCAAGCCGGCCGACATCGGGGGCTACTACCGCCCCGACGACGCCAAGGCCGAGGCCGTCATGCGCCCGTCCGCCACGCTCAACGAGGCGCTGGCCGCGCTCTGACCCAGGCGCCCCGCACCCGAGCAGTCCCAGCGGTGCGTCCGCCCCGATCCTCTTCACGGACCGGTGGCGGGCGCACCGCTGTGCTGTGCCGGGGTGGCCCCTCGGCGCCCGGCGAAAACCAGATGAGAAAGGCGACCATCGGCGCGTAGCGTCGACTGCGATGAGCACCGTCCACGCCCCGCCCCACCACGCCGAGCCCGCCGGTGCGCCTGCCGCATCCGGGGGTGGCCCCACCGATCCCTCCCGCACGATCGGCTGGCAGCGCCTGCGGGGCCCGTCCAGCGCTGCTGCGCTCGTGGCCTCCGCGATCGGAGCGGTGGGCGCGACCCTCGGCACGGTCGTCGCCGGGCAGCTGGCCGAGGACCCGACGCGCGTCCTGGTGGGGTTGCTGGCCCTGTGCATCGTGGGTGCTGCGGTGCTGGACACCGCAGGCCGCACCGTCTGGGCCGCGGTCGTCGATCGCGCCGAGGGTCGGCTCCGCGCCGACCTGCTCAGCGCCGCCCTCCACCAGCCCCTCGCCCAGCTCTCCGAGCAGGCGGTCGGCGAGGTGCTCGACCGTGTCGACGACGACACCTGGGAAGTCGGCAGCCTGATCCGGCGCCAGGTCTGGGAAGTGCTCCGCACGCTCTTCGCCGCCCTGCCCATGTGGGTGGTCGCAGGCCTCACGTGGTGGCCCGCGTGGGTGCTCTTCCCGCTGTTCGGCACGGCCGCCGTGCTGGTGGTGAAGCCGCTGATGCCGGAGATCTCGACGCGCAAGGTCGCCGAGGAGATCGCCTGGACCGACCACGCCGCCGCGCTGGAGGAGGGCGTCGCCGGGCGCGACGACCTGCGCACCAGTCTCGGCCAGGCGCACGTCGTACGCCGCCTGGCCGAGCTGTCCGCGCGCGTCCACCGTCGCTTCGACCGGGTCCTCGCCCTCGAGGTGCAGGCCAGCCGTCGAGCCGGGCTGCTGCTGCACGCCCTGTTGGCCGGGGTGGCCATGGCCGGGATCGCGCTGGTCGTGGCCGACGACCTCTCCGTGGCGGGGCTGGTCACGCTGTTCCTGGTCACCTCGACCTTCGTCGGCCAGATCGACCGGCTGGCTCGCTCCCTGCCCGACCTCCAGGCCGGCCTGGGCGCCATCATCCGGCTGCGCCAGCTGCTCGAGGTCGCCCCCGAGCCCGCCGGTGGCCGGCCCCTGCCGGCAGCGCCGCTCGACCTGGAGCTGCGCGACCTGCACTTCTCCTACGAGCAGGGCTCCTTCGCCCTGCGCGGGGTCGACCTGATCGTCCCGGCCGGGCGCACCTGTGCGCTGGTGGGACGCACCGGCTCGGGCAAGTCGACGTTGGCCTCCCTCGTCTCGCGCGCCGTCGAGCCCGAGCGCGGCTCGGTGCTCCTGGGCGGGGTCGACGTGCTGGACCTCGACCTGCAGCGGCTGCGTCGCGCGGTCGGCGTCGTCACCCAGCGCACCGAGATCCTCGGCGGCACCCTCGCCGAGAACATCACGCTCTTCGCCGACCTGCCGCGTCAGCGCATCGAGGACGCCGTCACCGAGCTCGGGCTCACCGACTGGGTGGCCGGTCTGCCGGCCGGTCTGGAGACTCTCCTCGGGCCGGGTGGCACGACCTTGTCGTCGGGCGAGGCGCAGCTGGTCTCCTTCGCCCGGCTGCTGGTGCGCGACGTCGAGGTGGTCGTCCTCGACGAGGCGACCGCCCGCATGGACCCGCTCACCGAGGCGCTGGTCGTCCGTGCGGCCGACCGGCTGCTGCGCGGGCGCACCGGCATCCTGATCGCCCACCGGCTCTCGACGGTCGCGCGCGCCGACACGGTGGCGGTGCTGGAGGCCGGCCAGGTGGTGCAGCAAGGGCCGCGCGCAGCCCTGGCCACGACTCCCGGTTCGTTCCGGACGTTGCTGGAGGCCGGCGCCGAGACCGGGGTGCCCGGCGCCCTCGACGACTCCCTCGAGGTCGACGTCGACCACGGGGACGACCCCACCGCAACCGGGCCCCGGGGGCCCGAGCCCAGCGAGCAGGTCGGCGGCGTACGACGCACGGGCCCGGCCCCGGAGGCCCCCGAGGTCGCGCCCGGCCCGAGCCTGGGCCGTGGCATCTGGCGGGCGCTGCTGGTCCGCCCGGACTGGGGGCTGTTCGCCGTCGTCTTCTTCGTGCTCGTGTCGCTGGTCGGGTCCTTCGGTGCGGTGACCGGGTTCGTGTGGGGCCGTCTGGTGGAGGACCTCAAGGCCGGCGGCGAGCCGTGGGCTCTCTCCGTCGCGCTGGTCGCCTGCCTGATGGCTGCGCCCCTGCTGATCGCCTCCGCGATCCGGCGCTACCCGCGGTGGTGGATCGAGGTCATGCTGCGCGCCCGCATGTCGGTGCTGGTCGGCCAGACCGAGCAGCACCGCTTGAGCCGGACCCCGCCGGGAGAGGTGGTGGCCCGGTCGATGGACGCCGACCGGTTCGCGCGCTACGCCGACCGCTGGGTCGACTTCACCACCGGCCTCGTCATCGTGGCGGTGACCGCGATCGCCGGGTGGAGCCTGCTGGCCGGAGGAGTGCTGCTCGCGGTGATGGTCGGCTCGGCGCTGGCCTCCACCGTCGGTCGCCCGATCGCGGGCCGCTCGGCCACCGCGTCGTCGGCCGCCCGCGCCGGTTTCGGCCGGTCCCTCGTCTCGGCCCTCGAGTCGGCGCGCACCGTCAAGCTCGCGGCGGCCACCCCGGACGTCCACGCCCACCTGCGCGCGGTCGACCGGGGCCGGGTGGAGGCCGCGGTCTTCGAGCACCGGGTGCAGGCCGTCCTCGACGGCGTCCCGATCGTGATGGTGCAGTGCGGCGTCGTCGCGGCCTGGGCGACGTACTTCCTGGGCGGCTGGGGCCTGGCGACGGCCCTCCTGGTCTCCTCGGCCGTCACCGGTTTCGACTGGTTCGGTCGGGTCGCGGGCTCGGTCATCACCGAGGCCCCGGGCACCCGCTCGTGGCAGGTGGCCACGACCGCGCTCGCCGGCGGTGGCGACCTGATGGACCTGCCCGAGGGCGTCGACCTCGTCAGCGGCACCGCGCCGGCCCCGGTCCCCACCGACCGGGTCGCGCTGCAGAGCCTGGAGCTGGCCGGTCTCGACGCCGTGCACGACGACGGCACCCGCGGCGTGGTCGGGGTCGACCTCCGGGTCGAGGCCGGTGAGCTGGTGCTGCTGCTCGGCCAGGTCGGCTCCGGCAAGTCGAGCCTGCTGGCCGCCCTCGCCGGCCTGGTGCACCACACCGGCACCCTGCGCTGGAACGGCGAGGAGGTAGCCGACCCCCAACGCTTCCTGCGCCCCGGTCAGGTCGCCTACGTCGCCCAGGTGCCGCGGGTCCTCTCGGGCACGTTCGCCGACAACATCACTCTCGACCACGATCGCCACGTCGCGAGCGCGGTCGCCGATGCCCGCCTCGAGCGCGACGTGCGCGATGCCGGGGGAGCCCACTCGGTGGTCGGGCACCGCGGCGTACGGCTGTCCGGAGGGCAGGTGCAGCGCCTGGCCCTCGCCCGGGCCTTGGCCGCCGACGCCGAGCTGTTGCTCGCCGACGACGTGTCCAGCGCCCTGGACGCCGCCACGGAGGTCGAGCTGTGGGCCGCCCTGCGCGAGCGCGGGGCCACCGTGCTCGGCGCGACCTCGAAGCGCGCCGCGCTCGCCCAGGCCGACCGGGTGGTCGTCCTCGTCGAGGGTGAGGTCAAGGCCGTCGGGCCCTGGTCGGAGCTCTCGGCCGACTGGTCCCACCTCGCGGGTTAAACCCTGCGAAGTGGTCTAGTTCACCGCTCACGTCGGGCGAGGACCGCCCTACGTTGGTGAACCTCATCCGGCCAGGAGGGAGCGCCCGAGCTCATGAGCGGACACGCCGAGACCCGATGGTCGCGTCGCACCCTGCTGGCTGCCGGCGGCGGGGGAGTGGCCCTGACGTGGTTCGGGGCCCGTGCGCCCGCGCCACCCGGGGAGCTGATCACCCCGGGGCTGACCTCGTCCGCCACGGCGCTTCCCGTGGGCGAGACCCTCCGGATCGCTCGGGCCTCCGACCAGCTCCGGCTGCGGGTCCAGCTGGTCAACCTGAAGCGGTCCGGCCAACGACTCGTCCGGATGAGAAGTGGTGCGACCTATCTCAGGATCTACGTGCCGGCCCAGCACGTCGACGAGGAAGCGACGACAGTCGCCGGATCGAAGACCAAGATGGCCCATCGGGTCGCCGGTGAGTCCCGCGTGGTGCTGTCGGTCGAGGCGCCGTTGCCCTACACCCTCGAAGCGCTGCTCGACTGGGCGCAGTACGCACTCGTGCTGGACCCCCGCGCCAACCTCAAGGCGGGCGTGGATCCTCAGTCAACGGGGCTTCCGGGAGTCGACACCACCAGCTTCGAGCTGCCTGAGGGGCTGCTGCTCTCTCCGGCCGCAGGCTTCCGCTTCGCCTCGGCCGCCCGGCCGGTGACCCGCCGCGGCGTGACTGAGGAGTGGACCGCGCGACTCGGCCGTCTGACCGACTCCGCCTCGGGGATCGTCACCGAGCCGTCGACGGCCGATCCGTTGATCGTCCGGGCCCTGTGGACCCCGGGCTATGACCCCTCCGAGAATCCGATCGCCAAGGGTACGGATCCCTACACTCGCCCCGTCAGCACGCAGCAGCGCAAGCACCTCGTGCGCGCCATGGGGGACACCAGCGACACCAGCGAGTACCCGGCCCACGAGCCGGCGCAGGCGAAGCGGCTGTGGCTCGGCGCCACCGGGGGATGGCTGGACCTGGAGGCGAGCTGGACGGGCACCGGCCTCGTCGCCGCCTGGAATCACCGCGCCGTGACCGGTCGCGACGCGAGCGTGACGGTCGTGACCCGGGGCTACCTGGCGCCGTTCGGAACCCCGGCCAGCGTGGCCACGCTCTCCGAGCGCACCTTCGCCGTCGACTCGTCAGGCGCTGCGGTGGCCCACCTCGAGTTGAGCGAGTACCTCGCGGTGAGTGACCTCCCCGTGACCACCCCGCGGCCCTTCGCCCCGGACGACGATCGCGCGAGCCTGTTCTCCCAGATGTCGGCGAGCGGGGTCTTCGCGATCAGCCGCGGCGAGATCGACTCGGCCGGACTCATCGACACCGAGATCGCCTTCGAGCCGCTCGGTCTGGACGACGAACCGCTGAAGGTGCCCTACACGGCGGTCGACCGGGCGGGGGCGTCGGTGAGCTTCGAGAGCTCGGTGGCCTTCGTCGGCATCGAGCACGCCTTCGAGACCTCCTCCGACAGCATCTGCCAGCGGGTGGTCGCCTACCTCACCGATGCCTCGTCGAAGGCCACGCGCGACGTGGCCATGTCCGAGCAACGGATTGCCTTCGCCGACGAGATCGTCCCCGGCGACGGGAGCACGACGCTGAGCGCCGACAGCGTGGTCTTCAGCGCGCGGGGCCCCTCAGGGGCATCGCCGGCCGACCTGCGGGCCGCTCGACAGCCGGCCTTCTACCCCTCCATCGAGGTCGCGCGGGTGCGCGACGACGCCGCTGAAGCCCTGCGTGGACAGGTGGGGGAGCCCGTGGAGGTCATTCCCTCGGCGGGCTGGATCGAGCACGGCAACGCCGCGGCCAACTTCGGGGCGACCTACCTCGACCACGTGACGCCGACCAGCCTCGGCTTCAGCGGAGACGCCAACGGACTGGTGGCGCCGGAGTTCTCGGTCTCGCAGTTCGGCCAGGCGATCGGGCAGTCGGTGTCCTTGCCCTCTGCCGGCTCGTCGTGGGACCCGGCCTCGGCCCTCTCCGGCCTCCCCAAGCTGTTCGGCGCCATCTCGCTGGACTGGCTGCTGGAGGCCTTCACCGTGGACGCCGACCTGGCCGGCGACGTACGCCTGCCGAGGTTCGGTTTTGCCTTCACCCCGTCCGAGATCCCCGGGCTGCCGAGCGAGCTGTGCACCAGCTTCGACTGGGAGCCGCCGATCTCGTCGGTCGTCGTGGGCGGCACCCGCATCCTGTGCGTGCGTAGCGACCTTGGGGCGGAGGGCCTCGAGAACCCGTTCCGCGCGCCGAGCACGCTCAGTCTGAACCTGGAGCGTTGCGTCTCGCTCGACCTCGAGACGGCCGGAGAGACGCGCGACACCGTCGAGTTCTCCCTGAAGAACGTCGCGCTGCAGTTCCCGCCGGCCCTGCCGCTGATCGCGGTCTACGTCGAGGAGGTGAGCTACTCCGACCTCCCGGACGCCAAGGCCGACTTCGACGTCGAGATCGCCAAGATCGCCCTCGTGGGTCCGCTGAACTTCCTCGACGGTCTCTCGAGCCTGCTGCCGGACTCCCTTGCGACCTTCGATGTCGACATCCTCCCCACCAGCGTCGACGTCAACCTGGACCTCGGGCTGCCGGCGCTCAGCTTCGGGGTCTTCCGGTTCAGCAACCTGCACGTCGGCATCGGCGTGGAGATCCCCTTCGACGACGGCGCGCTGGTCACGACCTTCGCGGTCGGTACCCGCGCCAACCCGGTGACCATCACGGTGCTCGGCATCGGCGGCTTCGCCTCCATCGAGATCGAGGCAGCCCCGCACCCCGCCGGTCTGGTGCGGGTCGAGGTGGTCGTCGGCGTGATCTTCGAGATCGCGATCGACGTCTTCGTGGCCAAGGGCTCGCTCTCGGCCTCCTTCTCCCTGGGCCTGGAGATCGAGAAGGTCGAGGTGACCAACGACTCGTCCGGGGCGCTGGAGCTGGTCGACGAGACCACGCTCTTCGCGAGCATCGACCTGGTCGGCGAGATCGAGGTGCTGGGGCTCATCACCATCACCGTCGAGCTGCTGCTCGCCCTGGAGTACCGCGTCAACCAGCGACTGCTCATCGGTGAGGCCACCGTGTCGGTCGAGGTCGACGCGGGTGTGGTCAAGAAGGAAGCCAGCTTCACCGTGTCGCAGGAGTTCCAGCTGGGCGACGGAGCCAGTGCGCGACTAGCAGGACGCGGTCCGGAGTCCTCGGGCCCGGCTTTCGCCGATCGCTACGAGGCCATCGATCGTTGGTCCACCTACTGCGCCGCCTACGCGTGAACGAACGGAGCTTGCCGTGGTCGTCCTGCGCCAGCTGATCCCGATCGCCTGCCCCAACGGCTTCGACCAGGTCTCCGGTCGGGCCCGGGTGTCGGTGTACTTCTCCCCGCGCATCCTGTCGGCGTCGGGAGCGCTGGGCACGCTCCCGGACTGGAGCGACTGGCCCGACGCGCACCTCCGGCTCACGGCGAGCTTCACCACCAACAACGGACCGGTGCCGGCCAACCAGGTCGATCAGGTCAGCAGTCCGCGCTCGGACATCTACCGGGCGGTCCTCGCCGACACGACGCCGGTCACGCCGTACCGGCCGAACGACCGACGCGAGACTCCCTTCTTCTCCTACGGCGAAGGCGGGGTGGCGGCCGACATCCTGGCGCTGTACGGCGACGTCGCCACGCGTCGTCCGCTCGACCCACCGAGCGTGGCCGAGCTCCTGACCCGCCCGGCCACCTCCGACGTACTCTCCGGCGACGGCCGACTCGCCGACGACCTCGAGCGGGCCAAGGCCTACCAGAAGCGTCGCGGCGCGATCCCGGGCTCACCGGCACCCGAGCCGACCTGGGAGTTCCACCAGGCGATCTCGCTGCTGGGACGGCATCCGCACCTCATGCGGCTGCTGGGGCTGGTCGTCGACTACACGATCCCGATCAACGCGCCCACCAGCTGGGTCACCTGCACGACTGACTACCAGTCGGTCTTCAACCCGGGACCGCCGGACCGCGTGCAGGAGCTGGCGCCGCGGGTGATGGCCGACACCAACTTCCTGATCAGGCCCCTCCACGGCGGGATCGTCGACGGCTTCCTCGGCGTCGGCGGTGGCCTCTACGACCTGGTCAGCCTCGACGTGAACACCGCGATCAAGCGGCTCGGTGGCCTGGCGCGCGAGGTCCGCAACGCCGAGTCGCTCGACGGTTCGTTGCCGCCGCTCAGCGACGCCGGCCTTCAGCTGCTCCGCACCGACCGAGCCGACGAGCTGGCGCTGCAGTTCTCCGACGACTTCGACCTCGAACGCCGTTTCCAGCTCAAGGCCGACGTCAACGACACCGTCGTCCAGGTGTATGCCGAGCACGTGCGGGTCGGCTACCGGGTCGATGCCCGGCGCGACAGCGGTGACCCGTTGTCGCTCTTCGGTCGCCAGACCGACCGCTACCACTTCCCGGTTGCGCCGCAGCTCGACCTCAAGCCTCCGCCGGACGAAGGGTGGGTCGGCACGTCGTACGCCGAGGACCGCACCAGTGGCGGCTCGAGCGCCTACCGGCTCTCGGAGAGCCTGGCCCGCTGGCGTGGCTGGAGCCTCGCGGTCCCGAGCCTGGGTCAGGTCGCCGACACCTCCGACGGCTCGGTCACCAGGGGATCCAACAAGGCGCGTGCTGGGGATCCAGTGCAGTTCGAGGTCGACTACCAGGTGATCCCCGGTTCGTTGCCGCGCCTGGTCTACGGATCGTCGTACGTGATGCGAGCGCGGGCCGTGGACATCTGCGGCAACTCGGTCCCCCTCGAGACGGGGGCGCCGCCGGTCGGGATCAGCCCCGCGCAGGTCTACAGCCGGCTGGACCCCTTGCCGCCGCCGGTCGTGGCGCGGCGTGAGCAGCGGGCGGACCCTGGCATCGGGGACACGATCGAACGGGTGGTGATCAGGAGCAACTACGACACCTCGCACCGAGTCGTGCCGGACGCCGAGCGCATCGTCTTCCCTCCGGCGTCGAGCCAGCTGACCTGCGAACGGCACGGAATGCCCAACGGCGGGCTGTCGCCGACTCCGACCGACTACGCGCTGCTCGTCGAGCGCGACGGACTGGACGTCTCCGACCAGTGCGTGCCAGATCCGGCCACGGGGGAGCCGGTCGCCGGGGTCCTCGACGTGAGCACCGGCGAAGTCGGCCCCGGGCCCGAGAACCAGGTCGCCGGCTACCTGCCCGATCCCGCGGGGCCGCAGCTCAGCCTGGGCAACGTGCCCGGCTCGCCGGGAGGAGCGCAGGTGCTGGCGCCGTTCGCCGGGGCCTGGCCTGCGTGGCAGACCCGTCGCCTGGTGCTGAAGGCATCGTCGCTGCCCACCGCCGCCGTCCCGACGGTCGGACCGGGCGGGGGGCCGGTCACGATCTCCTTGCCGAAGGCGGCGCAGCAGATGATCGACGTGAGCCTCGCACCGACCTCGGAGTACGCCGAGGCCTTCGGGATCCTCCAGGAGATCATCGACGAGAACCCGGCGAACCTTGCGCAGCTGCGGACCTACGTCGAAAACGGTCGGCACTGGATGGTGTCCTCGCGCAAGCGGCTCAAGCTCGTCCATGCTGTGCGGCAGCCACTGAGCATTCCTGGCTGGAACGCGGTTGCCGCAGACCGGCCCGTGATCGGCTCTCGCACCTTCGTCGTCACCGGGGTTGCCGCCCTCAACCGGCCGAGCACCGGGCGGACGATCCTGACCGGCACGTGGACTGATCCCGTCGACGACGTCTCGCAGCCAGGGCCGACGGAGCGATCGGGGCGGGTGTTGATCGGCACCCAGAAGATCGACGTCACCGGCGCGGAGTCCGTCGCCGACGTCGACGTCGAGCACACCTTCTTCGACGATCGCCGACACCAGCTCTTCGTCAAGCAGGAAGCCTTCACCCGTTTCGCCCGGGACTTCTCCGAGCAGAGTGAGGTAATTTTCCCCGTCTTCATCTCCGAGCGCACCCAGGTGCTGAACGGGCTCGGGGTGCTGGCGGCCTCGGTCAAGCTGTCGGCAGCCGACGGGACGAGATACGTCGAGGGCAGCGACTATGGTCTCGATGCGGCGGCAGGCACCGTCACCTGGCTCGTCGGCAGCGCGATCCCCTTCGGAGCCTCGGTGACTGCGGTCTACGTGGCGCTTCCTCTGTCGCGCTTCTCCGACGAGGTGGGCGCTGCTGACACCGAGCTCACCGTGCCGAACGCCAAGATCCCGGCGCCGCTTCCGGTCCGCGCCCTCCTGCCGTCGTTCTCACGCACCAAGCGCAAGCAGGGGACGAAGATCCAGGTGACGTCCGACCCGCACGTCATCCGGGTCTACATCGATCGACCGTGGTTCGACACCGGTGTCGGCGAGCTGCTGGCCATCGTGCTGGATCCGCTCGGGGGATCCCTGCCGGGTGTGCCGGAGAACACCTGCTTCGCACGCGACTCGCTTCTGGGTCAGGGAGACCTGCCGCGACCGCGCCCCGAGCACTTCCCGCGTGGGCGTGCCGCCACCGTCGACGGTTTCAAGGTGGCTGCTCACGAGGTGGTCTTCGACGCCGACACCTCCCAGTGGTACGCCGACATCGAGCTGGACGGCGACTTCGGCTACCGGATGTTCGCGCGGTTGGCACTGGCTCGACTTCAACCCGAGGCGATCCCCGGCGCGGGGCTCTCCCGGATCGACCGGCAGGACCCCGTGCTGCTCGGAGCGAGTCGGCAGGTCACGGTCAGCAAGACCAAGAAGAAGCTCATGCTTTCCGTGATCGGCGCCGAGCACGAGGGCCGCCGGGTCGCGACGAGCAAGACGCTCCGCAACCGGGTCACGGTGAGCGTGCAGGCGACCGAGAAGGGCGTCGAGGACAAGGAGCTGCGGTGGTCGAAGCGACCGCTCGGGGCAGCCGAGTTCGCCCTGAACCGGCGGGTGCGCAGCGGCGTCTCCACCTGGAGCGGGTCACTCAAGCTGGCCGAGCTGGCCAAGGGCAAGCGGATCCGACTGGTGCTCACCGAGTACGAGCCGATGTCGGGCACCTACGCCGACGGCACCCGGGAGCGGGTCGAGTACCTGCCGGTGTTCACCGAAGTGGTCGACCTGCCGAAGTCGTGGACGAAGAAGAGGAGGAAGGGCAAGAACAAGGGGCAATGAAAGGGAAGGGGGATCGGTAGTGGCGCTGGCTACAGTCGGGGTCATGCGATGCCCCCGCGGGACCACCATGGCCGGACTGGCGATGCTCCTCGTCGCGACCGCCGGCTGCTCCGACATCAAGGACGCGGCCAGCGAGACCGCCAACGGGGCCGCCTGCTCGGTGGCGCAGAAGGCTGTAGACGGGGTCTCGGGCCAGGTCGACAACGCCATCGACGAGATCGGCGCCGACCCCGAGGCTGCCAAGGTGAAGCTGTCCGGCCTGCGCGACGTGCTCGACAGGGCCGGCAGCGGGATCAGCGGCGACGCCAAGAACGCCCTGCGCGACGCGGCGGACGCACTGGGCCGGCTCGCCGACGAGGCCGGTGACACCGCCCGGGGCGCCGACGTCGACACCTCGGCGGTCAGCGACGCCAAGGAGTCGTTCGGCGACGCCGTCGACGGGGTCCGCGACTTCTGCTGAGGGCCCCGACGCGGCGACCTGATGGACCTGCCCGAGGGCGTCGACCTCGTCAGCGGCACCGCGCCGGCCCCGGTCCCCACCGATCGGGTCGCGCTGCAGAGCCTGGAGCTGGCCGGTCTCGACGCCGTGCACGACGACGGCACCCGCGGCGTGGTCGGGGTCGACCTCCGGGTCGAGGCCGGTGAGCTGGTGCTGCTGCTCGGCCAGGTCGGCTCCGGCAAGTCGAGCCTGCTGGCCGCCCTCGCCGGTCTGGTGCACCACACCGGCACCCTGCGCTGGAACGACGAGGAGGTAGCCGACCCCCAACGCTTCCTGCGCCCCGGTCAGGTCGCCTACGTCGCCCAGGTGCCGCGGGTCCTCTCGGGCACGTTCGCCGACAACATCACCCTCGACCACGATCGCCACGTCGCGAGCGCGGTCGCCGATGCCCGCCTCGAGCGCGACGTGCGCGACGCCGGGGGCGCCCACTCGGTGGTCGGGCACCGCGGCGTACGGCTGTCCGGAGGGCAGGTGCAGCGTCTGGCGCTGGCCCGTGCGCTCGCCGCTGACGCCGAGCTACTGCTGGCCGACGACGTGTCCAGCGCCCTGGACGCCGCCACCGAGGTCGAGCTGTGGGCCGCCCTGCGTGAGCGCGGGGCCACCGTGCTCGGGGCGACGTCCAAGCGGGCCGCCCTGACCCTGGCCGACCGGGTGATCGTGCTGGTCGACGGCGAGGTCGCGGCCATCGGGCCGTGGGCCGAGCTGGCAGCGGCCTGGGGACACCTGGCGGGCTGACTCAGCGCGGCAGGTCCGGCACCGGCCAGGAAGGATCGGGCGTGAACGACTCCCACCCGTCGCAGAAGGGCGGGCCCCAGTCGTCGATGACCTTCTCGGCCTGCGCGGCGACGGTGGTGATCAGCTCGGCCTCGTCGCGGTTGTAGCGGCCCTGCTGCACCGCGAGGCGCAGCTCGTCCTCGTCCTTGCGCGAGCGCGCGCGGTCGGGCGTCACCCACAGGTCGAGCACGTGGTCGCGGCTGCGGGTCTCGAGCTCGCCCCGGGTGTGGGGATCCTCGAGGTTGACGTACCAGCCCTCGAACCGATGAGTGCTGGCGTCGAAGAAGACCCCGACGGTCCACCAGGCATTGGCGGGGTGGATGCGGAGCACGTCGTGGTCGGACCAGACCGACTCGACGACCTGGCGCGGTGCGGTGAACTGCGTGGCCGGATCGGCGCGGAGCGGGCGCCCGTCCGCGCGCACCTCGCGCAGCACGGGAGTCCCCGCGCGCAGCCAGGCGACGAGCCCCTTCTCGTCGTCCTGCACGACCGTCATCGGGTCGGCGAATCCCTCGCCGTAGCGCCACGTGATCTGCGTGCCCGGTGCCCATCGCTGCATGCGCCAACCCTACGGCGGGGGGCGGTTAGGTTGGTGGCATGCGTCCGACCCGAAGGCTTGCCTCGCTCACCCTCGTGACCCTGCTCGGTGCCGCCACGCTCCTCGGCGGATGCTCGGAGGTGAAGGACGCCGCGTCGGACAAGGCCAACCAGGCCGCGTGCGCGGTGGCCACCAAGGCCGTGGGTGGACTGAAGGGCCAGGTCGACGATGCCATCGACCAGATCGGGGCCGACCCGGCCGCGGCGCGGCGCAAGCTGGCCGGGCTCCGCGACGCCGTGAAGGGGGCCGAGAGCGGGATCAGCGGCGATGCGAAGAAGCAGCTGACCCGGGCTCGTGAGGCGCTCGACAAGCTCGTCGAGGAGGCGTCCGACGCTGCGGCCGGCGCCGAGGTCGACACCTCGGCCCTGAAGTCGTCGAAGCAGAAGTTCTCCGACGCCGTCGACGGCCTCGCGAACATCTGCTGAGCGGGGTCGGACCTAGTGGTCCAACGCCAAGAAGCTGAGGGTGATGGCCTCGACGAGGTCTTCAGGGGTGGTGTCGTCGAGCGTGCCGTCGAGCCAGGCCGTGAGGAGCTCGACCACGCCGCCCACGAACATCAGGCCGGCGACCATCTCCTTGGTCGGATCACCCTCAGGATGCCCCCGCATGATGCTTGCCTCCTCCGCCGCGACCTGGGCGAAGCGGCGCAGCAGCTGGGTCCGACGCGTGCGGAGCACCGGCACCGCCACCGCCTCGATGAGCGCCACCCGCGCCTTGCGGAGGTCCTTGACGAGGATGCCGACGAAGGCTCCGAGCTGGGCCCGCACCCGGGTTCCCGGGTCTGCGCCGGCCTCGGCGGCCGCGAGCAGACGGGCCTCCTCGAGCTCGATGACGATCTCGTCGAGGACGGCGACGCGGACGTCGTCGAGGCTGTCGAAGCTCTCGTAGAAGTAGCGCTCGCTGAGCCCGGCGGTCACGCAGATCGCGGTCATGGTGGTGCGAGCCTCGGGGTCGGACCACACCGTGAGCGTGGCCTCGAGGAGACGCGCCCGGCGCTCGGCCACACGCTCCTCGACACTCATGCCTCGATAGACCCCGGACTGCACTGCCATGAGGAGACCTTGCCACGAACCACCGCCCCGCAAACCTCACCGAGCCGTCGACCCCTGGAATAGGCCCGCCCGGGGTGGGGGTTGGACGATGAGGACGCATCGCCCCCTCGGAAGGCCTCATGAGCAGCACTGTCACCCCCACCCCCGACGTCGCGCAGCCCCGCGCTGCCCACTTCGGGCTCGCCGTGCTCGCCCTGGCGATGGGCGGGTTCGCGATCGGCACCACCGAGTTCGTGACGATGGGGCTCCTGCCCCAGATCGCCGAGGGCATCGACGTCTCGGTCCCGCGCGCCGGCCACGTGATCTCGGCCTACGCGGTCGGCGTGGTCGTCGGCGTGCCGATCCTGGCCTTCTTCGGGGTCCGGCTGCCTCGGCGCGGGCTGCTCGTGGGGCTCATGACGGCCTACGCCCTCTTCAACGTGCTCAGTGCCCTCGCTCCCGGGTACGGCGTCCTCACGCTCGCCCGCTTCCTCGACGGGCTGCCCCACGGCGCCTACTTCGGGGTGGCATCGCTGGTGGCGGCGAGCATGGCGGCCCCCGAGCGTCGTGGCCGCGCCATCGCCTCGGTGATGCTCGGGCTCTCGGTGGCCAACGTGGTCGGGGTGCCGGCAGCGACGTGGATCGGCCAGCACCTCGGTTGGCGGGCGGCGTACCTCTCGGCCGCGGCCCTCGCCCTGGTCACGGTGGCGATGGTGCTGGCCTTCGTGCCGTCGATCCCCGGCGACCGGGAGGCCACCGGTCGCGGTGAGGCGAGCTCGTTCTTCCGCAACCGTCAGGTGTGGCTCACCCTGGCCGCCGGCGCGGTGGGTTTCGGCGGCCTCTTCGCCGTCTACTCCTACATCGCCCCGATCGTCACCGAGGTCGGCGGCCTCGCCGAGGGCACCGTGCCGATCTTCTTGCTGGCCTTCGGCCTGGGCATGGTCGCCGGCACCTGGGCGGCCGGTGAGCTCGCCGCGTGGTCGGTGTTCCGTTCGCTGATCTCGGCCGGCGTGAGCCTGGTCGTGCTGATGCTCGTGTTCTGGGTCCTCGCCCCGACCGGGTGGTGGCTGCTCCCGGTGGTCTTCTCGATCACCGGGGTCGGATCGGTGCTGGTGGTCAACCTCCAGCTGCGGCTGATGGACGTCGCCGGCGACGCCGTGACCCTGGGCGCAGCGATGAACCACGCGGCGCTCAACCTCGCCAACGCACTCGGCGCGTGGCTCGGCGGTCTGGTGATCGCCGCCGGGTACGGCTACCGCTCGCCGGCCCTCGTGGGCGCCGCGCTGTCCGTGCTCGGGGTCGGGATCCTGCTCTGGTCGGCGGCCTCGCACCGCGCCTCGGGCAGCGCCGACCACTCCGTGGCCAGCACGTCGTAGAGAGCCACCTCGGCAGGTCCGGTGCGCAGCACGGTGCCGAGGCGCTCGGTGCCGCTCTGTCGGAGCCCGGTGGCCTCGATGACGTGGCGCGAAGCAGCGTTCTCGAGTGCGGCAGCCGCCCGCACGCGCTGCAGGCCGAGCTCGTCGAACGCGTACGTCGTCACGACCCGCATCGCCGCCCGCATGACGCCGCGGCCTCGCGCAGCGGGGTGGGTCCAGTAGCCGATCTCGCCGTCGTGCTCGCCGATGTCGAAGAGGTTGATGGCGCCCAGGAGGGTGTCGTCGTCCGGGTCGGCGACCGCCCAGGTGACCTTGCGCCCGGTCGCCTCGCCCTCGCGGTTGAGCTCCAGCCAGGTGCGTGCTGAGGCGTCGGTGTAGGGCGAGGGCATCTGGCCCAGCCAGTGCTGGGTGCGCTCGTCGGAGCACGCCTCGACGATCCGCGGCACGTCATCGGCGCGGAGCCGACGCAGGACGACGCCGTCCCCTGCCAGGGGAACGGGCACGAGCCACCGACCGCGCGGCTCGCGTGCCTCGTCGGCGAGCAGCGTGCCCACCCAGGCGTCGACCAGCGCGTCGCGGTGGGCGTGGGAGTGCCGCAGGACCCCGTCGAGGCTGAAGCCGAGACGCCACGCGAGCTTGCGCGAGGCCCAGTTGCCGACCTTCGCGCGCCAGATGACCGTCTGGAGGCCCTGCTCGGCGAAGCCCCACTCGAGCAGCAGGCGAAGGGCTCGCTCCATCACGCCGGTGCCCCTCACGGCCGGGTGGGAGCCGTAGGCGATCTCGGCGCGACCCTGGCCCTCGTCGCGCAGCGCGATGTTGCCGCCGTAGCGGCCGTCGTGCTCGACCGCGAAGATCCACTGCGACCCGTCCGCCCACGCCGCCGGGGCGGCCTCGAGGCAGAACCCGCGAGCCATGTCCATCGTGTACGGCGTCGGGACCGTGGTCCAAGCGATCGAGAGCGGGTCGACGCACTGTTCGTAGCTGCCGACGACGTCGCGCTCGTCGAGAGCACGCAGCGTGACGACGCCGTCGGTGAGGGTGGGGGCCGAGATCATGGCCGCACCATTTCACAGCTTCGCCTCGTGCGCCTCCCGATTGTGGTCGGGCGTCAGATGGCGGTCTGGTGCCAGAGCGGCCAGATGTCGGAGGTGACCTCGTCGGTGCGGTGCCACAACGCCAGGTAGAGCGCGACTGCGGGGGCCTCCACGACCAGGTCGCCGTCGACGCGGCCGTCGTGACGTGCTGCGACCGGCGCCTCGTCGGTGACCCGGACGCTGTAGGAGTGGTCGGCATCGGTGGGGTGGACGGCGATGGTGACCGGCTCCGAGGCCCGCAGACGCGACCTGGAGCGCGGGACGAAGCCGAGCACGAGCTCGTCGATGCCGTCGAGGGCGACCTCACGACTGATCGCGGTCTCCTCGCTGCGGGGGAGCCGGCCCAGCGACGCCGCCTGGACGTCGACCGCGTGCATCAGCGTCTCGAGGTGCTGACGTCGGGCCCAGAACAACCGGGGCGGTGGTGCGTCGTGCAGGAACACCGGCGCCTCCACGTCCTCCGGTGTCGCCACCAGCGTCGTGACCAGGTCGATCGCGCCGTCGCGGAGCCAGTCGACCGGGTCTGCGTGCCGGCGACCGGCCTTCTCGGTGGCCTCGGCATCGAGCTGTTCTCCGCGCAGGGTGGCCCGAGCCCAGCGGTGGACCCGCCCCTGGTGGCCGACGAGGCGGCGCACGGTCCACTCGGGGCACGACGGCACGTCGACGTCGAGCCCGGCCACCTCGGCGTCCCGGGAGAGGGCGAGCACGGCGCGGCGCAGGCCATCGAGGTGCTGCTCGAAGGTCAGGAGGGTAGGCACGTCCAGATCCTCTCAGCCCATCGGGAAGAATGCCCCCATGGCAGTGACGAGCGAGCCGACCGCGGCGCCCGAGGTCGGTTTCCCGACCGTGACCGGTGGAGGATCCCGCCCGCGGGTGCTGTCGGGCATCCAGCCGACGGCGGACTCCTTCCACTTCGGCAACTACCTCGGGGCGCTGCGGCAGTGGGTCGATCTCCAGCGCGACCACCAGCCGTTCTTCTTCATCGCCGACCTCCACGCGATCACCGTCGAGCAGGACCCGAAGGTGCTGCGCGAACGGACGCTGCGCGCCGCGGCGCAGATGCTCGCGATGGGCATCGACCCCGCGAAGTCGGCGATCTTCGTCCAGAGCCAGGTGCCCGAGCACGCGCAGCTGTCGTGGGTCCTCCAGTGCCTGACCGGGTTCGGCGAGGCACGCCGGATGACCCAGTTCAAGGACAAGTCCAGCAAGGGCGGCGAGGGCGCGGCGTCGGTCGGTCTCTTCACCTACCCGGTCCTGCAGGCCGCCGACATCCTGCTCTACCGGCCGCACTACGTGCCGGTCGGTGAGGACCAGCGCCAGCACCTCGAGCTCACCCGTGACCTCGCCCAGCGCTTCAACCACCGCTACAAGAAGACCTTCCGGCTGCCCGAGCCCTACATCCTCAAGGCCACCGCCAAGATCGGTGACCTCCAGAACCCCGCCTCGAAGATGTCGAAGTCCGCGTCCTCGCCGGCCGGCATCATCGACATGCTGGACCTGCCGTCGGTGAGCGCCAAGAAGGTCCGCTCGGCGATGACCGACTCCGACAACGAGATCCGCTACGACGTCGAGGCCAAGCCCGGCGTGTCCAACCTGCTGACGATCTACTCCGCGCTCACCGGCACCACGGTGTCGACGCTGGAGGAGGAGTTCGCCGGCAAGGGCTACGGCGACCTGAAGAAGGACCTCGCCGAGGTGGTCGTCGGGTTCGTGACCCCGTTCCGCGAGCGCACCCTCGAGCTCCTCGACGACCAGGCCTACCTCACCTCGGTGCTGGCCCAGGGCGCCGCGCAGGCACGGTCGGTGGCCGAGGCCACGCTGCGCGACGTCTACCAGCGGGTGGGGTTCGTCGCCCCGTCGCGCTAGCCCGCTAGGTTGGACGTCATGCCGACGATCGGGGTTGCCGTGGCCATCCCGGAGCCCTGGGCAAGCGAGCTCCAGGACTACCGGACCGCCATCGGTGACACCACGGCAGCGCTCATCCCGACCCACATCACCCTCGTGCCGCCGACCGAGGTCTCCGAGCAGCTCGAGGACGTCGAGCAGCACCTCGAGCAGGCAGCCGCGAAGGTGGAGCCCTTCACCGTGCACCTGCGTGGCACCGGCACCTTCCGACCGGTCTCACCGGTGGTCTACGTGACCCTGGCCCAGGGGGTGTCGCACTGCGAGCAGCTCGCCGAGGCCGTGCTCGGCGGCCCGCTCGACGTCGAGCTCGACTTCCCCTACCACCCGCATGTGACCGTGGCCCACCACCTCGAGGACCCGCAGCTCGACCGGGCGTTCACCGAGCTCGCCGGGTTCGAGTGCCAGTTCGCCGTGGACCAGTTCCACCTCTACGTGCACGACGACGACCTCGGCTGGCGTCCGGCGCGTGACTTCGCGCTCGGCGCCCCTCTCGCAAAGGACTGACCACACATGGCTTCGGTGAAGGAACGGCTGGCGGCGGCGCGGGCCCGGTTCCCCGTGCTCGACCACGTGCTGCGGATGCAGGAGCACTACGGCAAGGTCAAGGCGGGCCAGCAGGCCGGCGCGGTCACGTACTTCGCGTTCCTGAGCTTCTTCCCGATCCTGGCGCTGGCGTTCTTCGTGGTCGGCATCGTCTCGAACGTCTACCCGGACGCGCGCGACAACCTCGTCACCGCGATCGACTCGGTGCTTCCCGGCATCGTCGGTGACGAGGAGGGCGAGATCTCGCTCGACTCGATCCGCAGCTTCTCCGGGCTCGCGGGCATCATCGGTGTCCTGGGTGTCCTCTACTCCGGCCTGTCCTGGATCTCGGCCCTGCGTGACGCCCTGATGACCGTCTTCGAGACGCCCGTGCGCGCGCGTCCGTCGTTCCTCGTCGGCAAGCTGCGTGACCTGCTCACCCTCGCCGTCATCGGCGTCGTGCTGGTGCTGTCGGTCGCGGTGGCCGGGTTCGTCAGCGGCTTCTCCACCGAGATCCTGGGCTACCTCGAGCTCGACGAGAGCCTCAGCTGGCTGGTCAAGCTGATCGCGCTGGTGCTCGGCCTTGCCGCCAACACGGTGTTGTTCTTCTCGATCTTCGCCCTCCTCGCCGAGCCGCAGCCGCCGCGTCGTTCGCTGTGGAAGGGCGCGCTGCTGGGCGCCGTCGGCTTCGAGGTCCTCAAGTACGTCTCGGGGTTGCTGCTCGCCTCGACCAAGGAGCAGCCGGCCTTCCAGGCGTTCGGGATCGCCTTGATCCTCGTCGTGTGGATCAACTACTTCTCCCGCCTCCTGCTGTACGCCGCGACCTGGGCCTACACCACCCAGGAGTCGCGTGACGCCCGCGCGGCACAAGCCCCGACCGAGCAGGTGCACGGCCCCGCGACGCCGCCGGTGGACCTGCCGGGAGCGGGCGCCGAGGCCGGCCGGACCTGGGTGAAGCCCTTTGCCGCGGGCGGCGCCGCGACCCTCGCGCTCGTCGCGGTCCTGAAGAAGAAGGAGTCGTCGTGAGGTTCGAACGCAAGCACGCCCTGTTGCTGCTGTCGGTGGCGGCGTGGAACGTGCTGACCTTCTCGATGTTCGCCAAGAATCTCTACGCGGCCTACGAGGCCGGCGAGGACCGCGCTACGGGTTACTGGGTCGCCCACTCGGTGCTGATCGTGGTCAACTTCGCGATCGCGGCCGTGCTGGCCTCGCTCGGCTGGAAGGCGCTCCGGGCCCACCGACGTGCCCAGCCGGCGTCTCAGGCCGCCCTTGTCGACTAGACAGGGCCCGCCTCGCACCATGCAGAACGCCCCGCCCGGAGGACCGGGCGGGGCGTTCTGCGTCGTGCTGGGAGCTGTCAGTAGCCGTTCTTGATGGCCGTGCGCAGGTCCTTGTTGAGCTGCGAGATCACGTCGAGCGGGATCTCCTTGGGGCAGGCGCCGGTGCACTCACCGATGTTGGTGCAGCCACCGAAGCCTTCGGCGTCGTGCTGGCCGACCATGCCGATGACGCGGCTGTCGCGCTCGGGCTGACCCTGGGGGAGCAGGCCGAGCTGGGTGATCTTGGCACCCATGAAGAGCGAGGCCGACCCGTTGGGGCACGCCGCGACGCAGGCGCCACAACCGATGCAGGTGGCCATGTTGAACGCGCGCACCGCCTTGTCACGCTGCACGGGCACCGAGTTGGCCTCGGGCGCCGAACCGGTGTTGGCCGAGATGAACCCGCCGGAGGCGATGATCCGGTCGAACGCCGAGCGGTCGACCATGAGGTCCTTGATCACCGGGAACGCGTCGGCACGCCACGGCTCGATGGTGATCTCGTCGCCGTCCTTGAACGACCGCATGTGCAGCTGGCAGGTCGTGGTGACCTCGGGACCGTGGGCCTGACCGTTGATCATCAGGTCGCACGAGCCACAGATGCCCTCGCGGCAGTCGTGGTCGAAGGCGATGGGCTCCTCGTCGGCAGCCAGCAGCTGCTCGTTGAGGACGTCGAGCATCTCCAGGAAGCTCATGTCCTCGGAGATGTCTGCGAGCGAGTACTTCTTCATCTCGCCCGTGGCAGTGGCGTTGGCCTGGCGCCAGATGTTGAGGGTCAGGTTCACCGGATGACTCCAAGCTGTAAATGAGTGGCCGCAGCCAGGGACTCTGGGGCCCCCGCGGCGTTGTTCGACGGGGGAGCGAAGCGGAGGAGGCGAAGAACGTCGTGGGGAGTCACTTGTAGCTCCGCTGCTTCATCTCGATGGCCGTGTAGATCAGGTCCTCCTTGTGGAGCACCGGCTGGCCACCCTCGCCGCCGAACTCCCAGGCTGCGACGTAGGCGAACTCCTCGTCGTGACGCATCGCCTCGCCCTCCTCGGTCTGCGACTCCGCACGGAAGTGCCCACCGCAAGACTCGCGACGGTTGAGGGCGTCGATGCACATCAGCTCGCCGAGCTCGATGAAGTCGGCCACACGGCCGGCCTTCTCGAGGGACTGGTTGAGGCTCTCGGCGGAGCCGATCACCTTCAGGTTGGTCCAGAAGTCCGCCTTGAGCTCGCGGATCATGTCGATGGCCTTGCGCAGGCCCTCCTCGGAGCGCTCCATGCCGCAGTACTCCCACATGATGAGCCCGAGCTCCTTGTGGTAGCTGTCGGGGGAGCGGTTGCCGTTGATCGACATGAAGGTCTCGATGCGCGACACGACCGATTCACGGGCCTCGACCACCGCCGGGTGGTCCTCGCTGATCTTGTCGAACGGGGCATCGGCGAGGTACTCGCGGATGGTGTTCGGCAGCACGAAGTAACCGTCGGCGAGGCCCTGCATCAACGCCGAGGCGCCGAGGCGGTTGGCGCCGTGGTCGGAGAAGTTCGCCTCGCCGGTGACGAAGAGACCCTCGAGGTTCGACTGGAGGTCGTAGTCGACCCACAGGCCGCCCATGACGTAGTGCACGGCGGGATAGATGCGCATCGGCACCTCGTAGGGGTTCTCACCCGTGATCCGCTCGTACATGTCGAGGAGGTTGTCGTACTTCTCCTCGATCCCGTCCTTGCCCAGACGCGCGATGGCGTCGGCGAAGTCGAGGTAGACGCCGCGACGGAAGTCGCCGACCATCGGGCCGACACCGCGACCCTCGTCGCACATGTTCTTGGCCTGACGAGAGGCGATGTCGCGCGGCACGAGGTTGCCGAAGGAGGGGTAGATCCGCTCCAGGTAGTAGTCGCGGTCCTCCTCGGGGATGTCGCGCGGGTCCTTGTCGCAGTCTTCCTTCTTCTTCGGCACCCAGATGCGACCGTCGTTGCGCAGACCCTCGGACATGAGGGTCAGCTTCGACTGGTGCTCGCCGGAGACCGGGATGCACGTGGGGTGGATCTGCGTGAAGCAGGGGTTGGCCATGTAGGCGCCCTTGCGGTGCGCGCGCCACGTCGCGGTGACGTTGCACCCCATCGCGTTGGTCGAGAGGTAGAAGACGTTGCCGTAGCCACCCGAGGCCAGCACGACGACGTCGGCGAGGTGCGTCTCGATCTCGCCGGTGACCATGTCGCGGGCGATGATCCCGCGGGCCTTGCCGTCGACCATGATCAGCTCGAGCATCTCGTGACGCGTGTACGTCGTCACGGTGCCGGCCGCCACCTGGCGCTCCAGCGCCTGGTAGGCGCCGATGAGCAGCTGCTGGCCGGTCTGGCCGCGGGCGTAGAAGGTGCGGGAGACCTGCACGCCACCGAAGGAGCGGTTGTCGAGCAGTCCGCCGTACTCACGGGCGAACGGGACGCCCTGAGCGACGCACTGGTCGATGATGTTGGCGCTGACCTCGGCGAGGCGGTAGACGTTCGACTCCCGCGAGCGGTAGTCGCCGCCCTTCACGGTGTCGTAGAAGAGGCGGTAGGTGGAGTCGCCGTCCTCCTTGTAGTTCTTGGCCGCGTTGATGCCGCCCTGGGCAGCGATCGAGTGCGCGCGCCGGGGGGAGTCCTGGTAGCAGAACGACTTCACGTTGTAGCCGCCCTCGCCGAGGGTCGCGGCAGCCGCGCCTCCGGCCAGGCCGGTGCCGACGATGATGACGTCGAGCTTGCGGCGGTTGGAGGGGTTGACCAGCCGGTTGTCCATCTTGCGGTTGGTCCACCGGTCGGCGATCGGCCCGGTCGGGGCCTTCGCGTCCACGAGCGGCTCGCCGGGCGTGTAGTAGCCGTGAGCGTCGTCGGACTGCTGGACCGAGGCGGTGTTGGTGGCCACGGTGCCGGAGGGATCGAGTGTGCTTGCCATGAGGTCTCCCTTTAGTCGATGACGCCGAAGAGCACGAACAGCGGGACGAGCGAGAAGCCGCCCGCTACCACCACGGCGACGATCCAGCCGGCCGCCTTGGCGCGTGCCCGGGACCGCGCGGTGTTGGTGAGGCCCAGGGTCTGCATCGAGCTCCAGGTGCCATGGTGCAGGTGAAGACCGAGCGCCACCATCGCCAGCAAGTAGATGATCGTCATCCACCAGACGTCGAAGGTGTCGACCAGCAGGCTGTACGGATCGCCCGCAGCGTCACCGGTGGTGCCGTCGCTGACGTTGATCCGGCCGATGGTGAAGTTGAGCAGGTGCCAGATGATGAAGAGCAGCAGCGTCACCCCGCCCCAGCGCATGGTGCGCGAGGAGACCGAGGACGAGACGTTCTTCTTCACCGCGTACTTGACCGGGCGCGCGGCCCAGGCGCGGCGGGAGAGCATCAGGGCGACCACGACGTGCACCACGAGGGCGACGATCAGGCCGATCCGGATGATCCACAGCAGGCCCGAGTGGGGGAGCAGTGGCTCCCCGATCTCGCGCAGGTGCTCGGCGTACTCGTTGAAGGCCGCCTGGCCGCCGAAGGCCTTCAAGTTGCCGTACATGTGTCCGAGGACGAACCCGATGAAGAGGAGTCCGCTCACAGCCATGAGGAGCTTGAGGGCGATGGTGGATCGGGTTCCCCGCGATCCCTTCACCAGGTCGCGCCCGGTGGATGGTCCTGTCGTCACTGCCACAGGAAGGCACTCTACGACTGCTGTGGCGGTCGTAGTGACCCCGCCCGTGTGAGATAGGTCCGGTTAGGGTGCCCTTACCTCGCGCTGGCCCGACTCCCGGCCACCCGCGTCAGCACGTCCAGGAGCTCGTCGACGGCATCGGTCCACGTGCGTCGCGAGGCCACCTCGCGCCCGCGCGCACCGAGCAGGGCGCGGTGCGGGTCGGCGGCCACCGCCTCGACCGCGCGTCGCAGCCCCCGCGGATCGGCGGGGTCGTAGAGCAGCCCGGTCTCGAGGTGACCGACCGCGTCCATCGCTCCGCCGGCGCGGGGTGCGACCACGGGCACTCCGCTCGCCGCCGCCTCGCGCAGGGCGTGGCAGCAGGTCTGGTGCTCCCCGGGGTGGACCAGCACGTCGAGGCTGGGCAGCGCGACCGTGAGGTCGCCGGTGGACAGGGCGCCGGTCAGCCTGGCGCCGGGCAGACGGTTCTCGAGCCAGGCCCGCTGGGAGCCGGCGCCGATCAGCACGGCCCGGGTGCCGGGGACGCAGGCGAGCTCGGCGAGGCGGCGTACGCCGTGCCGCTTGGCGAGCCCGCCGACGTAGCCGACCACGACCTGGGGGCCGGCAGGCGACCGGGCCCGCGACCACGAGTCGTGCAACCAGGTGTCGCGCAGCGCGGGGGTGAAGGCAGCGACGTCGACGCCCGGCCGCCACAGGCCGGCGCTGACACCGAAGTCGTCGAGCCGGTCCAGCATCCAGGTCGAGGTGACGAGCACGGCGTCGGTGCGGTCAGCGACCTTGGCGCGCCAGTAGTCGGCGGCGACGTCGAGCACCGGGGACTGCTCGACCACGACCGAGGGGATGCCGACCCGCGCCGTGTGCTTGAGCGCCTTGCGGCCCAGCGCGCCGGGGGAGGTGACGTGGACGAGGTCGGGGGCGAAGGTGTCGATGGCGTTGCGCAGCTGGGGCCCGAGCGCCTCGAGCGGCCGCAGGCGCACCACGTCCGAGGTGCGGTACGTCGCCAGCCCCGGCCCCGGGGCGATGATCCGGATCGTGTGACCGAGGTCCACCAGGCGGTCGGCCACCGCCTTGAGCGTGGTGGTGGTGCCGTCGACGGCAGGGAAGAAGGTCTCGGTCACGAGGGCGATCCGCATGCCTGGATCGTCACCACCTCCGGCGGCGGAGCCGTGACGTCGCCACGACGTCGCCATGCACGCGACGTGAACGTCGGGTGTCGTCTCGAACTGCAATCTGTTTCAGAAAGATCACACTCTGTGGCCGCGGTCTCACGGGCCTTCTAGGGTGCCACCATGACTTCACAGGAGACTGCCGTGGACGGCGGTCTGGACGAGCCGACCGAGCTCGAGCCCGAGCAGGGCTCGCTCGACCTCGCCCAGGCCGACGACGTGCACGGACGCGCCGACTGGGAGAAGGCCGCCGCGGCCGTGCTCCGCAAGGCGCGCCGGATGAGCGACGAGGACGACGACGCGCTGGTCTGGGACAAGCTGACCCGCACCACGCTGGACGGCATCGCCGTGACGCCGCTCGGCACCCCTGACCTGCTCGAGGGCCTGGTGACGTCGGGTCGCCCGACCCGCGCCGGTGCGTGGGACATCCGCGCTCACCTCGGCGAGCGTGCGGAGAAGCAGTCCAACGAGGACGCGCTGGTCGACCTCAACGGTGGCGTGACGTCGCTGTGGCTCGCGGTCGGCCCCGACACCGACTTCGCCGCCCTGCTCGACGGCGTCTTCCTCGACCTCGCGCCGGTGGTGCTCGAGGCCACGCACGACCCCCTCGGGACCGCGCGGGCCTTCCTCTCCTACGTCGGCGACCTCGAGCTGCACCCGGGCACCAACCTCGGGGTCCCTGCCGACGAGGCCGGCGACGACGACGGGTCCGCGCAGGAGGTCGCCGCGCTGGCCGCGAAGGCTGGCGTCCTCGGCTACGTCGTCGACGCCAGCGCCGTGCACGACCTCGGGGCTTCCGACAGCCAGGAGCTCGGCTACTCGATGTCGGTGGCCGCGTCGTACCTGCGCCACCTGACCGACGCCGGGCTCGGCGTCGCCGAGGCCGCCGGGCTGGTGGAGTTCCGCTACGCCGTCACCGACGAGCAGTTCACGTCCATCGCCAAGCTGCGGGCCGCCCGCCGGCTGTGGGCCCGCGTGCTCGAGCTGTCGGGCTCCGACCCGGTCCCGATGCGCCTGCACGCGGTCACCAGCAAGCCGATGATGAGCCGCTACGACCCCTACGTGAACATGCTGCGCACCACGGTCGCTGCCTTCGCCGCCGGCGTCGGCGGTGCTGACGCGGTGACCGTGCTGCCGTTCGACGCCCCGCTCGGCACCCCCGAGACGCTCGGGCGCCGGATCGCGCGCAACACCTCGGCGCTGCTGATCTCCGAGTCCCACCTCGGCAAGGTGGCCGACCCCGCGGGCGGCTCCTACGCCGTGGAGAAGCTCACCGACGACCTCGCGGTCGCTGCGTGGAGCGTCTTCACCGCGCTGGAGGACGGCGCCGACCTCGACGAGCTCATCGAGGAGGTCGTGGCCGCGCGCGAGTCGCTGGTCGCCACCCGCAAGCGTCCGATCACCGGCCTCACCGAGTTCCCGCACCTGGCCGAGGAGCTGCCGGTCCGCGAGCCCGACGGCGCCTTCGACCGGGTGCGCCCCTACGGCGCCAGCTTCGAGGCGATGCGCGACGAGCCCGCCACGACGCACGTCTTCCTGGCCACGCTCGGCAGCGTCGCCTCCCACACCGCCCGCGCCACGTTCGCGGCCAACCTCTTCGCCGCCGGGGGCGTCGCCGTCGACGTGGCCGGCGCCACCGACGGGGTGGAGGCGCTGCTGGCCGCCTACGACGGCCAGCCGGTCGTCTGCCTGGCCGGGGCCGACTCGACGTACGCAGCCTGGGGCGAGCAGGCCGCCACCGCGCTGCGCGAGGCGGGGGCGACCCGGGTCGTCATCGCCGGCAAGGACCACGACTACACCGACGACGCGTGCGCCATGGGGGTGGACGCCCTGGCGTTCCTGACCCGCACGAGAGGGGCCTTGAGCTCATGAGCGTTCCGAAGAGCTTCGCCGGCCTCGACCTGGGCAGCGCCGCAGCCCCCGCGGGCAGCACCCCCACCGGGGAGGCGTGGACCAGCCCCGAGGGCATCGGCATCCTGCCCGTCTACGGCCCCGAGCACCTCGAGGGCCTCGACGCCCTCGACACGTGGCCGGGCCTGAGCCCGTTCCTGCGCGGGCCCTACCCGACGATGTACACCACGCAGCCGTGGACGGTGCGTCAGTACGCCGGGTTCTCCACCGCCGAGGAGTCCAACGCGTTCTACCGCCGCAACCTCGCGGCCGGGCAGAAGGGGCTCAGCGTCGCCTTCGACCTCGCCACCCACCGCGGCTACGACTCCGACCACCCGCGCGTGCGCGGCGACGTCGGCATGGCCGGCGTGGCGATCGACTCGATCTACGACACCCGCACCCTCTTCGAGGGCATCCCGCTCGACGAGATGTCGGTGTCGATGACCATGAACGGCGCCGTGCTGCCGGTGCTCGCGCTCTACATCGCGGCCGCCGAGGAGCAGGGGGTGAAGCCGGAGCAGCTCGCGGGGACGATCCAGAACGACATCCTCAAGGAGTTCATGGTCCGCAACACCTACATCTACCCGCCGGCGCCGTCGATGCGGATCATCTCCGACATCTTCAGCTACACCTCGGCGCGGATGCCCCGGTTCAACTCGATCTCGATCTCCGGCTACCACATGCAGGAGGCCGGGGCGACTGCCGACCTCGAGCTCGCCTACACGCTGGCCGACGGCGTGGAGTACATCCGGGCCGGTCTCGAGACCGGCATGTCGATCGACGCCTTCGCCCCGCGGCTGAGCTTCTTCTGGGCCATCGGCATGAACTTCTACATGGAGGTCGCCAAGCTGCGTGCCGCCCGCGCGCTGTGGTCGCGGCTGGTGCGCCAGTTCGAGCCGGAGAACCCGAAGTCGCTGAGCCTGCGCACCCACTCGCAGACCAGCGGCTGGAGCCTGACGGCCCAGGACGTCTTCAACAACGTCGGGCGCACCGCGATCGAGGCGATGGCAGCGACCCAGGGTCACACGCAGAGCCTGCACACCAACGCCCTCGACGAGGCGATCGCGCTGCCGACCGACTTCAGCGCGCGCATCGCCCGCAACACCCAGCTGCTGCTGCAGCAGGAGAGCGGCACGACCGGCACGATCGACCCGTGGGCCGGTTCCTACTACGTCGAGCGGCTCACCCACGACCTCGCCGAGCGCGCTTGGGCTCACATCCAGGAGGCCGAGCAGGCCGGCGGCATGGCCAAGGCGATCGAGCAGGGCATCCCCAAGATGCGCATCGAGGAAGCCGCGGCCCGCACCCAGGCCCGGATCGACTCCGGCTCCCAGCAGGTCATCGGCGTCAACACCTACCGGTTGGCCGTCGAGGACAAGCTCGACGTGCTGCGCGTCGACAACGACGACGTCTACCGCCAGCAGATCGCCAAGCTGGAGCGGTTGCGCGCCGAGCGCAACGACGACGACGTACGGCGCGCGCTGGAAGCGCTGACCGGCTCGGCAGAGCGCGGCTCCGAGAAGGGCTCGCTCGACGGCAACCTGCTCGCGCTGGCTGTCGATGCCGCCCGCGCCAAGGCCACCGTGGGCGAGATCTCCGACGCCCTGGAGAAGGTCTACGGCCGTCACCAGGCCGTGATCCGTACGATCAGCGGCGTGTATCGCGATGAGTCCGCCGGCGGCGAGAGCACGCTCGTGCAGCAGGTGCTCGACGCGACCGCCGAGTTCGACGAGGCAGAGGGCCGCCGTCCGCGCATCCTGGTCGCCAAGATGGGCCAGGACGGCCACGACCGCGGCCAGAAGGTCATCGTGTCGGCCTTCGCCGACATGGGCTTCGACGTCGATGTGGGCCCGCTGTTCTCCACGCCCGAGGAGGTCGCCCAGCAGGCCGTCGACGCCGACGTCCACCTGGTCGGCGTGAGCTCGCTGGCCGCGGGCCACCTCGCGCTGCTGCCTGCCCTCAAGAAGGCGTTGGCCGAGCAGGGTCGTGAGGACATCATGGTGGTCATCGGCGGGGTCATCCCGCCCGACGACGTCCCCACGCTCAAGGAGATGGGTGCGGCCTCGGTGTTCCTGCCGGGCACGGTCATCGCCGAGTCGGCCCTGGACCTGCTCGCCAAGCTGCGGGAGCAGCTGGGCCACTGATGGCTCTGTGATGGCAGTCGACGTCGACGGACTCGTCGCCGGCATCCGCGAGGGACGACGAGCGGCGATCGCGCAGGCGATCACGCTCGTCGAGTCCGCCAAGCCCGCACGCCGGGCGGCAGCGCGCGAGCTCGTGTCCACCCTGATCGGGGCGACCGACGCCGGCGTGCACTCGCCCGCGGTGCGGGTCGGCATCAGCGGGGTGCCCGGGGTGGGCAAGTCGACGTTCATCGAGGCGCTCGGGTCGCGCTTGACCGCCGAGGGCCACCGCGTCGGGGTGCTGGCCGTCGATCCCTCCAGCGTGCGTACCGGCGGGTCGGTGCTGGGCGACAAGACCCGCATGGCCCGGCTCAGCGTCGACCCTGCTGCCTTCATCCGTCCCAGCCCGTCGGCCGGCACCCTCGGTGGGGTCGCCCGGGCGACGGTGCAGGCGATGGCGGTGCTGGAGGCGGCGTCGTACGACGTGATCCTCGTCGAGACCGTCGGGGTCGGGCAGTCGGAGGTGACGGTCGCCGGGATGGTCGACACGTTCTTGTTCCTCACCCTGGCCCGCACCGGTGACCAGCTCCAGGGCATCAAGAAGGGCATCCTCGAGATCGCCGACGTGATCGCGGTCAACAAGGCCGACGGCGACCGGGAGATCGAGGCGCGCGGCGCCGCCCGTGAGCTCGCCGGGGCGCTGCGCATGGTGCGCGGGCACGGCGAGTGGGCACCCCCGGTGGTGACCTGCTCGGGGCTGACCGACACCGGCGTCGCCGAAGTCTGGGAGCAGGTGCTGGGTCACCGCGCCCACCTGGGTCAGCAGGGTCTGGCCGCCAAGCGTGCCGACCAGCAGCTCGACTTCACCTGGGCGCTGGTGCGCGACGAGCTCGACCAGCGGCTGCGCCACTCCGCGCCCGTCAAGGCCATCCGGGAGCAGGTGCGCGCCGAGGTGCTCAGCGGCGACCTCGCGGCCACGGTGGCGGCCGACCGGATCCTCGCCGCCTACGACGGGGCAGCGGCGCACCACTAGTAACGTGGTGGGTGTCATGACCCACTCCGCTGCCACCGCCCTGATCACCGACATCGTCGCCAAGTACGACGCCGAGCTGATCGACCTGCGTCGCGACCTGCACGCGCACCCTGAGCTGTCGTGGCACGAGACCCGCACCACCGAGCTGATCGCGAACCGTCTCGAGCAGGCGGGCTGGACACTCACCCCCCTGGCGACCACGGGCGTGGTCGCCGAGCTCGGTCCCGCCGACACCGCTGACCCCCGGCTGGTGGCGCTGCGCGCCGACATCGACGCGCTGCCCGTGCAGGACGTCACGGGGGAGCCCTGGGCCAGCACCGTGCGCGGGGTGGCCCACGCCTGCGGGCACGACGTCCACACCACGGCGCTGCTCGGCGCGGCGCTGGCGCTCAGCGAGCTCCACGAGCGTGACGAGCTGCCGGGCCGGGTGCGGCTGCTCTTCCAGCCGGCCGAGGAGGTCATGCCCGGCGGCGCCAAGCACCTGATCTCCGAGGACGTGCTCGACGACGTCCGCCGGATCTTCGCCCTGCACTGCGAGCCGTCGGTCGACGTGGGGCGGATCGGGCTGCGCACCGGCGCGCTGACCAGCGCCGCCGACAAGCTCGAGGTGCACCTCGAAGGGTCCGGCGGCCACACGTCGCGCCCGCACCTGACCGGAGACCTCACCTTCGCCCTGGCCAAGGTCACCAGCGAGCTGCCCGCGGTGCTCAGCCGCCGGATGGATCCCCGCGCCGGCGTGAGCGTGGTGTGGGGCATGATCCGGGCCGGCTCCGCGGTCAACGTGATCCCCAACCGGGGGATCGTCGGCGGCACGGTCCGCATCCTCGACCCGGACGCGTGGGCGAGCTGCGAGGCGATCGTCCGCGAGGCCGTGGCCGACATCGTGCGCCCCTACGGCGTGACTGCCCACGTCGACTACCTCCAGGGCGTGCCCCCGGTGGTCAACGACGCGGAGTCGATCGGGATCCTCGCCGCGGCGGCCACCGAGGTGCTCGGTCCGCACGGCCAGACCGCCGTGCCCCAGAGCCTGGGTGGCGAGGACTTCGGCTGGTACGGCGCCCAGGTGCCCGGGGCGATGTTCCGCCTCGGGACCCGCACGCCGGGCGGCGCGACCTACGACCTGCACCAGGGCAACCTGCGCATCGACGAGCGCGCGATCGGGGTCGGGGCCGCCATGCTCGCCTCGGCGACGGTGCTGGCGCTGGGCGGCCCCGCAGGTCAACCCTTGCGGTAGGGCTGACCCACCGCGGCGGGGGGCCGCGAGCGACCCACGAGCCCGGCGACGGCGAAGATCGTCACGACGTAGGGCAGCATCAGCATGAACTCGCTCGGCACCGGCGAACCGATCGCCGACAGCACGCCCTGCAGGTTGGAGGCGAAGCCGAAGAGCAGCGCCGCGAGCGTGGCCTTGATCGGGTCCCACTTGCCGAAGATGACGGCGGCCAGCGCGATGTAGCCGGCGCCGCCGGTGAGCTCGCGGTTGAACTGGGGCACTGACACCAGGGTGTAGAACGCCCCGCCCATGCCGGCGATCGCGCCTCCGAGCAGGACCGTGCGGTAGCGGGTGAGCTTGACGTTGATGCCCACCGTGTCGGCCGCCTTCGGGTGCTCGCCGACCGCGCGCACCCGCAGCCCCCAGCGGGTGCGGTAGAGCGCCCAGGAGACGACCGCGACCATCACGTAGAGGAGGTAGACGATCGCGGTCTGGCGGAACAGGATCGGGCCGAGCAGCGGGATCTCCGACAGGCCCGGGATCGCGATCCGCGAGAAGCGCGGAGGGTTGTTGAGGCTGGCGGTGTTGGGCACGAGGACCTGGGTGAACAAGAAGCTGGTCACGCCGATCACCAGCACGTTGAGCACCACGCCGACGATGATCTGGTCGACGAAGTAGGTGATCGCGAACACCGCCAGGATCAGTGCGACCAGGGCACCCGCAGCCATGGCACCGACGACCCCGCCCCACACCGATCCGGTGATGGAGCCGAACAGGGCGGCAGCGAACGCGCCGGCGAGCAGCTGGCCGTCGATCGCGATGTTGACGACCCCGGCCCGCTCGCCCAGCACGCCGCCGAGGGCACCGAAGACCAGCGGGACCGCGAGGGCCAGGGAGCCGCCCAGGAGGCCGACCACGGGCACGCTGCCGCCGGCAGCGGCCCAGGACAGGAAGCCGATCATCGCGAGCAGGGCGAAGCCGGCCGCGACCAGGGTCGGCGTCGGGCGCCGCAGGACGACGAAGCGCCGCCACGACTCGAGCGAGGCCAGCGCCATCAGGCCGACCATCAGCAGGGCGGTGCCCTCCGAGGGCACGGTGATCGCCGGCAGCGTGAAGAAGTCGTCGCGTGAGGACAGGCGGAACGTGGTGTCGCCGGCCTGGTTGCCGAGCACGACGAGCAGCCCGAGCCCGACGGTGATGACGCTGAGCAGCGTCGGCGTCTTGGCGTTCACCACCGCGACGGTGGAGGGACCGACGGGCTGCGGCTCGTCGGCCGGCGTCGCGGCGCTGGCAGGGGGTTCGGCGACGTGGCTCACACCGCCTCCTTCACGGGTAGACGGAACAGGGCCCGCACCAGCGGCGGAGCCGCGATGAAGAGCACGATGAGCGACTGGATCACCAGCACGATGTCGACCGGGATCCCCTCGGAGGCCTGCATGGCGAAGCCACCGGCCTTGAAGGCACCGAACAGCAGTCCGGCGCCCAGGATCCCCAGGGGGTTGGACCGCCCCAGCAGGGCGACGGTGATGGCGTCGAACCCGATGCTGGCGTCGAGGTCGACGGTGACGCCGTTGGGGACGGTGCCCAGGACCTGGTTGGTGCCGGCCAGGCCCACCAGGGCGCCGGCCATCAGCATGACCACGACGTAGGTGCGCCCGACGTTGATGCCGGCCGTCCGAGCGGCATGCGGGTTCTCACCGACGGCGCGGAACCGGTAGCCGAGCGCCGAGCGGTTCAGGACCCACCACACGATCGCGACAGCCACCAGCGCGAGGACGAAGCCGAGGTGCAGGTTGTAGCGGTCGCCGAGGATATTGGGCATCCGCGCGTCGTCGGGCATGCGGACCGACTTGGGGTTCACCGACCCGGGCGCCTGGAGCAGGCTCTGCCGGGAGAGTGCGAAGAACACCAGGTAGAAGCCCACGTAGTTGAGCATGATGGTGACGATGACCTCGTGGGCGCCGGTGCGCGCCTTGAGCAGCCCGGCCAGACCGGCCCACAGGGCGCCGGCGAGCATGCCGGCGAGGATCGCGGCGATCAGGAGCAGCGGGCCGGGCAGGTTGGCGTTGATGCCGACGTAGCCGGCGGCGGCGCCGGCGAGCAGCATCTGGCCACGACCGCCGATGTTGAACATCCCGGCGCGGAACGCGAGACCGACGCCGAGCCCGGCTGCGATCAAGGGCCCGGCGAACTTCAACGTGTCGGTGAGCGGGCGGATCGCGGTGCTGGTGTCGGAGGCGCGGGTGTTGTAGATCGAGCCGCGGAACAACGCGGTGTAGGCGCCCTCGATCGCGTCGTACGACGCCCGGAGGAAGTCCTGGGGGCGCGAGAAGATGTAGCTGGACGAGCCGCGGACCTGCTCGTCGGTGAACAGGATCATCAAGGACCCGACGATCACCGCCAAGAACACCGCGAGGACCGCGACGAGGGCGTTGCCGGTCGTGATGGAGCGCAGGACGTGGTGCCAGTGGTTGCCCGGGTCCGGGGCAGGGGTGTGCTCGTCCTCGGGCGGGGGCGAGGCCTGGGGCTCGGTCTCCTGGGTCATGCGACGGCCCCGGCCGGCTTCTCGCCGGCCATCATCAGCCCGAGCACCTCACGAGGCGTGTCGGCAGGGACGATGCCGACGATCTTTCCGCGATACATGACCATGATCCTGTCTGCGAGGGCAGCGACCTCGTCGAGCTCGGTGGAGACGACGATGACCGGGATGCCGGTGTCGCGCGTGGCGACGATCTGCTTGTGGATGAACTCGATGGAGCCGACGTCGACGCCGCGGGTGGGCTGGGCCGCCACGAGCAGGCGCAGGTCGCGCGACAGCTCGCGGGCCACGACCACCTTCTGCTGGTTGCCGCCCGAGAGGTTGCCGGCCTGGGTCGTGATCCCCGGCGCGCGGATGTCGTACTCCTCGAGCTTCTCCTGGGCGAACGCGTCGAGCTTCGCCCGACGTACGGCGCCGAAGGAGGTGAACGTGGAGCCGAAGCTGCGGTCGAGCATGAGGTTCTCGGCGATGCTGAAGGTGTCGACCAGGCCGTCGGTCTGGCGGTCCTCGGGGACGAAGCCGACCCCGGCGTCGAGGATCTTGCGCACGCTGCGCCCGACGAGCTCGGTGCCGTTGAGCCGGATCGAGCCGGTGACGTGGTGCTGCAGACCGAGCAGCGCCTCGGTGATCTCGGTCTGACCGTTGCCCTGGACGCCGGCGATGACGAGCACCTCGCCACCACGCACGGTGAAGCTGACGTCGTCGACGTGCGCGTGGCCGGCGGCGTCGAAGACGGTGAGCGAGTCGACCACCAGCTCGTGGTCGGTGAGCTTCGCCTCGTCCTTGTGCACGGTGAGCTCCACCGGGCGACCGACCATGAGCGAGGCCAGGTCGGTGTTGCTGGCGCTCGGCTCGGCCTCGCCGACCACCTTGCCCAACCGGATGACGGTGATCCGGTCGGCGACCTCGCGGACCTCGCGGAGCTTGTGGGTGATGAACACGATCGCGACGCCCGACTCCTTGAGCTGGCGCATGATCTGCATGAGCTCGTCGGTCTCCTGCGGGGTGAGCACGGCGGTCGGCTCGTCGAAGACGAGCACGCGGGCGTCGCGCGAGAGTGCCTTGATGATCTCGACGCGCTGCTGCACACCGACCGGGAGGTCCTCGACGATGGCGTCGGGGGAGACGTGGAACCCGAACCGCTCCGAGATCTCCTGCACGCGCGCCCGGGCGGCGTCGAGGTCGAGCGAGCCGGCGAACCCGGTGCTCTCGTTGCCGAGCATGACGTTCTCGGCCACGGTGAAGACCGGCACCAGCATGAAGTGCTGGTGGACCATCCCGATGCCGGCGGCGATCGCGTCGCCCGGGCCGGTGAAGTGCTGGGTGACCCCGTCGAGCACGATCTCGCCCTCGTCGGCGCGGTAGAGGCCGTAGAGGACGTTCATCAGGGTCGACTTGCCGGCGCCGTTCTCGCCCAGCAGGCAGTGCACCTCGCCTGGCTCGACGGTCAAGGAGATGTGGTCGTTGGCGACCAGGGTGCCGAAGCGCTTGGTGATGTTGCGCAATGCGAGCTGCATGGAGTGATCCTAGAGACGGGGGCGGGCCCGGGCGCCGCAGAGGGAGGCCGACCGGCTGGTCGACCTCCCTCCGAGAGACGTGCGGTGGTTCAGAACCTCACGGGTTCAGGTAGGACGTGACGGTGATCGAGCCGTCGACGATGCCCGCGCGGACGTCGTCGAGCTCGCTCTGCAGCGAGTCGGAGATCTTGTCCTCGAAGTTGTGGAACGGCGCGATGCCGACCCCGTCGTTGTCGAGGGTGCCGACGTAGGCCTCGGCGTCGAACTCGTCGTTGCCGGCCGCCATGACGGTGTCGTAGGTCGAGATCTTCATGTTCTTCAGGATCGAGGTCAGCACGACGTCCTGCGTGTTGGGGTCGGTCTCGAAGAAGTCGGCGTCGACGCCGATCAGCGCGACGTCGTCGCCGGAGTCGGCGATGGCCGTCAGCGCACCCTGGTAGATCGGGCCACCGACGGGCAGGAGCACGTCCGCACCCTGGTCGAGCAGCTGCTTGGCCGTCGTGGTGGCCGTCTGGTTGGCCTCGAAGCCACCCGTGAAGGAGCCGTTCTCGCCGTCCCAGCCGACGACCTTGACGTCCTTGCCCTTCTCGGCGGCGTAGTACTCCGCACCCTGCTTGAAGCCGTCCATGAAGATGGTCACGGTCGGGAACGGCTGGCCGCCGTAGGTGCCGATCGTCCCGGTGGTGGTGTAGTCGGCGGCGACGTAGCCGGCGAGGAACGCGGCCTGCGCGGTGTCGAAGAGGACCGGCTTGACGTTGTCGGCGTCCTTGGTGCCGTCGAAGTCGTTGTCGGCCGCGTCGTCGATGAGCACGTACTCGATGTCGGGGTTCGCGGTGGCGGACTCGACGGTCGCGGCAGAGAGCGCGAAGCCGACGGTCACGATGAGGTCGCAGCCCTCGGCGACGAGGCTCTCGAGGTTGGGGCCGTAGTCGTTCTCGCTGTTGGACTCGACCTCGCGGAAGTCGGCGCCGAGCTCGTCGGCGGCTTCCTTGACACCCTCGTAGCTGAGCTGGTTGAACGACTTGTCGTCGAACCCGCCCGAGTCCGAGACGATGCACGGGAGGAAGTCAGTGGTGGTTCCGCCGTTGCCCGAGGCGTTGCCGTCCTCGCTCGGGGCATCGCCGCAGGCTGCCAGGGCCGTGGTGGCCGTCAGGGCAGCGATGCTGCCGACGACGACCTTCCTCAAGTTCTTCACGTGGTTCCTCCCATTTCGTGCCCGGCTCGGTGTGGGGGCAGCGACCGGTCAACCTAGCCGATGTGCGGGGTCTTTGGGCTCCAGGAGGCGCTCGATCGCCGAACGGTTATCGAGATGGAATATCCGGACCGGACGCCTCCGGGCCGCACACTGTCCGGCGCCGGCCTCGCCCGCCCCCCTCGATTGCGGGGAGACGAGGTCGTGGGCAAGGGTGTGATCTCGACGAACAGGAGGCGGTCATGAGCACGTCAGCGGTGGAGTGGTCCGAGCTGCGTCAGGCAGCGGTCGACGTCATGCAGCGCGCCTACGCGCCGTACTCGAACTTCCGGGTCGGTGCGGCCGCGCTCGTCGACGACGGCCGGGTCGTGGTCGGCTGCAACGTCGAGAACGCGGCCTACGGCGTCACCTTGTGTGCGGAGTGCGGGCTGGTCTCGGCACTGCACGCCGGCGGGGGCGGCCGGTTGACCCACTTCGTGTGCGTCAACGGCGACGGCGCGGTCATCATGCCGTGCGGGCGGTGCCGTCAGCTGCTCTGGGAGAACGGCGGCCCGGACCTCCAGGTCGAGACCCCGACCGGGGTGCTGAGCATGGCCGAGGTCCTGCCCCAGGCCTTCGGTCCCGACGACCTGGGCTGACGACCTGGGCTGAGCAGGGTGCACCCGACGGATCCGCCCGGGTGCCCGTAGGGTCTGCGCCATGACAGCCCACGATGCCGTCGAGGTGATCCACGCCAAGCGTGACGGCGCCACCCTCACCGACGGACAGATCGATTGGGTGGTCGACGCCTACACCCGTGGTGACGTCGCCGACGAGCAGATGGCCGCGCTCGCGATGGCGATCCTGCTCAACGGCATGGAGCGATCCGAGATCAGCCGCTGGACCGCGGCGATGATCGCCTCGGGGGAGCGGATGGACTTCTCCACCCTCTCGCGGCCCACGGCCGACAAGCACTCCACCGGCGGGGTCGGCGACAAGATCACCCTGCCGCTCGCGCCGCTCGTCGCGGCCTGCGGCGTCGCCGTGCCCCAGCTCTCGGGACGCGGGCTCGGCCACACCGGCGGCACCCTCGACAAGCTCGAGTCGATCCCGGGCTGGCGGGCGGCGCTGTCCAACGCCGAGATGATGGCTCAGCTCGAGTCGGTCGGCGCCGTCATCTGCGCCGCCGGCGACGGGCTCGCCCCGGCCGACAAGAAGCTCTACGCCCTGCGTGACGTCACCGGCACCGTCGAGGCGATCCCGCTCATCGCCTCCTCGATCATGAGCAAGAAGATCGCCGAGGGCACCGGAGCGCTGGTGCTCGACGTCAAGGTCGGCACCGGCGCGTTCATGAAGGACCACGGTCGGGCCCGCGAGCTGGCCGAGGTGATGGTCGCGCTCGGCACCGACGCCGGCGTCCGCACCGTCGCGCTGCTCACCGACATGTCCACCCCGCTCGGCTACACCGCCGGCAACGCGATCGAGGTCGCGGAGTCGGTGGAGGTGCTGGCCGGAGGAGGCCCGGCCGACGTCGTGGAGCTGACGGTGGCCCTGGCGCGCGAGATGCTCGTCGCCGCCGGTCGCGACGACGTCGACCCCGCTGACAAGCTCGCCGACGGCTCGGCGATGGATGCGTGGAACGCGATGATCCGCGCCCAGGGGGGCGACCCTGAGGCGACCCTGCCGGTGGCTGCGGAGTCGCACGTCGTGACGGCCCCGGCCTCCGGGGTGCTGACCCGCCTCGACGCGATGGCCGTGGGGCTGGCCGCCTGGCGCCTGGGTGCCGGTCGGGCCCGCAAGGAGGACCCGGTGCAGGCCGGTGCCGGTGTCGTCTGGCACGCCCGCCCCGGTGACACCGTCGCCGAGGGTGAGCCGTTGTTCACGTTGCTCACCGACGAGCCCGCACGTCTCGAGCGCGCGCTGGCCTCCCTCGAGGGCGGCTACGACATCGGGACGGGCGCAGGGTTCGAGGCCGCGCCCCTGATCATCGACCGGGTGGGATGAGCCTTCGGTGACGCCGCGGGTCCTGCTCGCGACGTTCTGCCTGCTCCCCGAGGGCGAGCCGGGAGGCGAGCTGCTCGTCGAGGCCCTGGCCGAGCAGGGTGTGTCCGCTGCGTGGGTCTCCTGGGACGACCCGTCGGTCGACTGGCCATCAGCCGACCTCGTGGCCCTGCGCGCCACCTGGGACTACCAACGTCGGCTCCCGGCCTTCCGGTCCTGGCTGGCCGAGGTCGCCGCAGCGACGCCGTTCCTCAACGGGGCCGAGGCCTTCGCCTGGAACGTCGACAAGCGCTACCTCGCCGAGCTCGCCGAGGTCGGTGAGCTGCCGGTCGTTCCCTCGACGGTGGTGCACGACGACGACCTCGTGAACGGGCTCCGCGACGGCCTGGCGAGATGGGGCACTGTCGTCGTCAAGCCGTGCATCGGAGCGAGCGGGGTGGGGGTGGTCGTGACCGACCGCCTCGACAGCCCGACGCTCGCCGGGCTCACCGCCGGCCCGTGGCTGGTGCAGCCGATGGTGGCGTCGGTGCGGACCCGGGGCGAGTCATCGGTCGTCGTGCTCGGCGGCCGCGCCGTCGCCCAGGTCGACAAGGTGCCCGGCCCGGGCGAGGTGCGGGTGCACGAGGAGTACGGCGGCACGAGTCGTGCAACGCCGCTGGACCCGGAGGCCGGCGCGCTGGCCCTGGCTGCCGTGGCGACCGCGGAGGGGATCCTGGGCCGACGCCTGGACTACGCGCGCGTCGACCTGCTCGAGCTCGACGGGCGACTGGTCGTCAGCGAGCTCGAGCTCATCGAGCCGGGGTTCTACCTCGACCTGGCCCCGGAGGTGGCCGGGGCCTTCGCCGACGTCGTGCTGACCCGACTGCGGCGCAGCTGACCTCGGGCCGGCCACGACCCCGGCGTCCTCAGGCGAGAAGCAGGACCACGGTCTCGGCCACGCAGGCCGGCTTCGACTCGCCGTCGATCTCGATCACGTGCTTGAGCGTCACCTGCTTGCCGGCAGGCATGTCGTCGCAGCCGGCGAGGGTGATGGTCGAGCGGATCCGCTTGCCCACGAGCACGGGGTGGGGGAAGCGCACCTTGTTGACGCCGTAGTTGAGCTTCGCGCCGGGGGTGTCGAAGGCGAAGATCGTGACCCCGAGCATCGGGATCAGCGACAGCGTGAGGAACCCGTGGGCGATGGTCCCGCCGAAGGGGCCGGTGGCGGCACGCTCGGTGTCGACGTGGATCCACTGGTGGTCGCCGGTCGCCTCGGCGAACGTGTTGACCCGCTCCTGGTCGATCTCCAACCAGTCGCTGGTGCCGAGCTCGTCGCCGACTGCTGCGGCGACCTCGTCGAAGGTGGTGAAGGTGCGCAAAGGGTGCTCCTCGGGCGAGGTGTGTCAGGTGGTTGGATGGCGCCATGGAACCTACACGCGACCTGATCCGGACCGCGCCGAAGGTGTTGCTCCACGACCACCTCGACGGCGGGCTCCGTCCGGCGACGATCATCGAGCTGGCCGGAGAGATCGGGCACGAGCTGCCGGCCACCGATGCGGAGTCGCTGGGTCGCTGGTTCGTCGACGCAGCCGACTCGGGGTCCCTCGAGCGCTACCTCGAGACCTTCGACCACACGGTCGCGGTCATGCAGACCACGACGGCGCTGACCCGCGTCGCCCGTGAGTGCGTGGAGGACCTCGCCGCCGACGGCGTGGTCTACGCCGAGGTCCGCTACGCCCCTGAGCAGCACGTCTCGCAGGGGCTCTCCCTCGACGACGTCGTCGGGGCGGTGCAGGAGGGCTTCGAGGCAGGCGTGCAGGCGGCTGCCGCCGCCGGCCGCACCATCGTCGTACGCCAGCTGCTGACCGCCATGCGGCACCAGGCGCGCTCGATGGAGATCGCCGAGCTCGCCATCGCGTGGCGCGAGCGCGGCGTGGCCGGGTTCGACATCGCCGGTGCCGAGGCCGGCTACCCGCCCACCCGCCACCTCGATGCCTTCGAGTACCTCCAGCGCGAGAACGCCCACTTCACGATCCACGCCGGCGAGGCCTTCGGGCTGCCGTCGATCTGGCAGGCGCTGCAGTGGTGTGGGGCCGACCGGCTCGGCCACGGCGTCCGGATCATCGACGACATCACGGTCAACGACGACGGCAGCGTCGAGCTGGGGCGCCTGGCCTCCTACGTGCGCGACAAGCGCATCCCCCTGGAGCTCTGCCCGGCCTCCAACATCCAGACCGGCGCCGCGGCGTCGATCGCCGAGCACCCCATCGGACTGCTCACCGAGCTGCGCTTCCGGGTCACGGTCAACACCGACAACCGGCTGATGAGCGGCACCTCCATGACCGACGAGATGGCCTCGCTGGTGGAGGCGTTCGGCTACGACTTCGCCGACCTGCGCTGGTTCACCGTCAACGCGATGAAGTCGGCGTTCATCCCCTTCGATGAGCGCCTGGCGATCATCGACACCGTGATCAAGCCCGGCTACGCCGCCCTGATGGCCTGATCCGGGCCTAGGCTGCCTTCGTGCTGATCACCAACCACGTGCTCTCCGGGGCACTGGTCGGTGCCCTGGCCCCGGGACCGGTCTCGGCGTTCGTCGTCGGCGTCGCCTCGCACTTCGCGCTCGACACCGTGCCCCACTGGGGCGACCAGGACGAGTCGGTGTTCCTGCGCGTCGCGGTCAGTGACGGTCTCGTCGGGCTGACCGCCATGAGCGTCATCGCGTGGACGACGCCCCGAGCGCGGCGTGCGAGGGTCGTGGCGGGCATGCTCGGCGCCTGCGCGCCGGATGCGGACAAGCCCAGCGAGCTCTTCTTCGGCCGCTCGCCGTTCCCGTTCGCCCTCGACCAGTGGCACCGCGACATCCAGCGCGAGTCACCGCGCCGGATGCCGCAGGAGTTCGCTGTCGCCACGCTCGGTGCCCTGCTCGTGCGCCGGGTCCTTCGCTGACTCGCGCGGCGCTGGGAGTCAGGCCCGGGCCTGCGCCGTGATCGTGAACCACGGCACGGGCCAGCCCGCCCGCGCCAGCTCGCCGGCCAGGAACTCCTCGCGCTCGAGCGGCTCCACGCGGCCCACCGAGGGCTGGTAGCAGCGCAGCCCGGCCGCTGCGGTCGCCTCGGCGCCGTCGTGGCCCAGCACGAGGACGACGTGGCGGGGGAGGGTGGGGCTTCCGACGTAGAGGACACCGCCGGTGCGAGCGAGCCGGTCGTAGGCCGCCGCGCGGGACCAGCGCGCCAGGCGCAGGTCGTGGTCGCGCCCCGTGAGCGTCTCGAGCTCGCGACGGATGGCCCACGGCGGTGTGCCCAGGGCGCGCGGCCAGGGCAGCTGGTGCCGGCCGGCGCTGTCGCGGACCGACGTGAGTCGGCGGTGCAGCGTCAGGGCCTCCGCGGCGAAGCCCTGCTGGTCGAGGGTGCGGTCCTCGCGCAGGAGACGCGCCATCAGCAGGCTGGCGGCTCCGCACGAACGGGCATCGGGCTGGCGCAGGCCGGAGCCGAGCGGGTTCACCGTGGCACCCCGGCGACGAGGGTCGCGACCACCTCGCGCGCCTGCTCGTTGGTGACCGGGCGGCACCCGAGGGCGACCGCGTGCTCGACCACGCGGCGCTGGTCGCGCAGGAGCGCGAGACCGCGGCGTACCAGGACCAGCGGGGGCTTGCGGTGCTCGCGCAGGTCACGGGTGAGTCGGCGCCAGAAGGTCAGCAGGGGGTGCTGCCGCAGGCACAGGGCGTCGGCGACCAGCCCGGCCTCGCGGGCGCGAGGCACGATCTCCTGGGCGAAGATCCCGTCGGCCACGAAGTAGGCGGAGCCGCCGAGGTCGAGGTGCTGCCACCCGGTGCGGCCGTCGTGGGCGATGTCGTAGACCGGCACGTCACCGACGCCCTCACGGCACAGGGTCTCCAGCGCGGTGAAGGCGTCGTCGAGCAACCAGGAGGCGGGGTCGTCCCAGTCGACCAGCCCGGCGTTGGCGCCCTCGGTGATGCGGGGCAGCGTCGGGTCGCCGGCGCTCTTGTAGAAGTCGTCGAGGCGGAGCACCGGGAGGCCGGTGCGTTCGGCGAGCCGCGACTTGCCGGACCCGGAGGGCCCGGCGATCACGATCACCTGGGCGAGCAAGACTCAGACGCCCATCGGGTGCCACACGGTCTTGATCTCCACGAAGTCGGTCATCGTGTCCAGGCTCGGCGCCAGGCTCCAGTCGGGCTCGGCCGCAGGCGCTCGGCGCACTCGCTTGAGGTTGTCGGCCGCTGCCACCTCGAGGTCGGTGGCGAGGGTCGTCTCGCCCGCCACGCCACCGAGGTCGATGGCGTTGACGTCCATGTGCGCGGCGAGCCACGGCGCGATCGTCGCGGCCGACCCGGTGAGGATGTTGACGACACCTCCCGGGACGTCGGAGGTCGCAAGCACCTCGGAGAAGGTCACCGCGGGCAGCGGGCGGTCGAAGGACGACACGACCACGACGGTGTTGCCGGTGACGATGACCGGCGCGATGACCGACACGAGCCCGAGCAACGACGAGCCCTGCGGAGCGAGCACCGCGACGACGCCGGTGGGCTCGGGCGTGCTGAGGTTGAAGTACGGCCCGGCCACGGGGTTGGCGTTGCCGATGACCTGGGTGAGCTTGTCGGCCCAGCCGGCGTACCAGACCAGTCGGTCGATGGCGGCGTCGACGACGCCGTTGGCCTTGGCGGCGCTCAGCCCCTCCGACTGCTGCACGGCCTGGACGAACTGCGGACGGCGGTCCTCCATGAGCTCGGCGACCCGGTAGAGGATCTGCGCACGGTTGTAGGCGGTGCGTCCCGACCAGGACCCGAAGGCCTTGCGGGCGGCGACCACGGAGTCGCGGGCGTCCTTGCGGGAGGCGAGGGCGGCGTTGGCCACGAAGGCTCCCTTCGCGTCGAGCACCTCGTAGGAGTAGCCCGACTCCGAGCGGGGGAAAGCGCCCCCGATGAACAGCTTGTAGGTCTTGCGGACGTCGATGCGCGCCATGGTCACTCGCCTGCCTTGAGGTATGCGCCCAGACCGTGGCGGCCGCCCTCGCGGCCGTAGCCGGACTCCTTGAAGCCGCCGAAGGGGCTGGTCGGGTCGAACTTGTTGAACGTGTTGGCCCACACCACGCCGGCGCGCAGTGCGCCGGCCATGTGCAGGATCCGGGAACCCTTCTCGGTCCACACCCCGGCCGAGAGACCGTAGGGGGTGTTGTTGGCCTTCTCGACGGCCTCGGAGGGCGTGCGGAAGGTGAGCACCGACAGCACCGGGCCGAAGATCTCCTCGCGGGCGATCCGGTGGGCCTGGGTGACGCCGGTGAACAGCGTCGGGGGGAACCAGAAGCCCTGCTGCGGGATCTCGCAGTCCGGGGCCCAGCGACCGGCACCCTCGGACTCCCCGATGTCGGAGAGCTCGCGGATCCGGGCCAGCTGCGCGGCGGAGTTGATGGCACCGATGTCGGTGTTCTTGTCGAGCGGGTCGCCCATGCGCAGCGTGCTCATGCGGCGCTTGAGGCGCTCGAGCAGCTCGTCGGCGATCGACTCCTGCACCAGCAGACGCGAGCCTGCGCAGCAGACGTGGCCCTGGTTGAAGAAGATGCCGTTGACGATGCCCTCGACGGCCTGGTCGAGCGGGGCGTCGTCGAAGACGATGTTGGCCGCCTTGCCTCCCAGCTCGAGGGTGACGCGCTTGGACGTGCCGGCCACGGACCGGGCGATGGCCTTGCCCACGGCGGTCGAGCCGGTGAAGGCGATCTTGTCGATGTCGGCGTGGTCGACGATGGCCTGACCGGTCGCGCCGGCGCCGGTGACGATGTTGACGACGCCGGGCGGGAGGTCGGCCTGCTGGCAGATCTCGGCGAACAACAGTGCGGTCAGCGGGGTGGTCTCGGCCGGCTTGAGCACGACCGTGTTGCCGCAGGCCAGGGCCGGGGCGATCTTCCAGGCCAGCATCAGCAGCGGGAAGTTCCACGGGATGATCTGGCCCGCGACGCCCAGCGGCGCCGGGTTGGCACCGAAGCCGCTGTGCTCGAGCTTGTCGGCCCACCCGGCGTAGTAGAAGAAGTGGGCGGCGACGACGGGGATGTCGACGTCGCGCGACTCCTTGATCGGCTTGCCGTTGTCGAGCGACTCCAGGACGGCCAGCTCACGGCTGCGCTCCTGGATGATTCGCGCGATGCGGTAGAGGTACTTCGCACGCTCGCTGCCGGGCATCCGCGACCACACCTTGGTGTAGGCGCGGCGGGCCGCGGCCACGGCGGCGTCGACGTCGGCGGCGTCGGCCTCGGAGACCTCGGCGAGGACCTCCTCGGTCGCGGGGCTGATCGTCTTGAACGACGACCCGTGGCCGTCGACGAACTCTCCGTTGATGAAGAGCCCGTAGGACGCCTTGAGGTCGAGGATGCTCCGTGACTCGGGAGCGGGGGCGTAGGTGAAGTCGATGGCCACGGTGATCAGTCCAAAGTGAAGTAGTCGGGGCCGGAGTACCGGCCGGTGGTCATCTTGGTGCGCTGCATGAGCAGGTCGTTGAGCAGGGTCGAGGCACCGAACCGGAACCAGTCCGGGTCGAGCCAGTCGGCGCCGGCGACCTCGTTGACCATGACCAGGTACTTGATGGCGTCCTTCGCGGTGCGGATCCCACCGGCGGGCTTGACGCCCACCATCTGGCCGGTGGCCTCGCGGAAGTCACGGACCGCCTGCAGCATGATCAGCGTCACCGGCAGGGTCGCGGCGGGCTGCACCTTGCCGGTGGAGGTCTTGATGAAGTGAGCGCCGGCCATCATCGCCAGCCAGCTCACGCGGCGGACGTTGTCGTAGGTCTGCAGCTCACCGGTCTCGAAGATCACCTTGAGGTGGGCGTCCTCGCCGTGGTCGCGGGCGCAGGCCTCGCGGACCGCGACGATCTCGTCGTAGACGTGGAGGTAGCGACCCGACAGGAAAGCGCCGCGGTCGATGACCATGTCGATCTCGTCGGCGCCTGCCTCGACGGCGTCGCGGGTGTCGGCCAGCTTGATGTCGAGCGCGGCCCGACCACTGGGGAACGCCGTCGCCACGGCGGCGACGTTCACGCCCGAGTCGCCCAGCACCTGCTTGGCCTCGGCCACCATGTCGGGATAGACGCACACCGCGGCTGCCGACGGGCAGCTCGGGTCTGCGGGGTCGGGTCGGATCGCCTTGGCAGCGAGGGCGCGGACCTTGCCCGGGGTGTCGGAGCCCTCCAGCGTGGTGAGGTCGACCATCCGGATCGCCAGGTCGAGGGCCTGGGCCTTGGCGGTGGTCTTGATGGAGCGGGTGCCCAGAGACGCGGCGCGCGCCTCGGCACCGACCTGGTCGACGCCGGGGAGTCCGTGCAGGAACCGGGTGAGCGAGGCCTCCGACCTGGTGACGTCTGAGAAGTCCGTGGCGTCAGCCGCAGCGTGTGTTGGCATCAGGCCAGCATAGGGTTGCAGGGGCCGCTACCGGAAAGCGTGCGGTCAGCACTCACGACGATCGGGAGACATGAGCGAGCAACGGATCAGCTACGGGTCCAACTCCGGCAAGGTACTCGGGTCGATGACCATGCTGCTGGCCGGCTTCGTCGCCGTCCTCGCCCTCGTCGACGGTCAGGTCTACGAGGTCGTCTGCGTCGCCGTCTTCGTCGGCACGCTGGCCTGGGCCGCCATGGTGCGCCCGGCGTTGTCGATCGTCGGGACGACGCTGGTGCTGCGCAACATGCTCGAGACCGTCCGGGTCCCGTTGGCCGCGATCGAGAGCGTCACCGTCCGACAGGTGCTGGTGGTCCGTGCCGGTGAGCGCAAGATCACCTCCTCGGCGATCGGCCGCAGCCGGCGACAGATCGCCCGGGACGCCCGCCCGGCTGCCCTCGGTGGGGGAGTCTTCGGGTCGATGCTCAACAGCGTGACCCACGGCAGTGCGGTCAGCGAGACGCCGAGGTCGTCGTTCGGGCTGATGGTCGAGGAGCAGCTGCGGGTCCAGATGAGCAACGCCCGGGCAGCCGCCGGCGTCACCCCGCGCTCGCCGGAGCAGGCCGCCCTCGCCGAGGGGATCGAGAAGCAGCCGGCCGTGGTCGAGATCGCCCTGCTGGCGCTCTCGGTCCTGGTGTTCGTGGTCCTGCTCGTCGTCGGCTGAGGGCCGGCCTGACGGACGGGCGCGCCGAGCCCGGTCAGAGCCCGGCTGCGAGCCGGATGTCGCCGCCGATCGCATCGAGGCGGCCTGCGGCTGCGACCCGCGCGGCCGCAACCCCGTCCTCGGGGTTCACCGCGACGACCACCTCGAGGTAGCACTTGATCTTCGGCTCGGTGCCGCTGGGTCGCACGATCACGCGCGCGCCCTCGGCCAGGTGGTAGCGCAGTCCGTCGGTCGGGGGCAGCGCGTCGGAGCCCTTGCCGAGGTCGTCCACGCGGAGCACGTCCAGCCCGCCGAGCCGGGTCGGCGGGGTGTCGCGGAGCCGCTGCATCGCGGCGGCGATGAGCGAGAGGTCACTCACCCGCACCGAGACCTGGTCGGTGGCGTGCAGACCGTGCTCGAGCGCGATGTCGTCGAGCAGGTCGGTCAGCCCCCGGCCCTCGGCCTTGAGCCCGGCGGCGAGCTCGCAGAGCAGCAGGAGGGCAGAGATGCCGTCCTTGTCGCGCACGTGGGCCGGGTCCACGCAGTAGCCGAGCGCCTCCTCGTAGCCGAAGGCGAGGCCCTCGACCCGGGCGATCCACTTGAAGCCGGTCAGCGTCTCGACGTAGGGCTGTCCCGCCGCTGCGGCGAGCTTGCCGAGCAAGGAGGACGAGACGATGGAGGCCGCGAAGGTGCCGGTGCGCCCGGTGGCGATCAGGTGATGGGCGAGGAGTGCGCCCACCTCGTCGCCGCGGAGCATCCGCCAGCCGTGCACCCCGCCGGGCACCGCCGCCGCGCACCGGTCGGCGTCGGGGTCGTTGGCCACCACGAGGTCGGCGCCGGTGCGCTCGGCCAGCGCGAGCGCCAGGTCCATCGCACCGGGCTCCTCGGGGTTGGGGAAGGCGACCGTGGGGAACGCGCCGTCGGGCTGCTCCTGCTCGGCCACCACGGTGGGAGTGTCGAAGCCGGCGGTCTCCAGGACCTGGACGACCGACGTGCCGCCGACGCCGTGCAGAGGGGTGTAGACGATCGACAGGTCGCGCGGGCCGTCGCCGGCGAGCTCGGCCACGGTGTCGAGGTAGTGATCGACGATGTCCTCGCCGAGCACGGTGCCGGCTCCGCCCCGGGGGATCGAGGCCAGGCTCCCGATGGCACTGATGTGGTGCGCGATGTCGGCGTCGGCGGGCGAGACGATCTGGCTGCCGTCGCCGAGGTAGACCTTGTAGCCGTTGTCCTGGGGCGGGTTGTGGCTGGCGGTGACCATGATCCCGGCCACCGACCCGAGCTCACGGATCGCGAAGGCGAGCAGGGGGGTGGGCAGCGGCCGTGGCATCAACCACGCGGTGAAGCCGGCGCCGCTCATGACCTCGGCGGTGTCACGGGCGAACACGTCGGAGTTGTGGCGCGCGTCGTAGCCGATGACCACCGAAGCGCCGTGGTCGCGGGTGGCGCCCTGCTCCTTGAGGTAGGCGGCGAGACCCGCGGCAGCGCGCAGGACCACGACCCGGTTCATCCGGTTGGGACCGGCGCCCAGGGCGCCGCGGAGGCCGGCGGTGCCGAACTCCAGGGTGCCGCGGAACCGGTCGGCGAGGTCGCTGTGGTCGGCGCCGCCCTCGACGTCGGCGATGGCCTGCAGCAGCTCGGCGCGGGTGTGGTCGTCCGGGTCCTCCGCAGCCCAGGCGCGGGCGCGTGCGAGCAGGACGTCGACGTCAGGACTCATGTGGGGCACGGTAGCGCCATGGCAGATCGCCCACCCGTCGCGGTCCTCATCGCCGACCTCGCAGCGCGGCTCGGCACGCACGCCTTCGTCGAGGTCTGCACCGACCTGCTCGCGGGAGCGCCCCGCGAGCGGTACGTCGTCGAGCTGCGGGCTCTCACCGGGCACGCGTGGGAGGCCGGGGACGCCGTGCTCGATCCCATGAGCTGGCCCGACTACTGGGTGCGCACCTGGGGCGCCCGGGGACTGCTCCACGTGTGGCACGACGATGCCACCGACGCGGTCGTGACCGGCCTCGGCGACGAGCACTACCGCCCGGCCGAGATGTGTCTCAAGGTGAGTGCTCGACACGCCGTCGCCGGCACCGGCGACGGCGCAGCTCTCCTTGCCGGCCACGAGCTGCCGCGCGTCCGGGTCCAGGCCCTGCGCTGCCTGGGCGTCACCGGCGACACCGAGCACCTCGATGTCGTGGAGGCAGCGCTGGAGGATGACGAGGCCGTGGTCCGCGCGCAGGCGGGGCGAGCCGTGGAGGCCCTACGACGACGCCTCGACCTCTGCTGACGCGGTAGCGGTCGCAACGGTCACAGCGGGCTCAGCCGTCGCGGGTGTCGCCGGTGTTGTCGACCTCAGCACCGTCGGGACGGTTCGCCGGGTCGAGGCGACGCCGTCGCTCCTCCTCGATCTCGCGCCGCTCCTCGTCGGACACCTCGATGGCGCGGAAGATCTCGCTCGGGTCAGACGTTCCGGCAGCGCCCTCGACGTCGCCCTCGGCGTTGAGCCGCGCGAACTCCTCGACCACCGGGAGCGTGACGCCGGTGTTGTCGACCTCGGCGCCCTCAGGCCTGTTGGCCGGGTCGAGGCGGCGCTGCCGCTCCTCCTCGATCTCGCGCCGCTCCTCCTCGCTCACCTCAGGGGCTGCGCTCTCGGCAGCCGGATCGTCGGCGTGCTCGGTCTTGTCGTGGCTCACGAGGTCCCCCAGGTGCCGCAGGCGTCGGTGCGTCAGGCCGCCACCGCAACACGCGACCAGAGGGCCACGCTTCACCCATGTGGACCAGAAGGTAAAGGCCGTGGCTCGAGGGCCCGGGATTCAGGTGGAGGGGGAGGAGGACGCCGGGGCCGCGAGCATCCCCACGACCATGTCGACGAGGTTGGTGGCGAAAGGGGCCGTGGCCAGCTGGGCGCGCCCCGGGGGCGTGCGCTCTCCGGAACGACTGCGGTCGGCGACGGCGCGCAGGATGAACGCGGTGACCAGGGCCAGCCGCTCGTTGCGCACGTCGTCCGGCAGTGCCGGGAGCCGCTGCTCCACGAGCTGGTAGACGTCGTAGCCGCCGAGACGCTCCAGGGTCCGCACCACCTCGGGGTTCATCGACGCGGAGTCCTCCTCGACGAGCTCGGCGAGGATCATCAGGTAGCACCGCCCCTGCCGTCCGAGCTCGGCGAGCTCGACGGCGGGCAGCACCAGAGCCTCGACGGCCGAGCGCAGGTCGCCGCCGTCGCCGGAGCGGGCGGCGTCGAGCAGCTCGACCTCTCGCGCGGACAGGTGCGCGACGTACTGCTCCAGCACCGCGACGAGCATGCCCATCCGCGAGCCGAAGTGATAGTGGACCGCGCCGCGGTTGCGCTGACCGGCCTGACGGGTGATCTCCAGCAGGGAGGCGGTGTGCACCCCGTGCTCGGCGAAGCCCTGGGTGGCCGCGTCGATCAGTCGCTGGCGTGTGTCCTCCGCCGAGGTCATCAGATCCTCGGCACGATCCGGCCGAGCAGGTCGCCCATCCGCGTCGCGGCGGCGCGGCCCGCCTCGAGGACCTCCTGGTGGTCGAGCGGGGCACCGCTGATCCCGGCGGCGAGGTTGGTGACCAGGCTGATGCCCAGCACCTCCATGCCGGCTTCGCGGGCGGCGATCGCCTCGAGGGTGGTGCTCATGCCGACCAACGTGCCGCCGATGGCACGGACCATGCCGATCTCGGCCGGGGTCTCGTAGTGCGGGCCGGGGAACTGCACGTAGACGCCCTCGTCGAGGGTGGGGTCGACCTCCTGGCACAGTGCGCGGAGCCGGCTCGAGTACAGGTCGGTGAGGTCGACGAAGTTCGCGCCCTCGATGGGCGACCTGCCGGTCAGGTTGATGTGGTCGCTGATCAGCACCGGGGTGCCCGGCGTCCAGGTCTCCTTGAGGCCCCCGCACCCGTTGGTGAGCACGATGGTGCGGCAGCCCGCGGCCGCCGCGGTGCGGACGCCGTGGACCACGGCCGCGACGCCCTTGCCCTCGTAGTAGTGGGTGCGGCTGAGGAAGACGAGCAGGTTGCGCTCGCCGGCGCGCACCGAGCGGATCTTGCCGGAGTGGCCCTCGACCGCCGCAGCCGAGAAGCCGGGCAGGTCGGTGGTGTCGATCTCGGCGGTCGCCTCCCCGAGGGCGTCCACGGCCGGCAGCCAACCGCTCCCGAGCACGAGTGCGACGTCGTGGGACTCCACTCCGGTCAGGGCAGCGAGGGTGGCAGCGGCGTCGGCGGCGCGCTCCTGGGGCGTCTGCTGGTCGGTCACGGCGCGAGCCTAGCCAGCCGTGGGAGATCCGCCCACCGCGGCACGTCGGAGCGGCAGCGGTCCGGGCTCAGAGACCGGTGGAGCGGCAGGGGCGACGGCGCAGCGCGGCCACGTAGTCGGCCGGGGCGTCACCGGCCTCGGCGGCGTCGGCCAGGACCCCCAGGGTGACCGCGGAGGGCAGGCCGCCCTCGTAGGCATCCAGGACGTAGGTCCACGCGACCAGCTCGCCGGCCATGGTCGCGATGCGCACCTTGGTCTTGCGGTAGAGACCGGAGTCGGCCTGCTCCCACTCGTCGAGCGCGGCCTCGTCCTGCGTGGGGACGTCGTAGGCAGCGACGAAGACCTGCTCGAACGGGTCCTGGACGATCGTGGACAGCGCACCGTCCCACCCGTGTTCCTCGCCTCCGAAGGTGAGTCGCCAGCCCTGGAGCCACCCTGATGTCTGCAGGGGGGAGTGGGGGCAGCGCTCGCTCATCCGTGCCGGATCGAGGTTGGTCCCGTAGGCGGCGTACAACGTCACACCCGAGAGACTAGTGGGGGACGTGAGTCAGCGGCCGCGGGACACTAGGGTGGACGCCGTGAGCAGCCACTTCGATGTCCTCGTCCTCGGTGCCGGCCCTGGTGGCTACGTCGCCGCGATCCGCGCAGCCCAGCTCGGCAAGTCCGTCGCCGTGGTGGAGGAGAAGTACTGGGGAGGTGTCTGCCTCAACGTCGGGTGCATCCCGTCCAAGGCGTTGCTCAAGAACGCCGAGCTCTCCCACCTGCTCACCCACGAGAAGGACAAGTTCGGCATCGAGGGCGATGCCACGATGTCGTTCGGCCCGACGCACAAGCGCTCGCGCCAGGTGAGCGCGGGGATCGTCAAGGGCGTCCACTTCTTGATGAAGAAGAACAAGATCAAGGAGATCGACGGCTGGGGCACCCTGACCGGGCCCACGTCGATCGACGTCAAGACCAAGGACGGCGATACCACGTCCTACACCTGCGACGACCTCATCATCGCCACCGGGGCGACCGTCCGGCTCGTGCCGGGCGTCACGCTGAGCGACAACGTCGTCACCTACGAGGAGCAGATCCTCGACGAGAACCTCCCTGGCTCGATCATCATCGGCGGGTCCGGTGCGATCGGTGTCGAGTTCGCCTATGTCATGAAGAACTTCGGCGTCGACGTCACGATCGTGGAGTTCCTCGACCGGATGGTGCCCACCGAGGACGCCGACGTGTCCAAGGAGCTGGCCAAGCAGTACAAGAAGCTCGGGGTGAAGGTCATGACCTCCACCGCGGTCAAGGGCGTCGAGGACACCGGCTCGGGCGTCAAGGTCACCGTCGCGCCCGCAGGTGGCGGCGACGAGCAGGTCCTCGAGGCCGACAAGTTCCTCGCCGCCTTCGGCTTCGCGCCCCGCCTCGAGGGCTACGGCCTCGACGCGACCGGCGTGAAGGTCACCGACCGCGGCGCCATCGAGATCGATGGGCGCGGCCGCACCAACGTCGATCACGTCTACGCGATCGGCGACGTCACCGGGAAGATGATGCTGGCCCACGTGGCCGAGGCCATGGGCATCGTGGCGGCCGAGACCATCGCTGACGCCGAGACCATGGAGATCGACTTCGACATGGTGCCGCGCGCGACCTACTGCCAGCCCCAGATCGCCTCCTTCGGGTACTCCGAGGCGCAGGCCGAGGAGAAGGGGTACGACGTCAAGACCTCGACGTTCCCGTTCTCGGCCAACGGCAAGGCGCAAGGACTCGGCGACACCGTCGGGTTCGTGAAGATCGTGGCCGACGCCGAGCACAACGAGATCCTCGGCGGCCACCTCATCGGTCCCGACGTGACCGAGCTGCTGCCGGTGCTGACGCTGGCGCAGCAGTGGGACCTCACCGCGGACGAGGTGGCCCGCAACATCTTCGCCCACCCGACCCTCGGTGAGTCGGTGAAGGAAGCCATCCACGGCATCGCCGGCCACATGATCAACTTCTAGCGGCCAGGGGCTTCGCGAGGAACGAGCAGAGCGCCGGGGGCGGCGAGGTCGAGCGAGCCTCGCGGCTGAGCTCGCGAAGCCGCAACGGGCGCGTCGAGACCAGCAAGACGAAAGGTGACCTGCATGAGCGGTGGACCCGATTCGAACAAGGTAGTCATCATCGGCGGAGGCCCCGGTGGCTACGAGGCAGCACTCGTGGCAGCCCAGCTCGGCGCCGACGTCACTGTCGTCGACTCCGACGGCATCGGTGGCTCAGCGGTGCTCACCGACTGCGTGCCCAGCAAGACCCTCATCGCCACCGCCGAGGTGATGACCGAGGTCGCCGAGGCTGCCGAGCTGGGCGTCAACTTCCACGACTCCGAGGGTGACACCGCCACCAGCATCCGCGTGGACCTCGCGCGGGTGAACGCGCGGGTCAAGCAGCTCGCCGCCGACCAGTCCGGCGACATCGCGCGGCGCCTGGCCAAGGAGGGCGTCCGGGTGGTGCAGGGGCGAGGTCGTCTGGACGGCCCGCACCGGGTGGTCGTCGACGACACGACCTACGACGCCGATGCGATCCTCATCGCCACCGGCGCCGCTCCGCGGACCTTGCCGACCGCACAACCCGACGGTGAGCGGATCCTCACGTGGGAGCAGGTCTACGACCTCACCGAGGTGCCCACCGAGCTGATCGTGGTCGGCTCCGGCGTCACCGGTGCGGAGTTCGCCAGCGCCTACCTGGCGCTCGGGATCCCGGTCACCCTCGTCTCCTCGCGTGACCGGGTGCTTCCCGGCGAGGACGCCGATGCCTCCCTCGTGCTCGAGGAGGTGTCCAAGCGGCGCGGCATGACGGTGCTGTCCACCTCGCGCATGGAGTCGGTCGAGCGTGACGGTGACGTCGTGACCGTCACCTTGACCGACGGGCGTGTCGTGCAGGGGTCCCACTGCATCCTGGCGCTGGGGTCGGTGCCCAAGACCGCTGACCTCGGTCTCGAGGAGGCCGGGGTGATGGTCAACGACGGCGGCTTCGTCTACGTCGATCGTGTCTCGCGCACGTCGGCGCGTGGCGTCTACGCCGCCGGCGACTGCACCGGCGTGCTGATGCTCGCCAGCGTGGCGGCCATGCAGGGCCGCATCGCCATGTGGCACTTCCTCGGCGACACGGTGCACCCGCTCGACCTGAAGAAGGTCTCCTCCAACGTCTTCACCGCCCCCGAGATCGCCACGGTGGGGTGGTCGCAGCAGGCCGTCGACGCCGGCGAGATCCAGGTCGACGTCGTCATGCTGCCGCTGTCGGGCAACGCGCGGGCAAAGATGCAAGGTGTCCGCGACGGGTTCGTCAAGCTCTTCTGCCGACCGGGCACCGGCATCGTGGTCGGGGGAGTCGTGGTCGGCCCTCGCGCCAGCGAGCTGATCCACCCGGTCTCGATCGCGGTCGCCGAGTCGCTGACCGCCGACCAGCTGGCGCAGGCCTTCACCGTCTATCCCTCGATGAGCGGCTCGATCGCCGAGGCCGCGCGCAGGCTCCACCGCGTCTGACGCGGGCGGCCCTGCCACCCGCTGCAAAGCACAAGACCCGCCGTTCGCACCCCATGGGTGAACGGCGGGTCTTGGGCGTTCTCACGCCTGATCGAGCAGGATCACGGCATGCGCAGGGGGGGAGCGAAGGGGGCCATGCGGGCACCGGCGCCGCCGATGTTGTCCGGACCGTTGTCGCTCACGACGGCCAGCGAGGTGGTGATGAGGTCGATCTCCTGCAGGAAGGTCTTCTGGCGACCGGAGGCCTTGGCGGCCAGGCCGTCCATCGGGAAGCCCCACTCCTGCTTGAACTCGTCCAGCACGCGGCCCTGCGGGCCCCACTCGGTGGCGTAAGCGATGACGTCGCGGCTGGTGCTGTCGACGACGTAGGCGCCGTAGCGCTGCAGGGTGCGGGCCAGGATGCGGGCCGGCTCGCTGGTGAGCGACTCGGTGTCGAACGACGGCGGCAGGGTCAGCAGGGCGCCCATCCGCAGCGCCTTGTTGGAGCCGCCGTACGAGGTCGGCGCGTGCTGGTCGGCACGGGTGGCGGGCCAGCGGTAGCCGCCCTGGTCGTAGGAGATGTACTGCACGCTGTCGATCTCGATCTTGATGGCGTGCGGGATGACACCGCCGCGGGTCCACTCGCCGAGGCGGATGGTGCCACCGAAGGCGCTCAGGTAGGAGCCACCGTGCGAGCCGGCGCCCGGGCTGGCCTTCGTGCCGCCGGTGAGGATCGAGTTGTCACGCCACTTCGGGGAGGCGTACTGGCTGACGACGACGCCGTCCTTGCAGACGTGGAGCGGCTGGGTCTCGATCAGGGTGTAGTCGGGCATGACGACGGCGGCCGAGTGGTTGGGCCGCGATCCCCAGTAGGAGTCCTCGGTGGTCCAGCCGCGCGCCGCGATCGGCAGGCCGGCGAACGTCGTGCCGCCGGTGCGGCTGCCGCAGCGGGTGCGGTCCCCGCGCCACGCGGCGTCGGTGGTCTTGACGGGCACCAGGGGAGCGTCGGGAGTGATGAAGAGGAGGTCCTCCTCAGCCGCGAGCGACTTCATGGTCGGCGCCTTGAGCCCGGCCGGCACGAGGGCAGCCGAGTCGCCGCGGGGGTAGTTCCAGAAGGAGTCCGACGGGTAGGGCCACAGCAGCGGGTCGCGGCCTTCGCCGGAGCCGGTGCTCGGCGGCGACGTGGGCTCGGTCTCCGGGGTGGGCTCCGGCTCGGTCGGGACCTGCGGCAGCTGGCGGGGAGGCAGGCGCAGCTTCTGGGCCACCAGGATCCGACCCTTGCCACCGGTGCGGCGGCGGTCGGACGTGCGGGCGGAGGAGCGCTTCGCGGTCGGCGCAGCAGCGGCGGCGGAGTCGCCTGCCGTCGCGGCACTGCTGGGCGCCTTGTTCACCGCGATGGGACGCAGCGACTGAGCGGGGGAGCCGATGGCGCCGGTCGCGGGAAGCGCGGTCAAGCCGCCGAGGAGGACGACGGCTGCGGAAGCAATGGCAAGACGGCGGGGGGACCGTAGGTTCACGAGAAGCTCCGGGGGGTCGGTTTTGCCCTGGGTGGGGCTGGGGGGTGCCGGGGGGGCTTGGTGGTGCTGGGGGATCGCACGAAGGGGGGTCGTGCGGGGGCTTTCAGGTGCTGGTGTCTCTATCGGTCTTCAGCCGGGGGGACTGAAGGGAAGTGCTGCATCAAACGAGAATTTCGTCGACCTGCGGGTAACAAGCCGTGATCTTCAGGAACAGAACATCAACGAGCGAGCCACCGAAAGGTAACGAAAGCCACGATTGTGTTGATGTCGTCAGTGTGCCTGCCTCGGCGGGGCGATGCCAGCATCTCGGCACACTGGGCCCGGATGTGGCCCGGATTGACCCGAATTGACTAGACCGGTGACACCGGTCAGTGCATCACGGCTGTGACGCAAGGGGTGGATGCGTCAGATGTGACTGATGTGACCATTGTTCTCGGTCGCCTATGTTGGTCGATCGCCCGACGGGTCCAGGGGGCGGTCCGTATATTCGCCGCAGGCGCTGTCCGAGGTCCGACTCGACAGCCCCCACGACTCTGTGACGACGAACCAGGAGCAGCTCATGCCCGCCACCCACCTTCCTTCCGTCTGCCTCGGCTGATGCGCGCGCTTCTCGGGTCCGCGCTGAGCGCGGTGATCATGCTGAGCGGTGTCGTCGGCCCTGCCGACGCGCAGGACCCACGGCCCCGCCGCGCGTCGAGCCTGAGCATCGCCGGCAACGGGTACGGCCACGGCCACGGACTGTCGCAGCACGGGGCGCAGAGCGCCGCCGGCCGAGGTCTCAGCCACCAGCAGATCCTGAAGTTCTACTACCCCAAGCTCACCAAGGGCTCGGTCGGCGGGAACGTGTCGGTGCTGATCACGGCGGACACGACCACCGACGTCATGGTGCAGGACCGGTCGTCGTTGACGGTCAAGAGCCTGGGCAACGGGTCGCGCTACCGACTGAACACCAAGGCAGCGCGGTGGTGGCGGCTGCTGCCCGTCAAGAACGGACGACGCACCCGGATCGACTTCCGTGGCGCGCGCGGGTGGAAGACGTTGCGCAGCGTCCCGGGAGAGGCTCAGTTCGACGCGGGCGGGCGACCGCTCACGTTGCGGACGCCGGCCGGGAAGGCGGCCTACCGCGGGGTGCTGCGTTCGGCAGTGCCCTCGTCCGCCCCAGCGGCTCGCGACACGGTCAACGTGGTGTCCCTCGAGAACTACCTCAAGGGCGTCGTCCCGCGTGAGGTGCCGGCTCAGTGGGAGCCGGCGGCCGTGCGGGCGCAGGCCGTCGCTGCCCGGACGTACGCCGCGTTCGAGCGCCGGCAGCCGCTGGCGAGCCACTACCAGATCTGCGACACCAGCCTCTGCCAGGTCTACGGCGGCTACTGGGCCGAACAGCCCGAGTCCAACCGCGCGATCGATGCCACCAAGAAGTTCGTGCTGCTCGCCGGCGGCAAGCCGGCCTTCACGCAGTTCTCGGCCAGCAACGGTGGCTACACCTCCGCCGGCTCCTTCAACTACCTGCCGGCCAAGAAGGACCCCTACGACACCGCCTACCGCGGGTGGACCGACACCATCACGGCCGCCGAGGTCGAGGCGGCCCTGCCCGCGATCGGTGACCTCACCTCCGCCGAGGTGCTCGAGCGCGACGGCAACGGCGCCTACGGCGGCAGGGTGGTGCGGATCCGGATCAACGGCTCCCGCACGTCGACCGTGCTGTCCGGGGACACCTTCCGGTCCTACTTCGGGCTGCGCTCGACGATGTTCGACGTCAGCGCGTCCTAGGACAGGACGACCACCAGGTCGCCGCCCTCGACCGGCTGGGTGCCCGAGACCGCGAGGCGTTCGACGGTGCCGGCGACGGGCGCGGTGATGGCGGCCTCCATCTTCATCGCCTCGATGGTCGCGAGGGTCTGACCTGCCTCGACGACGTCGCCGGCGGCGACCACGACGGTGACTGCGCCCTGGTACGGCGCCGCGACGTGGCCGGGCTTCGACGTGTCGGCCTTCTCGGCGGCGACGACCTCGGAGGCGACCGAGGCGTCGCGCACGCTGACCGGCCGCATCTGGCCGTTGATGAGGGCGAGGACCGTGCGGTAGCCGCGCTCGTCGGGCTCGCTGACCGACTGCACACCGAGGATCAGGGTCTTGCCCTCGTCGAGCTCGACCTCGTGCTCCTCGCCCTGGCGGAGGCCGTAGAGGTAGTCGAGGGTCGTCAGCACCGAGATGTCGCCGTACTTCTCGCGCGCCTCGCGGAAGTCTGCGGTGGGTCCCGGGAACAGCAGCTCGTTGAGGGTGCGGCGCCGGCTGGTGGAGCCGCCGGCCAGGCCGTCGGACTGGGCTGCGGTGAGCTCCTCGGCAGGCGCCGTCCACGAACGGCCGGTCAGTGCCTTGGTGCGGAACGGCTCGGGCCACCCGCCGGGCGGGTCGCCGAGCTCGCCGTTGAGGAAGCCGATGACCGACGCCGGGATGTCGTAGGAACCCGGGTCCTCGGCGAACGTCGCCGGGTCGGCCCCGATGCCGACCAGCGAGAGCGCGAGGTCGCCGATGACCTTGGACGACGGGGTGACCTTCGGGATGCGGCCGAGGATGTCGTTGGCCGCGGCATACATGTCCTCGACCTCCTCGAACCTCTCGCCGAGGCCCAGCGCGATCGCCTGCTGTCGCAGGTTGGAGAGCTGCCCGCCCGGGATCTCGTGCCGGTAGACCCGTCCGGTCGGTGACGGCAGTCCCGACTCGAACGGCGCATAGACGCGCCGGGTCGCCTCCCAGTAGGCCTCCAGCGAGTTGACCGACGCCAGCGACAGGCCGGTCTCGCGCGCGGAGTGGTCGGTGGCCGAGACCAGCGCCGACAGGGCCGGCTGCGAGGTGGTGCCGGCCATGGACGCGCAGGCCGCGTCGACCGCGTCGACGCCTGCCTCGATCGCAGCGGTCAGCGTGGCGAGCTGGCCACCGGCGGTGTCGTGGGTGTGCAGGTGGACGGGGAGGTCGAAGCGCTCGCGCAGTGCCGTCACCAGGGTGCGGGCCGCGGGCGCACGCAGCAGCCCGGCCATGTCCTTGATGCAGAGCACGTGTGCCCCCGCCTCGACGATCTCCTCGGCCAGCCGCAGGTAGTAGTCGAGGGTGTAGAGCTTCTCGGCGGGGCTCGAGAGGTCCCCGGTGTAGCACAGCGCCACCTCGGCGATCGTCGTGCCGGTGGCGCGCACGGCTTCGATCGCCGGGCGCATCTGCTCGACGTCGTTGAGCGCGTCGAAGATGCGGAACACGTCCAGGCCGGTGTCGGCAGCCTCCTGCACGAACGCCTCGGTGACCGCGGTGGGGTACGGCGTGTACCCCACTGTGTTGCGCCCGCGCAGCAGCATCTGCAGGCAGATGTTGGGCATCGCCTGCCGCAGTCCGGCCAGACGCTCCCACGGGTCCTCGGAGAGGAAGCGCAGGGCCACGTCGTAGGTCGCACCGCCCCAGACCTCCGCCGACCAGAGCTGCGGGGTGGCACGGGCGACGTACGGCGCGACCGCCAGCAGGTCGCGGGTGCGCACCCGGGTGGCGAGCAACGACTGGTGGGCGTCGCGGAAGGTCGTCTCGGTGACACCGACCTCGTTCTGTGCGCGCAGCCGTCGAGCGAACTCGTCGGGTCCGAGCGAGAGCAGCAGCTGGCGCGAGCCGTCAGGGCGCGGGCGTGCCCAGGTCGAGGTGGGGCAGCTTCGTCGCGGGGTCGATGCTGACCGGGGCAGGTCCGTGCGGCTGGTTGACGGTGACGTCGGCGAGGTAGTTCAGCAGCTTGGTGCCCCGGTCGCCGGATCCGCGGGCGTGCAGCAGCTGGGGATGGGTCTCGATGAACGAGGTGGTCACGCGCCCGGCCGCGAAGTCGGGGTCGTCGAGCACGGCCTGGAGGAACGGGATGTTGGTCGAGACCCCACGGATGCGGAACTCCGCGACCGCGCGGCGCGCCTTCTCCACCGCGATCTCGAACGTCCGTCCGCGGCAGGTCAGCTTGGCGAGCATGGAGTCGAAGTGCGCCGAGACCTCGGCGCCGGTGTAGACCGTGCCGCCGTCGAGCCGGATGCCTCCGCCGCCCGGGGAGCGGTAGGTCGTGATGACCCCGGTGTCGGGGCGGAAGTTGTTGGACGGGTCCTCGGTGGTGATGCGGCACTGCAGCGCGGCTCCGTGCAGCACGACGCTCTCCTGCGACAACCCGAGGTCGGCCAGCGTCTCCCCGGCCGCGATCCGCAGCTGCGACTGCACGAGGTCGACGTCGGTGACCTCCTCGGTCACGGTGTGCTCGACCTGGATGCGCGGGTTCATCTCGATGAACACATATGGTCGGGGGGCTCCGCCCCCCGACTGCCCCCGATCGGCTCGCCTGCGGCACTGAGGAGGAACTCCACCGTGCCGGCGTTGCGGTAGCCGATCTCCCGGGCGAACCGGACGGCGTCGGCGCACATCCGATCGCGCAGCTCGGGGTCGAGGTTGGGCGCCGGGGCGATCTCGACCACCTTCTGGTGGCGCCGCTGCACCGAGCAGTCGCGCTCGAAGAGGTGGATGACGTTGCCCTCGCCGTCGGCGAGGATCTGCACCTCGATGTGGCGCGGCTCGACGACGGCCTGCTCGATGAAGACGGTGGGATCGCCGAAGGCGCCCTCGCCCTCACGCATGCAGGTCTCCACGGCCTCGCGCAGGAGTGCCGGGTCGTCGACGCGCCGCATGCCGCGACCACCGCCGCCGGCGACGGCCTTCACGAACAGCGGGTACGGCAGCGCCTGCGCTGCCTCGACGAGCGCATCGACGTCGGTCGACGGCTCCACGCTGGCCAGGGTCGGCACGCCGGCTGCCTTGGCGGCAGCGATCGCGCGTGCCTTGTTGCCGGTGAGCTCGAGGATCTGCGAGGTGGGACCGATGAAGGTGATCCCGGCGTTGGCGCACGCCTCGGCGAGCGCCGGGTTCTCGGACAGGAAGCCGTAGCCGGGGTAGATCGCATCGGCCCCGGCCTTGACCGCGACCGCGACGATGGCCTCGGCATCGAGGTAGGCGCGCACCGGGTGGCCGCGCTCGCCGATCTCGTAGGCCTCGTCGGCCTTGAGGCGGTGCTCGGACCAGCGGTCCTCGTGGGGGAACACCGCGACCGTGCGCGCCCCGACCTCGTACGCCGCGCGGAACGCTCGGATCGCGATCTCGCCCCGGTTGGCCACCAGCACCTTGGAGAACATGCGGGCCAACCTAGTCGGCCCGGCGACCTCGCGCTCCCGACGACCTCATGTCGAAACGGGTGCCAGGAACTGCTCCACCAGTGCGGGGAGCGCGGTGGTGGCCAGGAGCACCGCGTCCTCCTCGGGGATGTCGAGCACGGTCACCGCGCCACCGCCGGCGGCCGTGGTGGCGACGAGGGTGGTCAGCCCTGCCCGCCGTTGGAACCAGGTGGAGCGCAGGTTCCACCCGATGACGTGGTCGACGGCCAACGCCTGACGGCTGCGGCTCAGGCTGCCGGAGCGAGCCAGGACGTAGCCGTCGACCAGGCCGTGGCCGAGTCCGACCGACCGGTCGTGCGCGACTCCCGCGGCCGGCGGGACCGTCAGGGCCGCGAGCAGCACCAGCCACCACGCACCCCCGAGGACCACCAGCACGACGGCCGCGCCGACGAGGAGCAGGGCAGGACCCAGGGCCCGGGTCCACCGGCGTCGGACGGCTGCGGCGCCGTGCGGACGCAGGGCCGCCACGAGGGGTGCCTCGGTGCCCAGGACCACGGCGGCGACGTACGAGGCGAGCCGGGCCGGGGCCGGCGGCACGAGCGCTGCTCTGCCGCCCTGGGCGCTGTCGACGCCGGTGACGATGGCGCTCAGGGCTCGGCCGTGCGCCGCGCGGAGCAGGAGCGGCTCGGCAAGCGTGATGCCGGCGACCCGCTCCTCGTCGATGCTGGTCTCCCGCGTGGTGAGCAGTCCGCGGCCCACGTGCCAGGCGCCGTCGGAGCGAGTGACCCGGAAGTCCCAGTTGGTGACGAGGTAGCCGACCATGGCGAGCACGGCGACCACACCGACCAGCAGCACCAGGGCGATGACCGAGGCGAGCCCGGAGGCGAGGGAGAGAGCGGCGCGGTCGAGGCTGTCCCAGGCCCCGAACGTGCTGAGGATCTGTGCCAGGGCACCGAACACGGCGGCCGCCACGACCAGGCCGCTGCCGGTGAACGGCGCATAGCGGAGCCAGGAGAGGTCGAAGCGCACCAGGGGAGCGCTCGGCTCCGGCACCGCCGGCGCCCCCGGCTCCGCGGCATCGGGGCCGAGGACCGGCTCCGCCACGCGGAGCAGTCCGCGGCGCAGCGTGTGAGCGCGCGCGACGGGCAGCCCGTCGAGGTCCAGCTTGTCGCTGCCCTCGCCGCCGCCGGTCCCGGTGCCGATCCGCAGGGTCGTCATGCCGAGGATCCGGTGGATGGGGGAGGCGGTGAGGTCGACGGTGCGCACGCGGTCGAGCGGGGTGGACAGGACGTGTCGGCTGAGCAGCCCGTAGCGCAGCTCGACGCGGCCTTCAGCGATCCGGAAGCTGGTCGTCAGGTAGCGCAGCACGCCGAGGACGATCGGGATCAGCACGCCCAGGTACTGCCAGGCCGGCCCGTTGCCGGACGCGGAGCCGGCCACGAAGATGCCGATCAGCACGGGCAGGAACCGGAGCAGCTCCCGGATGGGATGCACCAGGAGCATCCGCGGGTCCAGTCGCTGCCAGTCGTGGTCGCGGTCCAGCTCCTCGGTGGGAGCCGTCACGTGGCGTCGCCCTCGACGGCGTCGGCCTGGCGGGTGAGGTCGTCGACCAGGCGGCGAGCGATGTCGCGGTCGAGCCCGTCGATCGAGAGCGCACCTGCAGCCGACGCGGTCGTGACGGTGACGCTGGCCAGGCCGAACAGCCGAGCGATCGGGCCCTCGGCGTAGTCGACGGTCTGCACCCGGCTCATCGGGGCGATCCGACGCTCACGCGACCACCAGCCGGTCTGGGTGTAGACCGCCGTGTCCGTGGCCTCCCAACGGTGCACGCGATAGCGCCACTGGGGCACCACGGCGGCCCAGCCGACCACGACGACGCCGAGCGTCGGGATCGTCCACCACGGCACCCCCCAGACCAGCACGGCGCCGGTGAGCCCTCCGAGGGCCACTGCTCCTTCGACGAGGGTCTGCAGCTGCCACATCAGCCGGGCGCGCGGGCTCACCCGGTGCTCGGGATCGCGCAGGGCGATGCTGGTGCTCATGTCTCGAGCCTAGGGTCGAGACAGTGACCCGCCCTCACCAGGCGAGGGCTGGGCGGGCTTCGAGCGCACACCGCCGCCGGGAGTCACCTCGGCTTCTCCCGAGATGGCTGCGCGGAGGCTCGGCGTGGCCTGCAGCGCGACGATGTCGGCGGGCATCTCGATGCCGGCCTCGTCCAGCGCGGTCTTCACCGCGCGGATGGCGGCATCGACGGCGAGCACGACGTCGTGCTGCTGGGGACCACACCAGAAGCGCGCCTCGATGTCGACCGTGGAGACCCCGAGCTGGGTGACCACGGCCTCCGGCTCCGGGGCGTCGTCGGGTCGCGGGAGGTCCTCGGCGAGCGCGGTCTGGATGACCCGGCAGGCCTCGGTCGCGTCGTTCTCGTAGGCGATGCCGACGACGAAGGCCATCCGCCTGCTGGCGAAGTGCGTGCGCACCGTGATGACCGACTTGTAGACGTCGCGATTGGGGATCAGCACCAGCTGCCCGTCGAAGGTCTTGAGCCTGGTCTCGCGGATCGTGATCGCCTGCACCGTCCCGGAGACCTCGCCCACGCTGATCTGGTCGCCGGAGCGGAACGGTTGGCGCAGGATCAGCAACAACCCGGAGAGCAGGTTCTCCAAGATGTCCTGGAACGCGAAGCCGGCCGCCACCGAGAAGAAACCGAGCCCGGCGAGCATGTCCACCGGCTTCACCGACGGGAAGACCACCACGATCGCGACGATCACCGAGAAGGACAGCAGGACCCATCCGGCGAGCTTGCTCATCACCGCCGCGAAGCTCGGCGTCCGGCGGCCGGTCAGCAGGTGGCGCAGCGCCCAACGGACGCCGCGGGACAGCGCGTACCCGACGGCCACGATCGCCAGCGCCAACAGGACCCGGGGCAGCGCATCGCCGAGGGAGTCGAGCAGATCGGCAACCTTGGATCCCATGAACGTCACCGTAGTCCGCGTCCCGAAGCCGCGGCCGTCACGCCCAGGGCAAAGGTTTGCGCGGGGGGCCTCGGTGATGCGGGTCCCCCCGAACCCGTCCCCTAGCCTGCGAGCAGCCCGGTCGAACCCCGAAGTGCTCCCGACCAGGCCTCTCGGCGTCCCCTTGCTCCCCAGAGAAGAGTTCACACCCCATGGGCCCCCTTTCCTCAGCGCGCTCTGCGCTGTCGCTCCTCAGCGCCGCGTGCGTGAGCCTCGCGCTGCTCGCCTCCGTGCTGGCCGCCCCCGCTCAGGCGGCGAACGTCGCCGGCGGCGCCCCTGCGGCTCCCGGTGGGGTCGCGCTGACCTGGACACCGGCCTACATGTCCGACAGCCACGACTACACCTCCGCCGAGGCCACGGCGCTGGCGCGCACCAACGACATCGTGGCCGGGATGCCGGTGGCCTTCGACAGCCACGTGACCGAGATGCGCGCGGCCAACGCCGAGCTCGTGCTGCTGGCCTACGCCAACGCGACCCTGGCCGCGCCGGGCAACGTGTCGGGCTTGCCGGAGAGCGCGTTCGCCCATGACACCGCAGGTCGTCGGATCACGGCTCCGTCGTTCGGCACCTACCTCATGGAGTCGTCCGACGCACGGTGGCGTCGCGAGGCCAACGAGCAGTGCGACGACCGCGCGGCACGCGGTGGGTACGACGGCTGCCTGGTCGACATGCTCACCCTCGGGGTCTTCTCCAAGGACTACGTGACCGCGCTGCCGGTCAACCCGGCGACGGGTTCCGAGTACACCCAGCCCCAGTACAAGGCGCAGATGACGTCCCTCGCGGCCTACTACCGGACACAGAGCCCGGGCCTGGCCCACGTGGGCAACAGCGTGGAGAACTCCTACCGCTACTGGCAGTCGAAGCTCGCCACGTCGAGGTCGCTGGCCAACAGCCAGCCCGGTGCGCAGATGGAGGACTTCCTCCGCGGCGCGGGGACCGCGGTGACCAAGTTCCCGGTCGTCGCCGACTGGCTGCGCAACATCGACGTGATCCGCGACATGGAGAGCCAGGGCACCGTCGGGCTGTTCACGACCAAGCTCTGGGTCGGTCCCACCGCAGCGCAGACGGCGCAGTGGCAGGCCTACACGATCGCGTCGTTCCTGATGGGAGCGGACGGCCGCTCCTACCTGTCGTTCAGCACGTCGCGCGACAAGGCCGGTGTCCTGGGGACCCGGCTGCCCTACGCGATGCCCAAGGACATCGGCACGCCGCAGGGAGCCATGGTCGAGAAGGCCTCCGGCGCCTGGACCCGCTCCTTCAGCAACGGTCTGTCCGTCGTCAACCCGACCACGGCGACGGTCACGGTCAACCTCGGTTCGCCGATGCGTACCCTCGCCGGGACGACGGTCAGCTCGATCACCCTCGCGCCCTCCAGCGGCCAGGCGTTGGTGCGCGCCGCTGCTCCGGCGGTCGACGAGACCGCCCCCACCGTCACCCTCGACTCCGCGGCGGTCGACGGCGCGACCGCCTCGTTGTCCGGGACGCTGACCGACGACGTCCGGGCCGCCCGGGTGGAGTACGGCGTGCGCGACGAGACCAGCAAGAAGTGGCTGCGCAGCGACGGCACCTGGGGCAGCTACCAACGCCGCGTCGCCGGGGTCGCCACCAGCTCGAGCACGTCGACCACGTGGAGCGCGAGTCTCACGCTCCCCGCTGGACGCTACGGCGTGAGCGTCGTCGGCGTCGACGGCGCCGGCAACCTCAGCACCACGCGCCCCTGGCGGGTCGTGGAGGTCGGCGAGGCGCCGGCCCCGGACACCACCGCTCCGACGGTCACGCTCGCGACGCCCGACGTGCAGGGCCGCACCGTCACCTGGTCCGGCGTGCTCTCGGACGAGGTCCGCGTCCAGCAGGTCGTGTTCGCGGTGCGCGACGAGGCCACCAAGAAGTGGCTGCGCCCCAACGGCTCGTGGGGCAGCTATGTCGACCACGAGGCCACCATGACCGGCACGTCGGCGACGCGTCGTTCCTGGGCGGCGTCGCGCACCCTGCCCGCCGGCCGCTACGGGATCAGCGTCACCGGCTACGACGCCGCGGGCAACGCCAGCGACTCCCGTCCCTGGCGCGTCGTCACCGTCAGCTGATCACTCCCCGACGGGCTCGTCGAGGCACTCCACGACGACTTTCAGTCGGAGTAGGTCCGCTGGTAGGCGAGGAGCTGCTCACGGCCCTCGGCCATCGCGGCGTCGAGCTCGTCGAGCAGCTCAGCAGCGCCCTCGGTCGTGCCCTGGTCGGCGATCTGCTCGAGCGCACGGGCTGCTTCCGCGGAGCGGGCGATGCCGAGGTTGAGGGCGCTCCCGGCGATCTTGTGCGCGGTCGCACGCAGCCCGGCGGCGTCGTTGTCCGCGACGAGCTGTCGGATCGACGCCACGGCCGCTGCCGAGTTGACCTGGAAGTTGCCGATCGCGCGGTCGATGTAGGTCGTGTCGCCGGGGTCGAGGTCGCGCAGCATGTCGAGCCGCTCGGTGTCGAGCCCGGGCATGGGTCCGGTCGGGGGCAGCTCTGCGGCGGTGGGATCAGGCATGATCGGCTCCGATGTCGTGACCCAGCGCCCGAGGGTGGCGGCGAGGATGGTCGGTTCGATGGGTTTGGTCAAGAAGTCGTCCATGCCGGCGTCCAGGCATCGTTCGCGCTCGCCGTCCACGGCAGCGGCAGTCATGGCGATGATAGGCACCCGCGTCACACCGGCCTCGCGCTCGCGCAAGGTCCGGGTGGTGGCATACCCGTCGAGCACCGGCATCTGCACGTCCATCAGGATCGCATCGAAGCTCGCGGCGCCGAGCACGTCGAGGGCGTGCGCCCCGTCCGGTGAGATCTCCACCGCGTAGCCGAGCGACTCCAGCACGCCGGCGGCGACGAGCTGGTTGACGGGGTTGTCCTCGACCACCAGGATCCGGGCGCGTTCGGTGGGTTGGAGGGCCGTCGTCGCGTGCCCGGTCGGCTGGGCCGGTACGCCGGCCACCTGCTCGAGGAGGGTGCCGCGCAGCACCTCGCCGGGCAGTGGGCGCCCGAGCACGACCGAGACCCCGGCGCGACGCAGACGGATGATCACGCTCTGCGCCGCTGCGCCGAGGGCGAGCATGGTGATGCGGTCGTACGCCGACTCGGCCGCGATCTCGCCGACGAGGTCCAGCCCCGTCCCGGCCGCATCGAGGTCGATGAGCACGGCGTCGAACGGATCGCCCTCCTCGAGGGACGCCGCCAGAGCCTCTCGAGCGGCGGCCGCATCCGGCACCCGGACTGCCCGCAGGTGCCACCAGGTCAGCTGTCCGGCCAGGGCAGCAGAGCGCCGGTCACCGGCGTCTGCGATCAGGATGCGCCGCCCGGACAGCCAGGTGCGTGCGTAGTCGTCGATGGCCGAGGTCTGGCCCGCCATCACACCGCAGGCGGCGGTGAAGGTGAAGATGCTGCCGCCCGTGGGGTTGGGGCGGTAGTCGAGGTCGCCGCCGAGCGCCGCGACGATCTCGCGGGCGATGGCCAGGCCCAGCCCGGTCCCGCCGTAGCGGCGGGTCGTGGAGGCGTCGCCCTGGGTGAAGGGCTCGAACAGGCGCGCGACGTGCTCGGGGTCGATCCCGATGCCGGTGTCGTGCACCTCGAAGCGCAGGAGCACCTGCTCGCCGTCGAGGGACTCGACCAGAGCCTTCACCAGCACCTGGCCGCCCTCGCTGAACTTCACGGCGTTGGAGACGAGGTTCAGCAGCACCTGCGACAGGCGGGTGGGGTCGCCGAGGACCGTGGCCGGTACCTCGTGGTGGCAGGAGACGATGAGCTCGACGTCGCCGGTCGCAGAGCTGCCCGACATCACGCGGACGACCTGGTCCAGCATCGAGCGCACGTCGACGTCGACCTGCTCGAGCTCGACGGAGCGGCCGTCCAGCTTGCTGAAGTCGAGGACGTCGTTGATGACGCTGAGCAGGGTGCGGCTGGCCAGGTGCACCCCCGAGGCGAGGCGTTGCTGGGCGGGGTCGAGGTCGCTGCGCAGCAGCAGGTCGTTGAGTCCGATGATGCCGTTGAGCGGGGTCCGGACCTCGTGACTCATCGTGGCGAGGAACTGCGACTTCTGCCGCGACGCGCTCATCGCCTCGTCGCGGGCAGCAGCGAGCGAACGCTGCGCCTCCTCGCGCTCGGCCACGCGGCCGAGCTGGAGCGCCACCGCGAGCAGGATCTCCTCCATCGGTCCGCACCGGTCCGGTGGCCGGTGGCAGGTCACCGTGCAGACCGCGTGCACGACGCCGTCGACGGAGACCGGCACGGCCAGGGTCGCGCCGTCCTCGCTCCAGCGCAGCCGGCCGTCGAGGGTGATCTCCCGGGCGAGCTGTCGATCGATGTCGGCGGCAGTGTCGTTCACCTCGACGAGCTCGCCCTGGTCGTCGAGCAGGAAGAGCGAGCACCGCTGCCACGTGCTGTGCTCCTGCATCAGCGGGCAGGCCTGCTGGAGTGCCTCGGCCAGGCTGGTCGCCCCGTTGGCGGTCGCCGAGACGGCGCGCATCAAGGCCGCCTGCGCGACCTCGTCGCGCAGGGCCACCTCCGCTGCCCGCATCTCGGTGACGTCCTGGTGCGTGCCGGCGATGCTCACCGGCTCCCCGGCCGGGTCCCGGTGGATCACGCCGCGGACGCGCAGTGCCACCCACCCCTCCTCGCCGTCACGCACGCGGGTGTCGAACGCGAACTCGCGCCGGCCGTCGAGCAGGTTGCCGGTCACCGCGATCGTCGCGTCGAGGTCGTCGGGGTGCACCAGGTCGAGGAAGCCCTCGAACGAGCCCATGCTCTGCTGCCCGGGGACGTAGACGGAGTCGCCGCTCAGGACCGTCAGCTGGCCGGTGGCGACGTCGTAGACCCAGCTGCCCAGCTTGGCGATCCGTTGCGCTTCCTCGAGCTGGGCCCGGTTCCTCGTCAGCTCCTCCAGCACCCGCCGGCGCTCCGCGCGGTCCGAGGTGCGGTGCAGGAGCCCGACCAGCTTGCCGTCCTCCATGAGCGGGGTCTCGTGCACGGTGATCCACCGACCGTTGCCCGCGCGGTCGACGAAGTGGACCTCGACCTCGAAGTCGGCCTCGCCCTCACCGGCGCGCACCGCGCGGAGGTGTTCCTCGAACTGCTCGCGGCCGACCTCGTCGAGCGTGTCCTGGACGCGCAGGTCACCGACCGCGTCCTCGGCGATCCCGTACATCTTGGCGATGGCCCGGTTGGCGTAGAGCGTGTTGCCCTCGAGGTCGATCACCCAGATGCCGTCGGGCGCGCTGGCCTGGATCTCGCGTTGCAGGGCGTCGAGGTCGACCATCAGATCGGTCCGTCGATGAGCAGCTCGTCACCGCGGCGCACCAGCTGGAGCCGGACGTCGTCGACCTGGCGGCCCACGCCCTCCCGCTGGTAGCGGTAGGTGTAGGAGACCGTCAGTGCCTCGGGGTCGGCGGAGAAGCGCAGCACCACCGGGTTCGACACGCTTCCCCAGAACTCCTCGTAGCGGGTGCTCTCACGCTGGAACGGTGCGGTGAGCTGCTCGAACCCGGCCGCGGGGTCGGTGCTGGCGGTCTGGAGGTAGGACTCGATGTAGTCGCGGAGCTCGGCGCGGGTCGGGGGTTCGGGTGACGCCGACTCGGAGGGGGAGTCCGGATCGGTCGGTGAGGACGACTCGCTCTCGGACGGGGTGTCGCCTCCGCCGACGGCGTCGATCGACTGGGGGTCGTCCTGGAGCGCCAGCGCGACGATCGCCACCACCAGTGCCACCACGAGCAGGGTCACCAGCAGGGGCAGCACGGGACGCCGCCGTCGCGTGGCCGTGGCCGAGTGCGTCGGTGCGGGCCTGGGCTCGGGGGCCAGGGGGACGGGTGCTCGAGGTGGTGAGCGCCTGGGTGCGCGTCTCGACGGCGTCCGGCTGCGGCACCGGGGCGCTGGGAGCACGACCGGCGGCGAACTGCTCGAGGAAGTGCACGACCTCCGCCATGGTCCAGCGCTGGGAGGGGTCGTGCACCATCGTGGCCAGCAGCAGCGGCTCCAGGCCGCCGGCATCGGGCAGGCGGGGAGGGTCCTCGTGGACGATGCGGTAGAGCGCCCCGAGCACGTTGTCGGTGACGTCGTACGGCGGGTGCCCGGCCAGGGCGTGATAGAGCGTCGCGCCCAGCGACCACACGTCGCTGGCCGCGTTGGCCTGCTGCCCCGAGGCGATCTCGGGGGCGAGGTAGGCGGGGGACCCGGTGACGAGTCCGGTCTGCGTGAGCGAGGCCTCGCTCGTGGTCCGCGCGATGCCGAAGTCGGTGAGCTTCACGTGCCCGTCGTGGCGCACGAGGATGTTGGAGGGCTTCACGTCGCGGTGGACGATGCCGTGGGCGTGCGCCGCGGCGAGCGCGGAGGCGGCCTGGGCCAGCAGCGGCGCGGCCTGGTCGGCCGGCAGCGGCCCGTTCTCCCGGATCAGGCCCGCCAGGGTGGTCCCCTCGACGTGCTCCATCACCAGCCACTGGTGACCGTCCTCCTGGACGAGGTCGTAGACGCCCACGATGTGCGGGTGGTTGAGGCTGGCTGCGATCTTGGCCTCGCGCTCGGCGCGCACCAGGTCGGCCTGGGCGGCGCCCGGGGTCAGACCGACGCGCTTGATCGCGACGGGGCGCCCCAGCACCTCGTCCCGTCCCAGCCAGACCGCGCCCATGCCGCCCCGGCCGATCTCGCGATCGAGCGAGTACCTGCCTGCTATCACTGTGTCTCCTCCGAACGGACACAACCTACTGTGGACGGGGCGGTCGTCGCGCCACTCTGGCGCATGGGGCAATCTTTGCCCAGTCAGACCGCGTCTCTCATCCTTCGCGACTCACGACCCAGGAAGGCCCACCGTGCCCGTCGATCCGACCCTGCTCGACGACCTGCAGTGGAGGGGACTCATCGCCCACTCCACCGACCTCGACGCCCTGCGTACGGCGTTGTGCGACGGCAGTGTCAGCTTCTACGTCGGTTTCGACCCCACGGCACCGAGCCTGCACATGGGCAACCTGCTGCAGATCACGACGGCACGGCGGCTCCAGGACGCCGGCCACACGCCTTACCTCCTCGTGGGCGGAGCCACCGGGATGATCGGCGACCCGAAGGACTCGGGGGAGCGCACGCTCAACACCGCCGACACCGTCCAGGAGTGGACCGACCGCGTACGCCGCCAGATCGAGCCGTTCCTGTCCTTCGACGTGGACAACGCCGCGACCATGGTCAACAACCACGACTGGACCTCGCAGCTGTCGGTGATCGACTTCCTGCGCGACATCGGCAAGCACTTCCCGGTCAACCGGATGCTGGCGCGCGACACCGTCAAGCGACGCCTCGAGTCGGGCATCAGCTACACCGAGTTCAGCTACGTCCTGCTCCAGTCGATGGACTTCCTGAGCCTGCACCGCACCCACGGGGTGTCGCTCCAGTTCGGCGGCTCCGACCAGTGGGGCAACATCACCGGCGGTGCCGAGCTGATCCGGCGTGCCACCGGAGACACCGTGCACGCCTTCGCGACGCCGCTGGTCACCCGCGCCGACGGCACCAAGTACGGCAAGACCGAGGGTGGAGCACTGTGGCTCGACCCGACGATGATGGCGCCCTACGCCTTCCACCAGTTCTGGCTCAACGTCGAGGACGAGAAGGTCGGTGAGCTCCTGCGGCTGTTCACGTTCCTGTCCCGCGAGGAGATCGAGGACCTCGAGCAGCGGCACGCCGAGAAGCCGTTCCTCCGGGAGGCGCAGAAGACGTTGGCCGACGCGGTGACCACGTTCGTGCACGGCGCCGAGGAGACCGAGCAGGCCAAGGCCGCTGCTGCGGCGCTCTTCGGTGGCGGTGACCTGACGACGCTGAGCGTCTCGGCGCTGTCGGCGGCTCTCGCCGAGGCCGGCGCGGTCCAGGTGGACGGCTCGGCAGGACTGCCCACCCTCACCGACCTGCTGATCACCGCGGGCCTGGTCTCGAGCAAGGGCGAGGCGCGACGCACGATCGCGGAGGGCGGCGCCTACCTGAACAACCAGCGGGTCGAGGACCCGGACGCCGTGCCCGGGAGCAGCGACCTGATCGGTGGGGCGTGGCTCGTGCTGCGCCGGGGCAAGAAGCGCTTCGCCGGTATCGAGATCGTCTGAGCTCGTGGTCGACGACGCGCGGTGGCTGGCCGGCCTGGAGGACCGAGCCCGCCAGGCGCTGCCGCCGGCCGTCTTCGAGTACCTCTCGCAGGGCGCCCGCGACGGCGACACCGCCGCGCGCGCCGCGCAGGCCTGGCGCGACCTGGAGTTCCGACCGCGGGTCCTGCGCGACGTCACCCGCGTCGATCCCGGGGTCGACGTCCTGGGCACCAGGCTCGGCGTCCCGTTCGGGATCGCGCCGACCACCCTGCAGCGAGCGGTGCACCCCGAGGGGGAGCTGGCGATGGCCCGGGCCGTGGCCGCAGCCGATGGACTGCTGGTCGTCTCCAGCAACGCCGGCACCTCCTTCGCCGACATCGGCGCGACCGGGGTCCGCTGGTGGGTCCAGTGCTACCTGCCTGCCGACCGCAGCACCGCGCTGCCCGTCCTGGCCGGAGCGGTCGAGGCCGGGGCCCGGGCCGTGGTCCTGACCGTCGACACCCCGGTCGTCGGCACCAAGTACGCCGCCGACGAGCCGGTCTGGGACGTCATCGACCATGCGTGGCTCCGCGCGAACTTCCCCGTGGGGCACGACGAGCTCCCTGACACCCACAAGGCTCTCGACCTCGGCCCTGCGGACGTGGCGTGGCTGAGCGCGCAGACCGGACTGCCCGTGGTGGTCAAGGGTGTCCTGCGCCCCGACGACGCCGTGGACTGCGTCGCCGCGGGAGCGGCTGGGGTCTGGGTCTCCAACCACGGTGGCCGTCAGCTCGATCGCTCCGTCGCCACGGCCACCGTCCTGCCCGAGGTGGTCGACGCAGTGGCCGGCGCCGCCGAGGTCTACGTCGACGGTGGCCTCCGGACCGGGCTCGACGTCGCTGCCGCCCTTGCCCTGGGCGCGAGTGCCGTCTTCCTGGGGCGCTCCGCGCTCTACGCACTGGTCGAGGGGGAGGCGGGAGTAGCGCCGTTTGCACGCCGAGATGCGCTCCCAGATCGTCGACGCGATGCGCCTCCTGGGCGCTCCCACGTGCCCCGACACGCACGGACTGGCGACGCCGAGAGGCCCCGCAAGCCGCTGACCTGCACAAACGTGAATGTGGTCCGGGTCACGTCCACTCGATTTGTGCAGATCGCAGATCGGTCGTAATGTTCTCTTTGTCGCCAGGGAGCGGCGGGGAGCAAGGCCGAGAGGCCGGGCTTCCGGCCCCGAGGTGGCCACTCTCGCTCAACATCACGGATCAAGCGTCTGCGCTAGCGCGTAGAACCAAATCCGCCAGATGATGAGGGAGGTGCCAGCGTGAGGTGAACCGGAGACGGTGCAGCTTCACTGCGTCTGATGTTTGAGAACTCAACAGTGTGTCATAGTCGACGAATTAGTTTGTTATGCCCTTACAGTTTGTTTGGGTTTGTTTTTTCGGCAATGGATTCTGGCAATAGCTAGTTTCGTTTGTCGGGTTTGAATTCTAGTAGGTTTCTACGGAGAGTTTGATCCTGGCTCAGGACGAACGCTGGCGGCGTGCTTAACACATGCAAGTCGAGCGGTAAGGCACTTCGGTGTACACGAGCGGCGAACGGGTGAGTAACACGTGAGTAATCTGCCCCTCACTCTGGGATAAGCTTCGGAAACGAAGTCTAATACCGGATACGACATTCGCCTGCATGGGCTGGGTGTGGAAACTTTTATGGGTGGGGGATGTGCTCGCGGCCTATCAGCTTGTTGGTGGGGTAATGGCCTACCAAGGCTTCGACGGGTAGCCGGCCTGAGAGGGTGATCGGCCACACTGGGACTGAGACACGGCCCAGACTCCTACGGGAGGCAGCAGTGGGGAATATTGGACAATGGGCGAAAGCCTGATCCAGCAACGCCGCGTGAGGGATGACTGCCTTCGGGTTGTAAACCTCTTTCAGTATCGACGAAGCGCCTGTATGGGTGGTGACGGTAGGTACAGAAGAAGCACCGGCCAACTACGTGCCAGCAGCCGCGGTAATACGTAGGGTGCGAGCGTTGTCCGGAATTATTGGGCGTAAAGGGCTCGTAGGCGGTTTGTCGCGTCGGGAGTGAAAACACTGGGCTTAACCGAGTGCTTGCTTTCGATACGGGCAGACTAGAGGTATGCAGGGGAGAACGGAATTCCTGGTGTAGCGGTGAAATGCGCAGATATCAGGAGGAACACCGGTGGCGAAGGCGGTTCTCTGGGCATTACCTGACGCTGAGGAGCGAAAGTGTGGGGAGCGAACAGGATTAGATACCCTGGTAGTCCACACCGTAAACGTTGGGCGCTAGGTGTGGGGCCTATTCCATGGGTTCCGTGCCGCAGCTAACGCATTAAGCGCCCCGCCTGGGGAGTACGGCCGCAAGGCTAAAACTCAAAGGAATTGACGGGGGCCCGCACAAGCGGCGGAGCATGCGGATTAATTCGATGCAACGCGAAGAACCTTACCTGGGTTTGACATATACCGGAAAGCCTTAGAGATAAGGCCCCTTTTGTCGGTATACAGGTGGTGCATGGCTGTCGTCAGCTCGTGTCGTGAGATGTTGGGTTAAGTCCCGCAACGAGCGCAACCCTCGTTCTATGTTGCCAGCACGTAATGGTGGGGACTCATAGGAGACTGCCGGGGTCAACTCGGAGGAAGGTGGGGATGACGTCAAGTCATCATGCCCCTTATGTCCAGGGCTTCACGCATGCTACAATGGCCGGTACAAAGGGCTGCGATCCCGTGAGGGGGAGCGAATCCCAAAAAGCCGGTCTCAGTTCGGATTGGGGTCTGCAACTCGACCCCATGAAGTCGGAGTCGCTAGTAATCGCAGATCAGCAACGCTGCGGTGAATACGTTCCCGGGCCTTGTACACACCGCCCGTCACGTCACGAAAGTCGGCAACACCCGAAGCCGGTGGCCTAACCCGCAAGGGGGGGAGCTGTCGAAGGTGGGGCTGGCGATTGGGACGAAGTCGTAACAAGGTAGCCGTACCGGAAGGTGCGGCTGGATCACCTCCTTTCTAAGGAGCACATGCCCCGCGCGTCTGGGGACGGTTCTGGGTCTTCCAGGGCTTGTTGTTCAGGCGGCATTGGTGGTGTTCACTAGTGGAATCGTCGATGATGCTTGGTCAGTTGGCCTTGCTGGTTGGTTAGTACTATCTGCCCCTTGGGGTGGGTGTGGAACGCTGGTTGGTGGGTTGGTTGGTCGGGTTGGCACACTGTTGAGCTTTGAGATATCAGGCCGGCATCGCTACTGCTTCGGTGGTGGTGGTGTGTGGTGGGTGTCTTGTGAAGGCGTCTGTCCTGTGCCCGTGGATACGGGTGAGTGTGGGGGCGTTGCTTCTTGGTGGTTGACAAGTTGATAGTGGACGCGAGCATCTGACCCGCGTGATTCCTGGTTGGTCTCTGGTTCTCACATCTTTGGTGTGGGGGTGGGGGGCTGTGTGCTGGGGGTGTGCGTGGGTCGTGTGTGCAATAAATTGTAGATGTGTCTTTGTGTTGTTTGTTGAGTGTTTGTATTGGCAAGCTATTAAGGGCACATGGTGGATGCCTTGGCATCGAGAGCCGATGAAGGACGTTGGAGCCTGCGATAAGCCCTGGGGAGTTGGCAACCAAGCTGTGATCCGGGGGTGTCCGAATGGGGAAACCCGGCTGGAGTCATGTCCAGTCACTCGCGCCTGAATAAAATAGGGCGTGTAGAGGGAACGTGGGGAAGTGAAACATCTCAGTACCCATAGGAAGAGAAAACAAAAGTGATTCCGAGAGTAGTGGCGAGCGAAATCGGATGAGGCCAAACCCGTCACGTGTGATACCCGGCAGGGGTTGCGTGGTGGGGGTTGTGGGAGCATTCGTGTCGGTCTGCCGGCCGGCGAAACAGTAAGAAAGTGCGCGGGAAGTTGAAGTCCGTTGGAAAGCGGCGCCGTAGAGGGTGATAGCCCCGTAAGTGTAAGTGTGCACCTGTTGAGTGATTTCCCAAGTAACACGGAACCCCTGAAATTCCGTGTGAATCTGGCGGGACCACCCGTTAAGCCTAAATACTTCTCGATGACCGATAGCGGACAAGTACCGTGAGGGAAAGGTGAAAAGTACCCCTGGCGGGGAGTGAAATAGTACCTGAAACCGTGTGCCTACAATCCGTCAGAGCCCGGCTGCCACTTGTGGTGTTGGGGTGATGGCGTGCCTTTTGAAGAATGAGCCTGCGAGTTAGCGTTGTGTTGCGAGGTTAACCCGTGTGGGGTAGCCGTAGCGAAAGCGAGTCTGAATAGGGCGCTTGAGTAGCACGATCTAGACCCGAAGCGAAGTGATCTATCCATGGGCAGGTTGAAGCGCGGGTAAGACCGCGTGGAGGACCGAACCCACTTAGGTTGAAAACTGAGGGGATGACCTGTGGATAGGGGTGAAAGGCCAATCAAACTTCGTGATAGCTGGTTCTCCCCGAAATGCATTTAGGTGCAGCGTCACGTGTTTCTTGCCGGAGGTAGAGCACTGGATAGCCGATGGGCCCTACAAGGTTACTGACGTTAGCCAAACTCCGAATGCCGGTAAGTGAGAGCGTGGCAGTGAGACAGTGGGGGATAAGCTCCATTGTCGAGAGGGAAACAGCCCAGACCATCAGCTAAGGCCCCTAAGTGGTGACTAAGTGGAAAAGGATGTGGAGTCGCAGTGACAACCAGGAGGTTGGCTTGGAAGCAGCCACCCTTGAAAGAGTGCGTAATAGCTCACTGGTCAAGTGATTCCGCGCCGACAATGTAGCGGGGCTCAAGTCATCCGCCGAAGCTATGGCATTCGTATATTAAGCTAGGCCGCCCTTGAGGTTGGTCCAGGTGTACGGATGGGTAGGGGAGCGTCGTGTCGCGAGTGAAGCTCCGGAGTGATCCAGGGGTGGACGCGACACGAGTGAGAATGCAGGCATGAGTAGCGAATCACGGGCGAGAAACCCGTGCGCCGAATGATCAAGGGTTCCAGGGTCAAGCTAATCTGCCCTGGGTAAGTCGGGACCTAAGGCGAGGCCGACAGGCGTAGTCGATGGACAACGGGTTGATATTCCCGTACCGGCAAAATAGCGCCCATGACGAGCCCGGTGATGCTAACCATCTGAAGCCACGTTGACCGATCCCTTCGGGGTGAGGCGCTGTGGTGGAGCGTGGGATCCGATCCGGTAGTAGTCAAGCGATGGGGTGACGCAGGAAGGTAGCCCAACCCGGGCGATGGTTGTCCCGGGGTAAGCAGGTAGGGCGTGTTCTAGGCAAATCCGGAACACTTTCTTTGATGATGAGCCTGAGATGTGATGCCGAGCCCGTATGGGTGAAGTGGGTAATCCTATGCTGTCGAGAAAAACCTCTAGCGAGCTATGCGCCGCCCGTACCCCAAACCGACTCAGGTGATCAGGTAGAGAATACTAAGGCGATCGAGTGAACCATGGTTAAGGAACTCGGCAAAATGCCCCCGTAACTTCGGGAGAAGGGGGGCCCGAACCGTCACCACCCTTGCGGTGGAAAGCGGGGAGGGCCGCAGAGACCAGGCCCAAGCGACTGTTTACTAAAAACACAGGTCCGTGCGAAGTTGTAAGACGATGTATACGGACTGACTCCTGCCCGGTGCTGGAAGGTTAAGAGGACCTGTTAGACCCTTTGGGGTTGAAGCGGAGAATTTAAGCCCCAGTAAACGGCGGTGGTAACTATAACCATCCTAAGGTAGCGAAATTCCTTGTCGGGTAAGTTCCGACCTGCACGAATGGAGTAACGACTTGGGCGCTGTCTCAACCATGGACTCGGCGAAATTGCACTACGAGTAAAGATGCTCGTTACGCGCGGCAGGACGGAAAGACCCCGGGACCTTTACTATAGTTTGGTATTGGTGTTTGGTTCGGCTTGTGTAGGATAGGTGGGAGACTGTGAAGCGGCCACGCCAGTGGTTGTGGAGTCATCGTTGAAATACCACTCTGGTCGTACTAGATGTCTAACCTAGGTCCATGATCTGGATCAGGGACAGTGCCTGATGGGTAGTTTAACTGGGGCGGTTGCCTCCTAAAGAGTAACGGAGGCGCTCAAAGGTTCCCTCAGCCTGGTTGGCAATCAGGTGGCGAGTGTAAGTGCACAAGGGAGCTTGACTGTGAGACAGACATGTCGAGCAGGGACGAAAGTCGGAACTAGTGATCCGGCGCCAGCAAGTGGAAGCGGCGTCGCTCAACGGATAAAAGGTACCCCGGGGATAACAGGCTGATCTTCCCCAAGAGTCCATATCGACGGGATGGTTTGGCACCTCGATGTCGGCTCGTCGCATCCTGGGGCTGGAGTAGGTCCCAAGGGTTGGGCTGTTCGCCCATTAAAGCGGCACGCGAGCTGGGTTTAGAACGTCGTGAGACAGTTCGGTCCCTATCCGCCGCGCGCGTAGGAAACTTGAGAAAGGCTGTCCCTAGTACGAGAGGACCGGGATGGACGAACCTCTAGTGTGCCAGTTGTCACGCCAGTGGCACGGCTGGTTAGCCACGTTCGGAAGTGATAACCGCTGAATGCATCTAAGCGGGAAGCACGTTTCAAGATGAGGTTTCCCACCCCTTGTGGGTTAAGGCCCCCAACAGACTATTGGGTTGATAGGCCGGAGGTGTACAGCAGCAATGCCTAGCCGACCGGTACTAATAGGCCGAGGGCTTGCCATACAAACCCTCAACCAACACCACAAGACCCGCGCATCTACGAGCGCACCAGCGATCTCGCGTCCACGATCAACACCCATAAACCAACCCACACCCCTGTGTGTTATTCCAGGCGGTCGTGTGGTTCATAGAGTTACGGCGGCCATAGCGGCAGGGAAACACCCGGTCCCATCCCGAACCCGGAAGTTAAGCCTGCCAGCGCCGATGGTACTGCAGTCGCGAGGCTGTGGGAGAGTAGGACGCCGCCGGACAATTCTTAGGTAGAGGCCACCATTATGGTGGCCTCTACCGCTTTTTCGGGTACATGATGTCCCCGAGACGACTCGACAGATGACTGAACTACAAAGAGGGTGAAGACCGTGGCGGACGATCGACGCGACGCACGTGGCTCTGCAGGCAAGGGACGCGCCCAGGGTGGCAGCGGCCGCTCTGCCGGCCGAGGTGCCCCGGCCAAGGGTGCTCGGGGCGACGACCGCCGTTCGAGCGGCCCGCGCAAGACCGACTGGAAGCGCCCGCCCGACAAGCAGGCCGACCGCACCGCCGAGCAGGCGGTCTACGACGGTCCTGAGCTCCCCGAGGACATCACGGGTGCTGAGCTCGACCGCGCGATCGGCGCCCAGCTCAAGGGTCTGCCCGAGAAGCTGGCCAACCGCGTCGCCCGTCACCTTGCCGCAGCGGGGATGATGATCGACGACGAGCCCGAGGTCGCCTACCAGCACACGCTCGCTGCGCGCGCTCGCGCACCGCGGCTCGCTGTCGTGCGCGAGGCGACCGGCGAGGCCGCCTACGCTGCTGGTCACTACGCCGAGGCGCTGGCCGAGCTGCGTGCCGCCAAGCGGATGAACGGCGCGACGGCGTACCTGCCGATCATGGCCGACTGCCACCGCGCGATGGGCCGTCCTGAGGACGCCCTGAAGCTCGCCAAGAGCCCGTCGGTGGTCAACTTCGCTCCCGAGGCCAAGGCGGAGATGACGCTGGTCGAGGCCGGTGCACGGCGCGACCTCGGACAGCTCGATGCCGCACTGCGCACCCTCGAGCTCGCGCCTCTCACCAGCGCCAGCCGACTGCCGTGGGTCGTGCGACTGCGCTACGCCTACGCCGACACGTTGGAGGCCGCGGGTCGCGACCAGGACGCGCTGGCCTGGTTCCACCGCACCCACGCGATCGACAGCGACGAGATGACCGACGCAGGAGCGCGCGCCGAGGCGATCGAGAAGCGGGTCGAGAAGAGCTGAGGCTTCGCGCGGTCAGCGCGCGACGACCTGCACGACGGCGCCGGCGCCGGCGGGCAGGGTGCCCCACTGCAGCGCCTCACGGAAGCCGAGGCGGATCGGGTCGATGACCGCGATCGCGGGCACGTCGCTGCTGACCCGCACCACGATGGAGTCGGACGGCGAGAGCGTCTCGCCCTCGGGGTTGAGGATCGCCGAGCAGAACGGGGTGACGTCGGTGGTCACCTCGACGGCCCCGTCCTTGCACAGCAGGGGAGTCAGGCTCACCTCGGTGTTGCTGGTGGCATGTACCTTGACGCCCGACAGGTGCAGGGAACGATTGAGGTCGTTGCCGCCGTGGAACATCCCGACGTAGATGGCCGATCCGACGGGGGTGGTGGCGGAGATGGTCCGGGAGCTCAGCGGGAGTGCGCTGGGGTTCTGGGCCCGCCAGACCATCATGGCGATCACCAGCGCAAGCACCAGCACTCCGGCGACCAGCCCGAGCTTCGGGTGACGTCGGATCGAGAGGTCGGTCCCCATGATCGACATGGCCCTGAGCCTAGTGGTTGGGATCGGGTGGTGGGCGCCGTGGGAGGATCCTCGGCATGACTCTTGTGAAACGACCTGCCCTCGAGGGCTCGGTCCAGGTGCGCGACGATCGGCGGCTCAGCTTCGCCGAGTACGGCTCTCCGCGTGGAGACGCCGTCGTCTGGATGCACGGGACGCCCGGGGCCAGGCGGCAGATCCCTCTCGAGGCGCGGGCCTACGCCCTCGAGCACGGGCTGCGCATCATCGGGATCGATCGTCCCGGGATCGGCACCTCGACACCCCACCTGTACGACAACGTGCTGGACTGGGCCGACGACCTCGACCTGCTGCTCGATGCGCTCGCCGTCGACGACCTGCGGGTCGTGGGTCTCTCCGGTGGTGGACCCTACGCGCTGGCCGCGGGCGCCGCGCTTCCTGAGCGCGTGCGCGGGGTCGGTGTCCTCGGCGGTGTCGCACCGACGCGCGGGCCCGACGCTGCCGAGGGCGGGATCATCCAGCTCGCCGTGAAGCTCGCACCGCTGCTGCCGGCGGCGCGGGTGCCACTGGGAGTGGGCCTGACCGCAGCCATCCGGCTCGTGAAGCCGCTGGCCGGCCACGGCTTGGACCTGTATGCGGCCGTGCAGCCCGACGGGGACAAGAACCTCCTCGGGCGCCCGGAGTTCAAGGCGATGTTCCTCGACGACCTGCTGCACGGTTCGAGGTTCCAGACCTCGGCGCCGATCAACGACATGGTGCTGTTCACGCGGGAGTGGGGCTTTGCTCCCGGCGACGTGCAGGTGCCGGTGGTCTGGTGGCACGGCGATGCCGACCACATCGTGCCCTTCGCCCACGGCCAGCACATGGTGGACCGACTTCCGAACGCTGAGCTGCGTGTGATCGACGGGGAGAGCCACCTCGGCGGGCTCGGGATCGCCGAAGAGGTGCTGCGGACGGTGATGGGACTCTCCGAGCGAACCACTGGTGTCGCAGCGCCACATGCGTCACAATGACGATATAACTTCACATGTGTCACGTGCTGTTGCCATGGCGACCTGCATCTTGATGAGAGCCCGCTGGGGAAGGCGTAGCTCACGCCGGAGATGAAGGAGATCGTTGTGACTGCACGCACCAACACCGGTGGACCGTCCAGGAGCGCAACCAGAGGCGTGCTGTACGTCCACTCAGCACCCTCTGCCCTCTGCCCCCACATCGAGTGGGCTGTCGGCGGTGTGCTCGGCGCGCCCGTCGAGTGCCGACTGGACCGCGCAACCGGCCCAGGCGGGCACCTACCGTGCCGAGCTGTCCTGGACCGGCGAGGCCGGCTCGGGCGCGGCGATCGCGTCCGCCCTGCGTGGGTGGAACCATCTCCGCTTCGAGATCACCGAGGAGCCGACGTCGGCGACGGAGGGCTCGCGCTACTCCTTCACGCCCGACCTCGGGGTCTTCCACGCTGTCATCGGCCTGCACGGCGACATCATGATCCCCGAGGACCGGCTCAAGGCAGCCGTGGTCAAGACCGCGCTGGGCGACACCACGCTGGTCAACGAGATCGACAAGCTCCTCGGCAAGCCGTGGGACGACGAGCTCGAGACCTTCCGCCACGCCGGCGAGGGCGCGCCGGTGCGCTGGCTCCACCAGGTGGTGTGAGCCGGCGCTGTCCCGCGCGCAGCTGACGCCGGGCGGAGCAGACCGCTTACCGCTGGGGACGAACGAAGCGGAACGTCGTCGGCTCCACGTAGGAGTGCAGGTTGCCACGCTTCTTGGTCGTCCAGACGACCTTCATCTTGATCTTGTGCTTGCCGAAGACCGTGGAGCGGCGACAGATCTGGGTCGACCAGCGTCGCGTGCCCTTGGCAGGGTCGGCGTTGGAGTCGATCATGAGAGAGAGCAAGTTGCGCCCGTTGGGGTTGACCATGAAGAGCTCGGCGGTCCACTCGTCGGTCGGCGGGTTGACCCGGTAGGAGAACGAGTAGAACTTGCAGCCCTTGCGCAGCACGTGTCGCTTCGACCAGGCCTTGCCGTAGGGCTTGTAGGTGGGGCGCGCGGACGGCTCGTGGACAGCGCCGGGCGTGGCAGTGCTCGCCAGCGCGGCGAGGGGAGCGGCGCTCGTGCTCGGCGCGGCGACGACGACCAGGCCGCTGCCGAGCAGCACGCTGGCAGCCAGGGCGCCGACCGCAGTGCTCAGTCGTCGGGTGATGGTCCGGTGTGGAGCCAGGTCCGTGCGCGGCATGTCGTCCCTCTCGTGATGTGACCTACGTCAAACCTAACAACGCGTGGCAACGCGTCTGGTTACGCAGCACACCCCCGACGGGAGACCCGTCGGGGGTGTGGCGGCGCAGGTCGGTCAGAGCGGGATGTTGCCGTGCTGTCCGCGGCGTACGCCGTCACGCTGGACGGCCTCGTCGAGGGCGCGCGCGATCCGCGACCGGGTCTGCTGCGGGGTGACGACCTCGTCGACGACCCCGATCTCGATCGCCCGCTCCACGCCGCCGGCGATGCGCTCGTGCTCGGCGGCGAGCTCGGCCTCGACCTGCGGGCGGATCTCCGGGGAGACCTCTGCCAGCCGACGTCGGTGCAGGATCCTGACCGCAGCGACGGCGCCCATCACCGCGACCTCGGCACCGGGCCAGGCGAAGACCTTGGTGGCCCCGATCGAACGGGCGTTCATCGCGATGTAGGCACCGCCGTAGGTCTTGCGGGTCACCAGCGTCACGCGGGGGACCACGCACTCGCCGAACGCGTGCAGGAGCTTGGCGCCGCGTCGTACGACGCCGTCCCACTCCTGGCCCACGCCGGGCAGGTAGCCGGGCACGTCGACCAGCACGATCAGCGGCACGCCGAAGGCGTCGCACATCCGGACGAAGCGCGAGGCCTTCTCGGCCGAGGTGGAGTCCAGGCAGCCCCCGAGGCGCAAGGGGTTGTTGGCCACGACACCGACGGTGCGCCCGCCGAACCGGCCCAGCGCGGTGACGATGTTGGGCGCCCAGCGGGTGTGCAGCTCCTGCACGGTGTCGCGGTCGAGCAGCTCCTCGACGAGCGGGTGGACGTCGTAGGCGCGCTTCTTCGACTCGGGCAGCACCGCCTCGAGGTCGCGGTCCTCGACGTGGTCGACCACCAGGCTCCCCTGCGAGCCGAGCAGCGAGGCCACCGCGCGAGCACGGTCGAGCGCCTCACGCTCGGAGTCGGTGAGGATGTGGACCACGCCGGAACGACGGCCGTGCGGCTCGGGTCCACCGAGGCGCAGCATGTCGACGGCCTCGCCGGTCACCGAGCGCACGACGTCCGGGCCGGTGACGAAGATGCGTCCCTCCGGTCCGAGGATGACCACGTCGGTCAGGGCGGGACCGTAGGCGGCGCCGCCGGCTGCCGGGCCCAGGACGACCGAGATCTGCGGGATCGCGCCCGAGGCCTGGGTCATGATCTGGAAGATCCGTCCGACGGCGTGCAGCGAGAGCACGCCCTCGGCCAGGCGGGCGCCCCCGGAGTGCCACAGGCCGATGATCGGCACCCGATCGGTCAGTGCGCGGTGGTAGGCGTCGACCACGACGCGGCAGCCGAGGTCGCCCATCGCACCACCCATCACCGTGGCGTCGGAGCAGAAGGCCACCACCCGGGTGCCCTCGACCGCGCCCACGGCGGCGAGCATGCCGGAGTCGTCGTCGGGGCTGATCAGCTCGAGCGTGCCCGGGTCGAACAGCTCGGTGAGCCGGGTGACGGGGTTGCGCGGGTCCTGGTCCCGGGGCAGCTTCTCCTTGACGGTGCGCTGGCCCGTGGCGACGGTGCTCATCTCAGGCACTCCCGAAGATGACCGCGACGTTGGCGCCGCCGAAGCCGAAGGAGTTGTTGAGCGCGGCGATGTCTCCTGCGGGCAGGTCGCGCGGCTTGGTGGCGATGTCGAGGTGCACCTGGGGGTCCTGGTCGTCGAGGTTGATCGTCGGGGGAGCGACCCGGTGGTGCAGGGCAAGGACGGTGGCGACCGCCTCGAGCGCCCCGGCTCCGCCGAGCAGGTGCCCGGTCATCGACTTGGTGCTGGTCACGACCACCTGGTCGACATGGGTGCCGAGGGTGGCGTGGAGCATGAGGCCTTCGGCGATGTCGCCCTGTGGCGTGGACGTCGCGTGGGCGTTGACGTGGACGATCGCCGAGGGGTCCACGCCGGACTCGAGCAGCGCCCGCTTGATCGCGCGGGAGCCGCCTCGACCCTCCGGGTCGGGCTGGGCGATGTCGTGGGAGTCAGCGGTGACGCCGGCGCCCATGACCTCGGCGTAGATGTGAGCGCCGCGGGCCCGAGCATGCTCCTCGGACTCCAGGACGAGCACGCCGGCACCTTCGCCGAGCACGAAGCCGTCGCGAGCGGTGTCCCACGGACGGCTGACCGTCGTGGGGTCGCCGGGGTTCTTCGACAGCGCCATCATGTTGGAGAACGCCGCCATCGGCAGCGGGTGGATCGCGGCCTCGGTGCCGCCGGCCACGACGACGTCGGCCCGGCCGAGCCGGATCTGGTCGACGGCCAGCGAGATCGCCTCGTTGCCGGAGGCGCAGGCCGAGACCGGGGTGTTGACCGCAGCGCGAGCGCCGACGTAGAGGCTGATGTTGGCCGCGGGGCCGTTGGGCATCAGCATGGGGACCGCCAGCGGGGACACCCGGCGCGGGCCCTTCTCCTTCAAGATGTCGTAGTTGCTCAGCAAGGTGGTGACCCCGCCGATGCCGGAGGCCATGGCGACGCCGACCCGGTCGCCGTCGAGGTTGCCCTCGGCCTGCGCGACGTCGAGCCCGCTGTCCTTCCAGGCCTCCATCGCCGCGACCATGGCCAGCTGCGTGCCGCGGTCGAGACGGCGGGCCTTGACGCGCTCGAGAACGGTGGTGGGGTCGACCAGGGCGGGAGCCGCGATCTTGACCGCGAGGTCCTCGACCCAGTCCTCGGTGAGCGCCCGGACTCCGGAGCGACCAGCGAGAAGGGCCTCCCACGTGCTGGGCGCGTCTCCGCCGACCGGGTTGGTCGTGCCGAGCCCGGTGACGACGACGCGTGTCTGGGCGCTCATCCGGTCTCCCCTCAAGACGTGGCGCGCTCGATGAAGGCCACGGCGTCCCCGACGGTCTTGAGGTTCTTGACCTCTTCGTCGGGGATCGTGACGCCGAACTTCTCCTCGGCGGCGACCACGACCTCCACCATGGACAGGGAGTCGACGTCGAGGTCGTCCACGAAGGACTTGTCGAGCTGGACGTCGTCGGGCTCGATGCCGGCGACCTCGTTCACGATCTCGGCAAGGTCGGCGCGGATCTCTTCGGTGGTGGCCATCAGGCATTTCCTTTCGATGTCGCTAGGGGGCTAGCGAGGGTGGGGTGGAGCGAACTGTGGGTGGACGTGGTGCGTGTGGGCGCGTCGGCGTCGGCGTCAGGGGATGACGACGACCTGGGCCGCATAGGCCAGTCCGGCGCCGAAGGCGATCAACAGGGCGAGGTCGCCGGAGCGGGCGTCGCCGTCCTCGATCATGCGGTGCAGGGCGAGCGGGACCGAGGCAGCCGAGGTGTTGCCCTGCTCGGCGACGTCACGGGCGATCTTGACGGTGGCAGGCAGCTTCATCGAGCGCGCCATCGCGTCGGTGATGCGCATGTTGGCCTGGTGCGGCACGAAGCAGTCGAGCTCGTCGACGCTGATGCCGGCAGCCTCGATGGCCTGCAGCCCGACCTTGGCCATCGCGAAGGAAGCCCAGCGGAACACCGCGGCGCCCTGCATCGTCAGGTGGGGCATCACGGGCTTGTCGGCCACCATCACGTCGCGCCAGTCCTCGCGCTGCCGGATGAGGTCGCTCTGCTCGCCGTCGGAGCCCCAGACGACCGGTCCGATCCCGGAGGTCTCGCTCGGACCCACGACGACGGCGCCGGCGCCGTCGGCGAAGATGAAGGCGGTGCCCCGGTCGTCGAGGTCGAGGATGTCGGTGAGCCGCTCGACGCCGATCACGAGCGCGTAGGTCGCGCTGCCTGCGCGGATCATGTCGGCAGCAAGCGTCACCCCGTGGCAGAAGCCGGCGCACGCAGCGGAGATGTCGAAGGCGACCGGCTGGTCGCAGCCGAGCTCGGTGGCGATCAGCGGGGCGACGGCTGGGGTCTGCAGGAGGTGGCTGACCGTGGCCACGATGACCGCGTCGACCTGGCCGGCGTCGATCCCGGCCTTGGCCAGCGCCTCCCGCGACGCCGCGACACTCATCATCTGCACCGACTCGTGCGGTCCGGCGAACCGGCGCTGCTTGATGCCCGAGCGCTGCTGGATCCACTCGTCGCTGCTGTCGATGGCCTCGACCAGCTCGGCGTTGGGCACGATGCGCTCGGGGCGGTAGGCACCGACACCCAGGACCGCGGCGTGGGCGGCTCCGGTGGAGGTGCGCAAAGAGGTGGTCACTCGACCACGCCCTCGGGGTGCAGGCGCAGCAACGGCTGACCGGGAGAGACAGGGTCGCCGTTCTCGACGAGCCACTCGACGACCTGTCCGCCGTGGGTCGCCAGCACCGGCACCCGGTCGCGCAGGCTGCTGACGCCGCCGATCTCCATGCCCACGGTGAGCAGGTCGGCAGCCACGGCCTCCTCGTTCATCTCGAACGTGCCCTTGATGGGCGAGACCACCATGCGCCAGGTCGGGGTGTGGTTGAACAGCGAACCCTCGCCGTGCTTCTGGGCGAAGTCGCGCGCCGCGTCGAGCTGGTCGGGAGTCTTCAACGCGAAGGTCTCGACCCCCTTCAGGGCGCGCTTGGCGATCCCGGTCAGCGTGCCGGCCGGCGGCATCTCCAAGATGCCGGTGACCCCGAGGTCGGCCATGGTGTCCAGGCAGAGGTCCCAGCGCACCGGGTGGGCGATCTGAGCCACGATGCGGCGCAGCACCTCGCGGCCGTCGTGGAGCACCTGGCCGTCGCGGTTGGAGATGAGCGGGATGCGCGGGTCGTGCACCGACACCGAGACGGCCAGCTTGGCGACGTGCCCGACGGCGGGCGCCATGTGCTGGGTGTGGAAGGCGCCGGCGACGGAGAGCGGCATCAGCCGTGCCTTGGTCGGCGGGTCGGCTGCGAGCGCCGCGAGCTGCTCGGTCGTGCCGGCGGCGACGATCTGGCCCGGGCCGTTGTCGTTGGCCGGCACGAGGCCGTGGCGCTCCAGGGTCGCGAGCACGTCGTCACGCTCGCCGCCGAGGACGGCGGTCATGCCGGTCGGCGCGGCGCCGGCTGCGGCTGCCATCGCGTTGCCGCGCTCGCGCACCAGCACCATCGCCTGCTCGGCGGTGATCGCTCGAGCGCCCACTGCGGCGGTCAGCTCGCCCACGCTGTGACCGGCGACGGCGCCGACCAGCCCGTAGGCGTCGGCCGGGTGCGGGAACAGCTCGAGGGTGGAGACGAGGCCGGTGGCGACGAGCAGCGGCTGGGCGATGCGGGTGTCGCGGATCGTCTCGGCGTCCGAGGTCGTGCCGTGGGCCGCGAGGTCGAGCCCGGCGACCGTGCTGAGCCAGTGCATCCGTGAGGCGAAGACGTCGTCCTCGAGCCAGGGCGCGAGGAAGCCGGGCGTCTGGGCGCCCTGACCGGGAGCAACGATGACTAGCACGTGACCTACTGTGCCTGGATCGAGGGCCTGTTCGCGCATCAGGCGAGCACGAAATCCGACCCCCTGGATTTGTAGGGTTCCTACAACGAGGTCTGGTTGTCGGGGGCGGCCGCGCGAGAACCGGCCTCGGGGCGTCGCCCCGACTGCCGCCCGAGCACGAGAGCGATCTGCAGGGCGAGGGCATCGCGAGGCACCCCCGGCGTCATCCCGGTCAGGTCGGCCACCTGACGCATGCGGTAGCGCACGGTGTTGGGGTGGACGAAGAGCGCTCGCGCGGTGCCCTCGATGGAGCCACCGTGGGCCATGTAGGCCGAGAGCGAGTCGGCCAGGGCCCCGCGGGCAGCGACGAGGGGGAGGTAGATCTCGTCGATGAGGTAGCGACGGGCATGGCCGTCGCCGGCCAGGGCGCGCTCGGGCAGCAGCTCGCGGCTGAGCACCGGGCGCGGGGCGTCGGGCCACCCGTCGGCCGCGCGGTGGGCGGCCAGGGCAGCGCGGGCCGAGACGTGGGCCGAGCCGAGCCCGTCGGCGACGGGGCCCACCACGACCGGCCCCTCGCCGAACAGGTCAGCCAGGGCGGAGCCGGCCGCACGAGGATCGCGGACCCCGCCGAGGACGACCACCAGGCGCTCGCCCTGAGCAGCGCAGAGCGCGTCCATGTCCGCGGCCCTGGCCACCCGCCGTACGGCGTCGAACAGGCCCGCCTCGGTGTGCCGCTCGGGGAAGGCTCCCAGCACCACGGCGACGTCGCCACGGGCTCCCCAGCCCAGGGCGCTGGCCCGCGAGAGCATCGTCTCGTCGGTCTCGGCACGCAGGATGGCATCCAGGACGAGGGCTTCGAGGCGGGCGTCCCAGGCGCCCCGCACCTCGGCCGCGCGGGCGTAGACCTCGGCAGTGGCGAAGGCGATCTCACGGGCGTACCGCAGCACCGCGGCCCGGACGGCGGGCACGTCGTCGGGCTCGAGGAGCATGTCGATGTCGCTCTCGACGACCTCGATCGAGAGCCGCACCAGGTCGACGGTCTGCTGGAGGCTGATCGTGCCGGCCAGGGCGCGAGGCGCGGCACCGAACACCGATCCCGCCACGGCGAAGGACTGGGTGGCGTCGCTGCCCTCGTCGTCGTACCAGTCGACGAAGGCGCGGACGCCGGCCTGGACGATCTGGGCGACCCAGGACCGCTCCTCGGCGCTCAGCTCGCGGAACCACGGCATCTCGCCCTCCATGCGGGCCATGGCGGAGGTGCTGAGCTTGCCTGTCGAGCGCACGAGGGTGGCGGCCGCGCGACGGCGCGAGGTCGGCGCAGGACGAGGGGCCACACGGCGACTTTAGACCTGCGATCGCCTCCCTCGAGGGCCACTCAGCCGATCGGGTCGTTCCGCCTCACCCGTAGGGGCCAGAAACCCCCATGGAATAAGGGAATCGCGCGCAGATGTAGGTAAATAGTGATGCAGAAGGGTGGGTCGGGGAGATGTCTCGTGGTTGACTCCTAAACCTGACGAGAAGAGGCTCCCCCCGTGTCTGATCACCATCACGACGTGCAGTACCTGACGATCCACGGCTATCGGCGCGCCTTCATCAAGGCCGGCTCCGGCCCCGCGCTCCTGCTGCTGCACGGTCTGGGCTGTGACCACACCACCTGGCTCCCGGTGATCGACTCCCTGGCCAAGCGCTACACCGTGATCGCCCCGGACCTGCTGGGTCACGGCCAGTCCGACAAGCCACGCGCCGACTACAGCGTGGGCGGCTACGCCAACGGCATGCGCGACCTGCTGACCGTGCTGGGGATCGACAAGGTCACCGTCGTGGGACACAGCTTCGGGGGAGGGGTGGCGATGCAGTTCGCCTACCAGTTCCCCGAGCGCACCGAGCGGATGATGCTCGTCGCCTCCGGCGGCCTGGGCCCCGAGGTGACCCCGGTGATCCGCGCGATCAGCACTCCTGGATTCCACCAGGCGATGGGCATGCTCACGCTGCCCGGCGTGCGTCACGTCGGGCTGGCCGGCATGCGGAGCCTGGCCGCGACCGGGTGGAAGGCCACCCACGACCTCGCCGAGGTCGCCGACATCTACGACACCTTCAAGGACCCGCACGCCCGGGCCGCGATCGCGCACGTCGTGCGCGCCGTGGTCGACTGGCGCGGGCAGATCGTCACCATGGCCGATCGTGCCTACCTCACCCAGGCGATGCCGATGGCGGTGGTGTGGGGGCGTGACGACAAGGTCATCCCCGTCCGTCACGCCAGCAACGCGGCCGCGCTCGCACCGGATGCCCGCGTCGAGGTCATCCCGAACGCCGGCCACTTCCCGCACAAGGACCACCCGGAGCGGTTCACCAAGATCGTGCACGACTGGATCCGCACGACCCAGCCGGCGGCGTACTCACGAGCCAAGTGGCGCGGGCTGCTCAAGAACGGCCAGGTCGGACCGATCAGCCCGGTCGCTCACCTCGCTGCTCGCAGGCACGTCACCACCGCTGACGTCGGCTGAGCGAGCGGAGCGAGCTCAGACGACGTCGATGGTCGTCGAGTAGCACGGCGGCGGGCGCAGCCGGAGGTTGAGCCGGGGCCCAGAGACCCTTGAGGTGCGCTACCGCCTCCCAAGACTGTGGGAGCGGGTGCTGGCGTTGGAGGTGCCGGTCTGGCGGGCCTTCAAGGTCGCCGAGCTGACGATGATCTTGTGCCAAGAAGGTGCCGCCTACGTCGACCGGATGCTCGCCCCGACCGCCCACGTCTGCTCGTTCGCGCAGATCGAACGCACGGTGGAGGAAGCGATCGCCCGCTTCGACCCCGCCGAAGCAGAACGCCGGCAGAAGGCCGCGAAGGAGCACCGCAAGTTCGACATCCACACCGACCAGGTGTCCCTGGAAGGGATCGTGGAGGTCAACGGCACCCTCGACCTCGCCGATGCCCTCGACCTGGAGCAGGCCGTCCGCGCCGGCGCCGCACTGCTGGGTGAGTCGGGGTGTGAGGAGTCGCTCGACGTACGCCGGGCGATGGCCGTCGGTGACCTCGCCCGGGGCCAGCAGGGGCTGCCTCTGGAGCGGGCAGTCACGATCTACGCCCACCTCGACGCCGACTCCCTGGCCGGCAATGACCTGGCGGTGGTGGAGAACACCCGGTCGACGGTGTTGATCGAGCAGATCCGCTCCTGGTGCGGGTCCGCGACGAAGGTTGTGGTGAAGGAGGTCATCGACCTCAACGAGAACCTCGTCTGTCGAGGGCTACGAGCCCTCGGCGGCGCTGCGGGAGCAGGTGGTCCTGCGGGACCCGACGTGTGTGTTCCCGTACTGCACCAGGCCGTCGCGCCGCTGCGACCTCGACCACCAGATCCCCTTTGATGAGGGCGGGGAAACCAGTTCGGACAACCTGTCGCCGTTGTGCCGGCGCCATCACCGCGCCAAGACCCACTCGGGGTGGGACTACACGACCTCGGCGCCGGGGGTCCATGAGTGGACCAGCCCCTCGGGCTACACCTTCACGGTCCGATCGCGTCGACGACCCTGACCGCCCCACACCCTGCCCCCGGGCGGGGTCAGCGGCATGCGCACCGTAGGTTGGTCGAGTAGGACGCACGAGCGGGTGCGGTGGGACGCAGCGGCGAGCGGCGGTGGCCGTATCGAGGCCCCGGTGGCCGGTCGGGCTGCGGGGCATCTCGCTACGCCGGGGCCCTCGCTGCGCTTGGCCCCGGCTACTCGATGAACCTGCCGGGTGGACGCGCCGCCGGAGGTTGAGGCGCGAGGCACGAGCCGGTGACGAAACCGCCGCAGGCTGAGTGCCGACCTCGAGGCCGCATTGACGGCTCACCGGGTTCCGTCGGGGGCTCGCCCAGGGGCTCGCCCGGCTCAACCTCCGAGTCGGCGCCGCGCTTGCCCGGCTCGATCGAGCCGAAAAGCAGTGAGCCGGGAGGCAGCCTCGGGCGAGGCTGCCTCCCGGCTCCCAGGCTCAGGCGTCGCCGCCCTCCTGGGCGACGTCGGCGACCGCGGTCGGGTCGTCGATGCGGTACTGCGCAGCGGCCTTGGCCACCAGGCTCGGGTCGATCTCGCCGGCGTCGGCGAGGGCCTGGAGGGTGCGCACCACGACCGACTGGGCGTCGATGCGGAAGTAGCGCCGTGCTGCGGGCCGGGTGTCGGCGAAGCCGAAGCCGTCGGCGCCGAGCACGCAGTAGTCGCCGGGGACCCAGCGTGCGATCTGCAGCGGTACCGCCGCCATGTAGTCGGAGACGGCGACGAACGGACCGTTGCTGCCCGACAGCTTGTCGGTCACGTACGGCGTGCGCGGGGTGGCGTCGGCGTTGAGGAGGTTCCAGTCCTCGGCGGCCACGGCGTCGCGAGCAAGCTCGTTCCACGACGTCACCGACCAGGTGTCGGCCTGGACACCCCAGTCCTCGGCGAGCATCCGTGCGGCGTCCTTGATCCACGGGTACGCCACACCGGAGGCCATCAGCTGGGCCCGGGGGCCTTCGCCCTCGGCCGTCGAGACGTGGTGGATGCCCCGCAGGATCCCCTCGACATCGACGTCGTCGGGCTCGACCGGCTGGGAGACCGGCTCGTTGTAGACGGTGATGTAGAAGATGACGTCCTCGGCCTGCTCGCCATACATCCGGCTGAGGCCGGACTGCATGATGTGCGCGACCTCGAAGGCGAACGCCGGGTCGTAGTGCACGACCGCGGGGTTGGTCGCCGCCAGCAGCGGGGAGTGGCCGTCAGCGTGCTGGAGCCCTTCGCCGGTCAGCGTCGTGCGACCGGCCGTGGCGCCGATGAGGAAGCCCCGGGCGAGCTGGTCGGCCATTGCCCAGATCGAGTCCCCGGTGCGCTGGAACCCGAACATCGAGTAGAAGATGTAGAACGGGATCATGTGCTCGCCGTGCGTGGAGTACGTCGAGCCGGCCGCCGTCGCCGAGGCCATCGCGCCGGCCTCGGAGATGCCCTCGTGGAGCATCTGGCCGCTCGTCGACTCCTTGTAGGAGAGCAACAACTTGCGGTCGACCGCTTCGTACTGCTGTCCGCCCGGGTTGTAGACCTTCGCGCTGGGGAACATGGAGTCCATGCCGAAGGTGCGGTACTCGTCGGGGGCGATCGGTACGACGCGCTGACCGATCTCGGGGTCCTTCATCCAGTCACGCAGCAGACGCACCACGGCCATGGTCGTGGCGATCTTGTTCTTGCCCGAGCCCTTCTTGAGCTCGGCGTAGACCGCGTCGCCCGGCAGGACGAGGTCCTTGGCGCGCTTGACCCGCTGGGGGAGCGAGCCACCGAGGTGCTGACGCCGCTCGAGCATGTACTCGATCTCGGGCGATTTCGCGCCGGGGTGGAAGAACGGCGCGGAGCCGGTCTCCTCGTAGGAGCGCTCGAGGTCGCGGTCCGAGATCGGCAGGTGGAGCCGGTCGCGGAACTTCTTGAGGTCGTCCTGGGTGAGCTTCTTCATCTGGTGCGTGGCGTTCTTGCCCTCGAGGGCATCGATCGTCCAGCCCTTGATGGTCTTGGCCAGGATCACCGTCGGCTGCCCGACGTGCTTGGTGGCGGCGTCGAAGGCGGCATAGACCTTGCGGTAGTCGTGACCGCCGCGCGGCAGCTTCTGGATCTGCCGGTCGCTCATGTGCTCGACCATGGCGCGCAGGCGCGGGTCACTGCCGAAGAAGTGGTCGCGCACGTAGGCGCCGTCCTCGGTCGAGTACGTCTGGTACTGCCCGTCGGGGGTGTTGTTCATCCGGTTGACCAGCACGCCGTCGACGTCGCGAGCCAGCAGCGGGTCCCACTCCTGGCCCCACACGACCTTGATGACGTTCCAGCCGGCGCCGCGGAAGTTGGCCTCGAGCTCCTGGATGATCTTGCCGTTGCCGGTGACCGGACCGTCGAGCTGCTGCAGGTTGCAGTTGACGACCCAGGTGAGGTTGTCCAGCTCTTCGCGGGCAGCGACGCGGATCGCGCCCAAGGACTCGGGCTCACCCATCTCGCCGTCGCCGAGGAAGGCCCAGACGTGCTGGTCGGAGGTGTCCTTGATGTTGCGGTTGTGCAGGTAGCGGTTGAACCGGGCCTGGTAGATGGAGTTGATCGCGGTGAGCCCCATGGAGACCGTGGGGAACTCCCAGTAGTCAGGCATCAGGCGGGGGTGGGGGTAGGACGACAGGCCGGCACTCACGCCGTGCTGGACCTCTTGGCGGAAGCGGTAGAGCTGCTCCTCGTTGAGCCGGCCCTCGAGGTAGGAGCGCGCGTAGATGCCGGGGGAGGCGTGACCCTGGATGTAGATCTGGTCGCCGCCGCCGGGGTGGTCCTTGCCGCGGAAGAAGTGGTTGAAGCCGACCTCGTAGAGGCTGGCCGAGGACTGGTAGGTGGCGATGTGTCCGCCGACCTCCAGGCCCTTGCGGTTGGCGCTGGAGACCATGACCGCGGCGTTCCACCGGATGAAGGCGCGGATGCGCTGCTCGGTGTCGTAGTCGCCGGGGAACCAGGGCTCGCGCTCGGGCGGGATCGTGTTGATGTAGTCGGTGCTGCGCAGGGCGGGCACACCGACCTTCGTCTCACGCGCTCGTTCGAGCAGGCGGAGCATCACGTAGCGGGCGCGTTCGCGCCCGCGTTCGCTCACGAGCGCGTCGAACGACTCCAGCCAGTCGTGGGTCTCGTCGGGGTCGATGTCGGGAAGCTGGGTCGGCAGGCCCTCGTGGATCACAGAGGGTGCGGAGCCAGAACGGGTGCCTGAAGCAGGGGATGATTCTTCGGTCACCTCGTCATCGTTGCACGCAGAACGGCGGGGCGAAATCTACCCGCGGGTAGTCCCACGTATCGGTGCGTCGAGTGCCAGGTGTTGCGTAGGGTGCCTAACTCGCGGTGGACTACACCCACCAACCGCCCGGTACGTGGCGGATCGTTCCAAGACTGGAGGCTCACGTTGAGTTCGACCGCGGGTGGCGGGTCCACCCAGACAAGCACTGCAGACCGGCTCGGCTTCAAGGCCGGCATGGTCATCCAGGAGCTGGGCTGGGACAACGACGCCGACGACGAGCTCCGCGTCGCGATCGAGAACGCCATCGACGCAGACATGGTCGACGGTGACTACGGCAACGTCGTCGACGCCGTCCTGCTGTGGTGGCGCAACGACGACGGCGACCTCGTGGACGGGTTGGTCGACTCCTTGACCGACCTCGTGGGTGGTGGGGCGATCTGGTTGCTCACCCCCCGCATCGGGCGACCGAACGCGGTCGACGCAGCCGACATCGCCGAGGCCGCACCGATCGCCGGGCTGGCCCAGACGACGACGGCGACGGTCAGCAAGGAATGGTCGGCGACGCGGTTGGTGGCGCCCAAGACGCCTGTGTGAGCTGCTGGGCCAGACCATTAGGCTCTGGCCGTGCTCTCCATGCTGAAGACCGGCGTCATTGCCGCCGGGACGTCCCTGAAGGTGCTGGGCGGTGCCGGGGTCATCCGTCCCTACTCGCCGATCACCCTGCTCCGCCTCGGAAAGACCCTCAAGGACTGGGGCACGGGGCCGGCCGGAGGCTTCACGTCGCTGGCGGTCCGCGCGCCCGACCGGGTCGGGCTCATCGACGAGCTCGGGTCGTTGACCTTCGGCGAGATGGACGCACGCTCGAACTCCCTGGCCCGTGCCCTGCGCGCGCAGGGCGTCGAGGAGGGCGACGCGGTGGCGATCATGTGTCGCAACCACCGCGGCTTCATCGACGCCAGCATCGCCGCCGCCAAGCTGGGTGCGGACTCGCTCTACCTCAACACCGCCTTCGCCGGCCCGCAGCTCGTCGAGGTGCTGGGACGTGACCGGCCGAAGGTGCTGGTCCACGACGAGGAGTTCGCCGAGCTCGTCGGTCAGGCCGAGGTCGATGTCCGCATCCTGGCGTGGACCGACTCCGACGTGGTCGACGGCGAGGTGGATGGCGTCCCGACGCTCGAGACGCTCATCGAGTCGTACGACGGCGTCGCGGTGACGCCGCCGCAACGGCACGGGCGGACCGTGATCCTGACGTCCGGCACGACCGGCACCCCCAAGGGTGCTCCGCGCAGCGAGGCCGGCATCGAGGCCGCGGTCTCGCTGCTGGGGAGCATCCCGCTCCACTACGGCTGGCGCACCCACATCGCCGCCCCGCTCTTCCACACCTGGGGGTTCGCGCACTTCGCCCTGTCGATGCTGCTCGGCTCGACGATGGTGCTGCGCCGACGCTTCGACCCCGAGGGCTGCCTCGAGGTCGTGGAGAAGGAGGCGTGCGAGTCGATCGTGGTGATCCCGGTCATGCTCCAGCGGATCCTCGCCCTGCCGCAGGAGAAGCAGGACCGCTACGACCTCTCGCGCGTCAAGGTCGTGGCCAGCTCCGGCTCGGCGCTCCCGGGAGACCTGGCGCTGACCTGGATGGACCAGTTCGGCGACAACCTCTACAGCACCTACGGCTCGACCGAGGTCGCCTACGCCGCGATCGCCGGACCTGCCGACCTGCGCGCCGAGCCCGGCACGGCAGGGCGACCGCCGTACGCCACGGTGGTCAAGATCCTCGACAGCGACGGCCGCCAGGTGCCCGACGGCGAGTCGGGCCGGATCTTCGTCGGCAACGGGCTGCTGTTCGAGGGCTACACCGGAGGCGGTCACAAGGAGGTGGTCGACGGCCTGATGTCGTCGGGTGACGTGGGTCGACTGGGCCCCGACGGTCGGCTCTACATCGATGGCCGCGACGACGAGATGATCGTCTCCGGCGGAGAGAACGTCTTCCCCCAGGAGGTCGAGGACTGCCTCGCCCGGCACGAAGGCGTCGAGGAGGTCGCCGCCATCGGGGTGGAGGACGACGACTTCGGCAAGCGCCTGCGCGCCTTCGTCGTCCGCCGCGACGACTCCCTCAGCGAGAGCGACCTCAAGGACTGGGTCAAGGCCAACCTGGCCCGCTACAAGGTGCCGCGCGAGATCTGGTTCCTCGACGAGCTGCCCCGCAACGCCACCGGCAAGGTCCTCAAGCGTGAGCTGGTCGAGATCGACGAGGCGGGGGACGCGTGAGCGGGCTGTCCCTCGGAGGCCCGGCACCGGACTTCACCCTGCGCGACCAGTTCGGCCAGGACGTGACCCTGTCGTCCTACCGCGGCACGAAGGCGGTGGCGATCTTGTTCTACCCCTTCGCCTTCTCGGGCGTCTGCACGGGGGAGATGGCCGCGATCCGCGACCGGCTCGACGAGTTCATGACGTTCGACACCGAGGTCCTCGGGCTGTCGTGCGACCCGACGTACGCGCTGCGAGCGTTCGCTGATGCCGACGGCCTGAACTTCCCGTTGCTGAGCGACTTCTGGCCGCACGGCGAGGTCACCCGCTCCTACGGCGTCTTCAACGAGCGGCGCGGTGCGCCGCACCGTTCGTCGTACGTCATCGACAAGGACGGCATCGTGCGCTGGGCGGTGCACAACGCGATCGCCGAGGGCCGTGACCTCGACGAGCACCTCGCCCAACTGAACGCGGTCGTCTAGACCACCGCACGGATTTCATGAGGAATTTGTCAATCACGTGGAATCCGGCCGCGGGCTGGCTAACGTTGTCCTTGTTGAACCGCTGGAGACCCGAGACTCCAGCGGTTCAACTCTTTTTCCCCCTGCGGTGCAGCCGCAGGGGTGCCCAGCGCTAGGCTGTGGCCGCTTCGAGCGCGGGCGTGTAGCTCAGCGGTAGAGCCCCTCGCTTACAACGAGGTGGTCGGGGGTTCGATCCCCTCCGCGCCCACACCATCCGATCCGGCGACTGCTCCGAACCACCTCCGGGGTTCGCGCTGGATTCCGTGGGGGTGACTGGCGCGGACCCCCCCTTTTCGTGTGCTGCCCGTCCGTGCGCGGATGCTGCGAGGCCCTCCGTAGAAGTTGGTCTCCATCCGGTCCAATCCAGACGGACCACGGCGCCGAACGCCCTATGGCGTGGCTCACAGCGAGCCCGCTCGGATGCCATTGGGAGGCAACACCGCATGAGCGAGACCAGCAGAAGAAACTTCATGGCGGCCGCCGGGGTCGGCGTCGCTGCAGCAAGCACTGTCACGCTGACCGCCGCTTCGGCGTCGGCCAAGCCGAGCGTCAAGGGCGCCAAGGAGCCGGTGGTGGCTCTGGTCGACGACCCCAAGTCCGGGATCGTCACCCTCCTCGTGGGCGACCGCGAGGTCGTCGTGAACGACAAGGACCTCGCCACCCGCATCCTCAACGCCGCCGGAGGCAAGTGAACATGAGCTCTCACCGCGAAGCCCCGGAAATCGCCAAGGACCCGGCTGCCGACGGCACCGACGTCTACGCGTTCATGCACCCCACCCAGGACGACCAGGTGGTGCTGATCGCGAACTTCTACCCGCTGCAGCAGCCCAACGGCGGCCCGAACTTCTACGAGTTCGCCGATGACGTGCTCTACGACATCCGGATCTCCAACACCAACCGGTGCGAGGCGGACATCACCTACCGCTTCAACTTCAAGACCAAGATCCGCAACCCCGACACGTTCCTCTACAACTTCGGCCAGATCGAGTCGATCGACAGCCCGAACTGGAACCGCCCGCAGGTCTACACCGTCGACCGGATCGAGGACGGCGAGCTCGTCCGCCTCGGCAAGGACCTCCCGGTGCCGCCGGTCAACGTCGGGCCCCGTTCGACCCCGAACTACGAGAACCTCGCCAACGAGGCGATCACCGAGATCGGGGGCCGCAAGTTCTTCGCCGGCCAGCGCGCGGACGCCTTCCACGTCGACCTCGGCAGCATCTTCGACCTCGGTGCGCTGCGACCGTTCAACGAGAACCACCTCATCCCGCTCAAGAACATGGACGGCATCAACTCGGTCCAGTCCTACAACTGCCACACCATCGCCATCCAGGTGCCGGCCAGCGACCTGACCAAGAACCACCGCCCGACGAGCGGCTTCCGCTCGCGGCGCAACGTCATCGGCGTGTGGGCCACGGCCAGCCGCCGCAAGGCGCGCGTCTTCCGCCAGAAGGAGGGTCGCTACGCCGGCAACGGTCCCGCCGTGCAGGTCTCGCGACTGGGCAACCCGCTGGTCAACGAGGTGCTGATCCCGATGTCTCGCAAGGACGCGTGGAACGCCTCGTTCCCGAAGAACGACTCCGACTACGCCGAGACGGTCAACAAGCCCGAGCTGCAGGGACTGCTGCCGTTCCTCTACCCGGACGTCTTCCCGCGCCTGGCTGCCTACGACAAGCCCCGCGCGGACCTGAACGCGATCCTGCTCACCGGGATCCCGAACAAGGTCCTCAAGGACAACGACGGCAACAGCGCGTTCCAGAACTACACCGGACCCGTCGAGGCCGACATGCTGCGTCTCAACATGGCGATCAAGCCCACCGCGAAGAACGACCCGAGCTACAGCACCCTCGGTGTCGTCGGTGGCGACCTGGCCGGCTTCCCCAACGGACGCCGGATCGAGGACGACGTGGTCACGATCGAGCTGCGTGCGATCGCCGGGGTCACGATCCCGCTCGTGGACCCGTCCTTCGTCCCCGACGGTGCGGCCGGTGCCGTGACGGACGGCACCACCGACACCAACGCCGCCCTGCTCCCCGACTTCCCGTTCCTGGGACACCCGGGCGGCGGCTACGAGACCGTGCCGGGCACCACGTCGACCAACTCCGACGAGTCGGCCCCCAAGAAGAAGAGCTGAGGGCAGGCCGGATGAGCGACACCAGGCCTCCGGACTCACCCGAGAACCCGCATGCCGGTCGCGGTGCGGCTGTGCTGCTGGACATCGGGGGAGACGTCGGGGCGGTCATCGTCACGATGCCGGAGTCCATGGTCGGCCAGGAGGTGGACATCGTCGCGGTCGGCTCCGACCTGACCGTCGAGCCGGAGCACTCCCACGACGAGGACCACGACCACGGGCACGGACACGGGCATGGCCACGGTGCGGGCCACCGCCCGCACGTGGCCGTCGTACGGCGTCCGCTGCCCGACGGCCGGGAGATCCCGACGCTCGTCTACTCCGAGGTGCTCGAAGGCTCCTACTGGCTGCTCGAGAAGGGCACGGACGTCGTGGTGATGGAGGTCGCCGTCACCGGCGGCCAGGTCACCATGGCTGACTGGCCCTCCACCTAGCCGCGCAGCAGCGGCAGCACGACCCCCACCCCCACAGACGAGGCCCCGCCCGCGGAATCCCCGCGGGCGGGGCCTCCTCGACGTCCGGGCCCGCTCGGGGCTTTACCTGCTCACTACAGTGACGGCAGTCACCCACGACCAGGAGGACCCGCCGCATGTTCGTCCCGCTCACCGCCTGCGACTTCATCGACCGTGCCGTCCAGGTCTACGGCGCCCGCGTCGGGGCCGTCGACGAACCCGACCAGCCGGCGCCCTCCCTGGGCGAGACGACGTACGCCGAGATGGGCGCGCTCGCTCGTCGTCAGGCAGCCCGCCTCGACGAGCTGGGCATCGGGGTCGGCGAGCGGGTGGCGATCGTGAGCCACAACAGCTCGCGACTCCTGACGTCGTTCTTCGGAGTCGCCGGGTCCGGGCGGGTGCTGGTGCCGGTGAACTTCCGGCTCAGCGCCGAGGAGGTCGCCTACATCGTCCAGCACTCCGGCGCCCGGGTGCTGCTCGTCGATCCCGAGATCGACGAGGCGTTGGCCTCGGTGACCGCCGAGCACCGTTTCCTGCTCGGCGAGGACTCCGACCTCTACGCCGCTGCTCCCGAGGCCGGCGGCCCCGAGCCGCGCGCCTGGGAGCCGGACGAGAACGCCACTGCGTGCATCAACTACACCTCCGGCACGACCGCGCGCCCCAAGGGCGTGCAGATCACCCACCGCAACATCTGGGTCAACGCCGTCACCTTCGGTCTGCATGCGGGCGTGACCGATCGCGACGTCTACCTGCACACGCTGCCGATGTTCCACGCCAACGGGTGGGGCATGCCGTTCGCGATGACCGGCCTGGGTGTGAAGCAGGTCGTGCTCCGCAAGATCGACGGCGCCGAGATCCTGCGCCGGGTCCGTGACCACGGGGTGACCGTGATGTGTGCGGCTCCCGCGGTGGCCGCCGCCGTCCTCGAGGCTGCCCAGACGTGGGAGGGCGAGATCCCCGGTCGCGACAAGGTGCGGATCATCATGGCCGGCGCGCCGCCGCCCACCAAGACCGTCATGCGCGTCGAGGAGGAGCTCGGCTGGGAGTTCATCCAGATCTACGGCCTCACCGAGACTTCGCCGCTGCTGACCATCAACCGCCACCGGGCCGAGTGGGACGACAAGTCTGCCGAGGAACGGGCGGTGCTGCTGACCCGGGCGGGGGCTCCCGCGCTCGGCGTACGTCTGGCGGTCTCGGAGCCGGACGAGGAGACCGGTGACCCGGGTGGGGAGGTCCTCGCCCGCTCCAACGTCGTGCTCGAGGGCTACTGGGAGCAGGAGGAGGAGTCGGCGACGGCGTTGCGTGGCGGCTGGTTCCACACCGGCGACGGCGGCGAGATCGGCGAGGACGGCTACCTCACGATCAAGGACCGCAAGAAGGACGTGATCATCACCGGCGGGGAGAACGTCTCCTCGATCGAGGTCGAGGACGTGCTCTTCTCCCACCCGGCCGTGGCCGAGGTGGCGGTGATCGGGGTGCCGAGCGAGAAGTGGGGCGAGACCATCAAGGCGTTGGTCGTGCTCGCCGAGGGCGAGCAGGTCACCGAGGCCGAGCTCATCGCGTGGTGCAAGCAGAAGGCCGCCGGTTACAAGGCTCCGACCTCGGTCGAGTTCCGCGAGGAGCTGGCGCGCACCGCCACGGGCAAGCTGCAGAAGTTCAAGCTCCGTGCGCCGTACTGGGACGGGCGCGACCGCCAGGTCAACTAGCCGCCCGCGGCGCTAGCCTGTCGAGGGTGCCCACCCTGACTGACGTCCTGACCCTGCTCCACGAGTGGTACCCACCCCACACCGCCGAGGGCTGGGACGCCGTCGGACTGGTGCTCGGGGACCCCGAGCAAGAGGTGTCGAAGGTGATGTTCGCCGTCGACGCCTCGCCCGAGGTGGCCGAGGAGGCCGTGGAGTGGGGCGCCGACCTGTTGGTCGTGCACCACCCGCTCTTCCTCAAGGCCGTGCACTCCTTCGCCGCGACCACTCCCAAGGGCCGCACGGCAGCCACCCTCGCGAAGGCCGGGTGCGCGCTGCTGTCCGCCCACACCAACGCGGACCAGGCCGCCGGTGGTGTCTCCGAGGCGCTCGCCTCCGCGCTGGGACTGACCGAGCAGAAGCCGGTCATCGCCGCTGCCGGACACCTGCGCGACAAGCTCACCGTCTACGTGCCCGTGGATGCCGCGGCGATCATGCGCGCCGCCCTGGCCGAGGCCGGCGCCGGGACCATCGGCGACTACGACTTCGCCTCGTTCTCCACCCGCGGGGAAGGGCGCTTCCGGCCACTGGAGGGCTCGACGCCGATGATCGGCACCGTCGGCGAGATCGAGATCGGTCGACGAGGAGCGCATCGAGGTCGTCCTCGACCGCGCACTGCGCCCGACCGTGGTGCAGGCGATGAAGACCGCCCACCCCTACGAGGAGCCGGCCTACGACGTGGTGGAGATGGCCGACGGCGAGGTCGCCGGCACCGGCACCGGGCGGATCGGCACGATCAACCGGATGACGCTTGGGGGAGTTCGCCGAGGTGGTGGCCGCGGCCCTGCCCGAGACCGCGCACGGCGTGCGCGTCGCCGGGGACCCCGAGCGCAGCATCCGGCGGGTGGCCGTCTGTGGCGGCGCCGGTGACTTCCTGCTCGACGACGTGCTGCGCACCGACGCCGACGTCTACGTGACCAGCGACCTGCGCCACCACCCGGCGTCGGAGTTCCTCGACCAGGACGGCCCGGCGCTGATCGATGTGGCGCACTGGGCCGCGGAGTGGACCTGGCTCCCGGTCGTCCAGGAGCGCCTCGACGCGGCGCTGGACGGCGCCGTGGAGACCCAGGTCAGCACCCGCAACACCGACCCGTGGACAATGCGCCTGTGACGATCCTCGAGATGATGCAGCCATGAAGGCAGACCCGTCCGCCCAGCTCAGGTTGTTGGAGCTCCAAGCCCTCGACGCGCGCGCCGACCAGGCGCGGCACCGGCGTACCGCCATGCCGGAGCTGGCCGAGATGGCCGAGCTGGAGGCGTCACGCAAGGAGTTCGACGACGAGCGCCGCGACCGTCAGATCGTCGTGGACGACCTCGAGCTCGCCCAGCGCAAGGCCGACGCCGACGTCGAGCAGGTCAAGGCCCGGCGTACGCGCGACCGTGACCGGATCGACCAGGGCCTGATCACCAGCCCCAAGGACCTCGAGCGCATGCAGCACGAGCTGGAGTCGCTCGACCGCCGGATCTCGGTGCTCGAGGACGAGGAGCTCGAGGTCATGGAGCAGCTCGAGCAGGCCCAGGCCGCCCTGGAGGAGTACACCCAGCGCGTCGCCGGTGCCGATGAGCGCCTGGCCGAGCTCGCGCAGCTGCGCGACGCCAAGCTGGTGGAGCTCGACGCGGAGCTGGCCGAGGTCGAGTCGCTGCGCGGTCCGGCGCTCGAGGGGATCCCCGCCGACCTCCTCGCGCTCTACGAGAAGGTGCGCGCCAACCGCGGTGGCATCGGTGCCGCCGAGATCCGCCAGCGCCGCTGCAGCGGCTGCCAGCTCGCGATCGACAACGCCGAGATCGCGATCATCCGCTCCACACCGATCGACGTGGTCGTGCGGTGCGAGGAGTGCACCCGCATCCTCGTGCGCACCGCCGAGTCGGGGCTGTGACCGCTGGGGGACCCAGCGCCGTGACGCGGGTGCTGATCGAGGCCGACGGCGGCTCGCGGGGCAACCCCGGCCCGGCCGCCTACGGCACCGTGCTCAAGAACGCCGACACCGGTGAGGTGCTGGCCGAGGAGGGCACCGCGATCGGGGTGGCGAGCAACAACGTCGCCGAGTACCGCGGTCTGATCGCCGGGCTCCGGCTTGCGGCCGAGATCGCCCCCGACGCCTCGATCGAGGCCCGGCTCGACTCCAAGCTCGTCGTCGAGCAGATGGCCGGGCGCTGGAAGATCAAGCACCCTTCGATGAAGCCGCTCGCGGCCGAGGCCGCCGAGCTGGCGCCGGCCGGGACGACGTACACCTGGGTGCCGCGCGCCGACAACGCCCACGCCGACCGCCTCGCCAACGAGGCGATGGACGGCACCCGTGACGGCGTGACCTACGCCGAGGGCTCGGGGGAGTCGCTCATCGGGGCCTACGAGGACCCCGCGGTGAGCCCGAACCCGCCGCCGCCGGCGCGTGGGTGGGGCGGGCACGGTGAGCCGACCACGGTGATCATCGTGCGTCACGGGGTCACCCGACACACCACGGCGAAGCGGTTCTCCGGAGGGCTCGGCGGCGACAACCCGCCGCTGAGCGACGAGGGCCGCGACCAGATCCGTGCCGCGGGCGAGTGGTTGGCGCCCCTGGCCGAGCGGATCGACGCGATCGTCTCCTCGCCCGTACGGCGCACCCGTGAGTCCGGCGAGATCCTCGGCGAGATGCTCGGCGTGCCGGTCACCGACGAGCCCGGCTTCGCCGAGATGGAGTTCGGCCACTGGGACGGACTGACATTTGCCGAGGTGTCCGACCAGCACGGCGAGGAGCTGAAGAGCTGGCTCGGCGCGATGGACGTCGCTCCGCAGGGCGGGGAGTCGTTCCGGGTGGTCCAGGAGCGGGTCCTGGCCGGTCGCGACCGACTGCTGGCCGAGCACCCCGGCAAGACGGTGGTGGTCACCTCGCACGTGACGCCCATCAAGACCCTTGTCGCCGACGCCCTCGATGCCCCGCTGGAGGCGGTCTTCCGCATGGAGCTCTCCCCGGCCTCGATCAGCGTCGTGTCCTACTTCCCCGACGGCCGGGCCTCGCTGCGGCTCTTCAACGCGCTCCCGCCCTCGCGCGACCCGTTCGCCGCTGCCGGCTGGTAGACCCCGGACCCGCTGAGCGACAACGCCGTACGCAGGTGTCACCTGGTGACACCTGCGTACGGCGTTGACCTGCGTGACGTCGAGGTGAGGCAGCGGTCAGCCGCGCGCGACGGCCCGTCCTGCCTTGAGGCCCGAGAAGATGCAGCCACCGAGGAAGGTGCCCTCGAGGGCGTTGTAGCCGTGGACGCCGCCCCCGCCGAAGCCGGCGACCTCGCCGGCGGCGTACAGGCCCGGGACCGGCTCCCCGGAGGGGGAGAGAGCGCGGGAGTCGAGGTCGGTCTCGATGCCGCCGAGGGTCTTGCGGGTCAGGATGTTGAGCCGCACGGCGATGAGGGGGCCGTTGGCCGGGTCGAGGATCGGATGGGGCTTGGCGACCCGGACGAGCTTGTCGGTGCGGGAGCGGCGGGCGTTGTGCACCAGCATCAGCTGGGCGTCCTTGGAGAAGTCGTTGGCGACCTCGCGGTCGCGGGCGGTGATCATCGCCTCGACCTCGGCGAGGTCGAGCTGTGGACCACGGGCGATCGCGTTCATCCCGGCCACCAGGTCGGCCAGGGTGTCGGCGACGACGAAGTCCTCGCCGTGCTCCTTGAACCTCTCCACCGGGCTCGGGGCGCCCTTGGCGAGCCGCTCGCGCAGCAGCACCCGGAGGTCCTTCTCGGTGACGTCGGGGTTCTGCTCGGAGCCCGAGAGCGCGAACTCCTTCTCGATGATCGACTGGGTGAGCACGAACCAGGAGTAGTCGTAGCCGGTCGCGAGGATGGCGCGCATCGTGCCGAGGTTGTCGCAGCCGGGGAAGTTCGGGGCCGCGAAGCGCTTGCCGGTGGCGTCCAGCCACAGCGACGAGGGGCCGGGGATGATCCGGATGGCGTGCTCGGGCCAGATCGGGTCCCAGTTGTGGATGCCCTCGGTGTAGTGCCACATCCGGTCCCGGTTGACGATGCGCGCGCCGGCGTCCTCGGTGATCGCGAGCATGCGACCGTCCACGTGCGCCGGTACGCCGGAGATCAGGTGCGCCGGGGCCGGACCCATCCGCTCGGTGGGCCAGGTCTGGCGCACCAGGTCGTGGTTGCCGCCGATGCCGCCGGAGGTGACGATCACGGCCGGCGCGCGGAGCTCGAAGTCGCCGATCACCTCGCGGGACGACGCCACTCCGCGTGCGGCGTGGCTCGAGGCCAGCACCGATCCGCGGACGCCGACCACCGCGCCGTCCTCGACGACCAGCTCGTCGACCTGGTGGCGGAAGGCGAGCTCGACGAGCCCGGCGGCCTCCCCGGCCTCGACGGGCTCGGCGAAGATCCGGACCACCTCGGGGCCGGTGCCCCAGGTGAGGTGGAAGCGCGGCACCGAGTTGCCGTGTCCCTGCGGGTCGCCGGACCCCCGCTCGGCCCAGCCGACCATCGGCACCGACCGGAGGCCGAGATCGTGGAGGTAGGAGCGCTTCTCGCCGGCGGCGAAGGCGAGGTAGGCCTCTGCCCAGCGCTGCGGCCAGACGTCCTCGCCCCGCTGGTCGTCGACACCCTCGACCCGGTCGAACTGCGCCGAGCCGAGCCAGTCCTGCCGTGCCAGCTCGAGGGAGTCCTTGATGCCCATCCGGCGCTGCTCGGGGGAGTCGATGAAGAAAAGTCCGCCGAGCGACCAGAAGGCCTGGCCGCCGAGGTTCTCCCGGTTCTCCTGCTCGATGACCAGCACCCGTTTGCCGGCCTTGACCAGCTCGTGGGTGGCGACCAGCCCGGCCAGGCCGGCGCCGACGACGATGGCGTCCGGCACCCGTCCGGACGTGCGGCTGACGGACGGGTCGGCGGGCGTGGCGGTCATGAAGGCTCCTCGTGGGTGGGTCCGGCGTGAGCAGGGGCGTGAGGGGGAGGGACAGACGCTCGACGACCGGCGCGGTGGTGCAGGACGAGAGCGAACAGGCCACCGGCCACGAGTGCCCAGAACGCCGCGCCGATCCCGGCGATGACGACGCCGGACGCGGCGACCACGAACGTCACCGCCGCGGCCTCGCGCCAACCGTCGTCGCCGAGGGCGGCGGTGGCGGCGCCGGCGAACGTGCCGAGCAGCGCCAGACCGGCCACGGCGGCGATGACCCCGGCGGGCGCCGCGGCGCTCACCGTGGTCACCAGAGCCGCCAACGGGCCCAGCACGATGTACGTCGCCCCGGCCGACACCCCGGCGATCCACCGCCGTTGGGGATCGGGGTGGGCCCCGGGCCCTGCTGCGAGGGCTGCCGAGATCGCTGCCAGGTTGATGGAGAAGCCGCCGAGCCCTGCGGTGGCCGCGGTCGCGCCGCCGGCGTACACGAGAGCAGGGCGCAGGGGAGCGCGGTAGCCGAACGAGGCGAGCACCGCCGTGCCGGGGATGTTCTGGCTGGTCATGGTGACGAGGTAGAGCGGGATCCCGAGGGCCACGATCGTCACCGGGTCGAGCGCGGGCGTCGTCCAGGCCAGCGTGGGGGTGAGGCCGGAGCCGTCGAGACCGTCCAGGGAACCGCTGACCACGATCACGACCAGCGCGGCAGCGAAGGCGCCCGGCACCGCCCAGCGTCGCGCGAGGCGGAGGAGGAGCAGCCAGGTCAGCAGCACCGGCGCGATGGCCGCAGGCGCGTCGGCGAGCGCGAGGAAGGGCTGCACGCAGAGCCCGAGCAGGACGCCGGCGAGCATCGCGTTGGCCAACGGCATCGGGATCCGCGCCACCCAGTCGCCCAACGGCCCGAGCAGACCCGTGAGGGCGTAGAGGGCACCGGCCAGCAGGAAGGCGCCGACCGCATCGGCGTACCCGCCGTCGGGCAGCGTGGCACCCGCCAGCAGCGCTGCCCCCGGGGTGGACCACGCCAGGGTCACCGGGACACGGGTGCGCCAGGAGAACAGCACGCAACCGAGCCCCATCGTCAGGGACAGCACCAGCAGGCCGGAGGCGGCTTCGTCGGCCGAGGCGCCCACCGCGCGCAACCCGGTCAGGACGACGGCGAACGACGAGGTGAAGCCGACGACGGCGGTCACGATGCCCGCGGTGACGAGCTGGGCGCGACCGCCGTCCGGCGGCGTCGTGGTCAGTCCTTGAGCTCGCAGATCACAGCGCCACTGGTGACCGTGGCTCCGACCTCGGCCGCGAGGCCCGTGACGGTGCCGGCCTTGTGGGCCTTGAGGGGCTGCTCCATCTTCATGGCCTCGATGACGACCACGGTGTCGCCCTCGGCGACCTCCTGGCCCTCCTCGACGGTGACCTTGACGATGGTGCCCTGCATGGGGCTGGTGACGGAGTCGCCGCTGGCTGCAGCGCCGGCCTTCTTGCCGCCGGCCCGCTTGGGCTTCTTGGCGCTGCTGCCGCCACCGGCGGACAGGCCGCCGAGACCGGCGGGGATGACGACCTCGACGCGCTTGCCGCCGACCTCGACCACCACGGTCTGTCGCTCGGCAGGCTCCTCGGCCTCGGCGGACGCGCCGCCGTAGGGCTCGATCTGGTTGTCGAAGTCGGTCTCGATCCACGTCGTGTAGACCGTGAACTCGCCCTCGCCGCTGGGCGTGGAGGCGCCGACGTAGGCCGGGTCGCGCACGACCGTGCGGTGGAAGGGGATGACGGTGGGCATGCCGTCGACGACGAACTCGTCGAGGGCACGGCGCGAGCGCTCCAGTGCCTGGGTGCGGTCCCGGCCGGTCACGATCAGCTTGGCGACGAGGGAGTCGAAGGCTCCCGGGATCGTCTCGCCGTTCTCGTAGCCACCGTCGAGGCGGACGCCGGGGCCGCTGGGCGGGCTCCAGGCCGACAGGGTGCCGGGAGCCGGCATGAAGTTGCGCCCGCCGTCCTCGGCGTTGATGCGGAACTCGATGGAGTGGCCGCGGATCTCGGGGTCGTCGTAGCCGAGCTCCTCACCGGCGGCGATGCGGAACATCTCGCGCACCAGGTCGATGCCGGTGACCTCCTCGGAGACGCAGTGCTCGACCTGGAGGCGGGTGTTGACCTCGAGGAACGAGATCGTGCCGTCCTTGGCGACGAGGAACTCGCAGGTGCCGGCGCCGACGTACTCGGCCTCGCGCAGGATCGCCTTGGAGGACTCGTAGAGGCGGGTGACCTGGTCGTCGGTGAGGAACGGCGCGGGCGCCTCCTCGACGAGCTTCTGGTGGCGACGCTGGAGGGAGCAGTCGCGCGTCGAGACCACCACGACGTTGCCGTGCTGGTCGGCCAGGCACTGGGTCTCGACGTGGCGGGGCTGGTCGAGGAACTTCTCGACGAGGCACTCGCCGCGGCCGAAGGCGCTGATGGCCTCGCGCACGGCCGACTCGTAGGCGTCGGGGATCTCCTCGAGCGTGCGGGCGACCTTCAGACCGCGACCGCCACCGCCGAACACGGCCTTGATCGCGACCGGCAGCCCGTGGGCCTTGGCGAACTCGACGACCTCGTCGGCGTCCTTGACCGGGTCCTTGGTGCCGGGGGCCAGCGGGGCGTTGGCGCGCTCGGCGATGTGCTTGGCCTTGGCCTTGTCGCCGAGGGCCTCGATGGCAGCCGGCGGCGGACCGATCCAGATCAGGCCGGCGTCGAGGACGGCCTGGGCGAAGTCGGCGTTCTCGGCGAGGAAGCCGTAGCCGGGGTGGATCGAGTCGGCGCCGGTCTTCTCGGCGACCGCGATGATCTTGGCGATGTCGAGGTAGGAGTCGGCCGGGGTGGCGCCTCCGAGCGAGTGGGCCTCGTCGGCCAGCCGGACGAACTGGGCGTCGCGGTCGGGGTCGGCGTAGACCGCCACACTGCCGATTCCGGCGTCCTTGCAGGCCCGGATGACCCGGACGGCGATCTCGCCGCGGTTGGCGATGAGGACCTTTTGCAGCGGGTGGCTGTCGGGCACGGTGTCGCTCCTGGGTCGTTTGACGGTTCTCCGTCGCGCAGGTTATCGCCCCGGCCGCCGGTGGTCGGCGCAGGCTCCTCCTGTGGACCCTTCGACGTCGCGACCCGGGCTCCCCGCGGCCGGCCCTCGGTGCCTATGCTCAGGGTGTGTCCGAGTACCAGCAGGAGCGCAAGGGGTTCTGGTACGAGCCCGAAGGAACCGGCACCTCCGAGGCGATCGCCCTCGAGACGTGGGCCCGGGTGGCGCACGACCTGCTGGAGGAGGTGGCCACCGCCTACCACCGCACGATCACCGAGGCGCAGCTCGCAGACCGGCTCCAGGCCAACAGCTTCATCCGCACCACTCGCCCCCACGAGCGGTGGATGACCAAGCTGCTGACGCCGCTGGCCTACCTGCACCACCGCGACGGCTACCCGCCGCTGACGGCGCTGGTCGTCGACGAGCGCGGCTGGGTGGGGGAGCGCTACGACGACGTGCTGCGCGCTGCCGAGCAGTCGCTGCTGCCCGACGTGGCTGCGCGCGAGCGGCACGCCGCGCTGGCACGCCTGGAGTGCTACCAGTGGGCCGGGTCGGCGCCCGAGGACGGCGGAGTGCCTGCCGAGGTCCACACCGGCGGGCGCCGCAAGGTCGCCCGCCCGCCCGCCGCGTCGCGCACGGCGCGGGCCGGCACGAGCGGGGCCGCCACGATGCCGAAGGTCGCTCGCGAGCCCGAGGTGGTCGCCCCCAAGCGGATCGCCCCCACCGACCGCCCGGTCAACGTGTGCCCGCGCTGCTTCATGGCCATCCCCGCCACAGGCCTCTGCGACAACTGCGACTGACCTCTGCGACAACTGCGACTGACCCGCGCCCCGCGCAGGACACCAGGACATCAGGACCGAGAACGGATCGTCATGGCTCTCTTCAACCGCACCCGACCCGCCACACCGCCTCCGGTGGAGGCCTTCTGGCAGTGGTGGCAGGCGGAGGGCGCCACGCTGTGCGCCGACGCGATCGCTCGGGGCCGAGCCGAGGACGTCGTCGAGCAGCTGAGTGACCAGGTCGCAGCCGTGCAGGAAGGCCTCGCCTGGCAGCTCGGACCAGGGTCCTCCTCCCAGCACGCGCTGGTCGTCTCGCCGGAGGGAGACCCCGCGCTGCGCGCCGCGGCCCGCCGCTGGCTGCGGGCCGCCCCGGAGCCGACACCGACCTGGGAGTACGCCGACTCCCGCCAGCCGGTCGACCTCGCCGGCGTCTCGCTGGGTCTCGGCGAGCAGGTGCTGCCGCTGGAGCAGGTCCGGGTCGCGATCGCCCGCGAGGGCAACCGGCTCGGTGTCGTGGTGCACCACCCGGCCCTCGCGACGCTTCCCGAGGAGGGCAGGCAGCAGGTCGCCGTCCTGGCCCTGGACGCGGCGCTCGGGGAGGACGACGTGGAGACGTGGGTCGGCTCGATCGAGGTCTCGTGCGAGAGCCCGGGCGACGCGCAGCACGACCTGCCCCTCGGGGACCTGCCGGCCGCGGTCCAGCGGTTGCGCGAGGAGCACCTGGACGAGCAGGGCCTGCCCACCTGGGTCCTGCTGCGCGGCACCGGGCCCGGCGGCGACGTGCTCGTCGGCGCCCAGGTGCCGCTCGCGGCCACCTCCGCCCCGGACCTCGACGACCACCTCGCGGTGGCGATCCCCTACCGCGGGCGGACCGACGAGGGGTTCCCCGATGCAGGCGCGCTGACGGCCCTGCGCGACCTGGAGGACCACGTGACCGAGCGGCTCGGCAGCTCGGGCCGGCTGGTCGCCCACGAGACCAGCGCCGGCACCCGGGTGCTGCACTACTACGTCGACTCCACCTCGCCCGCCGACGGGGTCGTCCGCGCAGCCGTCACCGGATGGTCCGACGGTGACGTGCGCGTCAGCGTCGAGCACGACCCGGCGTGGACCGCGGTGGCGCCGTTCCGCACCTGACGCGCCGGTCCGGGGGGCCGACACGAAGCCGCTCTCGTCGGGTGGTTAACAACCGCTAACCTCCGGGCTACAGTGAGCGGCATGACGTTCGAGTTGAGCCGTGAGCACGAAGAGTTCCGTCGTAGCGTCCGCGAGTTCGCGGAAGCTGAGATCGCGCCGCACGCTGCGCAGTGGGACCGCGACCACCACTTCCCGGTCGACGTCGTGCAGAAGATGGGCAAGCTCGGTCTGTTCGGGCTCACCGCGCCGGAGGAGTACGGCGGCGCGGGCGAGGACGGCGACTTCACGAGCCTGTGCGTGGCCATCGAGGAGCTCGGCCGCGTCGACCAGTCGATGGGGATCACCCTGCAGGCCGGGGTCGGGCTGGGGATCAACCCGATCCTCACCTACGGCACGAAGGAGCAGCGCGACACCTGGCTCCCCGCGCTCGTGGCCGGGGAGAAGCTCGCCGGGTTCGGGCTGACCGAGCCCGGGGCCGGCTCCGACGCGGGCGCGACGCGCACCAAGGCCGAGCTCGTCGGCGACGAGTGGGTCGTCAACGGCGCCAAGCAGTTCATCACCAACTCCGGCTCCGACATCACCAGCCTCGTCACCGTCACCGCCCGCACCGGGACCCGTGAGGACGGCAAGCCCGACATCTCCACGATCATGGTCCCGGCCGGCACGCCCGGCTTCACTGCCGAGAAGGCCTACGACAAGCTCGGCTGGCACGCCTCCGACACCCACCCCCTCAGCTTCGAGGACTGCCACGTCCCGGCCGACCACCTGCTCGGCGAGCAGGGGCGCGGCTACGCGCAGTTCCTGGCCACGCTCGACGACGGCCGGGTCGCCATCTCGGCGCTCAGCGTGGGCTGCATCCAGGCGTGCCTCGACCTGAGCGTCCAGTACGCCGGGGAGCGCCAGACCTTCGGTGGACCGATCGGGCGCAAGCAGGGTGTGGCGTTCCAGATCGCCGACCTCCAGGTGATGCTGGAGGCGAGCCGGATGCTGACCTACAAGGCGGCTGCGCTCAAGGACGCCGGTGCGCCGTACAAGAGGTTCAAGCAGGCAGCCTCCATCGCCAAGGTCTACTCGACCGAGTCGGCGGTGACCGCGACCCGCATCGCCACCCAGGTCTTCGGGGGCTACGGCTTCATGGAGGAGTACCCGATCGCGCGCTTCTACCGCGATGCCAAGGTCCTCGAGATCGGTGAGGGCACCTCGGAGGTGCAGCGGATGCTGATCGCTCGCGGCCTCGGGCTCCCGGTGGAGTGAGGACCCCTACCTCCCGGGTGAGCACCACCCGCCACCTACGCTGGAACGGTGAGAGGGGAACGCTGGCGCCATCTCCTCGGCGAGGTCTGGCGTTTCTTCGCGGTCGCCCAGGCCGCGACCTGGATCTCCTTCGCCCTCTTCAACGTGCTGGTGCACGGCTGGTTCGTCGGTGAGCCCATCTGGGGCGACCACGCGATCGTCGCCTACGTCGTGGCCAACTCGGTGGGCATGGTGCTCAGCTATCACGGGTCGCGTGGCTGGGTCTTCCCCCATCGCCCGCCGCAGCAGGCCGACGGGGGCTGGTCGGCATACGTCGTCATCAACCTCGCTGCCATGGCGCTGCCGGTCGGGTGCCTGACGATCAGCCGTCACGTGCTGGGGTTGGAGGACGCGTTGTCGGACAACCTCTCGGCCAACGGCATCGGGCTGGTGCTGGCGTTCGTCGCCCGCTTCTACCTGTTCCGCCGTTTCGTCTTCCGTCGGCCCGACGCCCCCGTGAGGGTGTAACGCGCGACCGGCGAGCGTGGCGACGATGGACCTTCCGTCCCACTCCTCGGAGGAATTTCGTCGTGCAGCTCCCCGCATTCCTCGACCGCGACCACACGGTTGCCGGTCCCGGCTTCAACCGCTGGTTGATCCCCCCGGCCGCCCTGGCGGTGCACCTCAGCATCGGGCAGGTCTACGCCACCTCGGTCTACAAGAAGGCGCTGGTGTCGCACTTCGACTCGGGCCTGACCGCGATCGGCGTCGCGTTCTCGATCGCCATCGTGATGCTCGGCATCTCCGCAGCGGTGTTCGGCACGTGGGTCGATCGCAACGGGCCCCGCGCGGCGATGTTCGTCGCCGCCTCCTTCTGGGGCACCGGCTTCCTCGTCGGAGCCCTGGGCATCGCGACCGACCAGCTGTGGCTCTACTACCTCGGCTACGGCGTCATCGGCGGGATCGGCCTGGGCATCGGCTACATCTCGCCGGTCTCCACGCTGATCAAGTGGTTCCCGGACCGGCCCGGCCTGGCCACCGGGATGGCGATCATGGGCTTCGGCGGCGGTGCGCTGATCGCCAGCCCGCTCAGCGGGCGGCTGCTTTCGTTCTTCGACGCCGGCTTCGACCCGGCCAACTCCGACACGGTGGCCTCGGGGGCCGCGGTGGCCCAGCTCTTCCTGACGCTGGGACTCGTCTACTTCACGTTCATGATGTTCGGTGCCTTCACCATCAAGGTGCCGGCCGAGGGCTGGGCGCCCGACGGCTTCGATCCCTCCACGATCAAGCAGAAGGCGATGGTCACCACAGCTAGCGTCTCGGCGGCCAACGCGATCCGCACGAGGCAGTTCTGGCTGCTCTGGGTGGTGCTCTTCTGCAACGTCACTGCCGGCATCGGCATCCTGGAGCAGGCCGCGCCGATGATCCAGGACTTCTTCCGCGACGGCGGCGCGTCCACGGTGAGCGCGGCCGCGGGGGCCGGCTTCGTCGGACTGCTGTCGATCTTCAACATGGCCGGACGCTTTGCGTGGTCCTCGACCTCGGACTTCGTCGGCCGCAAGAACATCTACCTGGTCTACCTCGGTGTCGGGCTGCTGTTCTACGTGCTGCTCGCCACCATCGGCCAGAGCTCGACCGCACTGTTCGTGCTCTTCGCCGCCGTGATCATCAGCTTCTACGGCGGGGGCTTCGCCACCGCGCCGGCCTACCTGCGCGACCTGTTCGGCACCTTCCAGGTGGGCGCCATCCACGGGCGGCTCCTGACCGCCTGGGCCGCCGCCGGGGTCGCTGGTCCGCTGATCGTGAACTCGTTCCTCGACGCCCAGGGGGAGCCCGGGCAGCTGACCGCGGGGGCCTACCAGCCGGCGCTCTTCACCATGGTCGGTCTGCTGGCCGTCGGGTTCGTCGCGAACCTGATGATCACCGAGGTGTCCGACCGTTTCCACGAGCCGGAGGCGGCCGCCGTCCCCGAGAGGAGCAACGCATGAGCGCCCGTGTCGTGACTGCCTGGGCCCTGGTCGGCGTGCCGCTGGCCTACGGTCTCGTCGAGACCCTGCGCAAGGCGTCGGCGCTGTTCACCGGCTGACGCCGCGCTCGACTTCTCGGATTCTCGGCTACTCGGCCTCTGGTCGGACCCGGTCCGACCAGAGGTCGATCCACCGGTGGCCGAGGTCGGCGACCAGCGTGCGCACCAGCGGCAGGCTGACCCCGACGACGTTGTGGTAGTCGCCCTCGACGCCGCTGACGAACGCACCGCCGATGCCGTCGACGGTGAAGGCACCCGCGACGTACAGCGGCTCGCCGGTGGCCACGTAGGCGGCGATCTCGTCGTCGCTGACGTCGGCGAAGTGGACCGTGGTCGAGGCGGTGGCCGAGGCCAGCCGGCCGGTGCCGGTGTCGCGCAGGCAGTGACCGGTCTGCAGCACGCCGGTCCGCCCGCGCATCGCCTGCCACCGGCAGATCGCCTCAGCGGCGTCGCGCGGCTTGCCCAGGGCCTGGCCGTCGAGCTCGAGCACCGAGTCGCAACCGAGGACCAGGCTGCCGGTCGGCACGTCCGCGCGCTCGGCGACCGCCGTGCACTTCAGCTCGGCCAACCCGAGAGCGAGTGCCGCCGGCGCGAGGCCGTCGAGCTGGGACTCATCGACGCCCGAGACGATCACCGTCGGGTCGATGCCGGCGCTGCGCAGGGTGGCGAGGCGGGCGGGGGAGGCGGAGGCGAGGACGAGCGGGGTCACGACGGTGAGGTTAGTCGGGCGTCGGCGGCGCGATCTTGTCGGCCGGATGTTACTGACTGTTGTCACTACTACCCAGCGCCCAGAGGCGCAGGGCAGTGGGTACAACAGTCAGTAACATGCGCTGACGGGCTCGGTATGGTCCTTTGGCCCGGGCGCGCAGCGTGGGGCCGTGTCAGGCTGGCGCCATGACCACGCCCGTACGTCGTCCTCACTGCCGTCGTCCCGGGCGCCACCGCGGCGGAGCGCTCGTCTGGCTCGTGGCGCTGATGATGCCGCTCATGGCCTGCTCCGACGATGGAGGCGGTGAGCCCGACGCGAGCCCAGCAGAGGTGTTGGCAGCGGCGAAGCAGACCCTCGACGAGACGAGCGGGGTGACGCTGTCGCTCAGTGCCGACAAGCTCCCCGACGGTGTCGACGGCATCCTCGAGGCGACGGGCGTCGCCACGCACGCTCCGGCCTTCGACGGTGACCTGACTGTGGTGGTCAACGGACTCAACGTGGACGTCCCGGTGGTCTCGATCGACGGGTCCGTCTACGCCAAGCTCCCCTTCACGACCGACTTCGCGGAGCTGAACCCGGCGGACTACGGAGCCCCGGACCCGGCGCAGCTCATGGACCCGGACACCGGCCTGTCGACGTGGCTCGTCGAGGCGATCGATGTCGAGGCCGGCGACCGGGTCCGCGACGGCGAGCTCGTGCTGAGCTCCTTCCGCGGCGTGCTGTCGGGAGAGGTGGTCGACGCATCGATCTCGAGCGCCGACGAGGACGCCGACTTCCTGGTCGACTTCCGGATCGACGACGAGGGCCGGCTGAGGACCGTCGCGATCAGCGGGCCGTTCTACGGCTCGGGCGGCACAGTCGACTACACCGTGAGCGTCGACGACTACGGCACCGCGACGGACATCACCAAGCCGTGACCGAGCCCGACGGCGCGCACCCGGCGGTGGACCGGCGCGGACGGCTGCTGCTGGGCCTGGCCGCGGTCGCCGTCGGGTTCGCGGCAGCCGACAACTACGTCGTGGTGCTCGCGCTGCCCGACATGATGGGGTCGGCCGGGCTGTCGGCCGAGGACCTGCAGAAGGCGGCGCCGATCATCTCGGGCTTCCTGCTCGGCTACATCGCGATGCTCCCGCTCATCGGGCGGATCGCCGACATCCATGGCCGGCTGCCGGTGCTCGTCGGCGCGCTGGTCGTCTTCGCTCTCGGCTCGCTGGTCACCGCAGCCGCCTACGACCTCCCCAGCGTGGTGGTCGGTCGCCTGCTCCAGGGCGTGGGTGCCGGCGGGCTGCTGCCACCGACCCTCGCCCTGGTCGCCGACCTCTACCCGCCGCACCGCCGCGGCGTGCCGCTCGGGGTGGTCGGAGCCGTGCAGGAGTTCGGCAACGTGGTGGGGCCGGTGTACGGCGCCCTCGTGCTGGCGTTCGGGAGCTGGCGGACGATCTTCTGGATCAACCTGGCCGCCGGGCTCGTCCTGGCTGCTCTCATCAGCCAGCAGCGCGCGGTCGGCACCCCCGCCACGCGGGCCGCACGCCGTGGACTCGACTGGCTCGGCCTGGCGCTGGCTGCCGCGGCACTCGCCTGCCTGGTGCTGGTGATGAAGCAGCCCGCGCGGCTGCTGGCCGACGTCACCGCGGGGCTGGCCTTCCTCCCCGTGGCCGGCAGCACCCGGTGGCTCTCGCCGTTGGCCCTGACCGGCCTCGCGCTGACGCTGCTGCTGGTCGTCCGCTGCCTCACCGCGCGCCGACCGTTGCTCGACCTCCGGTCCTGGGGTGGCACCCTCGCCAAGGTCGACGTCGTGGGGGCCCTCCTGCTCGCCGTGCTCCTGGCAGGGGTGATCCTCGCCTTCTCCACCGCTGACCCCGAGGTGCAGATGCTGTCCCCGGCGGGCGGGTGGCTGCTGGCGCTGAGCGGTGTCGCCGCGATCCTCTTCTGGCTGCGCAACCGCTCGGTCGTCAACCCCCTGGTGCCGGCGGGAGCGGTGACCGCACTGCCGGCGTGGGGGGCCCTGGTCGTGAGCTTCTTCGTCGGCGCCGCGGTGATCGCGGCTCTGGTGGACATCCCGATCTTCGCCCGGCTCACGGTCTACAACGACTCCCAGCTGATGGCGGCGCTGGTGCTGGTCCGCTTCCTCGTCGGGCTCCCGGTCGGGGCGTTCCTCGGTGGCTGGCTGAGCCACCACCTCAACGCCGGCGTGGTCACCGCCCTGGGCATGGTGATCTCCGCAGCCGGGTTCGGGTGGATGTCACAGTGGCCGTTCGAGGCCCTGGAGAGCCCGCTCGCCACGGTGCCGCTGGTGGCGGCCGGGCTGGGCATCGGCCTGGCGATGGCGCCGGTGAACGCCGCGCTGCTGTCGGCCACCGAACCCGCGGTCCACGGCCTGGCGAGCGCCCTGCTCATCGTGGCGCGCACCGTCGGCAAGCTGGTGGGGATCAGCGTGCTGACCAGCATCGGGCTGAGCCGCTACTTCGCCGAGCAGGCAGACCTCCCCGAGCCGATGGAGGTCTGCGGTGAGGGCGACAGCCGGTGTGCGGAGTTCAGCCGGATCCTCCAGGACGCCGGGCTCGTGCAGCTGCACACGATCTTCCTCGGCGCGGCCGTCTGCTGCGTGGTCGCAGGCCTGGTCGCGCTGGTCGCCTTCCGTCACGCCGACACCCGCGAGGTGCCGACCTCCGCTCTCGAGGCGGGCCTGGGCTGACCGGCCCGCCTCACCAGGAGGCGAGGCGGGCAGGTCGCCCGTGAGAGTGCGACCCTCAGCGTGGAAGCGTGCTCGTGCGCCAGCCGCCGGGACCGTGCGCGACGGGCTGGCGCGCCAGTCGGTGCGGCGCGTTCCACTGCGGGCGCGCCTTGGGCGCGGGCTTCTCGGCGCCCCCGAGGGCCGAGAAGACGGCCACGATCGCCGCCACCTCCTCGGGAGTCGTCTCCGGGGAGACGATCTTCAGCAGCGGTGCCGTCGGCGTCGAGGACTCACCGCCCGCCGGGCTCGCGGCGTCGCTCACAGCGGGATGTTCCCGTGCTTCTTGGGCGGCAGCGTCGCACGCTTGGTGCGCAGCAGGCGCAGGGCACGAACGATCTCCACGCGCGTCTCGTGCGGGGAGATGACCGCGTCGATGTAGCCGCGTTCGGCGGCGATGTAGGGGTTGGCCAGGGTGGTCTCGTACTCCTCGACCAGCTCGGCGCGACGGGCCTCGACGTCGCCGCCCTCCTTCTCGACCTTCGCCAGCGTCTTGCGGTGCACGATGTTGGCCGCGCCCTGGGCGCCCATGACCGCGATCTGCGCGGTGGGCCACGCGACGTTGATGTCGGCCCCGAGGTGCTTGGACCCCATGACGTCGTAGGCGCCGCCGTAGGCCTTGCGGGTGATCACGGTGACGAGCGGGACCGTGGCCTCGGAGTAGGCGTAGATGAGCTTGGCGCCGCGGCGGATGATGCCGTTCCACTCCTGGTCGGTGCCGGGCAGGAACCCGGGCACGTCGACGAAGGTGAGCACCGGGATGTTGAACGCGTCGCAGGTGCGCACGAAACGCGCAGCCTTCTCGGAGGCGTCGATGTCGAGCGTGCCGGCGAACTGCATGGGCTGGTTGGCCACCACGCCGACCGAACGTCCCTCGACCCGGCCGTAGCCGATGATCAGGTTGGGGGCGAAGAGCTCCATGACCTCGACGAACTCCTCGTCGTCGAGCACCGCGGTGAGGACGTCGTGCATGTCGTAGGGCTGGTTCGGCGAGTCCGGGATGATCGTGTCGAGGCTCCGGTCGAGGTCGGAGATCTCGGTGTCGGCGACCTCGTCGTAGATGACGCCCTCGTCGAGGTTGTTCTGCGGCAGGAAGGACAGCAGCGCCTTGACGTACTCGATCGCGTCCTCCTCGTCGGAGGCCATGTAGTGGGCGTTGCCGGACTTGGTGTTGTGCGTGCGCGCGCCGCCGAGGTCCTCCATGGTGACGTCCTCGCCGGTGACGGTCTTGATGACGTCGGGGCCGGTGATGAACATCGCCGAGGTCTTGTCGACCATGATCGTGAAGTCGGTGACCGCGGGGGAGTAGACGTGTCCGCCGGCGCAGTTGCCCATGATCATGGAGATCTGCGGGATGACGCCGGAGGCGTGCACGTTGCGGCGGAAGATCTCGCCGTACAGCCCCAGGGAGACGACGCCCTCCTGGATGCGCGCGCCGGCTCCTTCGTTGATGCCGATGATCGGGCAACCGGTCTTCATGGCGAGGTCCATCACCTTGGTGATCTTCTCGCCGTACACCTCGCCGAGCGAGCCGCCGAAGACGGTGAAGTCCTGGGAGAACACGCAGGTCTGGCGGCCGTTGATCGTGCCGTAGCCGGTGATGACGCCGTCGCCGTAGGGACGGTTCTTCTCGAGGCCGAACGCCGTCGAGCGGTGCCGGGCGAGCTCGTCGAGCTCGACGAAGGATCCCTCGTCGAAGAGCATCTCGATGCGCTCGCGGGCCGTCTGACGGCCCTTGGCGTGCTGCTTCTCGACGGCCTTGGCCGACCCGGCGTGCACCGCCTCGTCAAGACGCCGATCGAGGTCGGCCAGCTTGCCGGCCGTCGTGTGGAGGTCGAGGTCCTGGGGAACGTCGGTCCCCTCGCCTGGCTGTGCACTGGGCTGCGCGCTCACGGTTCTCCCTGATGAGGTGTGATGCTTGGTGTTCTCGGTCCGGTAGGACAGGCTAGTGCTCGTGACCTCGGACCCGGCCGCGCGCCCACCCCTCGACAGGTCTCGGCTGCAGGGCGGCTCCGAAGAGCTGATGCCCGACCTCACGGTCGAGGTGGTCGACACCCTGCCGTCGACCAACGCCGCAGCCATCGCGAGGGCCCAGGACGGCGCCCCGGACGGCCTTGTCGTGGTCGCTGACCACCAGACGGCCGGACGCGGCCGGCTCGATCGCACCTGGGAGTCGCCGGCGGGTACTGCGGTGACCTTCTCGATGCTCCTGCGGCCGACCGCCCCGACCCGCTCGTGGCCGTGGTTGCCCCTGCTCACCGGCTACGCGGTGGACAAGGCGCTCAAGGCCCGCGGCCTGGAGGCCGGCGTGAAGTGGCCCAACGACGTCCTCATCGGGGAGAAGAAGGTCGCCGGGGTGCTGGTCGAGCGGATCGACACGCCCAGCGGCCCGGCTGCGGTGGTCGGGGTCGGCATCAACGTGGGTCTGCGTGCCGAGGAGCTGCCGGTGCCCACCGCCACCTCGCTCGAGCTCGAGACCGGGGCGCCCGTGGATCGCACCGAGGTGCTCGTCGAGGTGCTCAACGCCATCCGCGAGGCGTTCGTCGCCTGGCAGGCCGGGGGCGACCTCAACGGGATGCGCCTGGCCGAGTCCTACGTCGCCGCGTGCGTGACGGTCGGGCGACAGGTACGCGTCGACCTGCCCGACGGCAGCGTGCTGGAGGGCCAGGCGGTCGACATCGACCCGACCGGTCAGCTGGTCGTGGAGGTGGACGGGGTCCGCCGCGCGGTCGCAGCCGGTGACGTGGTCCACGTCCGGTCGGTCTGAGTCGGCCCGGCCGGGGTCGCGAGGTGCGATGATCGCCATGTGGTGATCTCTCAGAAGCTGCTGAACCCCGGTGAGGACATCGTGGTCAGCACGCGCACGCATGCCAAGGCCCTGCTCGGCCCGATCTTCCTGCTGGTCGTGCTGCTCGCGATCGGCGTCGCCTTCATGGTCTTCGTCGACCACGGGACCGCCCAGCTGGTGGTGTGGGCCGTGCTGGCGATCGCCATCCTGTGGTGGGTCGTCCGGCCGGCGCTCGACTGGTTGGTGGCGTCGTACACGATCACCAACCGGCGCCTGATCACCCGGCACGGCATCATCACCCGGCGCGGTCACGACATCCCCCTGGGGCGGATCAGCGACGTGGCCTACGAGCGTGACCTCATCGACCGGCTGCTGGGGTGCGGCACGTTGGTGATCAGCGATGCCAGCACCAACGGACAGGTGCTCATCTACGACATCCCACGGGTCGAGGAGACCCAACGCCGGCTCAACCAGCTCCTCGCCGACCTGCACGGGGGCGAGACCCGCGCCCACGAAGGGCACTAGGCGTGGCGGACGCTGACGACGCTGCTGAGGGGCCCTCCCCGGCAGAGGTCCCGTTCGACGATGCTGTCGCCCAGGCCGAGGACGCGGCCGAGGCCGACCGGATCGCCGGCGCCCACCTGGCGCGCTCGATCCTCGGTGAGGAGCCGGTCTACGACGCCCAGGAGGTCGCCGCCGAGAGCGGCGTCACGCTCGATCAGGCTCGCCGGCTGTGGCGTGCGCTCGGGTTCCCGGAGGCCGACGGCACGCGCGTCTACACCCGCGCCGACGCCGCGGCGGTCTCGCAGCTGGTGGCGGCCGTCGACGGCGACCTGCTCGACTTCGACCTCGCGGTGACGCTGACGCGCGCACTGGGACAGACGATGGCCCGGCTGGCCGACTGGGAGGTGGGCGCGCTCGGCCACCGGCTCGAGGACCTGTCCCAGGGCCAGCACGAGGTCTCGCGCGGCCACACCGCCATGCGGATGCTGGAGGACCTGAGCCCGGTCTTCGAGGAGACGATGATCTACGCCTGGCGGCGGCACCTCGCCGCGGCGGTCGCCCGGACGTTCACCCTGGGCGACACCGACCTGAACACGACCCGGATCTCGGTCGGGTTCGCCGACATCGTGAGCTTCACCGCGCTCAGCAACGAGCTGTCGCGAGATCGGATCGGCGACCTCGTCGAGGTCTTCGAGTCGCGCTGCTCCGACGTCGTCGCTGCTCACCGGGGTCGGGTGATCAAGAGCATCGGCGACTCGGTGCTCTTCGTGAACGACGATCCGCTGCGCGCCTACGACACCGCCGAGGGCATCATCTCGGTGATCGGACGGGACAAGCGGATGCCCGACGTACGCCTCGGCCTGGCCACCGGGGACGTGGTGATGCGACTGGGTGACGTTTTCGGCCCGCCGGTCAACATGGCGGCTCGCCTCACCGCGGTGGCGCGCCGCAACCGGATCATCATCGATGCCGCGACCGCAGAGCTGCTGCCCCCCGACCAGTTCGAGACCCGGCGCCTGCCGGGCCGGCCGCTGCGCGGCTTCGGGATCGTCGAGCCCGTCGCCGTCCGGCGCCACTGACGCGCTCGAAAAGGCACGACTGGTCTAGACCGGTCGTGGTCCTTTCGGGTGGTCTTCACCCCTTTGGTGCACTTTGACGGGCGATCCTTCCTACCTTGTAACCATGTACGAGGTTCAGGGCATCCGAGTCGACCCCGTGGAGCGGCGCGTCTGGCGCGAGGAGGAGGAGCTGACGTTCTCCCGCAAGGAGTTCGAGCTCCTGCTCGCGCTGATCTCGCGCGCCGGTCAGGTCGTCACGCGCGACGACCTGATGCGCGACGTGTGGCACACGACGTTCTGGACCTCCTCCAAGACGATCGACGTCCACCTCGGGTGGGTCCGCCGCAAGCTCGGTGACGACCCGCGTCGCTCCCACCTCATCACCACGCTGCGCGGTGAAGGACTCCGCTTCGAGCTCTCCGACCCCTGGAGCGTCGAGGCCGGGCCCGAGCGCCTGCGCGAGTCCTCCTGACTCCTCGCGGGGCCGGCGGACCGGTGCACCCGTCCCTCGCTGTCCGGGGTGCCCTAAGGTCTTGGCGTGCCTGAACAAGCCCCCGTCGTCGCCGTGATCGGCGGCGGTCAGCTCGCCCGGATGATGGCCGGACCCGCGTCGGCTCTCGGGATCCCGTTGCGCCTGCTGGCCGAGGCGCCGGGCGTGTCCGCCGCCCAGGTGATCCCCGACCAGCGGGTCGGCGACTACCGCGACCTCGCTGACCTGCGCTCGGTCACCGCCGGCGCCGCCGTGGTCACCTTCGACCACGAGCACGTGCCGACCGAGCACCTGCACGCCCTCGTCGCCGACGGCGTCGCCTGTCGGCCGGGCCCCGAGGCGCTGGTGCACGCTCAGGACAAGGCGGTCATGCGCCGCCGCCTCACCGAGCTCGGCGTCCCGTGCCCGCGCCACGTCGTGGTCACCACGGTCGCTGCGGTCGAGGCCTTCGGCCTGCCGTGCGTCCTCAAGACGACCCGCGGCGGTTACGACGGCAAGGGTGTCTGGTTCGTCGACTCCGCCGCCGACTGCGAGCCGGCCTTCGCAGCCGCTGCTGCTGCCGGGGTGGAGCTGCTCGCCGAGGAGCGGGTGGACTTCCGGCGCGAGCTCTCCGCGCTGGTGGCGCGCGCGCCCAGCGGCCAGGCCGCGGCGTACCCGGTGGTGGCCTCGACCCAGCGCGACGGCATCTGCCACGAGGTGATCGCGCCGGCCCCGGACCTCGCTGCGGAGCTGGCTGCCGAGGCCCAGCAGATCGCGCTGCGCATCGCCGGAGAGCTCGACGTCACCGGGGTGCTCGCCGTGGAGATGTTCGAGACCCGCGACGGACGGGTGCTCGTCAACGAGCTCGCGATGCGTCCGCACAACACCGGGCACTGGACCCAGGACGGTGCGGTCACCTCGCAGTTCGAGAACCACCTGCGGGCGGTGCTCGACCTCCCGCTGGGCTCGCCGGCAGCGCGCGCACCGTGGACGGTGATGGTCAACATCCTGGGTGCACCCGACCGCCCCGACGGCACCCCCGTCGGACGCCTGTACGACGGCTACCCCCACGCCCTGGCGCGCGACCCGCACCTGCGCGTGCACCTGTACGGCAAGGACCTGCGACCCGGTCGCAAGGTCGGCCACGTCAACGCCTACGGCGACGACCTCGAGGACTGCCTCGAACGGGCGCGGCACGCCGCCGCCTGGTTCCGCGGCGACCTCGGCAACGAAAGCGACTGAGCTCATGAGCACTGACACCACCCCCGACGCGTCCAGCCCCCGCGTGGGCATCGTGATGGGCTCCGACTCCGACTGGCCGGTCATGAAGGCTGCCGCGGAGGTGCTCGCCGAGTTCGACGTGGCCCTCGAGGCCGACGTGGTCTCGGCGCACCGGATGCCGGAGGAGATGCTCGCCTACGGGCGCGACGCGGCCGAGCGTGGTCTGTCGGTGATCATCGCCGGCGCCGGAGGGGCCGCGCACCTGCCCGGCATGCTCGCCGCGGTCACACCGCTGCCGGTCATCGGCGTCCCGGTGCCGTTGAAGTACCTCGACGGCATGGACTCGCTGCTGTCCATCGTGCAGATGCCCGCCGGCGTGCCGGTGGCCACGGTGGCCATCGGCGGAGCGCGCAACGCGGGCCTGCTGGCGGTGCGCATCCTCGCCGCCACCGACCCCGGTCTCCAAGCGCGGATGGTGCAGTTCCAGGCCGACCTGAAGCAGATGGCCCAGGACAAGGGCGCCGCCGTGCGCTCCGGCGTCGAGGGGCGCCGCATCGGCTTCTAGCTTCTGAGCTTCCAGCTCTAGCCCCTGGCAGTGGGGCGTGCTCAGACGAGGGCGTGCTGGTGGGCGAAGACGACGATCTGGACGCGGTCGCGCAGGCCCAGCTTGCGCAGGATCGCCCCGATGTGGGTCTTGACGGTCGACTCCGAGACGAAGACCTGAGCGGCGATCTCGGTGTTGGACAGGCCGCGGGCGGCCGCAGCGAACACCTCGCGCTCCTTGTCGGTCAGCCCGAGGTAGGTGCTCGGCACCGGGGGAGGGGTCTGGAAGCTCCCCTCGAGGAGCCGCGAGAGGTCGTCGGGCGCGAGCACCGCGTTGCCTGCATGCACGGTGCGGATCGCGTCGCGCAGCAGCACTGGCGTGGTGTCCTTGAGCAGGAACCCGCTGGCACCGTGCCGGATCGCCGTGGCGGCCCGGTCGTCGAGGTTGAACGTCGTCAGCACGACCACCCGCACCGGTCGTCCCCCGGCAACGCGGCGCCGAGCCACGGCCTCGGGCGCGAAGATCCGGCGGGTGGCTTCGACACCGTCCATCTCGGGCATCCTGATGTCCATCAGCACGACGTCGGGCTGCAGCTCGTCGACCAGGCGCACGGCCTCCACGCCGTCACCGGCGGTGCCGACCACGCTCATGCCCGGCTGGGCGTCGACGATCACCTTCACGCCCTCGCGGAACAGGTCCTGGTCGTCGACGAGGAGCACCCGGATCTGCTCGTCGTCCGGTGGGCCCGTGGGGTGGCCGGTGGGGTGGCCGGTGGGGTCGCTCACGGGGCCACCGTACGCACCGGGACCCACGCCGTGGTGGTGAACGTGATGCCCTCGGGCTCCACCCGCCGGCGTACGTCGAGACGGCCACCGCAGGCCTCGAGCCGCCCGCGCATCCCGTCGAGTCCACGACCGTCGGAGGCCGGCGGCTGCGGCGGGACCGATGCATCCGTGGGGGCGTCGAGGACGGTGATCGGCCGGGTCTCGTCGGGCGCGGGCGTCGGGTGCTCCGCGATGCGGTTGCGGACCTCGATGCGCAGCTCGCCCGACCAGGAGCCGTCGGGCCAGAGACGCTCGACGAACACCGGCTCGTCGCGATCGCCGTGCTTGAGGGCGTTGGTCAGCATCTCCTGCAGGACGCGGTAGGCCACCACCTCCAGCTCGGGTGGCAACGGCTGCGGCGTGCCGAGCTCACGGGAGACGACCTCGTGACCGCTTGCGCGCACTCCCTCGACCAAGGTGTCGAGCGGTCGCGGTGTCGCAGCTCCGGTCGGGGCGTCCTGGGCTGCGGTGAGCACGTGACGCACGTCCTGCAGCGAGGAGCGGGCGGACGTCGCGATCGTGGCCATCGTCGCCTTGAGCTTCTCGGTGTCGCGATCGGGCAGGTACTGCGCCGACTCGGCCTGCGCCAGGATCACGGCCAGGGAGTGCCCGACCACGTCGTGCACGTCGCGGGCCAGGCGCGCCTGGTCGTCGCGGAGCCGGGCGATCTCGTGGGCCTGCTCGGTCTCGCGCTGCGCCCGGGCGGCCTCCACCTCGGCGATCTCCTGGCTCGCCTGTGACGTGGTGGCGGACTCGCGGAAGCGCAGCACGAGGCCGGCCAGCCAGGGCACTCCGAGAAGCGCGAGGCCCACGATCGCAGCACCGATGTAGACGGTGCCGCCGAGGCGGGAGCTGAGGTCGAGGAGGGTCCGGGAGTCGCCGACGGGAAGCGGATAGGTGTTGCGGACGGCGACGAGGAACAACGCGAGCGCCGCCACCGTCGGGATCGAGAGGCCGCCGAGCGCGACGGTGAGCGGTCGACCCCAACGCGCGGTCGCGAACGACACCACCACGAAGGACACCTCGACGAGCAGGACCGGGATCGTCATGGCGACATGGCTGAAGGCCATCACCCAGACCAGCGCCAGGGCCAGACCGGGCCGCCGGCGGCTGAGTGTCACGATGCCCGCCGTGGAGAGCGCCACCAGCACCAGCGCGATGCGCTGGGAGGTGTCGTAGTAGGCCGAGGTCAGGGCCTGGACGACACCGAGCGCCGCCACGACGATGCCGAGAGCCACGTCGGGCACCCAGTCACGGGGCTGCGGGTTCACGACGCCACCGCCAGGGTGGGGGCGCCGAGGGACCGGTCGCGTCGCCGCAGCACCGGCTCCTCGACGAGCCGGGTGCTGGCTGCGGCCAGGAGCAGCGTCAACCCGATCGTCGCCGGTGCTGCCAGGAGCGCCACCAGCGGATCGGCGTCCGCGGTGCCCGCACGCAACCACAGCGCGATCGGATAGTTCCACAGGTAGGCGGCGTAGGAGATCGTGCCGAGCCACACCACGAGCCGCAGCAACGGCCCGGAGACGTCGTCCCACTCGCGCCACGCGAGCAGGAGTACCGCGGTCAGCACAGCGATGGCGGGGCCTCCTGCCAGGTAGGTGAGCGGGTGCCCTCGAAGAGGGACCACGGACAGTATCGCCAGTCCGCTCAGGGCAAGAGGCGCAGCCCAACGCGGCACGCCGCGGGTCATGGTGCCGGTGAGGCGCGCGCCGTACAGCCGGACGGCGGCGCCGATGACGAAGCAGCCGGCCCACGAGGTGGGCAGGGCGTAGGCGAGATCCGGGTCGTCGCGCAGCCAGAGCACGGTGGCCAGGCAGCCGATCAGGCACCCCGCAGCCACCGCGGCGAGCGCCGCCCCGGTGCGGCCACGGGTGACGGCGAGGAGCAGCACCGCCGGCCACAGCAGGTAGAACTGCTCCTCGGTGGCCAGCGTCCACAGGTGGAACGTCGCGTCGCTCGCGTGGCCGAACGGGAGGTTGCCGGTCCAGGTGAGGGCGAAGAGCACCGTGCGGCCGAGCTCGTCGCGGTCCCCGAGCGGATCGAGGGCAACGGTCACCAGGACCACACCCACCACCAGCACCACCAGGGCCGGCACCAGGCGCAGGGCGCGCCGTACGTAGAAACGACGGAGGTCGAGGCGGCCGGTGCGGTCGAGCTCGGCGCTCAGCAATCCGGTGATGAGGTAGCCGGACAGGCAGAAGAACATGACGACCCCCACCACACCGGCTCCGGGGACGCCGTCCGGCACGGCGTGGCGCGCGATGACCAGCCCGACGGCGATGCCGCGGAGCAGGTCGAGCCCGTCGATGCGCCGGCTCATGCGAGGGCGTCCGTGACGAGCAGGTCCAGCAGGCGGGGGTAGGACAAACCCGCGGCTGCGAACATCTTCGGGACCTGCGAGTGCTCGGTGAACCCCGGCATCGTGTTGACCTCGTTGAGCACGGGTCCTGCGGCGGTGAGGAAGAAGTCGACCCGGGCGACCCCGGCGCAGCCGAGGGCGTCGTACACGGCCACCGCTGCATCCTCGAGGGCCTTGAGCTCGGCCTCCTCCAGCGAAGCAGGCACGCGGAACTCGGCGTGGCCGTCGTACTTGTCGTGGTGGTCGAAGAGGCCGTCCACGACGATCTCCAGCGCGGGAGCGACCACGCGGGTCCCGTCCGGGCGGCCCAGGACTGCCAGGTCGATCTCGCGCCCGACCACGACGTCCTCGACCAGCACCCGGTCGTCGAGGGCCAGGGCCGCGGCCAGCGCCGGAGCGAGCGCCTCGGGCCGCTCGACGAGGGTCACGCCGAGGCTGGAGCCCGCGGCGACCGGCTTCACGACGACCGGGTGCGTCCAGGCGTAGCGGGGTGCGGTCGTCGGCGTGAGCAGCACGCCGGACGCCGTGGCCACCCCGACGGCGCCGGCGACGAGCTTGGTCGTCCACTTGTCCATGGCCAGCGCGCCGGCGCGGACACCGGACCCGATGTAGCGCAGCCCGGCCAGGTCGCCCAGGGCCGCCAGGGTGCCGTCCTCGCCGCGCGGGCCGTGGACCACGGGCAGCATCACGTCGCACCCGCGGAGCACGCACAGCGCGCCGGTCAGGCCGATCGGACGACCACCCTGGTCGAGCCAGGTCCCGCTGGGATCGATGGTCAGCCGGACAACGTCGTAGGTCGCCGGGTCCAGCGCCGCTGCGACGGCTGCGGCGGAGGCGAGCGAGACGAGGTGCTCGCAGCTGGCGCCCCCGCCCACCACGGCGACGCGGGTACGTCGGGGTCGGGGGGTCGCGCGCAGGGCGTTCATCGGGCGACCCGGGCGCCGATGCCGGTGACGATCTCGTGGGCGATGGTGCCGGCCCAGGCGGCCCACTCGGCCACCGTCGGTTCGCCGCTCGAGCCGGGGCCGAAGACAGTCGCGGTCTCGCCCGGGCTCACCGCCTCGTCGCCCACGTCGATGACCACCTGGTCCATCGAGATCGCGCCGACCACCCGGCGCCGCCGGCCGCGGAGCAGCACCTCGGCCCGACCGGATGCGGCCCGCGGCAGTCCGTCGGCGTACCCGAGCGGCAGCAGGGCCAGGGACGTCGGGCGCGAGGCTGCCCACGTGTGGCCGTAGCCGACCTCGGCGCCGGCGCCCACGCGGCGCACGCCGACGACCGGTGCGGTGAGGGTCAGGGCCGCGGCGAGAGGCGTCGTACCGCTGGGGTCGATGCCGACCAACCCGGCGCCGACCCGACTGAGCGTGTGGTGGGACGCGGGGTCGGTGAGGGTGGCGGCGGTCGCCGCGAGGTGGCGCAGCGGAGGTCGCAGCCCGGCGGCCCTGGCGACGTCGAGACCCCACGTGAACCTCGCCCGACCGGCGGCGTTGGCCGGGTCGGCGGGCACGTCGGCGCAGCCCAGGTGGCCCATGACGCCGACCACCCGCACCAGGCCGTCCCGCTCGGCGCGGCGGGCCGCTGCGCACAGCGCTGCCCACTCGTCGGGGGACGCCCCGTCGCGCGCCATCCCGGTGTCGAGGTGCAGGTGGAGACGCGCGGCGGCCGCGCCGGGGCGCCCCGCGTCGACGACGGCCGACAGGTGGGCCGCGCTCGGGACGGCGAGATCGATCCCAGCCGCCACGGCGCTCGCGAAGTCGGCGCCCAGCGGGTTCAGCCAGCTCAGGACGGGTGCCCGCAACCCGTGCTCGCGCAGCACCAGCGCCTCGTCGAGACTGGTGACGCCGAGCCACGAGGCACCGTGGGCCAGCGCGGTCCGCGCCACGGCCGCGGCGCCGTGGCCGAAGCCGTCGGCCTTCACCACCGCCATCAGCGCCGCAGGAGTGCGCTCAGCGAAGAGCCGGGTGTTGGTGGCGACGGCGTCGAGGTCCACCGCGAGAGCGGCTGCCGGAGCGAGCAAGATCGTCATGGCCACGACGTTAGGAAGCCAGGAGGCGCGGGTCCTCCACCTCAGGTGCCGACCTCCTGTCCCACAGGACCGACTCCCTCAGCCAAACCTCGTTCGCCCGCTCGAACCCTCTCGAAAGGGGGAGCAGCGGTGAGTCGGCGCACTTGTGCGCCGACTCGGCAGGAATCGGTGGTGAGTCGGCGCATAGATGCGCCGACTCGGCAGGGATGGGTGGTGAGTCGGCGCATAGATGCGCCGACTCGGCAGGGAATCAGTCGCCGTCGACGCGGCCGCGCAGGCGCTTGGTCTGGCCGCGCTGCTTCTTGGCGTCGAGACGGCGGCGCTGGGAGCCTCGTGTGGGTCGGGTGGCTCGTCGGGGCGCGGGTGGGGGAGCCAGGGCGGTGCGCAGCCGCTCGGCCAGCCGCTCGCGCGCGGCGACGCGGTTGCGGTGCTGCGAGCGGTGCTCGGAGGCGACGATGACGACCGGCGAACCCAGCGTGCCGAGCGCGCGGGCGCGTTGGGCGTCGCTCAGGACTGTGCTGGTGGCCACGTCGTACTCGAGCTCGACGCGGCTGTCGCTGGTGTTGACCGACTGGCCTCCGGGACCCGAGGAGCGCGAGAACCGTTCGACCAGCTCGACGGCAGGGATCACCAGCCCCCGCGGCAGGCCGGGACCGGCCGCGACGACGAGGTCGCCGCCGGGAGCGCTCACCCCCGGCGGGTCCACTCGATGGCGGGGCAGGTGTCCATGACCATGGGGACCCCCGCTGCCGTGGTGCGCGCGAAGGCATCCTCGTCGATCACCCCGAGCTGGAACCACACGCCCTTGGCGCCGATCGCAACGGCTTCGTCAGCGAACTGGCCGGCTGCCTCGGAGCGGCGGAACACGTCGACCACATCGATCGGGAAGGGGACGTCGGCGAGCGTGGCATAACCACGCTGTCCCAGCACCTCAGGCGCCGCCGGGTGGATCGGCACGATGGTCTTGCCGCGCTCCTGGAGCTGCGCCGCGATCGAGTACGCCGTGCGTGAGGTGTTGGTGGACAGCCCGACGATGGCCCAGGTCGTGCAGTGCTCGAGCAGGTACTCGACCACCTGGGGATCGTGCCAGTTCGACGACGGGGCAGGTGCGGCATGCTTCATGAAGGTCACGGTAGCCCGGTGCGCGCCCGGAGCAGGATCGAACTCGCGTGCATAGCGGACCTCGTCGCGGGTACGACTCGTCTGGGTGGCGCTGCGAGCGCGGCGTCACCCGACCAGACCACTCGGACCACCGAGGTCACCTGACCGCCAGACCACCCAGCAGCGAACAAGCTTCATCAGCTCCGCCCGTCCCGGCCCTGCGTGTCCCTTCCGCAGGCCGTCTAGACGGGTGTCGAAACTTGCGCATAAACCTGGTTTTCGCGGGAACGCCGTGAGAGGCTGCAGGCGTACCGAGAGCCCCCCGCTCTCGTGCGCCCCCCCGTGGAAGGTCCCCCCTCATGGTCCCCCAGACCCTTTCCGACGCTCGGCGTCGGACCGAGACCGCGCGTCTCCTGGCTCGATCCCGCGCCACCGAGGGCGAGGTGCGTGCTCGTTACGAGAACGACGTCATCCGCCTCAACATGGGTGTCGCTGCTGACGTCGCCCGCCGCTACCACGGTCGCGGCATCGCCGTCGACGACGTGAACCAGGTCGCCTTCCTCGGCCTCGTCAAGGCCGTGCGCGGCTTCGACCCCACGCTGGGCGACGACTTCCTCAGCTATGCCGTCCCCACGCTGCGAGGCGAGATCCGACGTTACTTCCGCGACGCCGGCTGGACGATCCGCCCGCCGCGGTCGGTGCAGGAGGTCCAGGCCCGGGTCGTGGCCACCGAGGCCGAGCTGACCCAGCGGCTCGGGCGCGCACCTCGTCCGGCCGAGATCGCGGCCGACCTCGACGTGTCCCTGCCGCTCGTGCTCGACGCCCTGTCGGCCACCGGGTGCTTCAGCCCGGTCTCCCTCGACGCGGTGCGCACCGACTCCGACGCGCCGGAGTCGCCGGCCGAGCGGATGGGCGACCTCGACCCCGCCTTCGCCACGGCTGAGGCCCGGGTGGCCCTGGCCCCGCTCATGGCGACGCTGAGCGAGCGCGACCGTCGCATCATCGAGCTGCGCTACTTCCACCACCGCACCCAGGCGCAGATCGGGGCCGAGGTGGGGGTCACGCAGGAGCAGGTCTCCCGCCTGCTGACCGGCATCCTGACCCGGCTACGCCGCCAGCTCGCTGCCTGAACCGGTCCGAGCCGCCTCGGCCGACCTGGGCCGACCTGAACCAGGACGGCTCAGGGAAAGATGCGCGGGAGCTCGGAGGCCTTGCCGGTGAACGTCGGCGAGCGCTTCTCCAGGAACGCCGCGACTCCCTCCTTGCCGTCCCCGACCGAGGCGTGCCACATGGCCAGCGAGTCCGAGAGGTGCGCCTCGAGCGGGTGCTCGGCGGCACCGTTGCGATAGAGCATCTGCTTGGCCAGGGCCAGGGCGACGGGGGAGCGGTCGACCACGAACGACCGGGCCAGCTCCAACGCCGCCGGCAGGAGGTCGTCCGGCTCGTGGAGCGAGCGCAGCAGCCCGCCGTCCAGGGCGGCCTGCGCGGTGAGGATCTCGGCGGAGTAGACCCACTCGAGGGCCTGCTGCAGACCGACGAGGCGCGGCAGGAACCACGTGGAGGCGGCCTCGGGCACGATCCCGAGCCGTCCGAACACGAAGCCGATGCGGGCCCTGGTCGAGGCCAGTCGCAGGTCCATGGCCAGGGTCATGGTGGCCCCGATGCCCACTGCTGCGCCGTTGATCGCAGCGATCACGGGCTTGGGCAGCGCATGGATGGCGAGCGTCACCTTGCCGCCGGTGTCGCGCACGCCGTCGGCGTAGGCCGGGTCGTCGAACTGCTCGCGCAGTGACTCCGGCGTCGGGTCGAGGCTCTCGTCGAGACCGAAGACGTTGCCCTGCGCCGACAGGTCCATCCCGGCGCAGAAGGCCTTGCCCGAACCGGTGACCACCACGGCGCGCACGGCGTCGTCGGTGGCGGTGGTGGTGAAGACCTCGAGCAGCTCGCGCGCCATCGTCAGGTCGAAGGCGTTCAGGGCCTCGGGCCGGTGCAGGGTCACCACCGCGATCCCGTCGGCGTCCAGGCTCCACTCGAGGGTCTCGAACGTGGGGCCGGGGGACTGCTGATTCTCGGGGCTGCTCATGGCGTCCTCACTTGACGATGCCGTTGCCGGTGCACTGCTTCTTGCGGATGTCGTCAGTCCGGTCCTTGCTGATGGCCGCGAAGAGCGGGTCGGCGCGGTCGCGGTCCCAGTAGTTGGCCGAGGAGTCGGTGACCGGCATGGTGCAGGTGAGCTGCACCCGGCTCATCGCCAGCGCCCACCGGGTCGCATCGAACTTGCTCATGCCCTCGCCGAAGGTGAAGAACGTCGGGACCGCCTTGTTGAGCCTCCACCAGCGGAACGGGTCGATCACGGTCCAGGGCGAGAGGACCTTGTCGCCGATCGAGGAGACGACCTCGCGTTGGCGTCGTACGCGCTCGAGGTCGCCGAGCTGGGAGAACTTGCGCGAGCGCGAGTAGGCCAGGGCGGTGGTGCCGTCGATCTCCTGGCACCCCTTCTTGATGGTGAGGCCGGCGAACTTGTCCTTGATCGACTCGCGCGGGCACACCTCGATGCCGCCGACGGCGTCGACGACGTCGGCAACGCCCCCGAGGCCGATCTCGACGTACTTGTCGATGCGGATGCCGGTCTCGCCCTCGAGCGTGCGTACGAGCAGCTTGGGGCCGCCGCGGGCATAGGCGGAGTTGATCTTTGACTGGCCGTAGCCGGGCATCTCCACGATCGAGTCGCGCGGCACCGACAACAAGACGTTGGGCCCGTCCCCGGTGTGCAGCAGCATGATCGTGTCGGTCAGCTCGGAGGTCGCGTTGCCGGTGGTGTACTTCTTGCGCTCGGCCGCGCTGAGCCCGGCCCGCGAGTCGCTGCCCACCAGGAGGTAGGTCGTGCCGTCCTGCTCGGGGGGTCGGTCGCCCTTGGGCTCGAACGCCTGCTGGTCGCTGCTGCTCCAGGTCACGAAGGGCACCGCGACGGTGTAGACCAACCAGACGAGGACCAGCAGCAGCACGAAGCGGACGTACCAGAACGGGTTGCGCAGCCGGCGCGCCCAGAAGCCGCCGAGGCGTGAGCCGACGCCGCGGCCGCCCGGTGGCGTACCTCCTGATGCTCCTGCCGGGGTCGCGGCGGGCGTCCTCGCGGGCTGCTGACCTGGTCGCGGTGTGGCAGGGCGCTGCGGAGCGCGGCCGGAGGGCGTTGCTGCGGGAGGGGAGGGGGGAGTGGTGCCCGCGCCCCGCACGGAGGTGGGCCCGGCAGCCCGTCGCTCGGGTCGGGGCTGGACGGGCATGACGCGGGTCGCGTCGGAGGGTGGCTCGGCCTGCTCACCGCGCTTGCCGTAGAGCCAGCCGAACTCGGCCCCGTCCTCGGGACGCCCGCTCCCGGGACCTTCTGCTGCCATGTCGGCAAACGCTACCGTGCGGGCCCTACCGTCCTCGGCGGCGCGTCCGCCGAGTGTCGGATCGGACTCGGCCGTGCAGCCCTCGGCGCGTCTACGGCCTGTGACGGGTGTGACTGGTGATACTGGCGTGCAGTTCTGCTTCCTTCCCCAGCAGAGAGAGAACGACCTCGATGACCATCGCCGCGCCGCCCCCCGTGAGCCGCACCCTCAGCAGTGCGTCGATCCCTGTGTCCGAACGGGCCGCCCAGGTGCGGTTCCGGCGAGCCCTGTCGCTCATGGTGATGACGTTGGTCGCCCCCGGGTCCGCGCAGCTCCTCGCCGGCAACCGCAAGGTCGGCACGATCGCCCTCCGCATCTGGCTCGGCCTGCTGGCCGGCGGTGCCCTGCTGCTGCTCGTGGTGCTCCTCGATCACCAGGTCGCGGTCTCGATGGCGTTCAACCCGCTGCTCCTGCTGGTCGTCAAGCTCGCGCTGCTCGCCGCGGCCGTGGGCTGGGCGGGACTGTTCGTCGACGCCTGGCGCATCGGCCAGCCGCTGAGCTACGGGCTCAGCCAGCGGCGGGCTGCGGTCGGCGTCAACGGGATCCTCTGCTTCAGCGTCGCCGGCACCCTGCTCTTCGGGGCCCACCTCGTGGGGGTCCAGCGCGACTTCACCATGGCGCTCTTCTCGGGCAGCGAGGTGACCTCGGCGAACGACGGACGGTTCAACGTGCTGCTGATGGGCGGCGACTCCGGTGCCGGACGCTGGGGGCTGCGCCCCGACTCCATGACGATCGCCTCGATCGACGCCGAGACCGGACGCACGGTCCTGATCGGCCTCCCGCGCAACATGGCCAACTTCCCCTTCGCCGAGGGCTCGGTGATGGACAAGCAGTTCCCGAAGGGCTTCGACGTCGACTACCTCAACGGTGTGAGCACCTGGGCCGGTGACCACACCGACCTGTTCCCGGGCTCGAAGCACCCCGGCACCGACGCCACGATCATGGCGATCGAGGGCATCACCGGGCTGAGCATCAACTACTGGGCCATGGTCAACCTCCAGGGCTTCAAGGACCTCGTCGACGCCGTCGGCGGGGTCACGCTCAACGTGCGCCAGCCGATCCCCGTCGGCGGCCTGGGCAGCGACGTCACCGGCTACATCGAGACCGGCAAGCGCCGGCTCAACGGGTTCGAGACGCTCTGGTACGCCCGCGCCCGCGAAGGCTCCGACGACTACTCGCGCATGGCGCGCCAGAAGTGCGTGATGAACGCGATGCTCGGCCAGGTCAGCCCGAGCTCGGCCATCCGCCACTTCCAGAGCATCGCCAAGGCATCGGCGGCGATGATCTCCACCAACATCCCGGCCTCCGAGGTCGACACGTTCGCGGCGCTCGCCCTCAAGGCCAAGGGCCAGAAGACCTCGACGCTCTCGTTGGTGCCGCCGCTGGTCAACACCGGAGCTCCCGACATCGACTTCATCCACGAGACGGTGGCCGCGACGATTGCCAAGGCCGAGGACACCGCTCCGAAGGCCCCGGCAAAGAAGAAGAAGAAGGTCAAGACCGAGGCCGTCACCGGTGGCTCGATCGGCTCTCTGTCGACCGGGTACGCCGCCAACCAGGCCGAGGACCTCGACGCCTCCTGCTGATCGCCACGGCTTGCTGATCGCCGCTGACTGCTGACGAGTCAGCGTCGCAGCGTGGCGTCCCAGCCGTCGCGAGCCGCGTCGTAGGCGGACCGGTCCACGGCCGCGAGCAGTCCGTCGCGGCTCTGGTGGCGGGGGTCGTAGGAACCGCCGTGCAGGGTGCGTGCGGTGCCGCCGGCCTCGGTGACCAGGAGCGCGCCCGGTGCGTGGTCCCACGGCTTGGTGGCGGCGTAGAGCAGGTAGTCCGTGTCGCCCTCGACCAGGTGGGGGAAGTCGATCCCGCAGCTCACCCACGACAGGTCCAGCGGGCGGAGCCCGGCCGGGGTGCGTCCGACCCAGCTGCGACGAGAGGTCGCCCCGCGAGCCGGAGCAGCCGGTGAGGGGCACGTCAGGCGGCGCCCGTTGCAGTAGGCCCCGGAGCCGAGCTCGGCGACGTAGGCCCGCTCGTGCTGCGGCTGCCAGATCCAGGAGCGGACCACGGTGCCGTCGCGGAGCTCGGCGACCATGACCGCATGGTCGGGGGAGCCGTGCACGAAGTTCTTCGTGCCGTCGACCGGGTCGACGGTGAAGGCGTGAGAGGCGGCGGCGTACCGCTGGAGCAACGTCTCGTCGGCCGCGGTCGCCTCCTCGCCCAGCACCAACGCCTCGGGATAGGCGCGGGTCAACGCCGCGGTGATCAGCACCTCGGCCTCGTGGTCGGCGACGGTGACCAGGTCGCCGGGGTTCTTCTCGTGCACGTCGTCGCTGTCCAGCGAGCGGAAGCGAGGATTGATGACCTCGGCGGCCACGTCCTGGAGCAGCGTGGTGATCGCATCGGTGTCCACCTCCCCACCGTAGGGTGTGACTCGTGCGAGTCGTGGCAGTGGTGGTGACGTTCAACCGCATCGACCTCCTACGACGACTGGTCGCACGGCTGCGCGAGGTGCCCGACGTCGACGAGATCCTCGTCGTCGACAACGCCTCCACCGACGGCACCGGCGCGTGGCTGCGCGAGCAGGCCGACCTCCTGAGCCGCACGTTGGCCCACAACAGCGGGGGAGCAGGCGGCTTCCACGACGGCCTGGCCTGGGCCATGGAGCGCGGCGCGGACCTGGCGTGGCTGATGGATGACGACGGGCTCCCTGCCCACGGGTGCCTCGCGACCCTGCTGAAGCGCACGGACCTCGACTTCTGGGGCCCGGCGGTGCTGGCCGAGCACGACCTGGACCGCCTGTGCTTCCCGATCCGGCTGCCGGGCGGTACCCAGGTGGTGCACCGGATGAGCGAGGTCGAGGCTGCCGCTCAGGACGGGCTCATCCCCGGGGTGGTCATCCCGTTCAACGGCGTGCTGGTCACCCGTGACCTCGTCGAGCGGATCGGTCTGCCGCGGGCGGAGTTCTTCATCTGGGGCGACGACGTCGAGTACCTCTGGCGTGCCGAGCGTGCCGGGGCCCGCATCGCCACCGTCGTGGACGCGCACTTCGCCCATCCGGCCACCGACGACCTCGGCACGGCGATGATGCGTGGACGCACCACCTACAACCACACCGCCAGCGACCTCAAGCACTACTGCATGGCTCGCAACAACACCCTCAACCTGCGCGACTACCGCGGTTGGCTGTTCGTGCTGATGTTCTGGGTCAAGACGCTCTGGTTCTACCTGTTCACCCGTCCTCAGCCGGCGCGCATCGCCCTCAGCGCTCGCGCGGCCGCGGCGGGGCTGCGCGGCGACTTCACCGGCCATCGGCGGTTCCTGCGATGAGCATCGAAGGTGGGATCCCGCTCGAGGAGAGTGTGGCCGTGGTCGTGGTCACCTACAACCGCGCCGACCTCCTCACCCGCATGCTGCGTGGGCTGGCCGACCTCGATCGTCTGCCGGACGCCGTGATCGTCATCGACAACCACAGTGACGACCACACGCCCACGGTCCTGGCCGAGGCGGACAACAGCGGCCTGCAGGTCGTGCGGACCGAGAAGAACATCGGCGGCGCCGGCGGCTTCCACCTCGGCGTTCGGATGGCGCACGAGCAGGGTTTCGACCGGATCTGGATGATGGACGACGACGTGGTGCCCGCGCCCGACTGTCTCCGGGTGCTGCTGGCACAGGACGAGCCCTGTCTGACCAGCGTGCGCGAGGACCTCAGTGGCGCCCTCGTGGAGAAGGCTGCCACCCGCTTCGACCTGAGCAATCCGTTGGCGATCAAGCCCAAGACCGCGATGCTCGAGACCGACTACGGCACGCGCGAGGCGATGCCCGAGCGGGTCGAGGTGCAGAACGTCGCCTTCGAGGGGTTCATGATGCGCCGCGAGGTGGTCGAGGCGATCGGGCTCCCCGACCCGGCGTACTTCATCTTCTACGACGACGTCGACTTCGCCCTACGCGCTCGCCGAGCGGGGTTCCACATCTGGGCGGTGCGCGACGCGGTGCTCGTGCGTCAGCTCGAGTTCGACCAGCAGCACGACCTGGGCGGCTGGAAGGGCTTCTTCATGTACCGCAACCTGTTCGTCGTGCACGCGCGCTACGGCGACAACGCGCTGGTCCGGTGGAAGCCGTGGCTCATCACGCTCATGGTCGTGCTGCTCAGCCCGCTGCGTGGAGGTCGCGGCGAGGCCCGCAACGTCCTCCGGGCGCTGCGCGGAGTGCGGGCGCTGCGAGAGCTCTCGCCCGAGGCACGTGACTACCCGCGGGCGCGGGGCGACGTCAGCCGGCGCGCTCGGCGCTGACGGGCTGGACCACGAGCGGGTCGTCGGAACGCTTGAGCTGCGGTCGCAGCCCGACGTGGTTGCCGGTGGCCAGCGCCGCCGCCCACACGGTCACCGAACCGACCGCGGCACCGCCGATGACGTCGACGAAGTAGTGCCAGCCGAGGTAGATGGTGGCCAGGATCGTGAGGCCGAGGAAGACCCAGGCAGCGATCCGGACCCAGCGGTCCATCCCGATGTAGGTGACCACCAGGCAGATCGTGACCATGATGCCGACGTGCAGGGAGGGGAAGGCGGCGATGGTCTGCAGCGTGCCCGCGGCGAAGCGGTCGCCGAGCACCGCGACCCGGTCGTCCCACATGCTCGAGGCGAGCTGGGTGTTGTAGGTCTCGGGGAGCGCGGCGAAGGCCTCGCGCTGCGGGCCGTGGTAGACCGGCCCGACGGTCGGGAAGACGATGTAGAGCAGCGCGCCGAGGGCCCAGTCGAAGGCGACGGCGGTGACGTACCACGATCCGGCGCGGGTGCTGCGGGTCCAGACGAGCGCCATCGCGATGCTCACCGGCACCAGCGCGATCCACACGAAGTAGACGGTGGAGAAGAAGTGCGCGGCGAAGCCGGTCCCGAACAGCTGGTGCAGCACCAGGGCCGGGTCGTGGTCGAACCACAGCACCCGGTCGAGCCGGGCGAACTCGCGGTCCCACGACGCGCCGTTGATGAAGGGAGCCATGCTCTTGAGGTTGCGGAACGCCGCGTAGCAGAGGTACCAGGCAGTGACGCCCCCTACCGCGAAGCGCCAGTGGGCTGCAGGCCAGCGTTCGTGGACCACCGCCCGCCAGTGCCGGCGCAGGCTGCTCGGCGCACGACGCGCACGCCACAGCACCCGCGGCACGATGTCGAGGCCGATCGCGCCCAGGACGATGGCGGGGAAGCGGATGTAGCCCGGGATCAGGCTGTCGGGGTCGCGGATGGGGAGCTCACCGATGGCGGCGAAGACGACGGTGGCGACCACCATGGCGATGCCGGTGATCCAGGCCGCGCCGAAGTTGCGCTCGATCACCGCGCGCACGGGTCCTGTCTGCTCCATCCGGCCAGCGTAAGACAACTCCTGCGCTGCTGTCGCATCCCGCCGGGTGAGACGAGCGTCGCGGTCAGGGGGGTGGAGCGGGGGCCAACGGGAGCGTGGCGGTGGGCCAGCGCGAGCCGGTCGCAGGTAAAGGTGACGAGTCCGACGCGTTGCGGAATGCCATCGGGCCGTTGCGATCCGTAGACTGACCCATCGTGTCTGCCGCTTCCGACGTCCCCTCCGCCCCCGAGCCCGCCGAGGCCGGTGACTCCCGCATGCCCGACCTCGTCGTCGTGGGCGCGGGCTTCTTCGGACTGACCATCGCCGAGCGGTGCGCCGCCGAGCTCGGGCTGAAGGTGCTCGTGGTCGAGCGTCGCTACCACCTCGGGGGCAATGCCTACTCCGAGATCGACCCGGAGACGGGGATCGAGGTGCACAAGTACGGCACCCACCTGTTCCACACCTCCAACAAGAAGGTGTGGGACTACGTCACGAAGTTCACCGACTTCACCAGCTATCAGCACCGTGTGTTCGGCAAGTACCAGGGGCAGGTCTACTCCCTGCCGATGAACCTCGGGCTCATCAACCAGTTCTTCGGGAAGTCCCACACTCCCGACGAGGCGCGCGCCCTGATCGCCGAGCAGTCGAGCGAGATCGCGACCGAGGACGCCACCAACCTCGAGGAGAAGGGGATCAGCCTCATCGGACGCCCGCTCTACGAGGCGTTCATCAAGGGCTACACCGCCAAGCAGTGGCAGACCGACCCCACCGAGCTCAGCGCCGACATCATCACGCGGCTCCCGGTGCGCTACACCTTCGACAACCGCTACTTCAACGACACCTACGAGGGCCTGCCCGTCGACGGCTACACCGCGTGGCTGGAGCGGATGGCCGACCACCCGCTCATCGAGGTCGTCCTCGACACCGACTTCCTCGACCCGGCCGCCGGGTTGATCGAGAAGTACAAGGGATCGGTGCCGATCGTCTACACCGGCCCGATCGACGAGTACTTCGACCACTCCGAGGGCCGGCTGTCGTGGCGCACCGTCGACCTCGAGGCCGAGACCCTCGACGTCGACGACTTCCAGGGCACCGGCGTGGTCAACTACAACGACCAGGACGTGCCGTTCACCCGGATCCTGGAGTTCAAGCACCTGCACCCCGAGCGCACCTACCTGCCGGGCAAGACGATCGTGGTGCACGAGTACAGCAGGTTCGCCGAGGACGACGACGAGCCCTACTACCCGGTCAACACCGCCGAGGACCGAGCCAAGCTCTTGAAGTACCGCGAGCTGGCCAAGGCCGAGACCGAGCGCCACCGGGTGCTCTTCGGCGGCCGTCTGGGCACCTACCAATACCTCGACATGCACATGGCCATCGGGTCGGCGCTGTCGATGTTCAACAACGTGCTCGAGCCGCACTTCAACGATGGAGCGCCGCTGACGAGTGGAGGAGCGCAATGACGACCCCCGTGACGACCCCCCAGACGACTCCGGCGGCAGCGCCACCGGCGGCTGCGACCACGACGCGGCTGCTGCAGCGTCAGATCCTGCCGGTGGATCGCGACGTCGACGTGCTCGCGCTCTACATCGACACCGACGAGGCTCGCCTCGACGCCGACCGCTACGAGATCGGTGGCAACAAGGCCGCCAAGGACCTCAACAACGCCGCCATCCGGCAGTCGACGTCCTCGGGTCGCACGATCCACCCCGACCAGATCGTCTCGCGCACCTCGATCACGGTGAAGTCGGGGGAGCAGCTCTCGTTCGGCACCTACTTCAACGCCTTCCCCGCCAGCTACTGGCGCCGGTGGACGATCGTCAAGGACGAGGTCACCCTCACGGTCCGGCTGCGCGGTCACGGCGCCACCGTGACGGTCTACAAGTCGATGGCCAACGGGCGCGCCCAGCGCGTCGACAGCGCCGGCACCGGTGACCAGGACACGGGCACCTTCACCTTCGACCTGTCGCTCAAGCCGTTCGTCGACGGTGGTTGGTACTGGTACAACGTGGTGGCCGGCGACGAGGACGCCCTGGTCGAGTCTGCGGAGTGGACCGCCGAGGTGCCCGAGGACCGCGCCGACCACGGCACGGCCGACATCGCGATCACCACCATGAACCGTCCCGACTTCTGCGCCAAGCTGCTCCAGCAGATCGGCGAGGACAAGGTCCTGGCCCCCTACCTCGACACCGTGATGGTGATGGAGCAGGGCACTGACAAGGTGGCCGACTCCCCGGACTTCGCCAAGGCCGCCTCCGAGCTCGGCTCGAAGCTGCGGATCATCGAGCAGGGCAACCTCGGCGGCTCCGGCGGCTACGCCCGCGGGCAGCTGGAGTCGGTGCGCAAGGGCACCGCCACCTACGCCCTGATGATGGACGACGACGTCGTCTGCGAGCCCGAGGGCATCATGCGGGCGATCACCTTCGGTGACCTCGCACGCCGGCCCACCATCGTCGGTGGCCACATGTTCAGCCTCTACTCCAAGTCGCGGCTGCACAGCTTCGGTGAGGTCGTGCAGCCCTGGCGCTTCTGGTGGATGACGCGTCTGGACGGCTACAGCGACTGGGACCTGTCCGCGCGCAACATCCGTTCGGCGCGCTGGTTGCACAAGCGTGCCGACGTCGACTTCAACGGCTGGTTCATGTGCTTGATCCCGCGCGTGGTCATGGATGAGATCGGCCTGTCGCTGCCGCTGTTCCTCAAGTGGGACGACGCCGAGTACGGCCTGCGCGCCAAGGCGGCCGGCTACCCGACGGTGACCTTCCCCGGCGCAGCCGTGTGGCACGTGCCGTGGACCGACAAGAACGACGGCCTCGACTGGCAGTCCTACTTCCACCAGCGCAACCGGTTCATCGCGGCGCTGCTGCACTCGCCGTACGAGAACGGCGGACGCATGGTGCGCGAGAGCCGCAACCACCAGATCTCGCACCTCGTGGGCATGCAGTACTCCACCGTCGAGCTGCGCCACCAGGCGCTCCTCGACGTGCTCGCCGGGCCCGACCACCTGCACGAGGCCCTGCCGACCAAGCTCAAGGAGGTCCGCGAGTTCGTCAAGCAGTTCTCCGACGCCCGCCTCGAGGCCGACCGCGACGCCTTCCCCGAGGTCCGGCGCAGCAAGCCGCCCAAGAAGGGCAAGGACGGCACGGAGGTCCCGGGTCGGCTCGCGACGCTGGTCACCGCCGGCCTGGCTCCGCTGCGCCAGCTCACCGGGGTGCGGCCGCTGTCGAAGCAGTACCCCGAGGCCGAGATCCCGGCGATGGACGCGAAGTGGTACCGCCTCGCGCGCTACGACTCCGCGGTCGTCTCCATGGCCGACGGCACCTCGGCTGCGCTCTACCAGCGTGACCCGGCCAAGTTCCGCGAGCTGATGGTCAAGACCATCGAGATCCACGAACGGTTCAAGCGCGAGTGGCCCCGCCTGGCTGCGGAGTACCGGGCCAAGCTGGGGGAGATCACGTCCCCCGAGACGTGGGACGCGACGTTCGCTCCCTACATCCAGGACCAGGACGGTGCCGATGACTGAGGCGGTGCGCGGAGAGACCGGGCTGGCCCCGGCGCTCGACTACGACGTCGAGGACCGTCCCTGGGAGGACCCGGCACCGAGCCGCGGGCTCCTGGAGGTCTTCCGACGTCGCTACCTGCTGAAGCTGTTGGTGCGACGCGAGATCAGCGCCCGCTACTCAGGCTCGTTCCTGGGTCTGATCTGGAGCTACATCAACCCGCTCTCGCAGTTCTTCATCTACTTCGTCGTCATCGGGGCCGTCTTCCAGCTCCACAAGAGCGTGCCGAACTTCGCCATCCACATCTTCTCGGCGATCATCGTCGTCCACTTCTTCACCGAGACGTTCAACGCCGGGACCCGCTCGATCGTGCGCAACAAGGCGATCGTGCGCAAGATGGCGGTGCCGAGCGAGATGTTCCCGGTCGCCTCGATGCTGGTCTCGCTCTACCACGTCGGTCCGCAGATGGTGATCCTCATCGTCGCGGTGACCTTCATGGGGTGGGTGCCGTCCTTCGGCGCGCTCCTGGCCGTCGTGATCGCCCTGACGATCATCATGATCCTGGGCACTGCACTGGCACTGTTGTTCGCCGCGGCCAACGTGCTGTTCCGCGACTTCGCCAGCTTCGTCAACATCCTGACCAACTTCGTCCGCTTCGGCGTGCCGATGATCTACAGCTACACGATGGTCGACGAGCGCTTCGGCAGCTTCGCCAAGTACTACGTCCTCAACCCCATCGCCGACGCCGTGATGCTGTTCCAGCAGGCCTTCTGGATCCCCACGATCGCCGCCGACCAGCAGGCCAACCGCCTGCCTGACAACCTCTACATGCTGGGGCTGACGATGATCGGCGTCTCGTTGGTGATCCTGCTGATCGCGCAGCTGGTGTTCAGCGCGCTGGAGAAGAAGATCCCGGAGCGCATCTGATGGCTGAGTCGATCCGCGTCGAGAACGTCTCGAAAGAATTCACCCTGCGCTACCACCGGACCTTCAAGCAGGTCACGGTGGCGATGCTCAAGGGTCGTCAGATCAGCGACACCTTCCGGGCGGTCGACGACGTGTCGTTCACCGTCAGCCAGGGGGAGTCCATCGGGCTGATGGGCCTCAACGGCTCCGGCAAGAGCACGCTGCTGAAGATGATCAACGGCGTCATGCGACCCGACCAGGGCCGCGTGCAGACGCGCGGACGCATCGCCGGCCTCATCGCCACGGGCGCGGGCTTCCACCCGCAGCTCAGCGGCAAGGAGAACATCATGCTGAACGCGGCGATCCTCGGCATGTCCGAGAAGGAGATCGCCCGCAAGTACGACGAGATCGTCGAGTTCAGCGAGATCAAGACCAAGTTCTTGCAGACCGAGGTCGGCCACTACTCCTCCGGCATGTCGGCCCGACTCGGCTTCGCGGTGGCCATCCACGTCGACTCCGAGATCTTCCTCGCCGACGAGGTCCTCGCGGTGGGGGACAAGCCCTTCAAGAAGAAGTGCCTGGAGAAGATGGAAGAGGTCCGCGACAGCGGCCGAACGCTCTTCTACGTCAGTCACGCCGCGGGCTCGGTCAAGCGCATGTGCACGCGGGTCCTGATCCTCGAGCAGGGGCGCCTCATCTTCGACGGTGACGTCGCCGAGGGCATCAAGGTCCTCAAGTACGACGACGAGGTGCGCCCCGACGAGGAGGAACAGGACCTCGACGAGGAGCTCGGCGCCGACATCTGACCGGTCGGCCTCCCTCCCCGCACCGTTTCCCACGCGGCCCAGCCCCGGTAGTCCGGGGCGGGCCGCGTGGCAGTTTTGAGCATTTTGGGGCAGTTGGGGCTTGTGTGACACGTGGGAAGTTGACAAAGTCGAGATGCGTCGGCGTGTCGACTGGAAATTACACGATTGTAGTTACTCGGATTCCCTTCCCAGGACGTGTGACTGATGTGAAAGTTGCGTCTTGTGTGACTCTTCCCCCTTCGCACAGGAGCAATAACTGATGTCTTCCCGACACCCCCGTTTCGTCACGTTCTGCCAGCAGATGCTGGTGCTCGGCGTGATCGGCGCCTTCCTCACGCCGGTCGCCAACATCGTCTCCCTCGACCTGGTCCCGCAGGCCCCCGCCGGCGAGGCCGGCGCCCGTACCGACGCTGCGTCCACCTCCATGGCCGCCTACGCCCGGGCCTCGGTCCGCACGGCCGCCGTCGCCACCGAGGCGGTCGACCCGATCGTCAAGGAGTACTCGCTCACGGCCCCCGCCGGAGCCCGGGTCGTGCCCGGTTCGCTCAAGGCGACCTCGCGTCGCGTGGCCGGGGGTGCAGAGCAGGTCCTCAGCACCCCCCAGCCCGTCACCGGGTACGGCGCCATCGGCGTCACCTGGGCGCACGGCACCGCGCTCAGCGAGGACCAGATCGCCGTGCAGGTCCGCACCAAGGACGACGCCGGCTGGTCGCCGTGGCTGGACATGGAGTACAGCGACGAGCACGGACCTGACCCCGAGAGCGCGGAAGCGCTGCGCGCCCGTCCCGGCACCGACGAGATGCTCGTGGGCGAGGTCGACGAGGTGCAGGTCCGCGTCGACACCGACGTCACGACGCCGTCCGACCTCAAGCTCGCGGTGATCGACCCGGGCGTCTCCACCGAGACCACTCGGGAGCGCGCCGCCATCGACACCGCGGCAGCCGACGGCGCGGAGCCGGCTCCGGCACCGTCGCCCGAGCCCTCCGACGACGGCACCGACGGGACCGACGACACCGACGGGACCGATGGGGCCGACGCCCAGCTGTCGGCCGCGGCGTTCACGCCCAAGCCGCAGATCTTCAGCCGCGCCCAGTGGGGTGCGGACGAGTCGATGCGCGACGCCGGGTCGCTGCGCTACTACGAGGTGCACGCGGGCTTCGTCCACCACACGGTCAACGCCAACAACTACAAGGCCCGCGACGTCCCGGCCATCCTGCGGGGCATCTACGCCTACCACACCAAGTCCAAGGGCTGGAGCGACGTCGGTTACAACTACCTCGTCGACCGGTTCGGACGCATCTGGGAAGGCCGGTACGGCGGTGTCGACCGTGCGGTCGTCGGCGCCCACACCCTCGGCTACAACGACAACGCCTTCGCGATGTCGGCGATCGGCAACTACGAGGAGACCCAGCCGTCGAAGGCGATGCTGCAGGCCTATGGCGCGCTGTTCGCCTGGAAGCTCTCCTTGCACGGAGTGGATGCCTCCTCCAAGCGTCAGTACGTCGGCAGCCGCAACTTCGCGGCCATCAACGGCCACCGTGACGCCGGCTCGACGGCCTGTCCCGGGCGCTACCTCTATGCCAAGCTCGGCGCGATCCGCAAGCTCGCCGCTCAGGCGCAGGTCGGCTTCGACGGCCGCCAGCTCGAGTCGAACATCGCTGCGACCGACCAGCCGGACCTGTTCGTGCGCCGCGCCAGCGACGGGAAGGGCTTCGTGCTCCCGATCAAGGCGCTGCCGACCGACCCCGACGGCACGACCACCAGTGGTCGGCGCTTCAAGCTCGGCAAGCCGATCCAGATGGCGGTCAACCTGAAGAGCGCCGGGCGGGTCCTCAACGTGGGCGACTGGGACCGCGACGGGGTCTCGGACCTGGTCACGCGACGCAAGAGCGACGGCAAGCTCTTCCTGCGTCAGGGGCTCGGCAACGGCCGCTTCGCCAAGGTGCGGCCGCTGGCCACCGGTTTCAAGCGCGTGGGGCTGCTCGCCGCGGTGGGCGACATGACCGGCGACGGCTGGCCCGACCTCATGGGTCAGCCCAAGGGGCAGGCCATGATGATCTACCCGGGTCTGGGGCTGGACGGCATCGGGGAGCCGTACGCGGCGTACTCGCGGCTGCCGGGGGTCAAGCAGATGGGCATCGGCCTGTGGGACGGCGATGGTGCTCCGGACAGCCTGGTGCTCACCCGGTCGACGCTGAAGCTCTACACCGGCAACGGGCCGGGGGGCCTGACCGGTTCACGCCAGCTCGACCTGGACCTCTCGCCCTACGACTGGGTGGTCGGGATCGGGGACGTCGACCTCGCCGGACACCCCGACCTGGTGGTCCGCCTCAAGGGCACCGGCAAGATGATGCTGATCGAGGCCACCGAGAACGGGTTCGCCGCACCCCAGCTGCTCGGACGGCGTACGAGGGCCTACAACATGATCCAGTGAACGCGCTGCGATGAAGACGTCGTCGGGTCACTCAGGCAGGGAAGCGAGCGGTCGCGCGCTCGGCAGCGAACAGTGCTGTCACGCGCTCCCGTTCGGCCCGGGTGACCAGGACGAGTGAGCCGCCGCTTACGAGCGGCTCGGTGAAGGAGGCGATCCCCGGTGGGGAAGCCGGGTTCGCCTCCGACAAGAGACGGCCGCCGCCGGTGACGAGAGTCCCGGCGGTGGCCGTCTGCCACATCTGGCCCTGGGTCACCTCAGAGCCCTCGAAGTCGTGGGCCAGGTCAGCACCGGTCGGCGGGTCCCAGGCGACGAAGGCGTCCGGCTGCGACCAGATCTCCACCCCGACGTCGTGCACGCCGGCAGGCACCGGTTCGGCGAAGCGGACGCCCATCGGTCGCAGGGCGCACGCCAGCACGGTCAGGTCCGCGGCCCGCTCCGACCAGCGCGGCAGCGACTCGGGCCCGCACACCACCGCGGCCGGGTCGTCGTCGGTGGTCAGGCAGAGCCCTGCGGTCCAGGCCGCGCCGATGAAGACGGGTCCCAGCCAGTGAGGCGGGAGATCGATGCGGAGGCGGTCGCCACGCTCGAGGTCCAGCTCGTCGACCAGCAACGAGGCAGCCTTGGCGACCCAGTTGGCGTACGTCGTCACCGACAGCTCGGTCCGCTCGAGGCTCACCTCGTCGTAGAAGGTGATCAGTGGCTGTCCGGGGTCGTGAGCGAGCCGGGTCGCCAGGACCTGGGAGAACGTGCTGGAGGGGGCGGGGACCATGTCCTGCAGTCTGCCTGAGCCCGGGGTGCAGACCCACTAGGCTCCCTGCCATGAACGACGCCGACAGCCCTGCCATCGACAGCTTCTGGGCCGTCGTGCCCGCCGGGGGAGCCGGGACCCGGCTGTGGCCGCTCTCGCGCTCGTCGTCGCCCAAGTTCCTCCGGGACCTGACCGGCACCGGTCGCTCGCTGCTCCAGGGCACCTGGGACCGGCTCGCCCCGCTGGCCGAGGACCGTTTCCTGGTCGTCACCGGCGAGAGCCACCGCGAGGCCGTCGCCGCCCAGCTGCCCGAGCTCCCGGCTGGGGCGATCGTCGCCGAGCCGTCGGCTCGCGACTCCATGGCTGCCATCGGACTGGCCGCGGCCATGCTCGAGGCGCGCGACCCCGACGCCGTGATGGGCTCGTTCGCCGCCGACCACGTGATCACCGACATCGACGGCTTCGCGTCCTCCGTCCGGGCTGCGGTCGATGCGGCCAAGGCCGGTTGGCTGGTCACGATCGGCATCGAGCCGACCTTCGCCTCCACGGCCTTCGGCTACATCCACGTCGGCGCGGTGCTCGATGCCCACAGCGGCGTCTGGGCGGTGCGCGAGTTCGTCGAGAAGCCGTCTGCCGAGATCGCCGAGGAGTACCTCGCCACCGGCCACTACCGCTGGAACGCCGGCATGTTCGTCGTACGACCGGGTGTGCTGCTGGACCTGCTGGCCGAGAACGACCCCGACTTCGCCGCAGCCCTGCGCGCGATCGCAGCCGCCCCCGAGACACTGGCGCAGGCGTGGCCCGACCTGCCCAAGATCGCCCTCGACCACGCGATCGCCGAGCCCGCTGCGGCTGCCGGGCGCGTGGCGGTGGTGCCGGCGTCGTTCGGGTGGGACGACATCGGGGACTTCGACTCCCTCCACACCTTGCTCGCCGATGACCCGGCGGCGCTCACGGTGCTCGGCGACGAGTCCCTGGTGCGGGCGATCGCCTCCAGCGGGCTGGTGGTGCCCGCCGGCGGCAAGCTCGTCGCCGTGGTCGGGCTCGACGACGTGGTCGTGGTCGACACCCCCGACGCCGTGCTCGTCACGACCCGGGCTCACGCCCAGGCGGTCAAGCAGGTCGTCGCCGACCTCAAGGAGTCCGGCCGGACCGACCTCACCTGAGCCCAGGTGAGGCCGGCCACGAGCCGAGGGGACTCAGAGAGCCCCGGCCTCCGGCGAGTCGGTGTAGGGGTAGTCCTGCATGAACTTGTCGAGCGCCTCGCCGCTGGGGGCGCTGCAGAACTGCGTCACGCCCTCGGACTTCTCGGTGTCGCCCTTCCAGTGCGTGAAGGCGATGTGCTGCCCGTCGGGGAACGTCGCGCCGTTCTCGTCGTCGGAGGTCCAGGGGGCGGCGATGAACTTGAGCCGGAAGTTGTCGTCGTCGACCTTGAACTTCTTGGCGATCGCCTTGATCTCGCTCATCTGGTCCGCGTCGGCGGCAGTGGTCTCGTCGTACCAGAGGATCGTGTAGCCGTGCTCGAGGTTGTGGACGAGGGCCTCGAGCTCGGGACGGTCGGTGGCGTCGTAGAACTTGTCGGTGAACGGCGCCGGCGCCTTGCCCGCGACGTTCCAGTGAGGGCCGAAGGCCGGCGGCGCAGCCTCGTAGACGACTGACTGGGTGTCGGGGACGTGGTCGTTGGCGCCGCTGGCGTCGGTGGTCTCGACGTCCTGGCAGACCGAGGCCGGCGCGCCGACCTCGGAGAGCTCCAGGGCGCTGTACTGGCGGCCGTCGATGGCGTTCTTGATCGGCCGGTAGGCCGCAGCGCCCACGATCATCACGGCGATCAGGATGCACACCCCGACGATGGCGAAGCCGCGGCGCTTGTCGGCGCCACGCTGCTGCTTCATCGTCTGGTCGATGAGCTTCTGGCGCTCGCTCTTGGCGGACTTGGACGTCTTGGCCACGTTCGGCTTACCTCAATCTCGGTTGCGGGAGTCGCACCGAGTCTACGGACCGACCGGGTGGAGCCGGAGGTCGAGGCCGAGTTGACCCGGTTCGCTGCGCCAGCCGTGCGCGAAAGCCACGACCTGCACCCGTGTTGCGTGCTCCTGGTCGGGGGCCTGCCACACGACGGTGTCGCCCTCGACCGAGCCGTGCGCCTCGCCCAGGGCCGTCGCCAGGGCCGCGAGGAGCTCCGCGGCGGGCACGGGGCTGCCGAAGGGCGGTTGGTCGCGCTGGTGGCCGCGGACCGCGCGGACGACGGCCTCTCGAGCGCCGAACCCGAAGAGGTCGGCGCCCTCGGCACGCACCAGGGCGCCTGCACCCGGACCGTCGTCGGTCGCGGCGAGCACCAGGTCGGCCCGGCCGCGCACGACGGCGAAGGGGCGTCCGCCGAGCTTGCCCTGCGCGAGCTCGGCCAGACCGGCGATCTCGTCGGCGACCGCGGGCGCGGTGACGGCCAGCTCGTTGCCGTAGTCGTCGAAGCGGCCGGCGAAGTCCTCGGCGACCAGCACCCCCGAGGCGCCGATCGCGATGTCGGTCTGGCCCTCGCGCCAGGCCCGGCCGGCGGTGTCGGTGACGATCACGCCCACGGTGCACCCGGTACGACGCTGCAGCGTCTCGCGCAGCCGGCGGGCGGAGGCGTCGGGGTCACGCGGGAGGAGCACCGACGAGCCGGCGGCGACGTTCGAGGCATCGATCCCGGCGGCGGCCAGCGTGAGGCCGTGGTGGGTGCGCACGATCGTGGTCGGTCCCCGCCGCGCCACCACTCGCGCGGTCTCGCCGGCGAGGTGTGCTTCGCGGGGGCCGTCGACCACGCGGTCCTCGGACTTGCTGACCGCCTTGCTGGTGACCACGACGATGTCGCCGTCGACCAGGCCCTCGCTGTCCTCGGCCTCGAGGGCGGCGAGGAGCAGGTCGGCCAGGTCCGCCCCAGAGGTCACTTCCGGGACGCCGTCGGGGGCGAAGGCCGAGACCGACCCGGTGCGGGCCGAGCGCGCGGCGCCGGACGGGCTGACGGGGTTCACGCGGCGTTCACGCCGTGACCAGGCGCACGGCGGCCGCGGCCATGGCTGCGGTGGCGTCGTGGTCGGTCATCATCAGCGGCACGGCGGCGCACGCCAGCCCGGAGGCGGTCACGGTCGCCACCTGGTCGGCGTCGCGCTCGTCGACGAGCCAGCCGTCGAGCACGCCGTCGGTGCTCGCGGGGTCGTGCCGCCAGCCGTAGTGGAGGCCCACCGCGGCGGCGCTCACCTCGACCCCGATCGAGGTCAGCATCTGGTGGGCCATCCCGCGCACGTGGGTCTCGCCGACGATGGGGGAGAGCCCCACGACCGGAGCCCTGGTCGCGCGCAGGGCCTCGCGGACCCGCGGCACGCCGAGGATCGTGCCGACCGACACGACCGGGTTGGACGGCGGCAGGATCACCAGGTCGGCGTCGGTGATCGCATCGATCACGCCCGGACCGGGAGTGCAGGTCTCGAGCCCGACGACGACGACGGTCTCGGCCGGGACCTCGGCGCGCAACCGCACCCAGTACTCCTGGAAGTGCACGACCCGACGTCCGCTCGGGGTGTCGGGGTCCGCGATGGCGACGTGGGTCTCCACCCGGTCGTCGGTCATCGGCAGGAGGCGTACGCCCGGCTCCCAGCGCCGGCACAGCGCCTCGGTGACCTGGGAGAGCGGGTAGCCGGCGTCGAGCATCTGGGTGCGGACGAGGTGGGTCGCGAGGTCACGGTCGCCGAGCCCGAACCACGTGGGCTCCACGCCGTAGGCCGCGAGCTCGTCCTTGACGCTCCACGTCTCCTCGCGCCGGCCCCACCCGCGCTCGAGGTCGATTCCGTCGCCGAGGGTGTACATCACGGTGTCGAGGTCGGGACAGATCTTGAGGCCGTGCATCCACAGGTCGTCGGCGGTGTTGGCGATGACCGTGACGGCCGCGTCGGGGGCGACTCCGGGGAGCGTCCCGGAGGTGATCGCGTGGCGCAGGCCTTGCAGGAAGCGGGCGCCTCCCATGCCGCCGGACAGCACGGTGATGTTCTTCATGGGCACTACTCTGCCGTCCGCCGACGCGGGACGGGCGCCGGGTCCACGGGGATCGGTGTGGGGTATAGCAGATCTCGGGCTTGACTTAGTGGTACGACAGGCATGTAATTCTCACAGTGTTGTTCCGGGGTCGTCCCGCCGTTCTTCCCGACGGTGGCCGGCCGGGTCGAGAGGCAGGAAACCATGAGAGAGCTATTTCTCCTGGAACCGGAGTCGGACGAGGCGGGATGGCAAGAGCGGGCACTGTGCGCTCAGACCGACCCCGAGGCGTTCTTCCCGGAAAAGGGTGGTTCAACCCGTGAGGCCAAGAAGGTCTGCCTCACGTGCGAGGTGCGCAATGAGTGCCTCGAGTCCGCATTGATGAACGATGAACGCTTCGGCATCTGGGGTGGTCTCTCCGAGCGAGAGCGCCGCAAGCTGAAGAAGCAAGCTGTCTGAGCAGGATCTGGCACCACCAGCTGAATCAGCACCACACACCCCCCGCACCAGAGGGACGCCCCGGTCGACCATGACCGGGGCTCCTCTCGTTTTGAGCACCCGACCGATCGCCCCGTTACTGTTGCCGATCGTGTCCACCCCTGTCCCCGGCCCCGGCCCCAGCCCCGCAGACGCGGCATCCACCGGCGCCGACGTCGCCGTGCTGCTCGTCAGCCACGATGGCGCTCGCTGGCTCCCGGGGGTGCTCGAGGGCCTGGCCGAGCAGGGGCCGCTCGGTTCCATGGTCGCCGTCGACACCGGCAGCCTCGACGACAGCGCCGCCCTGCTCGCTCCGTCCGCCGACGTCGTCAGCGCGTCGTCGGCCACCAGCTATCCCGCGGCGGTCCGTCTCGGCCTCGAGCACCTGAGCAGCACCGGGTCGGCTCCGGAGTGGATCTGGCTCCTGCACGACGACTCCCGGCCCGCTCCCGGTGCGCTTGCGGCCCTGCTCTCCGCGGCGGCGGCCCGGCCCGACGTCGACATCCTCGGCCCCAAGCTGCGCGAGTGGCCGTCCCTGCGTCGACTCCTCGAGGTCGGCGTGACGATCTCGGGCACGGGACGGCGTGAGACCGGTCTCGAGCGCGGTGAGTACGACCAGGGCCAGCACGACACCCAGCGCGAGGTGCTCGCGGTCAACACCGCCGGCATGCTCGTGCGACGCCGCGTCCTCGAGGAGCTCGGAGGCTTCGACGACCAGCTGCCGCTCTTCGGCAACGACATCGACTTCGGGTGGCGAGCAGCCGAGGCGGGCCACACGACGCTGGTGGTCCCCGACGCGGTGGTCTTCCACGCCGAGGCCGCCCACCGCGGCGTACGACGCACGCAACTGACCGGCTCGCACACCCACTTCCAGGAGCGGCGGGCCGCGCTCTACACGCTGCTGGTCAACTCCCGCGGGCGCTCGCTGCCGTGGCGGATCGTGCGGCTCACGCTGGGCACGATGGTGCGGATGCTCGGCTTCCTGCTGGTGCGCTCGGTCAGCGAGGCGCTCGACGACTTCGCCGCACTGGTCTCGGTGCTCTCCAACCCGAGGACGCTGCGAGACGGACGACGGGCCCGACGGGCAGGCTCGCCCGACCCCGAGCGCTCGGCCCGCCTGCTGGCCCCGGCCTGGGTGCCCTACCGCCACGGCCTCGACTCGGTCGGTGACCTCGCGGCCGCCCTGACCAACCAGGCCGCCGACGTCGCCGAGCGCCGCCGGATCGTCGCCGCCGAGCGGGACCCGTCGTCGCAGGCCGCGGTGCGCGTGCGCGCCGAGGAGGACGAGGACGACTACGTCGACACCGGGCTGGTCGCCCGCTACCTCAGCAATCCCGTGGCACTGGCCCTCACCGCCGTGGTGGCGATCGCCCTCGTGGGTGCACGCACGGCGTTCGGCGCGGTCTCAGGGGGCCGGCTCTCCCCGGCGCCGGAGACTGCCGGCGTCTGGTGGGACCTGGTGCACGAGTCGTGGCACCCCCTCGCCTTCGGCACCGACGTGCCGGCGCCGGCGTACCTGCAGCCGCTCGCGCTGCTGGCCTCGGTGGTCGGACCGAGCGGTGCCATCAGCCTCGTGATGCTGCTCGCCGTGCCCGTGACGCTCTGGGGTGCGTGGCGGTTCCTGCGCGTCGCCGGTCGGCTGGTGGCGCCGGCGGGAGCGCCGCGGTGGCTGCTGGTCGCCGGGTCGACGACGTACGCCGTCGTGCCGGTGACCTCCGGCGCCTGGGGCGACGGCCGGCTCGGACTGGTGGTGGCAGCGGCCGGGCTGCCATGGCTGGCCCATGCCGCGCTCGGGTTCGCCGATCCCGACCCCGAGCGGCGGTGGCGCGCCGGCTGGCGGGTGGGCCTCCTGCTCGCGCTGGTCGCTGCGTTCGCCCCCCTCGCCTGGGTGCTGGCCGTGGTGCTGGTGCTCGTGGTGCTCGGTGCCGGTCTGGGCCTGGCTCGCGGCGTCATCGCCGCCGCGGACGTGGCGCTGCCGCCGGTGCTGGCGCTGGCGGTGCCGGTCGTGCTGCTGGCCCCGTGGTGGGTGACCGCGCTGGTCCGTGGGGCCGGGGGAGCGCTCCTGCTGGGCGCCGGTCGACCCTCCGATGCGCGGATAGACCCGCTCGACGTGCTCTCCGGTCGGGTCAGCGACGTGGGTGCGCCGACCGCGATCGGTCTGCTCCTGCTCGTGCTCGCCGTCCTGGCCCTGGTGCCTCGCCCCACCCGCATCCCGGTGACGTTGTGCTGGACCGTCGTCCTGTTCACGACCTTGGTCGCGGTCGCGCTGGCGCGTGTCGACGTCGACCTGCTGGTGGGCAGCAGCCCGGCCGACATCGGGATCCTGGTGATCACGATCCAGGCTGCGCTGGTTGCGGCCGTGGTGCTCGGCGCCGAGGGCATCGTGCGGGCTCGCCCCACCCGGGCCGTGAGGACTGCGGGTGCGCTGGTCGGCATCGTCGGCGCGGTGGTGCCGCTCGCCGGTCTCGCCTGGACCCTGATCGGTGACGACCACCTCGTCTCGAGCCCGCCACGAGAGGTGCCGGCCTACATGGTGCAGAGCTCGAAGACCGGGCCCGAGCACGGGATCCTCGTGGTCCGCGGCGCCGTCGAGACCGGACTGACCTACTCGGTGCGTCGCGACGACGGGCCCACCGTCGGCGAGGACGAGATCGTGGCGCTGAGCGAGGCGGATCCGGCGGCCCACGAGATCGTGACGACGTTCCTCTCCCGCCCGACCGGAGCGGCCGTGGAGGCCCTCGGCGGGTTGGGGATCGAGTGGGTCCTCCAGCCGGCGCCCGCCGACGGCAGCGTGGCGGCGTCCCTGGACGCGACGTCGGGCCTCAACCAGGCGAGCACGGACCCCGGCAGCCGGGCGTGGCAGGTCAACCGCGGGATCACCGATGCCGCCCTCGACGGCCCGGACGCTGCGTGGCGCACCGTGCTGTTCGTCCTTCAAGGCGTGGCACTGCTCGTGGTGCTCGTGCTGTGCCTGCCCACGATCCGCTCCCGCGACGAGGAGGAGACCTCATGAGCGACGAGCAGAGCCCCGGGTCGACGCCTGGGTCGGGCCGCCGGTTCTCCCGGCTGCCGCGGCTCCCGCAGGTCTCGGGCGGCACCGCCCGTGTGGCCCGCGCCAGGCTGGACGCCACGACGATCGCAGCGCTGCTGATCCCGGTCGCCGCCATCCTGCTCGCCCACCTGGTCGACACCGGGCAGCCCCGCGTCGTCGCGGCGGTCGCTCCGGTGGAGACCGAGCTCATCCGCTCGACCGTGGTCTGCCCTCCCGGCGGGTCGGAGGTCGCGATCGCCTCGGTCACCGGTGCGTCCGGAGAGGTCTCGGTGCGCACGGGCGGCAAGGACCGCACGGCCGACCTGGTGCCGGGCGTGGCCACCCGCCTCAAGCTGGGCCGCAAGGCGGCGGTCATCACCGGCCGCGACGCCTTGGCGCCCGGACTGGTGGCGGCTCGCTTCGCGGAGCCGTTGGCCAGCATCGACTGCCGGCCCCCGGCCTACGACCAGTGGTTCACCGGGGTCGGTGCCGGTGCCAAGCACCAGTCGGTGCTCCAGCTGGTCAATCCCGACGGTGGTCGTGCCCTGGTCGACATCGAGGTGCTGGGCCGCAACGGGCCGGTCGACGCGCCGAAGCTGCGCGGCCTCGCGCTCCAGGGCGGGGAGACGCGTCGCTTCGACCTCGCCACGACGATCCCGCGGCGCGACGACCTGGCCCTGCACGTGCGCACCCTGCGCGGCCGGGTCTCGGCGAGCGTGCTCGACCAGTTCACCGAGCTCGGTCAAGGTCAGCAGGGCATCGACGGACTGGCGGCCCAGGACGAGCCGAGCCGGACCAACCTGCTGCTGGGGCTGCCCGGCGGTGCCGGGCAGCGCACCTTGGTGCTCGCGAACCCGGGGACCGACGAAGGGCGGGCCGTCGTACGGCTGGTCGGGGCCGCCGCGGTGTTCACGCCGCGCGGCGCGCCCGAGGTCGTGCTGCCGCCGCAGAGCGTCGTCCGCGTGCCCCTGGCGCCGCTCCTCAAGGGCAGAGGCGCCCGCGACGACGAGCGTCCCTATGGGATCCAGGTCGAGTCGACGGTGCCCGCCACAGCCGGCCTGACGATGTTCGTCGGCGGCGACCTGGTGCAGGGAGTGCCGACACCGCCCCTGACCAGTGCGGTCACCACCCCCCTGCCGGCCGCGCGCGGCACCGTCGTGCTCGGTGGGGCCACGACGCAGGGTCGGGTCACCGTGCGGTTGTGGGACAAGGACGGCGTCGAGCTCGAGAAGCTCCGGTTTGGCGTCGGTGCCGGTCGCGGTTACGAGGTCGTGCTGCCCCGCAAGGCGCGCCTGATGCTGCTGGAGCCTCAGGCCACCGCGGTCTCGGCCGTCGTGCTGGCGACCGAGGAGGGCGGGGCCACGCTCCTGCGGCTGCGAGAGCCGGTGCTGACCGGCCTGCTCCCGCACGTCGAGGCGGCTCTGGACTGACCACACGCGCCACTAGACTCCCCGCGTGCCCGACCACGAGATGTTGTTCCTCGCCGGTGTCGCGCGGTCGGGGACGACGGCGCTGCGCTCGGTGCTGGGCGCCCACCCCGACATCGCAGTGGGGATGGAGCGCTTCAAGAAGCTGTGGGGCTCCGAGATCGGTTCCATCACTCCCGAGCTGTTCGAGCGCGAGCGATTCTTCGACTTCAGCGACGGCCTGACCAACATCACCCCCGACGTCGAGTGGGCCCAGGAGCGACTGGCCGACCTCGACGCGAAGTGGGACACCGCCCGCTACCGCGGCGACAAGATGACCGTGATCCGCGCCCAGCGTCTGTGGGAGAACTTCCCCGACGCGCGCTTCTGCTTCATCGTGCGCGACGTCGCCCAGGTGGCGAGCTCCTGGCAGCGCCGCGCGGCCGACGACACCGACGTCTCGTGGCGTCGGGACGCGGACGCCGCGACCTCGGTGGCGGCGTGGAACACCGCGCTCCAGCGCGTCGGCAAGGCGGTCGGACAACGCCCCGACCGCGCGGTCGTCGTCGAGTACACCCGCTTCTTCGGCGACCCCGACGCCACCGCGTTCCACGGCATCATGGACTTCCTCGGGCTCGACCCGGCCCCGATCCTGGTGACCTGGCGCGCCTCCCACCGCACCTACGTCGACTCGGTCGCCGGGCGTGACCGCACCCTGCCTCCCGACGTCGCCGCCTTCATCGACGAGCACGCCGACCGCGCGACCTGGGATCGCGTCGCGGCGCTGTCGCTGTAGGCGGCACGCCGGCTCAACCTCCGGTGCTGGGCGTTCGTTCACCCGGCAGGTTCATCGAGTAGCCGGGGCCGAGCGCAGCGAGGGCACCGGCATATCGAGACGCCCCGCAGCCCGAGCGACCGCCCCGGTCGGCTCTCGGGAGGGGCCTCGATACGGCCGCTCTCGCTGGCGCTCGTGCGTCCTACTCGACCACCTTGGGCCTACGGGAGGGCGGTTGGCGTGCCGGGGACCCCGCCGGGGGCGGGGTGTGGGGCGATCAGGGTCGTCGGCGCGATCGGACCGTGAAGGTGTACCCCGAGGGGCTGGTCCACTCATGGACCCCTGGTGCCGGGGTGCTGTAGCCCCACCCCGAGTGGGTCTTCGCGCGGTGATGGCGCCGGCACAACGGGCTCAGGTTGTCTGAGCTCGTTTCCCCGCCCTCGTCGTACGGGACCTGGTGGTCGAGGTCGCACCGGCGCGACGGCCTGGTGCAGTACGGGAACACACACGTCGGGTCCCGCAGGACAACCTGCTCCCGCAGCCTCTCGGACGGTTCGTACCCGTCGCAGACGAGGTTCTGGTTGAGGTCGATGACCTCCTTGACGACCACCTTGGTCGCGGACCCGCACCACGACCTGATCTGGTCGATCAGCACGTTGGACCGGGTGTTCTCCACCACCGCCACATCGTTCGAGTCCAGGGAGTCGGCGTCGACGTGGGCGTAGATCGTGACCGCCCGCTCCAGAGGCAGCCCCTGCTGACCCCGGGCCAGGTCACCCACGGCCATCGCACGCCGAACATCGAGCGACTCCTCACACCCCGACTCACGAAGCAGGGCGGCACCGGCACGGACGGCCTGCTCCAGGTCGAGGGCATCAGCCAGGTCCAGGGTGCCGTTGACCTCCACCACCCCCTCCAGGGACACCTGGTCGGTGTGGATGTCGAACTTGCGGTGCTCCTGCGCCGCCTTCTGCCGCCGCTCTGCCTCTGCGGGGTCGAAGCGGGCGATCGCTTCCTCCACGGTGCGTTCGATCTGGGCGAACGAGCAGACGTGGGCGGTCGGGGCGAGCATCTGGTCGACGTAGGCGGCGCCTTCTTGGCACAAGATCATCGTGAGCTCGGCGACCTTGAAGGCCCGCCAGACCGGCACCTCGAACGCGAGCACGCGTTCCCACAGCCTGGGGAGTCGGTAGCGGACCTCGAGGGTCTTGCCGATGAAGTTGAACGCCGAGTCCGTGGACCGTCCGAGCAGCATCCCGAGCTCCTCAGCCGCGAACTCCGACACCACCGGACAACCCACGCCACCGAGCGGGATCCCGGTGTCCCAGAACGAGCACCCCTCGGCCTCCGCACCGGTCAACGTGTGCTCGGCCGCCCACTCGATGACCCCCACCAACAGCCCGACCTCGGCCGCATCCGCGACGGCCTTGAGGTCCACCACGGCGGCGGTTGCCGGGGACGGCTTACGGGTGCGGGACATGGTCTGATTCTACTGCCGGCCACCGACATTCGCTAGCGTGTTCGAACGGCTTGTGGATGGGGAAACGGGGTCACGGTCGGCGGTCGGGCTGCGGGGGTTTCGTCACCGCTCGCTTCGCTCGCCGGCACAACCTCCGGTGCTGCCCGGCTCAGCCTCCGGTGCGGGAGGCGAACCCCAGCCCAGCGAGGACGTCCGGGAGGTCGGCGTCCGGGAGGTCGTAGGGAAGGAAGGCCGTGGGGTGGCCGCAGGCGGCATCGACGACGAGCTGGTGGGGCACCTGGACACCGGGGGAGCGGCTGTCACCGAGCTCGATGACGCGCGTGCCCTGGGGGGCGAAGGCAGAGAGGTGGAGGGCGGTGCCGGCGCTGCCGGCGAGCACGGAGGCGCCGGCCGCCAGACGCACCTGGGCGGCCACGCCGAGGGTCTCGGGGGCGATGACCGTGAAGCCGGCGGCGGCGAAGAGGGCGTCGAGCATCGCGTCGCGCGCGGCGTCGGTGCGCACGGACTTGCCGGCTGCACGCTTGGCGGCGTTGAAGGCCGTGCGCGAGAAGAAGTACCTCGGTCCGTCTGCCGCCAGCGAGCCCGGGCCTCCCGCGGCCAGCGCCATCCGCCGCCACACGTCGACGGCACCCGGGTCGGCCCAGCCGTTGACCACCACTCCGCGCGTCGGTACGACGAGCCGCTCGACGCGGAGCGGGTCGGCCTCGATGATCTCGATCGGCAGGCCGGCGTACTCGGTGAGGTCCATCAGGGCGGTCTGCCAGGGGGAGATCCCCCGGAAGCGGCTCATGTAGCTGTGGAACACGATCCCGTCGACCTCGAGGTCGCGCGGCCACAGCGTGGTCACCGTCTCGGTGAAGAAGTGCCCGAAGTGCTGGATCCAGTGACCCCCGTAGAGCCACGTGCCGCTCAGGCGCCGGGCGCCGGGCCGGGTGGGCACCTTGGCCGGATCGGCCATCGCGGCCGGGCTCCCGCCGAGGCCGCCGATCTTCTGCGAGGCCACCACCAGGTGGCCCTCGGCGTCGTGGACTGCGCCGCGGATCCACTTGGTGGGGGTGGAGAGCGTGCGCAGGTCGCCGCGCTTGACGCTGGTGAGGAACGCCTCGGGCACCTCGGTGACCTCGGGCTCGCCGACCGGGGGGTGCGGGAACGTCGGCACCACCCAGTCGTGCGGGCCGGGGAGCGTCACAGCCCCAGGTCGGCGCGCAGCTCGCCGTGGATGTCGTCGTACGACGCCGGCCGGAGCGCGTCCTCGGTGAGGACCAGCTGCTCGAAGCTCAGCTCGGCCACGTCGCGCACCGTCCGCTGCGGCACCTCAGCGCGGCGCGTGCGCCACACCACGGTCTGGCCGTGGTTGTCGGTGATCGTGCGATAGCTCAGGTGGGGGCAGAAGGTCTCGATGAAGTAGACGAGCCGGTAGACGTCGCCCATCCACGCCTTCTTCTCGTCCTCGCCGAGCCAGGTGCGGACGGTGAAGAAGTTCTGCCGGTCCGGCAGCGAGGCGAGGTACGTCGGGGGCCGGGTGTCGTCGATGACGATGACGCCGTTGGGAGCGAGGTGGTGCAGGGCGTTCATCAGGTCGCGCAGCGTCTGCTCGAAGACGTGCAGCCCGTCGAGGTAGATGACGTCGAACTGCTCCTGCGGGTCGGCGATCGAGCCGAAGTACTCGTCGCTCGGCACCTGGTGGTAGGTCGCCTCGGGGTTCTTGGCCTGCTTCTCGGCGATGTCGAAGTCGAAGACCGGGTCCACCGCGACCTTGCGTGCGGCCGGCACCCGGTGGAACGTCGTGCCCCGGTTGACGCCGATCTCGAGGTAGCGAGCCTCGGGGTAGAGGGCCGTGAGACGCCGCAGGACGGCGTGGCGCTGCAGACGACGGGCGGGAGTGGGGTCGGTCACGACGGGCAGGCTACCCATCAGTCGCCGCCACCTGCGATACGCGGGTCGACCTGCTCGGGATCGATGCCGAGGAGCTCGGCGACCTGCTCGACCACGACGGTCAGCACCAGGGCCTCGAGGTCGCTGCGCGAGGAGCTGCGGTGCTCGATGGGCCGACGGAAGACGACCAGCCGGGTGGGACGCGAGCCCGAGCCGCGCACCAGCGAGGAGAGGGGCACCGTGCCGGCATCCCAGTCGTCGGGCACCTGCGGCGCGTCCTCGACGGCGTACTCCACGAGACCGAGGTGCTCGGCCCACCGGCTCTCGATGTCGGTGACCACGGCCAGGACGAGGGAGTCGAACCGGTCGCGCGCCGAGCGCACCTCGGGCCGCCCCGGCAGGCGGGGGAGCACGGCGGGCCCGCGCATGCCGCGACCGTGCCGATCGCGGATGTTGCGGGTGCGTCCACCATCAGGTGCGGGAGCAGGGGTGTCGGCCACGTCCGCGAGCCTAGTGACCAAGCGTGAGCGAGCCGGGTACCGTCTGGGGCGTGAGTCTCGCCCGGCGCTGTTCGCGCACCCCGTGCGGCAAAGCTGCCGTCCAGACGCTCACCTATGTCTACGCCGACCAGATCGCCGTCCTCGGCCCGCTCGCGACGTACGCCGAGCCGCACGCCTACGACCTCTGCGCCGTGCACAGCGAGCGGCTCTCGGCCCCCCGGGGCTGGGAGGTGCTGCGCCTGGCCTCCGACGTCCGCGACCGCGGGCCCTCCTCCGACGACCTGCTCGCCCTGGCCGATGCCGTGCGCGAGGCCGGTCGACCGGTGTCGGTGCCGGTGGAGCGCGTGGCCCCCGCAGCCGAGGGTGGGCGTGAGACCGCGCGCCGCGGTCACCTGCGGATGCTGACCACCGAGCCCTGACCGCAGAGCCCTGACCGCCGAGCCTGACCACCGGCCCGGCAGAGCCCTGAGCAGCGCCGGGGCAAGCGACCACTACTGTCTTCCCCATGGCCGATCAGACGACGCTCGACGCCGCCAACGTGCATGCCATCTTCAAGGCCTACGACGTGCGGGGCACCGTCCCGGACCAGATCGACGAGGACCTCGCACGAGCCACCGGACGCGCCTACGTCCAGGTGACCGGTGCCGACGAGGTCGTCGTGGGCTATGACATGCGACCGAGCTCGCCGGGCATGGCCGGGGCCTTCGCCGACGGCGCCACCGAGGCCGGTGCCGACGTGACGATGATCGGGCTCGCCTCGACCGACCAGCTCTACTTCGCCTCCGGGCACCTCGACATGGCCGGCGCGATGTTCACCGCCAGCCACAACCCGGCGCAGTACAACGGCATCAAGATGTGCCGCCGGCTCGCGCAGCCGATCGGCAAGGACACCGGGCTCGCCGAGATCCGTGACCTGGTGGTCTCCGGTGACTTCGCCGCCCCGACCCGCACCGGCTCCATCACCGAGCACAACGTGCTCGAGGCTTACGCCGCCCACCTGCTCTCTCTTGCCCCGGTCAGCGGCCGCCGGCTCCGTGTGGTCGTCGACGCCGGCAACGGCATGGCCGGCTACACCGCCCCCGCGGTCTTCGGTCGCCTGGGCGACGCGGTCGAGCTGGTCCCGCTCTACTTCGAGCTCGACGGCACTTTCCCCAACCACGAGGCCAACCCGATCGAGGCCGAGAACCTCCGAGACCTCCAGGCCAAGGTGCTGGAGGTCGGCGCCGACATCGGCTTGGCCTTCGACGGCGACGCCGACCGGTGCTTCCTCGTCGACGAGAAGGGCCGTGCGGTCCCGCCGTCGACGCTCACCGGGCTGATCGCCGAGCGTGAGCTCGCCAAGGACCCCGGCGCCTCGATCATCTACAACCTGATCACCAGCCGCGCCGTGCCGGAGCTCGTCACCGAGCTCGGCGGCGTGCCGGTGCGCACCCGCGTGGGCCACTCGTTCATCAAGGCCACGATGGCCGAGACCGACGCGATCTTCGGCGGGGAGCACAGCGGTCACTTCTACTTCCGCGACTTCTGGCGTGCCGACTCCGGCATGCTCGCCGCCCTGCACACGTTGGCCGCGCTCGCTGCCGCCGACGTGCCGCTCTCGCAGCTGCTGGCCTCCTACGAGCGCTACCCGATGTCGGGCGAGATCAACTCCACCGTCGTCGACCAGGCTGCCGCCGTGGCCCGGATCGAGGCCGCCTACGGCTCGCGCGAGGGCGTGACGACCGATCGGCTCGACGGGCTCAGCCTCAGCCACGCCGACTGGGCCTTCAACGTGCGCGCCTCCAACACCGAGCCGCTGCTGCGCCTCAATGTCGAGGGCAAGGACCAAGCCACCATGGAAACGCTGCGCGACGACGTCCTCGCGCTGATCCGCGAAGGAGCAACCGCATGAGTGCCACCCCCGACCCGGCTTCGGCCACCACCCACGGGCTCGATCCCCGACTGCTCGAGATCATCGTGTGCCCCGACTGTCACGGCGACCTCGTCGTGACCGGCTCGGCGGACTCGGTCGAGCTCGTCTGCCAGTCGTGCGGTCTGGCCTACCCCGTGCGCGACGGCATTCCGGTGCTGCTGGTCGACGAAGCCCGTCGGCCCGCCTGAGACGACGGAGCAACCCGATGGTCTGGTTCGACGAGTCCCGGCTCGACGACGCATCCGCTCTCGGCGCGGCCGACCTGCGGTTGCGCACGCTCGCCGAGTCAGGTGCCCGCGTACGACGTGAGTCCGTCGGCGCCGCCGAGGCGACCGCCCTCGGGGTGGCCGCTGCCCAGGACACCCGCCCGCGGGCGGTGATCGCCGCCGGACCGGACTCCCGCCTCCTGCGCGCGGTGCTCGAGCCGTCGTGCCCGGTGCCGTTCGTGGCCTGGCCCGGTCCCGCTCTGCCCGGCTGGGCCGGCAGCCTCGACCTCGTCGTGGTGCTGGCCCCCGTGGGCTCCGACCCGGGCACCGCCTCGGCCGTGGCCGAGGCCAACCGGCGTGGCTGCCAGGTGGTGGTGGCCTGTCCGCCGACCTCGATGGTCGCCGAGCACGCCGCCGGCCGCTATGCCTCGATCCTGCCGACAACCACCGACGACCAGCTCGCCACCGCCGTCGTGATGCTCTCCTACCTCCACCAGGTGGGCCTGGGTCCCGAGGCCGACCCCGACCAGGTGGCCGATGCGCTCGACACGGTCGCCTCGGACTGCTCGCCGCACCGGGACCTGTCGATCAACCCGGCCAAGATGTTGGCCATCGCCCTCGCCGACGCCAACCCGATCGTGTGGGGTGGCTCGGTGCTGGCCGCGCGCGCTGCCCGCCGCATCGCGGAGTCGATCCGGCGTACGAGTGGACGCACCGCGCTCGCCGGCGACGCAGAGCACCTGCTGCCGGTGCTGGAGGCCACGCGACCGCGTGACGTCTTCGACGACCCGTTCGCCGAGGGCGGGGGAGAGCTGCGCCCGGTCCTGGTGGTGCTCGAGGACGACGCCGAGGACCCCGTGGTCCGTGAGCAGCGCGGCCGGCTGCTGGCCGAGGCCAACGCCCGAGGCGTGCGGGTCGAGACCGTGACCACCGAGGCCACGACCGACGTCGCCCGTTATGCCTCGTTGCTGCTCACCGGCACCTACGCGGCCGAGTACCTCCGGCTCGGCCTCGTCGACGACTGAGCATCGCCCGGCCCACGGTGGACACCAGCGGGCACTAACCTGCTCCCATGAGTGCTGGACTGTTCGGGCTGCTGGACGACATCGCCGTGCTGGCCAAGCTCGCGGCTGCGTCGATCGACGACGTGGGTGCGGCCGCCGGCCGGGCGAGCATGAAGGCAGCGGGCGTGGTCGTCGACGACACCGCCGTCACGCCCCAGTACGTCCGGGGCGTCGCGGCCCAGCGCGAGCTGCCGATCATCAAGCAGATCGCGATCGGCTCGCTGCGCAACAAGCTCCTGTTCATCCTGCCCGCAGCGCTGCTGCTGAGCCAGTTCCTTCCGTGGCTGCTGACCCCGATCCTCATGTGTGGTGGCACCTACCTGGCCTTCGAGGGCGCCGAGAAGATCTGGGAGCGGCTCTCCGGGCACCACGTGGAGGAGAAGCAGCTCGCGGTCGAGATCGGGCCCGAGCAGGAGAAGACGATGATCGCGGGAGCCGTGCGCACCGACTTCATCCTCTCCGCCGAGATCATGGTCATCGCCCTCGACGAGGTGACCGACCAGGCGTTCGTCGCTCGCGCGTTGATCCTGGCCGTGGTCGCCGTCGGCATCACCGCGCTCGTCTACGGCGTGGTGGCCCTCATCGTGAAGATGGACGACGTCGGGCTGAACCTCGCCGAACGGAGCTCGGCGTTCGTGCGCCGGATCGGTCGCGGCATGGTCGCTGGGATGCCGAAGCTGCTGGCGGTGATCTCGGTGGTCGGCATCGCTGCGATGACCTGGGTGGGTGGCCACATCCTGCTCGTCGGGGTCGACGAGCTCGGCTGGCACGCGCCCTACGACCTGGTGCACCACCTCGAGGAAGCCACCCACGAAGCCGTCGGCACACTCGGTGCTGTCGCCGGCTGGCTCGTCAACACCGTGATGTCGGCCCTCGTCGGTCTGCTGGTCGGCGCCGTGGTGGTCGCGATCGTGCACCTGCTGCACACCCTGCGGGGTGGATCTCACCCGGAAAAGGCTCCCCTGGAGCAGGGATCTCACCCGCAAGAGGATTGATTACCAGAAGGCTCCTGGGGGCATTCCCGCGGTACGTCGAGGATTCTTCGATCCTCTCCGGACGGCTCTACCGTGAGTAAACCGTTTGAAACCTTCCGAGTCAGGAGCACCACGTGGATTACAAGGTCGCAGACCTTTCCCTGGCCGATTATGGCCGCACCGAGATTCTTCTCGCCGAGCACGAGATGCCCGGCCTCATGGCGATGCGTGAGCGCTACGGCGACTCCAAGCCGCTTGCCGGAGCCCGCATCGCCGGCTCGCTGCACATGACGATCCAGACCGCGGTGCTCATCGAGACGCTGACCGCGCTCGGCGCCGAGGTCCGCTGGGCCTCCTGCAACATCTTCTCGACCCAGGACCACGCCGCTGCCGCGGTCGTCGTCGGCCCCGAGGGCACCGTCGAGAACCCCGCCGGCGTCCCGGTCTTCGCCTGGAAGGGCGAGTCGCTCGAGGAGTACTGGTGGTGCACCCAGCAGATCCTCATCTGGCCCGGTGAGACCAAGGCCAACATGATCCTCGACGACGGTGGCGACGCCACCCTCCTCGTCCACCTCGGTGTCGAGATGGAGAAGACCGGCGTCGCGCCCGACCCGGCCTCGGCCAAGAGCCACGAGCAGAAGGTCATCTTCGACGTCCTCAACGCCTCGCTGGCCGAGACCAACGAGCGCTGGACCCCGATCGCCGGCGAGCTGATGGGTGTCACCGAGGAGACCACCACCGGTGTGCTGCGGCTCTACGACATGATGAAGGAAGGCTCGCTGCTCTTCCCGGCCATCAACGTCAACGACTCGGTCACCAAGTCGAAGTTCGACAACAAGTACGGCTGCCGCCACTCGCTCATCGACGGCATCAACCGCGCCACCGACGTCCTCATCGGCGGCAAGGTCGCGGTCGTGGCCGGCTACGGCGACGTGGGCAAGGGCTGCGCGGAGTCGCTGCGCGGCCAGGGTGCTCGCGTCATCGTCACCGAGATCGACCCGATCTGCGCGCTGCAGGCCGCGATGGACGGGTACCAGGTCGACACCCTGGACAACGCCCTCCCGATCGCCGACATCATCATCACCGCGACCGGCAACAAGGACGTCGTGACGGTCGAGCAGATGAAGAAGATGCGTCACAACGCGATCCTCGGCAACATCGGCCACTTCGACAACGAGATCGACATGGCCGGCCTCGAGGCGCCGGGCGTCGCGACGCGCAAGAACGTCAAGCCGCAGGTCGACGTCTGGACGTTCCCGGCCACCGACGACCGCGACGAGCACGCCATCATCGTGCTCTCCGAGGGTCGCCTGATGAACCTCGGCAACGCCACCGGCCACCCGAGCTTCGTGATGTCGAACTCCTTCACCAACCAGGTCCTGGCGCAGATCGAGATCTTCACCAAGCCCGAGGACTACCCCGTCGGCGTCTACGTGCTGCCCAAGCACCTCGACGAGGAGGTCGCCCGTCTGCACCTCGACGCGCTCGGCGTGAAGCTGACGACCCTCTCCGACGATCAGGCGTCCTACCTCGGCGTGCCCGTCGAGGGCCCGTACAAGGCTGACGCCTACCGTTACTGATCGACCTCGCTCCACCCCCGCCGCCCGGACCGCACACGTGGTCCGGGCGGCGGTGTGCTCGGCAACAACTAGGATGGAATCCATGACAGAGGCGGCGAACGACCTGGCGACCAACGGGCGCGTCCTGGTCGTCGATGACGACCGGGCGTTGGCCGAGATGTTGTCGATCGTGCTGCGTCAAGAAGGCTTCGACTCCTTCATCGTCTCGCGCGGTGACCAGGCCCTCGAGGCCATGCGTGACTACAAGCCGGACGTGGTCCTGCTGGACCTGATGCTTCCCGGTCGCGACGGCATCGACGTGTGCAAGGAGATCCGAGCGGAGTCCGGGGTGCCGATCGTGATGCTCACCGCGAAGGGCGACACCGTCGACATCGTCGTCGGCCTCGAGTCGGGCGCCGACGACTACGTCGTCAAGCCGTTCAAGCCCAAGGAGCTGGTGGCTCGCATCCGCGCGCGCGTACGCCGCAAGGACGCCGCGCCCAGCGAGCAGGAGACCCTCAGCATCGGTGACCTCGAGATCGACGTCGCCGGGCACGCCGTCAACCGGGCCGGCTCGGCCATCGGGCTCACGCCCCTCGAGTTCGACCTGCTGCTCTGCCTGGCACGCAAGCCCTGGCAGGTCTTCACCCGCGAGATGCTGCTCGAGAAGGTCTGGGGCTACCGGCACGCCGCCGACACCCGCCTGGTCAACGTGCACGTCCAGCGACTGCGATCCAAGGTCGAGCACGATCCTGAGCACCCGGAGATCGTGCTGACCGTGCGTGGGGTCGGCTACAAGGCCGGCACCAGCTGAGCACGACGTGATCAAGGGACACGCCGTGACGCGGGCTCGGGTGCCGATCGGGGTGCGCCGCGCGCTGACGTTCTGGCGGCGTTCGGTCCAGGCGCGCGTGGTGGCCAGCACCGTCGTCCTCTCCGTGGTGGTCATCAGCGCGGTCGGGTGGTTCTTGATCCAACAGACCCGCGACGGTCTGCTCGACCACCGCGTCACGACGGTCGTCGACGAGGCCGGTGGCGAGGTGGAGGACGCCGAGGTGCGGCTGACGGCTGCGCCGGGCACCGACCTCGACGCCCAGAAGCAGCTGCGCACCCTCGCCGAGGGCGTCATCGCCCGGGGTGAGAGCCGCGGCTTCAGCGTCGTGGTCGCGGGTCCGGTCGACGACGACCTCACGCTGGCCGACGGCCTGGCCACCTCCTCGAGCGGCCTCGACCTCGAGGCGAGCGTGCCGGCGCGCCTCGAGCGGCGCTTCGCCGACATCGGAGCGGCGCCGGCGTGGACCTACACCTCGATCGTGATGCGCGACGCCGACAGGCAGCTGGTGTCCGACGAGCCGGGCGTCGTGGTCGGCGCCCAGATCAAGCTGCCGGCCGACGGCCGGACCTACGCCATGTACTTCTTGTTCCCCCTCGACGAGGAGCAGGAGACGCTGGCGCTGGTCAACCGCGCCCTGCTCACTGCCGCGGTGCTGCTGGTGGTGCTCGTCGCCGGGCTGACCTGGCTGGTCACCCGGCAGGTCGTCACCCCGGTCCGCCTGGCGCGCCAGGTCGCCGAGCGGCTCGCCGCGGGTCAGCTGCAGGAGCGGTTGCGTGTCACCGGCGAGGACGACCTGGCCCGCCTGGCGATGTCCTTCAACCAGATGGCGACCAACCTGCAGCGTCAGATCCGCCAGCTCGAGGAGCTGAGCCGCGTCCAACGTCGGTTCGTCGCCGACGTGTCCCACGAGCTGCGTACGCCGCTGACGACGGTGCGCATGGCCGGCGACGTGCTGCACGATGCGCGGAAGACCTTCGACCCGGTCACCGCCCGGGCGGCCGAGCTGCTGCAGAACGAGCTCGACCGGTTCGAGACGCTGCTCGCCGACCTGCTCGAGATCAGTCGATTCGACGCCGGTGCCGCCCAGCTCGACCTCGAGGACGTCAACCTCGGCGACGTCGTGCGCCGGGTGGTCGACTCCACGCGGGTGCTGGCCGAGCAGCGCGACGTCCAGGTCGTGGTCGAGGACGGCGAGGGCCCCTGCCTGGCCGAGGCCGACGTGCGGCGGGTCGAGCGGATCCTGCGCAACCTGATCACCAACGCCATCGACCACGCCACGCCGGGGGACCGACCGGGAGTCGTCGTGCGGCTGGCCTCCGACGACCAGGCAGCGGCGCTCGTCGTGCGCGACTACGGGTTCGGGCTCCAGCCCGGGGAGTCGGCCATGGTGTTCAACCGGTTCTGGCGCGCCGACCCCGCGCGCGCCCGCACCAGCGGCGGCACCGGCCTCGGACTCTCGATCGCTCTCGAGGACACCCTGCTCCACGGAGGCTGGCTGCAGGCCTGGGGCCAGCCCGGTCAAGGGGCGCAGTTCCGGCTGACGCTGCCGCGGCGCCGCGAGGTACCGCTGCGGCGCAGCCCGCTGCCGCTCGAGCCCGACGACGTCGACCACTCCCGCGCGACCGAGGTGCTGCGATGACTCCGCGACGACGGGCCGCCCTGGTGGGCGCGCTGTTGCTGACGCTGGTGACCACTGCCTGCTCGGGGATGCCGTCCTCGGGCCCGATCACCGATGCGGCGGTCTCCTCGTCGGTCGACGACTTCCGCCCCTCCGACATCAACCCGCCGCCTCCACGCCAGGGTGCCTCGCGTGTCGACGTCGTCCGGGGCTTCCTCGACGCGATGACCGCCTCGCCCATCCGGACCGAGGTGGCCAAGCAGTTCCTGACCGAGGCCGCAGCAGGGGAGTGGGACCCCGAGGCCGCCACGATCACCTACGTCGACAAGAGCCGGCCCAGCGACCAGGACGGCGAGGTCCGGGTGCTGCTGACCGAGGCCGAACGGCTCAACCGGGCGGGGGCCTGGGAGGGCCGGCTGCCGGTGAGCGAGCAGCGGCTCGACTTCGACCTCGACATCGCTGACGGCGAGTGGCGGATCAGCAACCCCCCGGACGCGCTCGTCGTCCCGTCGTCCTGGTTCAACCAGCGGTTCCGCCAGACCTCGCTGTTCTTCTTCGACATCAGCGGCTCGATCCTGGTGCCACAGCCGGTCTTCGTGCCGCAGGGCGAGCAGCTGGCCAGCACCCTCATCGCCGGCCTGCTCGACGGGCCCGGCCAGGAGCTGCGTCGGGTGGCCCGCACCTACCTGCCCCCGGGGCTGAGTCTCGAGCTGTCGGTGCCGATCTCGGCGAGCGGCCTGGCCGACATCACGTTGGTGGGCGAGGCGGGCACGCAGTCGCCGGCCGTGATCGACCGGATGCTGGCCCAGCTGGCGTGGACCCTGCGCCAGGAGCCGGGCATCACCAGCCTGCGCGTGACGATCGGGGACCAGGTGGTGCCGGTGCCCGGGGGCGGCAACGAGTACCCGGTCGCGGACGCGATCGCCTACGACCCCAACGGTGACGGGTCGTCGCGCGAGCTCTTCGCGCTGCGCGAGCAGATGCTCACCGTGCGAGAGGGCAACGAGCTGCTGCCGCTGGCCGGCCCGTTCGGGTTGCGGGGGCTCGACCTGCGCTCGGCGGCTCTCAACCTCGAGGCCACCCGTGCTGCAGCGATCACCGGCGACGGCACGCGCGTCGTGGTCGGCCCGACCGGCGCCGGGACCGACGCTGACCCCGATCTGCTCCGCACCGAGTTCGCCGCAGGCGTCGACCTGCTCCCTCCCGCGTGGGACTTCGCCGAGCGCCTGTGGCTGGTGGACCGCACCGCTGACGGAGCGGTCGTGCGTTACCTGCGCAACGGACGCGCGCAGCGGCTGGCGGTGCCCGGCATCAGCGGCCGCCGCGTCCGGTCGTTCCTGGTTTCGCGCGACGGCACCCGTTTCGTCGCCGTCGTGCGCAACGGCGCGAGCGACGACCTGCGCGTGGGACGCATCGAGTACGACGAGCGAGGCCGCCCCGCTCGCGTCTCCTCGACGTCCTCGCTCCTGGCCGAGCCCGCCGAGCAGCTGCGCATCGTGGACGTCACCTGGACCTCTCCGACCGCGGTCGCCCTGCTCATCCCGGTCATTCCCCGGGAGTTCTTCGAGGTCCGTACCCTCAGCGTCGACGGTGCCCCGACCTCCTCAGGAGGTCTCTCGACCACGATCTCGGGCCCGCTCGTCGGCCTTGCCGGGTCCCCGGAGCCGGACCTCGCCACCTTCGGCGTGACCGCCACCGGTCTGGTCGACCTGGTGAGCGAGGCGACGTACGGCTTCGTCGGGGTGCCGCCCACGAGCATCGGCTACGTCGGCTGACGCCTCGCGCGTGACCGTCGTCGGGTCGGTCGTCCACAGGGGCGTCGCTCCCGGTGGCGCGAGTGGCTCGGTGCTGCTGCCATGAAGCGTGCCCGACCCCACCCTGCGCCTGCGCGAGGCCGCTGCCGACCTGCTGCTAGGCGGCCGCTGCGCGGGCTGCCAGGCGCCGGGGGGCGTCATCTGCGTCGCCTGCCGCCACGACCTCCCGACCGGCGCTGCGCCGTGCTGGCCCGACCCGGTGCCGCCGGGCCTGGCGCCGCCGTACGCCGCCGGTCGCTACGACGGGCTGGTGCGTGACCTCGTCCTGGGCCACAAGGAGCGAGGCTTGACGGGGTTGCGCGGGGTCCTGGGCGACCTGCTCGCCGACGCGGTCCGGGCCGCCGTACGAGGGAGCGGGGCCGACGGTGGCCCGGGGGAGCCGGCGCCGCTCCTGCTCGTGCCGGTGCCCTCGCGACCGTCCAGCGTGCGTGCCCGTGGACGTGACCCGCTGGTGGAGGTCACCCGGGCTGCTGCGCATCGCCTCGGCGGTGACCGGCGCGTGGTGGTGGGCCGGCCGTTGCGTTCGCGCCCTGGCGTGGTGGATCAGGCCGGTCTCGACGCCGAGCAGCGGCGCGCGAACCTGACCGGCTCCATGGCCGGCCGCTCCCGGTCGTTGGCCCGGCTCGCGCGTCAGCTGCCGGCCGTGCACGTGGTCGTGTGCGACGACGTGCTGACCACCGGCAGCACGGCGCGCGAGGCACAACGTGCCCTCGAAGCCGTCGGGGTTCCGGTGCTGGCCATTGCGACGGTCGCCGCGACAGCGCGCCGTACCGCTGTCCGGTGAGGCGCGGCGTCGAGACCGAAGGCGAAACTTCTGGGGATTCCTTTCGTAGTGACCACCACCGCACTAACGTCTGATCATGGAGTCCGTTCGGGTCCGTGGTCGCGTTGTCCCTCTCAGTGGAGAGCGCCGAGCCGATGCAAGTAGCCGGCGAGACGGATCACGTGAGACGACGCTCGCGAGCGCCACCTCCGGCGCCCCTCTGGTGGGTGCGCCGTGATCGTGGGGTCCAGGGCCAGGTCGGCCGCACGGATTCCTCCTCGGCGCCACGGGTCCCCCGTGGGCTGGGGCGATGAGAGAAACCAACTGCAAGCGGGAGGTTCACGATGGATGTTGTCGTCACCGGGCGTCATTGCGAGATCAGCGACTCGTTCCGAGGTCATGCGGCCGAGAAGCTGGCGCGCCTCGAGAAGCACGACCACCGGATCATCCGGGTGCATGTAGAGGTCGAGTGCGAGGCCAACCCCCGCCAGCACGACAAGGGCATCCACGTAGAGCTCACCGCTTTCTCCAAGGGCCCGGTCATCCGTGCCGAGGCCTCCGCCGACCACCAGATGGGCGCCCTGGACCTCGCGCTCGACAAGATGGCCGCCCAGATGCGACGGGCAGCCGATCGTCGCCGCGTCCACCACGGTCGGCGCGCGCCGGTCTCGGTCGGTCAGGCCCTGGCCGAGATGCCGGTGGTCGAGGACGACGACACGAGCGACGACGACAGCGTCGACCGACTCGTCGGTCCCATCGAGACCACCGGCGACGGGCCCATGGTGGTGCGCGAGAAGTCGCACCCGGCCACCCCGATGACCCTCGACCAGGCGCTCTACGAGATGGAGCTCGTCGGTCACGACTTCTACCTCTTCGTCGACAAGGAGAGCGAGCGTCCTTCGGTGGTCTACCGACGACGCGCCTACGACTACGGCGTGCTCTCGCTCGAGGTCCAGCCCGAGACCTGAGGCTGGTCGCCGGCCAGACACCGACACCCCGGACGCGATCGTTTCTGCGTCCGGGGTGTCGTCGTCCTTCACTGGACGCAAAGACATGACATGATCGTGGTGTGGCAGATCTGGGGCACAGCCAACAACGCGGCCGAGAGCCGATCCGTGTACTCGTGGTCGACGACCAGGAGCTCTTCCGGCGGGGACTGACGATGCTCCTGGCCGTGGAGCCGGGGCTCGAGGTCGTCGGCGAGGCCGGCGACGGTCTCGAGGGCACCACGCTCGCCGAGAGCGCCGCACCCGACGTGGTGCTGCTCGACGTCCGGATGCCCAAGAAGTCCGGCATCGAGGCGTGCCTGGCGATCAAGGAATCCGTCCCGTCGGCCAAGATCATCATGCTGACCGTCTCCGACGAGGAGGCCGACCTCTACGAGGCCGTCAAGAGCGGCGCCTCGGGCTACCTCCTCAAGGACTCCTCCATCGAAGAGGTCGCCCAGGCGATCCGCGTGGTGGCTGACGGCCAGTCGCTGATCAGCCCCTCGATGGCGATCAAGCTGATCGACGAGTTCAAGCAGATGTCACGCCCCGAGCGCGACACCGGTCCGGCGCTGCGCCTGACCGAGCGCGAGCTCGACGTGCTGCGCCTGGTGGCCCAGGGCCACAGCAACAAGGAGATCGCCGCCCGGCTGTTCATCAGCGAGAACACCGTCAAGAACCACGTCCGCAACATGCTCGAGAAGCTCCAGCTCCACTCGCGCATGGAAGCGGTCATGTACGCCGTGCGCGAGAACTTGCTCGAGCTGCCCTGACCCGCGCCAGGACCCCCGATAGTCGGCTGGCTGACGTGACGCAGATCCCTCACCCGCGCCCAGGCCCGACGGATCGCCCTGGCCGCTCAGGGCTTCCTCGACAAGCCGCACACGCCACCGACGCTGCGCACGCTCTCGCGCACCGTGGCGCGCACGGGAGTGCTTCAGGTCGACTCCGTCAACGTGCTCCAGCGCGCCCACTTCATGCCGCTGTACTCGCGGATGGGGCCCTACGACCCGGCGCTCCTGCACCGCGCCGCCGAAGGTCGTGAGCAGCGGCGGCTGGTGGAGTACTTCGCGCACGTGCAGGCGTTCATGCCGGTCGAGCTGTGGCCGGCGATGGAGCACCGCCGCGCGGCGTACCGGGCCCGGCGCGGGAAGTGGTCGTTCGTGGCCCAGGACGACGACCTGGAGGCGCGGCTGCTCGCCGAGCTCGGCGAGCGCGGCGCCAGCACCTCGCGCGACCTCGACGACGGGTTGCCGCGCAGCAAGGACCACTGGGGCTGGAACTGGTCGCGCACGCGGCGGATGCTCGACTACCTCTACAGCGTGGGTGACGTGGCCATCGCGGGGCGCAACAACCAGTTCGAGGTGCGCTACGACCTGCCCGAGCGCGTGCTGCCGGCGCGGGTGCTCGCCGCTCCCACGCCGACTCCGGCGGAGCAGCACCTCGAGCTGGTACGACGGGCCGCGCGCTCGCACGGGGTCGCCACGACCCGCTGCCTGTCCGACTACTACCGGATGCGCACCGACGAGACGGTGGCGGCGATCGAGACCCTGGTGGAGGACGGCGAGCTCGAGCCGGTCAGCGTCGAGGGCTGGCGACGCCCCGCCTACCTGCATCGTGATGCCCGGCGGCCGCGCCGGGTCGGCGCGCGTGCGCTGCTGAGCCCCTTCGACCCGGTGGTGTGGGAGCGCGAGCGCACCGAGCAGCTCTTCGACTTCCGCTACCGCATCGAGATCTACACCCCGCAGGAGAAGCGGGTGCACGGCTACTACGTGCTCCCGTTCCTGCTCGGCGACGAGCTGGTGGCGCGCGTCGACCTCAAGGCCGACCGCGCTCGCGGCCGACTCGTCGTCAAGGCGGCCCACGCCGAGGACGGCGCGCCCGAGGAGACCGCCGCCGAGCTGGCTGTCGAGCTGTGGCGCCTGGCCGGCTGGCTCGGTCTCGACACCGTCGAGGTGGACCTGCGCGGCGACCTCGCCCCGGCAGCTGGCGCGCGCCGCGACGCGCTGACCCACGGCGAGGAACGTCTGTCGGGGTCGGCTCGTTAGGATGGTTGACGGCCTGCATCCTGGCTGTCTGCACCACCCCCGGTCCCACCTCGCGCCCGACTCAGGAGTCATCACTCGTGCCCGTCATCATCGACAAGCTTCTCCGCATCGGAGAGGGCAAGATCCTTCGTCAGCTCGAGACCGTCGCCAAGGCGGTCAACGCCATCGAAGACGACTTCACCAAGATGAGCGACACCGAGCTCCAGGGGATGACCGGGGAGCTCAAGGAGCGTCTGGCCCAGGGCGCCACGCTCGACGAGATCATGCCGGAGGCCTTCGCCACGGTCCGTGAGGCTTCGCGCCGCGTGACCGGCATGCGGCCCTTCGACGTCCAGGTCATGGGTGGCGCTGCGCTCCACCTCGGCAACATCGCCGAGATGAAGACCGGTGAGGGCAAGACCCTCGTCGCCGTGCTGCCGTCCTACCTGCGTGCCCTCACGGGCAAGGGCGTCCACGTCGTGACGGTCAACGACTACCTCGCCAAGTTCCAGTCCGAGCAGATGGGCCGCATCCACCACTTCCTCGGCCTCAGCGTCGGCGTGATCCTGCCGTCGATGCGCCCCGCCGAGCGTCGGGTGGCCTACAACTGCGACATCACCTACGGCACCAACAACGAGCTCGGCTTCGACTACCTGCGCGACAACATGGCCTCCTCGATCGAGGACTGCGTCCAGCGCGGCCACTACTTCGCCGTGGTCGACGAGGTCGACTCGATCCTCATCGACGAGGCGCGGACCCCGCTGATCATCAGCGGTCCGACCCAGGACGAGGTGAAGTGGTACGGCGAGTTCGCCAAGATCGCCAAGACCCTCACCATCGACGTCGACTACGAGGTCGACGAGAAGAAGCGCACGATCTCGGTGCTCGAGCCCGGCATCACCAAGGTCGAGGACTACCTCGGCATCGAGAACCTCTACGAGTCGGCCAACACCCCGCTCATCTCCTTCATGCACAACGCCATCAAGGCCAAGGAGCTGTTCCGCAACGACAAGGAGTACGTCGTCATGCAGGGCGAGGTGCTGATCGTCGACGAGCACACCGGCCGCATGCTGGCCGGACGTCGTTACAACGACGGCCTGCACCAGGCGATCGAGGCCAAGGAAGGCGTGGAGGTCCGCGAGGAGTACCAGACGCTCGCCACGGTGACCCTGCAGAACTACTTCCGTCTCTACTCCACCCTGTCCGGCATGACCGGTACGGCCATGACCGAGGCCAGCGAGTTCGACAAGATCTACAAGCTCGGCGTCGTGCCGATCCCGACCAACAAGCCGATGGTGCGCAAGGACCAGCCCGACCTCGTCTACCGCACCGAGGAGGCCAAGTACGACGCGGTCGTCGAGGACATCGCCGAGCGGCACAAGCGCGGCCAACCGGTCCTGGTCGGCACCGTGTCGGTCGACAAGTCGCAGCACCTCTCCGACAAGCTGCGTGGCCTGGGGATCCCCCACAGCGTGCTGAACGCCAAGGTGCACGCCGACGAGGCCAAGATCGTCGCTCTCGCCGGCCACAAGGGCGCCGTCACCGTGGCCACCAACATGGCCGGTCGAGGCACCGACATCATGCTCGGTGGATCGGTGGAGTTCCTCGCCGACGCCGAGCTGCGCAAGAAGGGCCTCGAGCCCTCCGGCGAGACCGCTGAGGAGTACGACGCTGCCTGGCCCGCGATGGTCGAGCAGATCAAGGCGCAGGTCGGTGCCGAGCACGACGAGGTGCGCGAGCTCGGTGGCCTCTACGTCGTGGGCACCGAGCGCCACGAGTCGCGACGGATCGACAACCAGCTGCGTGGTCGCTCCGGACGTCAGGGTGACCCGGGTGAGTCGCGGTTCTACCTGTCGCTCGAGGACGAGCTGATGCGTCTGTTCAAGTCCGAGTGGGTCGACCGCGTGCTGACCATGCTCAAGATCCCCGACGACGTCCCGATCGAGAACAAGCGCGTCACCAGTGCGATCGCCAGCGCCCAGAGCCAGGTCGAGGCGCAGAACTTCGACTCGCGCAAGAACGTCCTCAAGTACGACGACGTGATGGACCGCCAGCGCCAGGTGATCTACGGCGAGCGTCGCGAGGTGCTCGAGGGTGCTGACATCGAGGAGCAGATCCGTACCTTCATCGACGACGTCGTCGAGGGCACCGTGCGCGGCAACCTCCAGGACTTCGCCGAGGAGTGGGACCTCGAGCAGCTGTGGACCGACCTCGGTCAGTTCTGGCCGGTCTCGCTCGACCGCGAGGAGCTCGCCGCCAAGGCCGGCGGCAAGAGCAACCTCGACAAGGAAGAGCTGATCGACCTGCTCAAGGCCGACGCTCAGGCCGCCTACGACGCTCGTGAGGCCGAGGTCGGCGAGGAGGTCGCTCGCGAGCTCGAGCGGCGCGTCTTGCTCTCGGTGCTCGACCGCAAGTGGCGCGAGCACCTCTACGAGATGGACTACCTGCGCGAGGGCATCTACCTGCGTGCCTACTCCCAGCGCGACCCGCTCGTGGAGTACCAGCGCGAGGGCTTCGACATGTTCGCCGCGATGATGGACGGCATCAAGGAGGAGTCGGTCGGCTACCTCTTCAACCTCGAGGTCCAGGTCGACGACGAGGACGACGAGCCCGAGACCGAAGAGGTCTACGAGCCGCTGCTGCAGCCGGAGGGCACCGTCCCGCAGCGCGCTGCTGCTCCCCAGATCAAGGCCAAGGGCCTCGAGCGGCCTGCGCCTCCGCAGAACCTCACGTACGCCGGCCCCAGCGAGGACGGCGAGCCCGAGGTCATCGCCAGCCCGGCGGCGGAGGACGAGTTCGCCGGCACCGGCCGCAACGCCAAGTGCCCCTGTGGCTCGGGCAAGAAGTTCAAGCAGTGCCACGGCGCACCGGGCGGGCCCACGGGCCTCACCGCGCGCTCCAACGGCTGATCGCCACGCCTCGCCGGCTCGACCTCCTCGGAGGTCGAGCCGGCTCGTGTTTTTCGCAAGGGCGATCCGGGCGAGTGGCACCGGAGGTTGAGCCGGGCGAGCGAAGCGAGTCCGAGACGAAACCGCCGCAGCCCGACCGCCTCCCGTCACCCCAGGCTGGTCGAGTAGGACGCACGAGCGCAGCGAGCGCGGCCGTATCGAGGCCCCGCCCGCAGGCCGACCGCCGTCCCGCAACCCCGGTTCCCCATCCACAAGTCCCCATCCACAAGCAATTCGAACACGCTAGCGAATGTCGGCGGACGGCAGTAGAATCAGACCATGCCCAGCCCCCGCACCCCCTCCCCGGCGACCGCCGCCGTGGTCGAGGCGAAAGCGGCTGCGGATGCGTCCGAGGTGGCGATGCTGGTCACGGTGATCGACTGGGCGGCCGAGCACACGCTGACCGGCGCTGAGGCCGAGGGGTGCTCGTTCTGGGACACCGGGATCCCCCTCGGTGGCGCGGGTTGTCCGGTGGTGAGTGAGTTCGCGGCAGAAGAGCTCGGGATGCTGTTGGGTCGGTCCACAGACTCGGCGTTCAACCTGATCGGCAAGACCCTCGAGGTCCGCTACCGCCTCCCCAAGCTCTGGGAGCGGGTGCTGAAGCTCGAGGTGCCGGTGTGGCGGGCCTTCAAGGTCGCCGAGCTCACGATGATCTTGTGCCAAGAAGGTGCTGCGTACGTCGACCGGATGCTCGCCCCGACCGCCCACATCTGTTCGTTCGCGCAGATCGAGCGCACGGTGGAGGAGGCGATCGCCCGCTTCGACCCCGCAGAGGCAGAGCGGCGGCAGAAGGTGGCGCAGGAGCACCGCAAGTTCGACATCCACACCGAGCAGGTGTCCCTGGAGGGGGTCGTGGAGGTCAACGGCACCCTCGACCTGGCCGATGCCCTCGACCTGGAGCAGGCCGTCCGCGCCGGCGCCGCCCTGCTCCGTGAGTCGGGGTGTGAGGAGTCGCTGGACGTACGCCGTGCGATGGCCGTGGGTGACCTGGCCCGTGGTCAGCAGGGGCTGCCTCTGGAGCGGGCGGTCACGATCTACGCCCACCTCGACGCCGACTCCCTCAACTCAAGTGACCTGGCGGTGGTGGAGAACACCCGGTCCAACGTGCTGATCGACCAGATCCGCTCCTGGTGCGGCGTCCGCGACCAAGGTGGTCGTCAAGGAGGTCATCGACCTCAACGAGAACATCGTCTGCGACGGGTACGAACCCTCCGAGAGCGCTGCGGGAGCAGGTTGTCCTGCGGGACCCGACGTGTGTGTTCCCGTACTGCACCCGTCCGTCGCGGCGGTGCGACCTCGACCACCAGGTCCCGTTCGAGCAGGGCGGGGAAACGAGCTCGGCGAATCTGTCGCCGTTGTGCCGACGCCATCACCGCGCGAAGACGCACTCGGGGTGGGGCTACAGCACCTCGGCGGCGGGGGTCCATGAGTGGACGAGCCCCTCGGGCTACACCTTCACGGTCCGATCGCGTCGACGACCCTGACCGCCCCACACCCCGCCCCCGGCGGGGTCACCGGCACGCCCGGACCGCTCCGCCGCAGGCCGACCGCCCTCCCGTAGGCCCAAGGTGGTCGAGTAGGACGCACGAGCGTCAGCGAGGGCGGCCGTATCGAGGCCCCCGCAGGCCGACCGACCGCCTCAACGCCGCCGGTGACCTCGCCGGTGACCTCGCCGGGCAACGTCGGAGGGCTCGCCCAGGGGCTCGCCCGGCTCAACCTCCGATGCGCCCGAGGGCGAGGAGGTCTAGGCGAACTCGAGGGCGGTGCAGACCCAGCGGGTGTCGTGGCGGGTTCGGCGCAGCTCGAAGCGACAGGCGACTGCTCGGGAGCGCGCGCCGTGGCGCACGTGGACGCCGGCCTCGACGACATCGGCGCCGACCTGACAGGAGTGCACGCTGTGCACCCGTGGGCGCACGGGCTGCACGCGCGCGGTGCCGGGCTGGTGGCCGCCGGCGCGGGCGACCAGCAGGGCTCGGCGTTCGAGGTCGAGGTAGACGTCGCGGCTGGTCCAGCGAGCCAGCTGGCTGACCGGGCGGTCTCCTCCGACGATCTCGACGGCAGCCTGGACGAAGCGGCGGGTCCACGCGTCGAGCTCCGGGCGGGAGCGGGCGACGGCGCCGCCGAGCTGCGAGCGCGGCGGCTCCATGCGCGGCATCAGGGCGAGGGCCAGCGCGCCCTGGGTCTCCTCGAGGGGCACCGGGATGCGAAGCCGTACGACGTTCTCGCCGGCGCGAGGCAGTGAGTGGGACATGGGGGCTCCTTCCCGGAGCATCAGAGGGCGGACGTGCGGAGGTGTTGGCCGGGCAGGATCAGGTCGGGATCGCCACCGATGACGTCGCGGTTGAGGTCGTGGAGCCGGGCCGTCAGCTCGGCCACCTCGGCAGGCGTGGCGGCGCGGGGGAGCAGGTCGGCGGCGATGCCCCACAGGCAGTCGCCGGGGCCCACCACGACGCCGGACGAGGCGACGGCGACCGCGCTCCGGGCGGAGGCGGCGGTCCATGACGTGGGCAGCGAGTGCACGCGTCCGGGTTCGGCCCCGGTGGTGCGGTCGGGGAGCGCCAGCCCGACCAGCACCTGGGGGTCCTGGGTGCTGCGGGACGGTGCCTGGTGGTCGGTCCCGTCTGCGAGCGCCGGTGAGGTGCTCATCAGCACGACGCCGCACGCGCCGAGCACTGCCCGACGGGCCCAGGACGGCACTCCGCGCACGGTGACGGCTCGCCCGCGCCGGGCGGCCACGACCTCGCCACCGAGCACCAGGGAAGTCACGAGCCAAGCCCAGACGGCGGCAGCGCTGAGCACCCAGGCGGCGCCGCGGTCGACCCAGGTGGCGAAGGCGATCGCCGTGGGCGGGGTGGTCGAGAGGCTCCACCAGCAGGTGGCGAGGGCCACGGCCGTGGCCACCACCCAGACGAGCAGGCAGCGATGGTGCGAAGTGATCATCCCGAGAACCCTTGCGTTTGCGTGCGTTTGCTTCACTCAACATCTGTATGAGGCAGTCGTCAAGCGTTTCTCCACAGGTGTGCTGGACAGCGGGCGGGGCCTAGGCTCGGCGCCATGACCTGGGAAGAGCAGCTGTTCGGGGTCCTCGACGACCTCGAGCAAGAGGCCGTGGGGCTCTACGCCTTCGAGCGCGAGGCGGAACTGGCCGACCGCAGCCGCAGTGAGTACCAGCAGGTCACTCTCGCGGCCCGGCTCGCGGCCTCGCTCGACACGGAGGTGAGCCTGCACGTCTGCGGTGTGGGCAGGCTGCGCGGGCGCCTGGAGCGGGTGGCGACGGGGTGGTGCCTGCTCGTCGCCCCCGGGCAGCAGTGGGTGGTGCGGCACGCCGCGATCGCCGCGGTCGACGGCGCCTCGGAGCGAGCGGTGCCCGAGGTGGCCTGGTCGCCGATCGCGCGGCTCGGGCTGGGCTCAGCGCTGCGTCGGCTCGCCGACGCGGGGGAGCGGTGCGTCGTACGCCGCACCGACGGCGGCAGCCACGACGGGATGCTGCGCCGGGTCGGTCAGGACTTCGTCGAGGTCGTCGAAGGGCTGGGCGACAACGCCCACGTCGGGCTGGTCGCCTTCGAGTCGCTGGCGACGGTGCAGAGCACCTGAGGGATCAGGTGGCGTCGACGTCGAAGGGTGGGATCTCGCCCTCGGCGAGCGGACGCAGGCCGCGGCGCTGCGGCCGCGAGGCCTCCGCCCCGGACTCCTCCATCGCCTCCATGATGTGCTTGCGCACGATCGTGCGGGGGTCGAGGTCGCGCAGCTCGAGGTCGGCGTACTCCGGGCCGAGCTCCTCGCGCAGGTCGTCGCGCGCGGAGTCGGCGAACTGCTTGGCCTTGCGGATCATCGCGCCGGCCTGCTTGGCGAGCTCGGGCACCTTGTCAGGGCCGAACACCATGATCGCGACGAGAGCGATGACCCCCAGCTCCAAGATGCCGACCCCGAACACGGCGAGGTCCTAGAACTTGCTCGAGGGAGTGAGCCCCAGCTGCATGCCGGCCAGACCGCGACCACGACCGGACAGCGCGTCGGCGACCTTGGTGAGCTCCTGAGCAGCCGGCGCGGTGGGGTCGGACTCGACGATCGGCTTGCCGGCGTCACCACCCTCACGCAGGGAGATGTCGATCGGGATCCGGCCGAGGACGGGCACGTCGTAGCCGAAGCGCTCTCCGAGGGTGGCAGCCACGCGGTCGCCGCCGCCGGAGCCGAAGACCTCGATGCGGTGGTCCTTGCCCTCGGGGGTGCAGTGCGGGCACGGCAGGAAGCTCATGTTCTCCACGACGCCCACGACACGCTGGTGCATCATCGAGGCCATCGTCCCGGCGCGCTCGGCCACCTCGGCCGCAGCCTCCTGAGGAGTGGTCACCACGATGACCTCGGCGCTCGGCAGGTGCTGGCCCAGCGAGATGGCGACGTCGCCGGTGCCGGGCGGGAGGTCGAGCAGCAGGACGTCGAGGTCGCCCCAGAACACGTCGGCGAGCATCTGGACCAGCGCGCGGTCGAGCATCGGGCCGCGCCAGGCCACGACCTGGTCGCGACGCGGCTTGAGCATGCCGATGGAGATGACCGAGACGCCGCTGGGGGTCGGGACGGGCATGATCAGGTCGTCGACCTGGGTCGGGCGGTGGTCGGCCACGCCGAGCATCGCCGGCACCGAGTGTCCGTAGATGTCAGCGTCGACCACACCGACCTTCAGACCCTGCTTGGCCATGGCGATGGCGAGGTTGACGGTGACCGACGACTTGCCGACGCCGCCCTTGCCGCTGGCGATCGCGAAGACCTTGGTCAGCGACCCCGGCTGGGCGAAGGGGATCTCGCGCTGGGCCGCGCCGCCGCGCAGCTGCTCGCCGAGCCCGGAGCGCTGCTCGGGGGTCATCACCCCGAGCGTGAGGTCGACGCCGGTGACGCCGTCGAGGCGCTCCAGGGCGCCGGTCACGTCGCGGGTGATGGTGTCCTTGAGCGGGCAACCGGCCACGGTGAGGAGCACCGTGACGCGCACCAGCCCCGCGTCGTCGATCTCCACGGACTCGACCATGCCGAGATCGGTGATCGGACGCTTGATCTCCGGGTCGTTGACGGTCGCCAGGGCGGCGGTGAGCTGCTCGTGCGTGGGTGAAGTCATGATGCCCCGAGTCTAGGAGACGTCCCCAGCAGTGGCGCCATCGAGCGGCCCGGTGGGACTGCTGGTCGTGGTCGACGCCACCCGCACGACACCGCTCGTGGCCGCCACGCCTACGCCAGGGTGCCTGCGTAGGCTGCCGCCATGCTCATCGCGGCCAGCACCGTCAAGGACACGCTCGCCCACGTGCAGCGGTTCGTGACCGGCAACCTGGGCGGCGGCCTGGACCACCTGGTGGTCTTCCTCGACGCTCCGGGCGACGACGGTCAGCCCGAGGTCCGCGACTTCCTGGAGGCGCATCCCGACGTCACCTGCGTCCGCGCCGGCCGTGGGTGGTGGGGAGCAGATCGCCCCCGGGCGCTCAACGAGCGTCAGTGCACCAACGCCACGGTGGTCAAGCACCTGGCCCAGCGGGCCGCGTCCGACAACGCCACCTGGGTGTTCCACATCGACGGGGACGAGGTCGTGCGTCTGGACCGCGACGTGCTCGCCTCGCTGCCCGACGACGGGGGAGCGGTGCAGCTCGCTCCGCGTGAGGCGGTCAGCCGGCTGCACTGGGACGGCGAGCCGACCCTGTTCAAGCGGGAGCTGGACGACGCTGAGCTGGCCCGCCTCCACGAGCTCGGCGTGCTCGCCGAGCCGAGCAACCGCGCGTACTTCAACGGGCACCTCCAGGGGAAGGCCGGCGTGCGCGTCGGGGTCCCCGGGTCCTTCGGGCTGCACCGCGTGCTCGACGCCGAGGGGGCAGCGGTGCCGGCGTACCGCGACGATCGCCTCGAGCTCTTCCACTACGAGTCGTACTCAGGTGAAGACTTCGTGCGCAAGTGGACCGCGATGGTCACCTCGGGGCCGCCCGCCAGCTATCGCCCGGGTCGGGCGGCGCACGCCAAGGCGTTGCGCGAGCTGATCGAGCAGGGGCTCGAGCCGACGGTGCTCCACGAGCGCCTCGTCGAGGTCTATCGCGCGACGACCGAGGACGACGCCGAGACGTTGCTGCGTCTCGGGCTGCTGATCGAGACCGACCCCACGGCAGGGCGTCACCGGCCGGCCGCCGACCCGGCGGTGGTCGACGGGCTGCGCCGGGGCCTCGAGGGGCTGCGGGGGGCGCCCAAGGGGCAGTTCTTCAACGGCGCGAGCGCGGGCGGTGCGGCACCCACCCCGTCCACCCCGCGTCGACGACGCGGGCTATTCGGGCGGTCGGTGTGAGCGTTCGTCGAGCTCGGACAGCAGCGCACGCAGCTCGGAGCGCAGGTAGTCACGGGTGGCCACCTCGCTGACCGCCATCCGCAGGGAGGCCACCTCGCGGGCGAGGAACTCCATGTCGGCGTGGGCGCGGGCGTTGGCCTGACGGTCCTGCTCGGCGATGACCTTGTCGCGCTGCTCCTGGCGGTTCTGTGCCAGCAGGATCAGCGGAGCGGCATAGGACGCCTGGAGGCTGAGGATCAGGGTCAAGAAGATGTAGGGGTAGACGTCGAACCGGGCACCGCCCGGGACCACGACGTTCCACACGATCCAGACGACCACGACCAGGGTCATGTAGGCCAGGAACGTCGCGGTGCCCATGAAGCGGGCGAACTGCTCGGCGAACACGCCGAACGTGTCGGGGTCGTAGGCGGGGCGCCGCACGATCTGGCGACGGTTGTCGCGCGGCGTGTCGAGCCGGGTGCGTCGCTCAGCCACGGGTCGTCCTGGTGACGTCGGAGAGGGCGCGGTCCCGCCAGCCGGTCGGGAGCATGTGGTCGAGCAGGTCGTCGACGGTCACCGCACCGAGCAGGTGACCGTTCTCGTCGACGACCGGTGCAGCGACCAGGTTGTACGTCGCCAGGTGCAGTGCCACCTGCTCCAGGGTCGCCTCGGGGCGCAGGTTCTCCAGCGACTCGTCGAGGGCGCCGGCCACCAGGCTCGAGGGAGGCTCGCGGAGCAGCCGTTGGATGTGGGCCACCCCGAGCAGCTTGCCGGTGGGGGTCTCGAGCGGGGCGCGGCAGACGTAGACCAGGGCCGCCAGCGACGGCGTCAGCTCGGGGTTGCGCACGTGGGCGAGCGCGTCGGCGACCGTGGCGTTGGTGCCGAGGATGACCGGTGACGGCGTCATCATGGCGCCGGCGGTGTCCTCGACGTAGGACATCAGTCGACGGACGTCCTCGGCCTCCTCGGGCTCCATGAGGTCGAGCAGGATCTCGGCGGTCTCCGGCGGCAGGTCGGCGATCAGGTCGGCGGCGTCGTCGGCCGACATCTCCTCGAGCACGTCGGCGGCGCGCTCGCTGTCGAGGTTGCCCAGCACCGCGACCTGGTCGTCCTCCGACATCTCCTCGAGCACCTCGGCCAGCCGCTCGTCGTCGAGCCCGGCGATCACCGCCCGCCGGCGCTCGAGCGGCAGGTCGTGCAGCATCGTCGCGGCGTCAGCCGGCCGCATCTCGTTGAGGGCGTGGAGCAGGTGGGTCGCGCCCTGGGTCTCGCCACCGGGGTGCGTCAGCCCGCGCACGTCGCGCCACTCCACGACGTGGGTCTGTCCGCGTCGGCGCAAGGCCTTGGCCGGCTCCTGGACCGCCACCCTGCTGAGCACCCAGTCGCGGGTGCGGCCCTGCTCCATGGCCACGTCGTAGACGGTGCCGGTGATGTCGCCGGGGATGGTCACCCGCCGGTCGAGCATCTGGCCGATCACCAGGGTCTCGGTGGAGCGCTGCTCGAAGCGGCGCATGTTGAGCAGGCCGGTGGTGTAGACGTGGCCGCTGTCGATGTTGGTCACCCGGGTCATCGGCACGAAGATCCGGCGCCGGCCGGGCACCTCGGACACCAGGCCGAGGACGCGCGGCTGACTGGCCTCCGAGCGCAGCACGACGACAAGGTCGCGCACCTTGCCGACCTGGTCGCCCTGAGGGTCGAAGATGGGGAGACCGACCAGCCGGGCGACGTAGACACGAAGCGGGCTGGTGCTCATGGGGTCAACGTATCGCCCACCCGGTGCCGGCACGCCGCGAGCAGCCCGCGCAACGTCGTGTCGCACTGATTTCTGCAGGATCTCTCCAGTGAACGTATGGTGGGCCCATGGGACCCTCTCTCGCCGTGCGCATCCCGGGTGTGGTGTCGGTCGCCGCCCTCGGACTGGTTCTGCTCGCCGGGTGTGGGGACGCTGAACCCGAGGCCGCCGCGGATCCGACAGCGGCGCAGAGCACCCCGGCCAGCGAGAACAGCGACGTTGCCGAGGTGACCAGTGACCTGCCCGAGTGTTCCTCGCTCTGGGTGGCCGGTGAGGACCTCCCGCGCAACTACCGCGGTTGCAACGAAGCCGGAGCCGACGTCAGGGCCGACAAGCACAAGTGCTCCTACGGCGCCTCGATCGTGACCTATGACGGCCGCTTCTACGCGGTCACCGGCCGGGTGATCAACGAGGTCTCCGACCTTGCCACCGACAAGTTCTACCGCCGAGCACTCGACGCGTGCCAGGCCTGACCTGACCCCGCCCGTGATCTCCATCGCCCGCACTCGGAGGTCACTCAAGGCGTGCTCTCCCGACCTCTCTGGAGCTTCTGCGTGAACATCAAGATCCTTGCCGTTTCCACGGTGACCCTGCTCGGCTTGCTGGTCGTGCCGGCCGCGACCCCCCTCTCCTCGGCTGCTCCGGCGACCGAGGGCCGGGTGGCGACGGCCCAGCCGCTGAAGTCGAAGGCTGCTGCGAAGAAGCCGGCCAAGAACCGCTTCCACGTCGCCGCCGGAGTGACGCTGACCAACCCCCTCGACGAGACGCGCGGCCGGATCACCAACAAGATCGTCGCCGCGATCAACCACACCAAGAGCGGCGAGAAGATCCGCGCGGTGTCGTGGAACTTCGCCAGCGATCGCTATGTCAAGGCCTTCACCCGCGCCCACAACCGGGGCGTGAGCGTGCGGATCATCATGGCGCGCACCCTGGCCGAGGCACAGGGCGGCGGCGGGGCCTACAACTCGATGCGTCGCAACCTGCGCGAGGCAGGCAACAAGGAGCGTCCGGCGGCCCTGCGCAGCTGGATCCGCACCTGTGACCACTCGTGCCGCGGCGCGGGCGGTGCCATGCACGCGAAGTACTACATCTTCAGCAAGGCCGGCCAGACCGAGAAGGTCGTCATGAACACGTCGGCCAACCTCACCACCTCGGCCGCGACCGTGCAGTGGAACGAGCTGTTCACCGTGACCGAGCGTCCGGTCACCTACAAGAACTACATGCGCGTCTTCAACCAGATGATCGCCGACAAGAAGCGGCGCTACACCCAGTACACCGACGGCACGATCGTCGGCTTCTGGTTCCCCAAGGTCAGTGGCCGGCACCTGGCGCTGCAGATGCTCGACAAGGTCAAGTGCAAGGGCGCCAAGGGCGCCGGCACCAAGGGCCGGACCGTCATCCGGGTCGCGATGGACGTGTTCAACAACCAGATCGGCGCGGCGATCGCGCGCCGGCTGCTCCAGCTCAAGAACCGCGGCTGCAACGTCAAGGTCGTCTACAGCCAGGCCGTCGGCGCCTCCAAGGGCCCGGTCAAGGCCCTCAACGCCAACCACCTCGTGCAGGACACCGACGGCGACGGCGCCTACGACCGCTACCTGCACGGCAAGATCATGTCGATCAGCGGCAACTACGACGGCAACCGCGGCGAGCGCATCATCATCAACGGCTCGGGCAACTGGTCGGGCACGGCTGTGCAGTCCGACGAGCAGGGCATGATCATCGACCGCGACAACGTCGAGCGGAAGTACACCCGCTGGGTGAACGAGATGTACGACATCCACCTCGTCAGCGCTCCTCGTGACCCGGCCTACCGTCGCGTGAAGGTCGACCCCTACCGCAACATGGAGTCCTGAGGGGCCGTCCGAGGCACGAGGACGGGCCCGTCCAGGACGAAGGTCGAGCAAGCCCTCCGGCCGAGGAACGAGGCCGGAACGGGCGCGTCGAGACCCGGTGCGAGCCGAGCAACCCCCGCCCGAGGGGGCGCGTCGAGACCCGGTGCGGTCAGAGCGACTCCGGCCGGAACCGAGCGGCGCCCCTGGGTGTGCAGGCGGCGTTGACGCGTTCCCTAGCGGTACTGGTGTGACCAAAGGTACGGTTGGGGCTCGGTCACCGTCCCCTTCCCCCGCCTCATCAGGAGGTCGACCATGCGAGCTCGCGCCCGCGCCCTGTTCGTCACGGTCGTTCTCGGCCTCACCGCACCCCTGCTGGCCCCGCTCGCGTCGCCCGCCACGGCGGCGCCGTCGGCCCTGGTGGGGAGCGTGTCCGCCGCGGCAGTCGCCGCAGCCGCGCCCGCCCGCCCCGCTGCGCGCGTGGCCCGTACGCCGGGCCTCGGCGAGGTCAGCGCCGGTGGCGAGTTCTCCTGCGGCCTGCGTGAGGGAGGCACCCTGTGGTGCTGGGGACGCAACACCTTCGGCCAGCTCGGCCTCAAGACGATGGGCCCCGGTCCGGTGCCGCCGACCCAGGTGGGCGGCAAGGGCGGCTGGGCGCAGGTCTCCTCGGGCGGGTCGACGACCTGTGCGGTTCGCACGACGCACGCGCTGCTGTGCTGGGGGCTCAACCACCGCGGTCAGATCGGCGATGGTGACCGGGCTGCGGTGAGCAAGCCCAAGCGCCTCCGCGGCAACCGCAACTGGGAGCAGGTCGCCACTGGTTGGTACCACACGTGCGCGGTGCGCACCAACGGCCAGCTGTGGTGCTGGGGCGACAACTCCTGGGGCCAGCTCGGCCAGGGCAACACCAAGCAGGACCGGGCGCTGCACCGCGTGCCCGGTGGTGGCTGGACCTCGGTGGCGGTCTCGGGCTGGAACACCTGCGCGACCAAGGCCGACCACACCCTGTGGTGCTGGGGCCGCAACACCTTCGGTCAGCTCGGCACCGGCGACTTCCGCGACCAGTCCCGCCCCACCAAGGTCGTGGGTCGTGCGGGCTGGCGCGACGTGTCGCTCTCCTGGACCCACACCTGCGGCGCGCCAGCGCAACTCCGTCGTGCGCTGCTGGGGTCGCAACGACCTCGGGCAGGCCGGCGCCGACGCACCCATCTACGCCGCCACGCCGGTGAAGGTCCCCGGGGACCACCGGGCGGTCTCGGTGGCCACCGCCGAGGGCTCCTCGTGCCTGGTGGACCGCGACGGCAAGCTGTGGTGCTGGGGCGACAACCGTTACGGCCAGGTGGCCGGGACCCAGCCCGCCCTCCCCGGGGCGCGCGTCCCGGTGCAGCGCGGCGGCACCTACTCCACCACCCCCGCAACCGTGTCGGGCGGCTGGTACCACATGTGTGCCGAGACCGAGTCCGGCAAGGCCGTCTGCTGGGGCAACAACGAGCGTGGTCAGCTCGGTGACGACGGGGCCAGCTCGCGCGGACGGAAGGCGTCGTTCTCCTCGCCCCCGCGTCGTGACAACGCCCAGCTGTCGTTCCGGCTCGCCACGTTGAACACCCTGGGCAACCACCACACGCGTCCCAACGCTGATGCCGACAACTTCGCCCCGAGCCGGGTGCGCGCCGACTGGACCTCCCAGCTGCTGGTCAACAACGGCATCCAGGTCGCCGGCATCCAGGAGCAGGACGCGGGCCAGCTCGCCGCGATCGTCGGCGGGTCCCAGGGGCGCCTGGCCTCCTACCCGGAGCCGTCTGCCGGTGACCTCGGCGTGGAGACCGCGATCGTGTGGGACACCACCGACTTCGAGGCCCTCGAGACCAGCGTCATCTACACCCAGTTCGTGGCCCGCAAGCTGCCCCGACCGGTGGTCAAGCTGCGTCAGATCTCGACCGGGCGCGAGTTCTGGGTGATGAACATCCACAACGCCGGCTGGGCCTACCAGCGCAAGCGCAACCAGGCCACCAAGGTCCAGATCGCCAAGATCAAGGAGCTCGAGGAGACCGGGCTGCCGGTGTTCTACGTCGGTGACTTCAACGAGAAGAAGACCATCGTGTGCAAGGTGATGCAGAAGACCGGCCTGGTCAGCGCCTCGGGCGGCCGCCTCAAGCCCAACGGCGACTGCGTCACCCCCAAGCTCATGCGGGTCGACTGGATCTTCGGCTCGAGCACGGCTGCGATGGAGGGCTTCGAGTTCACCAAGCCGCCACTGGCTAGGCTCTCCACCGACCACTGGCTCCCGGTGGTCGACGTCACGGTTCCCTGACCGGGCGTCTGGTGGTCGACGCTGCGGCGTCGCGGTGAGAGAGGGGTCCCGGTGGCCGAGCGCGTCGTGCTGCACGTCGGTTCCATGAAGTCCGGGACGAGCTTCGTGCAGAACGTGCTGGGGCACAACAAGGACCGGCTCCTCGAGCAGGGCGTCCTGTTCCCGGGCGAGCGCTGGAAGTCGCAGGTCAACGCCGTCCAGGACCTGATCGCCAGCGGTGGACCCGAGCAGCAGCCGATGGCACCCGACGGGAAGTGGCGCCAGCTCTGCGACGAGGTCAACGCCTGGTCGGGCACCGCGGTCATCTCGATGGAGTTCCTCGGGCCGCGCAACAAGGAGCAGATCAGCCGGATCGTCGGCTCGTTCCCCGGAGCCCGCGTCGAAGCCGTGCTCACCTGCCGCGACCTCGGCCGCAACATCCCCGCGATGTGGTTGGAGTCCACGCAGAACGGCACCACCGCCAGCTGGGCCGACTACCTCGCTGCGGTCCGCGCCGAGGACCGCTCGGTGGCCGCGGGTCGCAACTTCTGGCGCCACCAGGCGATCCCCGCCATCGCCCAGCGCTGGGCGGACGGGGTGGGGCAGGACCGGCTGACCCTGGTGACCGTCCCGCGCCCCGGGGCCGACCCGGGCCTGCTGTGGCAGCGCTTCGCCTCGGTGCTGGAGATCGACCCGAGCCGGTGCGACCTCGACGTCCGCGCCAATCCCTCCATCGGCTTGGCCACCGCCGAGGTGCTGCTGCGCCTCAACCGGCGCATGGTGGGCGAGGACGGCACGCTGCCGCGCAGCTATGACAAGTACGTCAAGCACATCCTGGCCAAGCGCGGACTGGTCGCGCGGCAGGGGGAGGAGCCCCGCCTCGGGCTGTCGGAGTCCTGGGTCGATGCGCGTGGTCGCAAGCAGGTCGACCGGCTGCGCTCCCAGGGGCACCGGGTCGTGGGTGACCTCGACGAGCTGCTGCCGCAGCCGGTGCCGGGCGTCCACGCCGACGATGTCGCCCTCGAGGACCAGCTGGCCGCGGCGGTCGACGGGATCGCCCACCTCGTCGATGCGTGGAGCACCGCCGACCGCAAGCAGCGCCGAGCCGCGCGTCAGGCCGCGCGCAAGCGCCGCAAGGGCAACACGGGCGGTGCGCACGAGTGAAGCTGCGACGTGGTGCCACCCGGTCGACCGAGGAGCAGACGCCCCCCGCGTCGGCGTTCGTCGCGCCCTCGACGGTCACTCATCCCGAGGGCGAGCTGCCGGCCCTCGGTGTGGTGACGATGGCCCGCGACGAAGGCACGATGCTTCGTCGCTGGGTGGAGCACTACACCGCCCAGGTGGGCGCCGAGCACGTGCTGGTCATCGACGACAACAGCACCGACGGCTCCACCGACGACCTGCCCTGCCCGGTCATCAAGATCCCCTACCTGCACAAGAAGGGATTCGAGCCGGCCCGGATGGGCCTGCTGGCCGGGATCTCCGCCGGCCTGCTCGAGGCCTACGACGCCCTGCTGTTCTGCGATGCCGACGAGTTCGTCATCGCGGACCCCAAGCGCCACGAGAGCCTGCGGCACTTCGTGGCCGACCGCCCTGGCCACACGGCGCTGGGGGTGCTGGGGCTCAACGTCGTGCACGACCTCCCGCGCGAGGAGGCGTTGCGCGACGACGAGCCGATCCTCGGCCAGCGGCGCTACGCGAAGTTCCTGCCGCTGATGTGCAAGCCGTCGCTGAAGTGGGTGCCGGCCGACTGGGCGCACGCCTCCCACGGGATCCTGTGTCCCTTCGAGGTGGACCCCGACCTGTTCATGTTCCACATGAAGTTCGCCGACCGTGACCACCTCGAGGCCTCGGCTGCCCGCCGGCACCACCTCAACCAGAGCGAGGGGCGCGCGGCGAGGACGAGCTGGGCGCGACCCGCCGACGAGATGGTCGCCCTGCTCGACGAGATCGCCGCGACCACCGACCCGGAGTCGATCGAGGTGTTCAAGCCGCGCGCGGAGAAGCTCGGCCGCATCGTGCAGCGGCAGGGCGCCATGTGGCGCGCGACCGGCCAGGGCCAGGTGCCGGCCATGCGGGAGCGACCCCTCGTCCGGATCCCCGACCGCTTCCTCGGGCGGGTGTGAGCATGGCGGCGAGCTCCCGGTCGGCTGCGGCCGCACCGACCCTGACCACCGACGGGCTGGTGCTGGCTGCCGCGCCCGACGCGATCTGGCACCTGCTCCTCTTCGGCCGCCGCATCTGGTCCCTGCGCCCCGCAGAGGTGGCCACCCGCGCACCCTCCGGTGCGGGCTGGCAGGTCGCCTGGCCCCAGGACCTCGTCAAGTTCCTGGACGGGGTCGCCGAGCTCGAGCTGCACGATGCCGAGGGCGCCGTCCTGTGCTCGAGCCAGCTCCGGTTCGGCGACAGCGACACCCCGGTGCGACTCGACGATGCCGCCGGCCACCCCCTGGCCATCGATCGCACCGGCCGGCTGGTGCGCACCTTCGAGGCCCGCGACGCCGGGCAGCTCGAACCGCTGATGGATGCCCTGACCACGGTGATCGACGCGCTCGGGCGGTGCGGTGTCGCGGCCTTCCCGGCGTACGGCACGCTGCTGGGCGCGGTGCGCGCCGGCAAGGTGATCGGCCACGACAACGACGCCGACGTCGGCTACATCAGTGGCCACACCCACCCGGTGGACGTGATCCGCGAGTCCTTCCGCCTCCAGCGCGAGCTGTGCGCGCTCGGCTTCGAGATCGCCCGCTACAGCGGCGCCGCGTTCAAGGTCACCGTGCAGACCGGCAGCATCGACGAGCCCGACCACGCGATCGGTCTCGACGTGTTCGCCGGGTTCTTCCACGAGGGCCACCTGGTGCTGATGGGAGAGATCTACGAGTCCTTCGAGGAGTCGTGGATGCTGCCGCTCGGGGAGGTCGAGCTCGAGGGCCGCACCTACCCCGCTCCGGCCGAGCCGGAGCGGCTGCTCGCCGCGATGTACGGCCCCTCGTGGCGGGTGCCGGACCCGACCTTCACGTTCCACACCTCCGACGACGTACGCCGCCGCCTCGACGGCTGGTTCCGCGGCACCCGCAGCTATCGCAACCTGTGGGACCGCCGCTACTCCACCTCCGGCGGGCACGGCCCGTGGAACCGCGAGCCGCACAAGCTGGCGCGCATGCTCAACCGTGGCGAGGCTGCGGACACGTTGGTCCTCGACGTCGGGTGCGGACGCGGCCAGGACGCGGTGTGGCTGGCCAACCGCGGCCACCGGGTCATGGCGCTGGACTTCTCCGGCAACGGCTACGCCCACCTCGAGCGTCGGGCGCGCGCGGAGGACTGGAGCGTCACCTTCCACCCGGTCAACCTGCTCGAGGCCCGGCACGTGCTGTCGTTCGGTGCACGCACGGCCCTCGAGCCGGGCCCCCGGGCGATCCTGGCGCGCCACTTCGTCGATGCCACCACCGAGCGGGGTCGGGAGGGCCTGTGGCGCCTGGCGCGCACCGTGCTCGGACGCGCCGGCGGCACGGGCGGTCGGCTCTACCTCGACTTCATGGCGACCGGCGAGCCCGGGGCGCCGGTGGAGTACGCCGACGGCCTGGTCCACGACGTCGACCCGGCCGTGGTGGCGCGCGAGGCCGAGGCCGCCGGTGGCGTCGTCGTGCTGCAGCGGATGCGCCAGGTCAAGGGCTACGAGCTGCCGTCGGACCCGGTTGCGGGCAGCCCGGCTCCCCGTGTGTGCCGGATGGTGGTGGAATGGGGCGCATGAGCGACGAGGCAGCCCAGGACACAGGCAAGCTGCGCGGCCGGGTGCGAGCGATGAGTGGCCTGCCCGAGCGGGTGGCGCGACTCGAGCAGGACATGGTCGAGGCTCGCCAGCTGCACGTGCGCGTGGCCGAGCTCACCGACCTCGTGGCCGAGCTGCTCGTGCCCCTGGCCCAGCTGGACCCCGAGCGCGCCGCCGAGATCCTCGAGCGGTACCAGGCCGAGCTCGGCTCGTGAGCGGCTCGTGAGCACGCAGGTCTTCCTGCACCTCGGGCTGCCCAAGACCGGCACGACCTACCTGCAGTCGATCGCCTGGGAGCACCGCGCTGCGCTGCGTGAGCGGGGGCTGCTGCTGCCCGGCCGCGGCCCGCGCGAGCACCTGTGGGCCAGCTGCGCCGTACGCGAGGAGCCCCGGCTCGCTCGCCGGCACGCCGATGCGCCGGCAGCCTGGGACCGGATCGCGGCCGAGGTGCGGGAGTGGCCCGAGCGGGCGCTGGTCACCCACGAGTTCTTCGCCGGCGCCTCCCACGAGCAGGCCGCTCGCGCCGTGGCCGACCTCGGCGACGCCGAGGTCCACCTGGTCCTCACCGTGCGTGAGGTCGTGGCCCAGGTGACCGGCGATGTGGCAGGAGTGGATCAAGAACGGCGCCACCGGCGACCTCGACCACTACCCGCCCCGCGACGACCAGCGTCCCCGCGACGAGTGGGGGTGGGCCACCCTCGACCTCGCCGGCGTGCTGGAGCGCTGGGCGCCTCACGTGCCGCCCGAGCGGGTCCACGTCATCTGCCCGCCCGAGTCGGGGGAGCACCTCGACCTCTGGCACCACTTCGCCGACCTGCTCGGGGTGGGCGAGGTCGCGGTGAGCGACGACGCAGCTCGTGCCAACGAGTCGCTCGGGCTGGTCGCCGTCGAGCTGCTGCGGCGGGTCAACCCGCACCTGCACTTCGACCGTCCGGTCGATCGGGGCGTGTGGATCCGCTCGTTCCTGGCCGGCGAGGTGCTCGCCGCGCGTGGCCGCGAGCGCTACTGGCCCTCCCCGGAGCGCGTGGCCGTGCTCCGCGAGCGAGGAGAGCGCGGCGTGGCCGCCCTCGAGTGCGGGGGGTACGACGTCCGCGGCTCCCTCGAGGCGCTCCGCACGCCCGACCCGCTCGAGGAACGCCGGCACCCGGGGTCGGTCACCGAGACCGAGCTTCTCGAGGCCGCGACCGCCAGCATCGCTGACCTCGTGCAGGCTGCTCGCGCGACGGCGCAGGCCACCGAGGCGTCGCCGGCCTCCGCTGCTGATCCCGGGCCGCTCACCCCTGTGACCGACCTCGCACGATGGACTGCCCGACGGGTGTTCCGTACTCGCCGGTAATATAGGACGGTCGTCACTGACGCGCCGACCGATCAAAAGGAGCTCCACCTCATGACCCGACTGTGCGAGACCGATGGCCTCACCGAGGACCAGATCGAGATCCTCAAGGCGGTGCGGACCTTCACCGAGGAGAAGATCCTCCCGGTGGCGACCGAGCTGGAGCACGCCGACGAGTACCCCACCGAGATCGTCGAGGGCCTCAAGGAGCTCGGCATCTTCGGGCTGATGATCCCCGAGGAGTACGACGGCCTCGGCGAGTCGCTGCTGACCTACGCCCTGTGCGTGGAGGAGATCGCGCGCGGCTGGATGAGCGTCTCGGGCGTCATCAACACCCACTTCATCGTGGCCTACATGCTCATGCAGCACGGCACCGAGGAGCAGAAGCAGAAGTACCTGCCCCGCATGGCGACCGGTGAGGTGCGCGGCTCGTTCTCGATGTCCGAGCCCGGCCTCGGCTCCGACGTGGCCGCGATCAAGACCAAGGCCACCAAGAACGACGACGGCGGCTACACCATCGACGGCCAGAAGATGTGGCTCACCAACGGTGGCTCCTCCAACCTGATCGCCGTGCTCGTCAAGACCGACGAGGGCAACGACAGCGTCTACAAGAACATGACGACGTTCCTGGTCGAGAAGGAAGCCGGCTTCGGCGAGACCGCTCCCGGCCTGACCATCCCCGGCAAGATCGACAAGATGGGCTACAAGGGCGTCGACACCACCGAGGCCGTCTTCGAGGGCCACAAGATCGCGGCCGAGCAGATCCTGGGCGGGGAGGCCGGCAAGGGCTTCTACCAGATGATGGACGGCGTCGAGGTCGGCCGCGTGAACGTCGCTGCTCGCGCCTGCGGCATCGCCAACCGTGCCTTCGAGCTCGGCATCGCCTACGCCCAGCAGCGCGAGACCTTCGGCAAGCCGATCGCCGAGCACCAGGCCGTGCTGTTCCGCCTCGCCGAGATGGCCACGAAGGTCGAGACCGCGCACTCGATGATGGTCCGCGCCGCTCGCCTCAAGGACAAGGGCGAGCGTAACGACGTCGAGGCCGGCATGGCCAAGTACCTCGCTGCCGAGTACTGCAACGAGGTCGTCGAGGACTCCTTCCGCATCCACGGTGGCTACGGCTACTCCAAGGAGTACGAGATCGAGCGTCTCTACCGCGAGGCCGCCTTCATGCTCATCGGTGAGGGCACCGCCGACATCCAGAAGATGATCATCGGCCGCGCGCTCCTCAAGGAGTACAAGCTCAAGGGTTGACCTGGGGCTTCGCCCCTGGGGCTTCGCTCCGCAAGGCTTGGCGCTCGCTTCGCTCGCCGCTCTTTCTGTTCCGGTCAACCAGGCTCGCTTCGCTCGACGGTTTGACCGGGCTCGCTCCGCGAGCGGTCCGGTGGTTGCGGTCACTGATCCGCCTCGAGCTGTCGAGGCGGATCAGTGCTTTTCCGGCGTGGGAGGGTGGGTGCGTGGAGCTGAGTGAGGCTGTGCGGAGGCAGGCGCTGGCGTGCGGGGAGCTCGGCTCGCCGATGTATGCCGATCTGTTGGCGCGGGTGGCGGGCGACGTCGAGGCCGGCGGGCCGGCCGCCGCGGTCCTAGCCGGGCACGCCGAGGCGCCGGGCCCCTCTGCGGTGGCGTTGCGCCTCGCCGGCTCGGTGCACCGCCTCGTGCTGGAGCGACGCGCGGGCGCCGTGGCGGCGTACTACCCGAGCGTGGGCGGGACCTGGGAGGGCGAGGGCGGCTGGGCGGCGTTCCGCGACCTGCTGGCGACCGAGCCCGCAGCCGTCGGTGAGTGGTTGGACCGGGCTCCGCAGACCAACGAGGTCGGCCGGTCCGCAGCGCTGATGGCAGGGTTGCTGGCGCTGGGGGAGACCTACGGCGAGCGGCCCGTGCACCTGCACGAGATCGGCTCCTCGGCGGGGTTGAACCTGCTTGCCGACCGGTTCCGCTACGTCGCCGATGACGGCAGGCAGGCGGGTCCTGCCGACTCACCGGTCGTCCTCGACGGTGCCTGGACCGGTGCGGTGCCGCTGACGGCGCCCTGGCCGCGGATCGTGGGCCGCACCGGGTGCGACCTGCTGCCCGTCGACGTGACGACCACCGAGGGCCGGCTACTGCTGACCGCCTACGTCTGGCCCGACCAGCAGCACCGCCACGAGCGGCTGCGTGGCGCGCTCGCCCTCGCCCAGCAGCACCCGGTGGAGGTACGACGCCAGGGCGCCGCCGACTTCGTCGACACCGTCGAGCTCACCGACGGGGCCCTGACGGTGCTATGGCACTCGGTGATGTGGCAGTACCTCGACCAGCCCGAGCAGCAGCGCGTCCGCGCCCGTCTCGAGGCCCTCGGCGCCGCGGCCACGCCCGCGTCGCCGCTGGCCCACCTGAGTCTCGAGCCCACCCGTCGTGTGCCCGGCGCCGCCCACGAGTTCCTGCTGGTGCTGCAGACCTGGCCCGACGGCGAGCGTCGGATCCTGGGGCACTCACCCGGGCACGGGGTCCCCACCCACTGGGAGGCGTCAGGCTGAGCGATCGACGGGGGGTGCGGTCCACTAGGCTCGCGCCATGGTTGAGCGCGACGGGTCCCGCCCCCGGGTCTACCTGCACATCGGCACCCGCAAGAGCGGCACGTCGTACCTGCAGAAGGCGCTGCGGGAGTCGGTCGAGACGCTGCGCAGCCAGGACGTCGAGCTCGCCTTCAAGACCCGCAAGGGCCAGGTCGTGCGCCAGCTGCGACCGCTGCAGCAGTACGCCGCCGGCGGCGACCGCGGCCCCGCCGAGGCCTCGGTGGTCGCGATGGCCGACAAGATGCGTCGCCACCCCGACCTGACCCACCTGGTCACCCTCGAGGACCTCGCCGAGCTGCCGGCGCCCGCTGCATCGCTGATGCTCGAGGCACTGGCCGACGTCGACCTCCACGTCGTGGTGACCGCGCGCCACTGGGGCTACACGATCCCCTCGGAGTGGCAGCAGTGCGTCAAGGAGCGCGACACCGTCACCTACGCCGACTTCGTGACCGCGATCCGCGACCGCACGCCGGACGCGGAGAAGTTCCTCGACCGGCAGGACCTGCCGAGCCTCGTCGAGCGCTGGGGCGCCACCGTCGAGCCCGACCACCTGCACGTCATCGCGGTGCCGCCGTCCTCGCGCACCGACGGCACGCTGCTCCAGCTCTTCTGCGGGCTCGTCGGCATCGACCCCGAGACCCTGAAGATCCCGCGCGGCACCATCAACCAGTCGATCCAGCTCGACCAGGCCGAGACCCTGCGCCGCGTCAACGTGGCGCTGGGGGAGCGACTGCCCGACCTCGACACCGACTACCGCTTCGGCGTGCGCGAGTGGCTGACCCGCGCCAGCCTGATGTCGCGGGCCCAGTCCTCGATCCGGCTGCCTGCGGAGTTCGGCGAGTGGTGCGCCGCCGAGGCGCGCGCCCAGTACGACGGCCTGCTGGCGCTCGGCGTCGACCTGATCGGCGACCCTGCCGACCTGCTGCTGCCGGACGACTTCGCGACGGCCGGTGACGAGGTGTCCGACGCCGAGGTCGCTCAGGTCGCGGTCGACGCGCTGGCCGACCTCGCCGCGCTGCACTGGAAGGACCTCAACGCCCACGAGGCGCAGGTGGCCGACGGTGAGCGCCGAGCGCGACGCGCTGGCGGTTCGGGTGAGCGAGCTGGAGGCCCGGGCAGCCGAGCCGAGCGGCGTGGCCCGTCTGCTCCGCCGGAAGAGGTCCTGACCCGATGGGAGCGGCTCCCACGCTGTATCTCCACATCGGGCTGCGCAAGAGCGGCACCACCTATCTCCAGCACGGGCTGCGCGCCTCGAGTGCCGAGCTCGCCCGTCAGGGGCTCGAGCTGGTCTACCGCGACCGCGACGAGCTGATGGCGCGCCACGTGCGTCCGCTGCGTCGGTTTGCCGCCACCGGTGACGACACCGCGGCGCGGGCGGGGTTGCGCGAGCTGGTCGCTCGGCTCCGGGAGCGGACCGACGTGCGCCACCTGATCACCCTCGAGGACCTCGCCGAGCTGCCCGCGGAGGCCGTGGCGCTGCTCCTCGAGGAGCTGCGCGAGCTCGACGTGCACGTCGTGGTCACCGCGCGCCACTGGGGGCTCACGATCCCCTCGGAGTGGCAGCAGGACGTCAAGGAGCGCGGCACGCGCCCCTACGCCGCCTTCGTCGCCGCGGTGCGTGCGCGTCGTCCCGCCTCGCGCACCTTCCGCGCCCGCCAGGAGCTGCCCGAGATCCTGCGGCGCTGGTCGGTCGGGCTGGCGCCTGACCACGTGCACGTCATCGCCGTACCGCCGTCCTCACGCACCACCGGCACCCTGCTCGAGCTGTTCTGCGGGGTCATCGGGATCGAGCCGGACACGCTGGCGATGCCGGAGCCCGGCATCAACGCCTCCCTGTCGCTGGCCCAGGCCGAGATGCTGCGCCAGGTCAACGCCGAGCTCGGCGACCGGATGCCGAAGGCCGGCGGGGTCTACAAGGAGGGTGTGCGGGCGTGGCTCTCGCGCGGCAGCCTGATGCAGCACGAGCGCACCCCGATCCTGCTGCCCGCGAACGCCGTCGACTGGTGCGTGGGGGAGACCCGTCGTCAGCGCGACGAGGTGCTCGCGCTGGGCATCGATCTGCTCGGCGACAGCGACGACCTGCTGGCCGACCCCGGCGCGGCGTCCGGGCCCGCGAGCCCCGACGTCGCCGACGTGGCCGCCGTGGCGATCAGCACCGTCGCCGACCTCACCGACCTGCGGTGGAGCGAGCGCGAGGAGGGACGGTCGTCAGCGACCGAGCGCCCCGAGCCGCGCCCACGGAGCCGTTCAGCGCTCCGGGCGGTGGCCGGCCGGGTGCGAGCGCGGCTGCGGCGTACCTGAGCCCAGGCGGCTGCCGAGGACGCAGGTCGGCTCAGGTGAGCTTGCGGAAGCAGACCTGGTCGTCGGGGCCCTCGATGGTGAAGCTCGCGCGCACCGCCATGTGGTCCGACAGCTTGGCCGAGAGCACGTCGGAGACGATCGGCGTGATGCCCGGGTTGGCATACATGAGGAAGTCGATGCGGCCGCGCAGGTTGCTCGCGGGGTGGGTGCGGCCGTCGCCGACGCCGACGGTGCCCCAGGCGTCGATCCAGTGGGACTTGAGGACCTGGAGCGGGCGCGACTCGGGCTGGGCGTTGAAGTCGCCGCCGAGGATCTGCGGGCGCGGGTCGGCGGAGACGATCCGGTTGATCGCGGCCACCTGGAGCATGCGTGCCGGCTCGTTCTGGTTCTGGAGGTGGGTGTTGTAGATGCTGACCTCGGAGCCGTTCACGTCGATGACGGCGTGGAGGAGACCGCGCTGCTGGGTGTTGCCGGGCCGCGGGAGGTGGGTGTTGGTCACCGACACGATCGGGTAGCGCGAGACGATCGCGGTGCCGTAGTCGGCGCGTCCGGGACGGTCCACGTTGGGACCGAACGCGTGGTAGAAACCGAGCTGGCTGCCGAAGTAGGCCGGCATGTCCACCTGGCGTGAGCGGTAGGCGAAGCGGTCGATCTCCTGGAAGAGCACGACGTCGGCCTGCGAGGCCTTCAGCACCTCTGAGAGCTGGCCGAGCGTGCGACCGCCGTAGGCGGACTTGATGTTGTAGGAGAGCGCCGTGAGGTCGGTGTCGGTGCCGACGTCGACGCACGACATCTTGCTCGAGGCCCGCAGCGGCTTGGTGAGGTCGACCGGCTTGTCGGGCTTCTCGGGCAGCACGAGGGCAGACTTCTTCTTGCCCTTCTTCTTCGAGGCCTTCTTCTTGGTGCTCTTGGTGCCGGTCTTGCCCTTGGCGACCGTCGTGGGGGCGCTCGCACCTGCCGTGGGCGTGCCGGCGCTGGTCGCGGTGGTCGCGGGCGCGTCAGCGGAGAGGCTGCGGAAGCCGAGCAGCAGCGCGACGACGAGGGCCAGGCCGACCACGACCGGGATCGTGGGATCGCGCCGGGTATGGCGGTGTTGCACGCAGCACCTCTGGGGTCGGGGAAGGACGTGGTCGGACCGCCTCAGTGTAGACGAGCGCGGTGAATGCGGTGGCCGGTCGAGGAGGATGCCGACCCCTTCGCGGAGCGCGTCTAATTGCCTCGACTTCCAGCGCGACGCGGTGCATGGTGGGCCGACGGGCGATCTGCCCGGGACTGTCCAGCACGTCAGATCATCCGATAGATCATCCACCGATCAGCAGGAGAGACCATGGCCGAGTCCGGAGCCCACGACGAGCACGTCGAGATCGACGACCTCAAGTCCAAGATGCGCGAGGCGCTGGAGCGCAAGAACACCCATGAAAAGGGTGTCCACCAGGACGGGCCGGTGCACGAGAAGGCACACGGACCCGAGGTGGTCGGCGGTGCGCCCAAGATGCACCGGCGCAAGGCAGGTGGCGGCGGGGTCTGAGCGGCTGGAAAGGCCGGCTGGAAAGACCGGGTGAGACGAACGCCATGCCTCGCCACCGCACCGTCGAGGGGGCGCGCCTGTCATCATGGGCGCGCCCTGTCGACGTCGTACGAGGAGTGGTCATGCAGTTCGGTCGTAGCTATGAGGAGTTCGAGGTCGGAGCGACCTACAAGCACTGGCCAGGCAAGACGGTCACCGAGTACGACGACCACCTCTTCTGCCTGCTCACCATGAACCACCACCCGCTGCACCTCGACGTGAACTACGCCGGCGAGACCACGCAGTTCGGCAAGAACGTCGTCGTGGGCAACTACGTCTACTCGATCCTGCTCGGCATGAGCGTGGCCGACATCTCCGGCAAGGCCATCGCCAACCTCGAGGTCGAGTCGCTGCGCCACGTCGCGCCGACCTTCCACGGCGACACCCTCTACGGCGAGACCACCGTGCTGGAGAAGACCGAGTCCAAGAGCAAGGACGACCGCGGCGTCGTCTACGTCGAGACCATCGGCTACAACCAGGACGGCAAGGTCGTCTGCATCTTCCGCCGCAAGGTGATGGTGCCCAAGAACTCCTACCTCGAGGCCCGCGGCGGCGAGCAGCCCGGTCGCCCCGTCCCCCAGCCCGACAAGAACTGGCAGGGCCCCCAGGCCTGATCCCCCAATCGCGATAGTCCCTGACGTTCGGGCCCCTTTTTCACCCGAGACAGGGGCCCGAACGTCAGGGACTATCGCTGTCTGGGCGCCACCATCGGCGCCCGATCCGCGCTACGTTCATCAGGTGACCGCCGAGCTCTGGATCGTTCGCCACGGCCCCACCGAGTGGAGCCGCAACGGCCGACACACGTCGGTGACCGACCTGCCGCTGCTGGCTGACAGCGAGGACGACGCCCGCGCGTTGGCTCCCCGGCTGGCCGATCTGGCTCCGGACCTGGTCCTCACCAGTCCGCGCCAGCGAGCGCGCCACACTGCAGCCCTGGCCGGGTTCGCCGAGGCCGAGGTCGACGAGGACCTGGTCGAGTGGGCCTACGGCGACTACGAGGGGCTGACGTCGCCCCAGATCCGCGAGCTCGTGCCCGGCTGGAAGGTGTGGACGCACGGCTGCCCGGGCGGCGAGTCGCCGGAGCAGGTGAGCGAGCGCCTCGACCGCGTCGTGTGGCGGGCGCAGGCGACCGGCGGGAAGGTGCTGGCGTTCGCGCACGGCCATTCCCTGCGGGCCTTGGCGATGCGTTGGGTGGGCCTCCCGGTCGCGGAGGGGCGACGGCTGGTCCTGGACACCGCGACGGTCTCCGTCCTGGGCATGGACCGCGGCACCCCGGTCATCCGCCGCTGGAACTCCTGAGCCGAGCCGCCGAGGGTCTTGACGTCGCCCGACGCGCCCGCGACGGTAGGGCTATGTCGCTGTCGGTCGGGTGTCCGCGGTGTGTCGCGCCCGTGACCGAGGTCGACGGCACCTGGGTGTGTGTCGAGCACGGGGAGATCGAGCCGCTCTGGCGCGCCGCAGAGGCGACGTACGCCGCGTTCGCCGACCACCTGCGGGCCTCGGCGTCGGTGCCGACCTACCTCCCGTGGCCGCTGAGCCCGGGGTGGAGCGTCACCGACTTCGCGTGCGTGGGCGCCGACCCCGAGCGGGCGCGAGCGACGATGACGTGTGCGTCGGGCACCAGCGTCCTCGACGGTCCGGTCGACATGATCGTGGTGACCGAGGAGGCCGGGACCGGCCTGGGCGCCCGCATCGCCGGGACGCCCCACGAGGACCCCGGTGCCGAGATCGGTGCCGGTACGCCGGCGGTCAAGGTGCGGATCGGTCGTCAGGACGTGCCGTTGTGGCCGGTCTCGACCCACGCCGCCACGGGGGAGTGGGACCGGTCCGTGCTGGCCGGCGAGGCCGAGGGCCGGTGGCTATGGATCGTGATGCGGCCGGCGTCGGCGGTGCTGCTGCTCCGCGACGACTGGATCCTGCGCGACGCCTCCCAGTCCGGCCCGCAGCTGGTCGAGCTGCCGTTCGGCGGCCCTGCTCCGGCCTGGTGAGAAGGTGGGGTCGTGCGCATCGACCTCCACACCCACTCCCTGGTCAGCGACGGCACCCAGACGCCGACCGACCTGGTGGTCGCGGCCAAGCGCGCCGGACTCGACGTCGTCGCGCTCACCGATCACGACACCCACCTGGGGTGGGACCAGGCGCAGGCCGCCGCCTCCGAGGTGGGGATCGAGCTGGTGCGCGGGCTCGAGATCAGCACCAAGCACCGCGGCCGCGGCGTCCACCTGCTGGCCTATCTCCCCGATCCGACCCATCCGGGCCTCGCCGCCGAGCTCGCCCGCATCGTCGGCGGCCGCAGCTCACGGGCCCCGGCAATGATCGAGGCCCTCCAGCGCGCCGGGCTCGACCTCACCCTCGACGACGTCCGCGCCAGCAACCCCGACACCACGGTGACCGGGCGTCCTCATGTCGCCGACGCGCTGGTGCGCAAGGGCGTCGTCGCGAGCCGCGACGTCGCCTTCGAGGAGTGGCTCAACCCGGGGCGACCCGGCTACGTCGACCGGTACGCCGCCGAGCTCACCACCGTGATCGAGCTGGTCACTGCTGCCGGCGGGGCCAGCGTGATCGCCCACCCGTGGGGCCGGGGTCGGCGCCGCGACCTGCCCGCGAGCGAGCTCGAAGGCCTGCGAGCAGCGGGCCTGGTCGGGATCGAGGTCGACCACCAGGACCACACCGACCCCGACGTGCGCGACGAGCTGCGCGCGATCGCCCGAGACCTCGACCTGGTCGCCACCGGCTCCAGCGACCACCACGGCGCCGGCAAGAGCAACCACGAGCTCGGCTGCCACACGACCCCGCCCGAGCAGTACGAGCGTCTCCTCGCCCGCGCCGCCGAGCTGGCCGCAGCCTCGGGTCGCGGCACCCCCGACGTGGTGCGGGGCTGACGTCGTGATCACCCCGACCCATGTCGTCATCAACGCGTGGACCGTCCGGCTGCTAGGCGGTCGTGGTGTCGCGGCGAGCAAGGCCCGCCGGCGGGCGTTCGTGCTCGGCGGGCTGGCTCCCGACGTCGGCCTCTACACGTTGAGCCTGGGCGCCTTCCTCTACTACCCGTTGGTCGGCGACCTGTCGTTCGCGGAGACCGCGCGGCTGGTCTTCGACGACCTGTTCTACAACTCAGCCCTGTGGATCGTGGCCCACAACGTGCTCCACGCGCCGCTGGTCATCGCGGCGCTGTACGCCGTCGGCCGCTGGTCACCGCTGGCGCGGCACCGTGGGGCCGGCGTGCTCCGCGCCTTCGCGCTCGGTTGTGCGGTGCACGCTGCGGTCGACATCCCGGTGCACCACTCCGACGGCCCCCTGCTGCTCTTCCCGTTCGACTGGAGCACACGGTTCGCCAGTCCGGTCAGCTACTACGAGCCCGCCTACTACGGCAGCATCGTGGCGCCGATCGACCTGGCGATCACCGTGCTCGGGACGGCCGGACTGGTGCTGCTGGCCGTGCGTGCCCGCCGTGCCCGCCGCGCGCGTGCGACCTCCGGCGAAGGCTGAGCGCTACTTGCGTCCGATCGACTGCAGACCCTGCAGGGCCCGGTTGGGCACGAGCCGGGCCAGGCCGACGATGGCCTTGTACTGCATGCCCGGGATCGAGTAGACCCGTCCCTTGGCGAAGTCGGCGAGCGCCTTCTCGACCAGGAAGTCGACGTCGAGCCACATCATGTTGGTGCCGGGCTTGACCTGCATGCGCTCATGGAACTCGGTCTTGGTGAAGCCGGGGCACAGCGCCATCACGGTGACGCCCTGGTCGCGGTACTCGTTGGCCGCCCACTCGCTGAAGCTGTTGACCCACGCCTTGGCGGCGGAGTAGGTGCCGCGGGGCAGGAACGCCGCCACGCTGGAGACGTTGATGACCCCGCCGCTGCCGCGCTCGCTCATGCCTCCGAGGGCAGCGTGGCTGAGCCGCAGCACGGCGGTGACCAGCACGTCGAGCATCGCGTGCTCGGCAGCCACGGGGTTGTCCAGGAACCGCTTCTTCAGCCCGAAGCCCGCGTTGTTGACCAGCAGCTCCACCGGACGTGCGGCGTCGCTCAGCCGTGCCTCCACGCGGGCGAGCGCCTCGGGGTCGGTGAGGTCGGCCACCAGCACCTCGACGTCGACATCGTGCTCGGTGCGCAGCGTGCTCGCCACGTCCTCCAGGCGCGCGGCATCGCGGGCGACCAGCACGAGGTCGTGACCGCGGCGGGCGAGCTGCACCGCGAAGGAGTGGCCGATGCCGGCGGTGGCGCCGGTGACCAGAGCGGTCCCGGGAGTGGTCGCGGGAGCACCTGAGGCAGCGGGGGAGGACATGGGAGCAGTCAACCACCGGGTCGAGAGGCGGCCGAACTGCGCCGTACGGCGTGTCCGGGCGCGTCTGGTGATCACCCGCGCAGGTGAGTCCGGCATGATAGGGCTCGATGACCACCACGCTCGCGATCGCCAACCAGAAGGGCGGCGTCGCCAAGACCACCAGCGTCGCCTCCATCGGAGCGGCGCTGGCCGAGCTCGGGCACTCCGTGCTGCTCGTCGACCTCGACCCGCAGGCCTGCCTGACCTTCTCCCTCGGCATCGACCCCGAGGACCTCGAGCTGTCGGTGCACCACGTGCTCACCAAGGGGCTCGACCCGAGCGAGGTCATCATCGAGACCGAGGACGGCGTCGCACTCATGCCCGCCACGATCGAGCTCGCCCGCGCCGAGGCCGACCTGCTCACCCGCACGGGCCGCGAGCACGTCCTGCGCAGCATGATCGAGGACCTCGCCGACAAGGGCACCCACTACGACTGGATCCTGCTCGACTGCCCGCCGTCGCTCGGGGTGCTCACGGTCGCCGCGCTCACCGCCGCCGACGGCGTCCTGGTCCCGCTGCAGTGCGAGACGCTCTCGCACCGCGGGGTCGGTCAGCTGCTCGACACCGTCCACGACGTACGCCGCTTCACCAACCGCGGGCTCGTCGTGTGGGGCGTGCTGCCGACCCTCTACGACGGCCGTACCAACCACTCGCGCACCGTGCTGGAGACGATCTCGGAGACCTACGAGCTCGACGTGATCGAGCCGCCGATCCCCAAGACCATCAAGTTCGCCGAGGCCCCGGCCGCCGGACGCTCGATCCTCGCGACCAGCCGCACGAGCAAGGGCGCTGCGGCCTACCGGGCCGTGGCCGCCAACCTCGTCACCCGGGCCGCGAGCGCCCCGCAGCGATGAGCCGTCACCGCGCGCAACCCCCGCCGCGCTTCCGGCCCCGCTACGGCCGCATCGGCGTCGTGGCGGCCTCGATCGGTACGACCGCGATCGCGCTCCTCGGCGGGCTCGGTGTGCTGCCCTCGGCCGCCGACGACGTGGTCGGCGGAGGGAGCGCTGCGCAGGTCAACCGTGCCGTCGACCCCCAACCCGCCGCGCCGACCAGCGCTCCGACCAGCGCCCCGGCGGCCGCAGCCGAACCCTCGCCGAGCCCCGTCGTGGAACCGCTCGACGAAGAGGTCTCCGACCTCGCGGCCGAGACCGACGAGCCGGCGCTGGCCCCGATCGTGCGCAAGCCACCCCTGCCGGCCGACTCCGGCACCGGTCGCCGCGCGGTCTTCAGCCAGAGCCAGCAGCGCGTCTGGCTGGTGACCGGGGGCGGCCACGTCAAGCGCACCTTCCTGGTCTCGGGAAGTGTCACCGACAACCTCGACCCCGGCACCTACCAGGTCTTCTCGCGCTCCGAGGACGCCTACGGCATCGACAACTCCGGCACCATGAAGTGGTTCGTCCGCTTCACCCGCGGTCCGAGCGGCGCCGCGATCGGCTTCCACAGCATCCCGGTCTTCGCCGGCGCACCGGTGCAGAGCAAGGCCGACCTCGGCACCGAGCAGTCCCACGGCTGCATCCGCCAGAAGACCGTCGACGCCAAGGCCATGTGGCGCTTCGCCCAGCTCGGCGACACGGTGGTCGTCACGCCGTAGGGCGCGCCCGAGGGACGAGGGCGGGCCCGTCACGGCGGGAGGTCGAGTAAGTCCCGCGACCGACGCAGGAGGTCGCGACGGACGCATCGATCAAGCGAGCAGCCGTCCGCGAGGTACGAGCGGAGGGCGTGCGTGAGACGAGGTTGAGTAAGTCCCGTGACCGACGCAGGAGGTCGCGACGGACGCATCGAAACCCGGTGACGCACACGCAGGCGCCGGGAGAAATGCCGACGAGCCCAGCCCCACCAGGGACTGAGCTCGTCGACGTAGGAGCTCGGCGTTACTCGCCGGCAGCAGGAGCAGCGCTCGCGGTGCTGTCGCCACCGGCAGCAGCCGCGCCGCCCGAGCCACCGCTACGACGGCGACGACGGTTGCGGTTGCGGCTCGGCGAGGTGCGCTCGGCGCCGTCCTTCGAGCCGTCCTTCGCGCCGGCCTCGGCGCTCACGACGTTCTCGCCGTCGGCCGTGCCACCCGAGCGGGTGCGCGTGCGGTTGCGGTTGGAGGCCTCGCGGGGCTTGCGGTCACGGCCACCGTCACGACCTCCGTCGCGGCCACCGTCACGACCACCACGGTCCTCGCGGGGCTTGCGCTCGACCGGGGCAGCGTCGACGACGCGACCCTTCGTGCCGGACGGGATGCCCTGGTCGTGGTAGAGGTGCTCGGAGGTCGAGTAGGTCTCCTGCGGCTCGTCGAAGGGCAGGTCGAGGGTCTTGTTGATCATCTTCCAGCGGTGCAGGTCCGCCCAGTCGACGAAGGTGATCGCAGTGCCCGAGGCTCCGGCGCGACCGGTGCGACCGATGCGGTGCACGTAGGTCTTGTCGTCCTCGGGGCAGGTGTAGTTGATGACGTGGGAGACGCCGCGCACGTCGATGCCGCGCGCTGCGACGTCGGTGGCCACGAGCACCCGGATCTTGTCCTCGCGGAACTTGGTCAGCGCCTTCTCACGGGCGACCTGAGCCATGTCGCCGTGCAGCGGGCTGGTGGGGAAGCCACGCTCGGCGAGGTCGTCGGCGACGCGCTGCGCCTGACGCTTGGTGCGGGTGAAGACGATGATCTTCTCGGCGTCGTCGGCCTGGAGGACGCGGCCGATGATCTCGGGCTTGTCGAGGTCGTGGGCCTGGTAGATGAACTGCGCGGTCGCCGGCACCATCGAGGTGTCGTAGGACGACTCGGCGCGGATGTTCATCGGGTGGCGCATGTGGGTGCGCGCCAGCGAGACGATCGCCGAGGGCATCGTGGCCGAGAACAGCATGGTCTGGCGGGTCTCGGGGGTGAGGCTCAGCAGACGCTCGACGTCGGGGAGGAACCCGAGGTCCAGCATCTCGTCGGCCTCGTCGAGCACGAGAGCGTGCACGTGGGAGAGGTCGAGGGCCTTGCGGTTGGCGAGGTCGATGAGGCGACCGGGGGTGCCGACGACGATGTCGACGCCGCTCTGGAGCGCGTCGAGCTGGCCGTCGTACCCGACGCCGCCGTAGACGGTCAGGACGCGCATGCCGCGGTCCTTGCTGGCGATGTCGAGGTCGCTGGAGACCTGCAGGGCCAGCTCGCGCGTGGGGGCCACGATGAGCGCCTGGGGCTTGCCCTGGGGGAGCTCGACGTAGTCGGGGTCGCGCGGGGAGACGCTGCGCTGGATCACGGGGATGCCGAACGCGAGGGTCTTGCCGGTGCCCGTGCGGGCCTGGCCGATGAGGTCGGTGCCCATCAGGGCGACCGAGAGGGTCATCTCCTGGATGGCGAAGGGAGTGGTGATGCCGCCGCGCTCGAGCGCGTCGCAGATCTCGGAGTGGACTCCGAGGTCACGGAAAGTGGTGGTCAATGTGTCGCTTTCGTCGTTCAGCCAGACAGCCGATGTGAATGTCGTCGGATCTGTGCGGCCGACTCAGCAGGACCACTGGGTCGAGAAGGGCAGTTGAGTCAACCGCGCACATGCGCGAGCGCCGGCGTCGGGGTCGGTGACCCGGACGGATAGGGCACGCTCGTGCCACCAGCCTATCGGTAGGGTGCGCGCATGGCTGAATCCGCTGCTCCCGAGGCGGCGACCGATCCGGTCGCCCACGCCGCTGCCGACTCGACCGGCGCGCTGGCCGACCCCGAGTACCGCGCGGCGGTGGTCGACCTGCTGGGCGTGATCGCCTACGGCGAGATCTCGGCCTTCGAGCGACTTGCCGAGGACGCCAAGCTGGCTCCCACGATGGAGGACAAGCTCGCTCTGGCCACGATGGCGGCCGGCGAGATCTCCAAGGTGGCGGCGTTGCGCGCGCGCATCGTCGACCTCGGCGGTGAGCCGTTCGCGGCGATGGCGCCGTTCCGCGACCCGGTCGAGAACTTCCACCGTCACACCGCGCCGGCCGACTTCGCAGAGGGCCTGGTCAAGGCGTTCGTCGGTGACGGGCTGGCCAACGACTTCTACCGCGAGATCGCCGCCTTCCTCGATCCCGTCACCCGTGACCTCATCCTCGCCTCGCTCAACGACGACGGCGGGTATGCCGCGTTCGCCGTCGACCGCGTGCGCGGGCTCGTCGCCTCCGACCCCTCCCTGGGCGGTCGGCTGGCGCTGTGGGGTCGGCGGTTGATGGGAGAGGCCCTGACCCAGGCGCAGCGGGTCGCCGCCGACCGCGACACGTTGACCGCGTTGCTCACCGGTGGCGTGGATCGACCCGGCCTCGACCTGGCAGCGTTGGGGCGGATGTTCACCCGTCTCACCGAGCGCCACATCGAGCGGATGGGCGAGCTCGGCTTCGACGCCTGATCCACCCCGTTCGCGACGCGGAGGGGGTGGCGCTAGCGTCCCGCCCGCGGCAGGTAGACCCGGAACGTGCTGCCGACCCCGAGCCGGGAGTCCAGCTCGATCCGTCCGCCATGCCGATCGACGATCCGCTTGACGATCGCCAGGCCCAGGCCGGTGCCGCGCACCTGGTTGACGCTCGGGTCGTCGGAGCGGAAGAACTCGCGGAAGAGGTTCTCCTGATCGGCCTCGGAGATGCCGTACCCGTCGTCGGCGCAGGTGAGCACCGCCTCCTTGCCGACGTACTCCACGCCCACCCGCACCGTGCTCCGCGCAGGGCTGTACTTCACGGCGTTGCTGACCAGGTTGACGACGACCCGGTCCAGCTCCGAGGGCACGCCCAGGAGGACGACGGGTTCGGGAGCCGAGGCGACGACGAGCTCGATGTTCCTGCCGCCGGCGGGTGTGGCGTGCAGGGCCGCCACGTCGGCGACGATCTCGGACAGGTCGACCGACTCGTGGGGGACCGAGGCGTGGGGATCGGTCACGCGCGAGAGCAGCAACAGGTCCTCGACGATGGCCCCGAGCCGCTCGGCTCCGCGCTCGGTCGCTTCGGCGGCGCGAGCGAGCGGGGGGTCGAGGTCGCCGTCATTGATCAGCTCCTTCATCAGCTCGAGGTTGCCCACGATCGAGGTGAGGGGTGTCCGCAGCTCGTGGGAGACGGTGGAGATCAGCTGGCTCTTGTAGGTGTCGATCGCCTGGAGCCGGCGTACCTGCGCCAGCTCACGCTCGTAGTTGCGCGCGTTGAGGAGCGCACGGCCCAGGTCGTGACCGACGTCGAGGGCCTCCTCGGTCTCCACGGTCGTCCAGTCGGCGCCGTCGCGGCGGTGCAGGACCACCATGCCGAGACACTCCTCGCCCGCGCCCAACGGGATCACCAGGAGTGAGGCGATGTCGTCGAGAGCGAGAAGCTCCTCAGCGATCGCGACGATGTCGGGCTCGTGGGACGCCGCGGCATCGCGTGGCACCGCGCCACGGGCCACGACCACGCGCTGGTCGCGCCACGCCTGTTGGGCGACGGCCTTGGCCAGGGCCGGGATCTTCTGGTGCAGCCCGGGCGGACCGTCGTCGGTGATGGGCGGCTGCGGGGGGTGCAACGACTCCGGGACCGTCAGCAGCCGCCACCAGAGCTCGTCGGCGGCGAAGCCGTCGAGGAGGGCGGTCTTGGAGCGGTTCAGGACCTCGACGAGGGAGAGCGCGCCACTGGCTGCGCGCACGACCCGCCTGGCGGCGCCCGCGACGGCGATCCGTTCGGCGAGCCGCTCCCTGTCCAGGGTGGTCAGGATGGCTCGGCGGGCGTGGGCCGAGTACGTCTCGAGCTGCCGACGCTGTGCAGGGCCCGGGATCCGGCCGTCCACCGGGTCGTCGATCGACAGGGCCGCGCGCAGCGCTCCGTCGGAGCCGTAGATCGGCAGGACGAGGCTGTTGAGCGGGTGCCAGTCCTCGGGATCGTCACTGATCGGCACGTCGGGGAGGGTGCCGTGCGGGATCGCGAGCCGGTTGAGCTTCTCGTGCGAGAGGAAGCGCAGCGGCCCCCAGTCCTCGGAGGCGTCCAGCGCCTCGCAGAGGAACTCCTTGGGGGCGCGGGAGCCGAGGATGCCCTGAGGCACCGCTTCGCCGGCGGTGGCGACGCACTCGAGCACGTCGCCGTCCACGATCAGCATGGTCGCGATCCGGAAGCCGGCGAACGTCGCCACTCCTTCGGCCACCAGCTGCAGGGCGTCGGCCGACGACGCGATGCGCCAGCTGCGGGCGACCGGCCCGGGCCCTGCTGCCTGCGTCATGTCCGTCCTGTGCCTCGGGGTGGCGGGTGTCGACCGCGCCCGTTGCGGCTTCGGGGCTTGGCTCGACCCGCACCGGGTTTCGACGTGCCCGTTGCGGTTTCGGGGCGAGGGTTGGTTCGACCCGCACCGGGTTTCGACGCGCCCGTTGCGGCTTCGTTCCTCAGCCGCAGGGCTTGCTCAACCTTCGCTCGCCACGCGCGCGCTCCTCCGTCGCAGCGCCGCTGCTAGCTCCGGAAGCCGACGGTGCCTGCTGCGGCGGTGCCGATCTCGACGTAGGCGACCTTGGCGGCCGGCACGATGATGCGGCGGCCCTTGGTGTCGCTGAGGGCGAGGATGCCGTCGGCGGCAACGGCGTCGGCGAGCAGCTTCTCGACGGACTCGGCAGTCTCGTCGGTCTCGACGACGAGCTCGCGGGTGGCGTACTGGACGCCGATCTTGACCTCCACGGTCGGATCTCCTGTCAGTGGTGCACCCAGGTGGGTGCAGCGGGTGGGACGAACGGTTCAGCCGGGGTGAGTCGGGGTGTGGTCAGTGCTCGTCGGTCAGCGGGTAGCCGCGGATGCCGCGCCACGCCAGGCCGGTGATGAGCTCGGTGGCCTGCTCGCGGTCGAGCCCGCCCTGCTCGGTGAGCCAGAACCGCGCGCTGACCTGTGCCATTCCTACCAGCGACACCGCGAGCAGGCGCGAGGCCTGCTCGGGCAGCCCGGTGTCGTCGCCGATGACCTCGGCGATCAGCTCGGCGCACTCGGCGGTGACGCGGTCGACGTGCTGGCGCACGGCCGGCTCGTTGGTGAGGTCGGACTCGAACACCAGGCGGAACGCACCGGTCTTGGAGTCGACGTACTCGTAGAAGGCCGCGATCGCGGCACCGACGCGCTGCTTGTTGTCGGGGGTCGAGATCAGCGCCTGGCGGCAGTTGTCGATGATCGCGTCGCAGGAGGAGTCCAGCAGCGCGAGGTAGAGGTCGAGCTTGCCGGGGAAGTGCTGGTAGAGCACCGGCTTGGACACCCCGGCACGCTCGGCGATGTCGTCCATGGCAGCGGCGTGGTAGCCCTGCCGGACGAAGACCTCGAGAGCGGAGGAAAGGAGCTGGGTGCGGCGCTCGCGACGGGGCAGTCGCCCACCGCGCGGTCGCGGCTCGTCGACCTCAGGGGGAGTGGATGGCACGCAGTGAGCCTACCCGCGGGTCCGGATGACGGGACGGCACCTGTCCGCGGTGCGTCGCACGGGGAACATGGGGGCCACGGTCGGCGTTCACCATCCGTCGCCGCAAGACCGTCCACACCGAGGAGTGAAGAACCGTGAGCTTTCCCGCGCTGGTGCAGCCCGCCGATGAGCTGACCATCGACGAGGTACGCCGCTACAGCCGCCACCTGATCATCCCCGACGTGGGCATGAGCGGGCAGAAGCGGCTGAAGAACGCCAAGGTCCTCGTCATCGGGGCCGGCGGGCTCGGCAGCCCGGCGTTGCTCTACCTCGCCGCTGCCGGGGTCGGCACGATCGGCATCGCTGAGTTCGACGAGGTCGACGAGTCCAACCTGCAGCGCCAGATCATCCACGGGCAGTCCGACATCGGCCGTCCCAAGGCTGAGTCGGCCAAGGACTCGATCAACGAGGCCAACCCCTACGTCAACGTCATCGTGCACAACGAGCGACTCGACAACGACAACGTGCTCCAGGTCTTCGAGGGCTACGACCTGATCGTCGACGGGACCGACAACTTCGCGACCCGCTACATGGTCAACGACGCGGCCTACTTCTTGAAGATCCCCTACGTCTGGGGCTCCATCTACCGCTTCGACGGTCAGGCGTCGGTCTTCTGGCCGCACGCCACCGACGAGGCCGGCGAGTCGGTCGAGGCGCCCTGCTACCGCTGCCTCTACCCCGAGCCTCCGCCGCCGGGCATGGTCCCGAGCTGCGCCGAGGGCGGTGTCCTCGGTGTCCTGTGTGCCTCGATCGGCTCGATCCAGGTCAACGAGGCGATCAAGGTCATCACCGGCATCGGTGATCCTGCCGTCGGCAAGCTCGTCATCTACGACGCCCTCGAGCTGGAGTGGCGCAAGCTGCGCGTGCGCAAGGACCCCAACTGCGCGCTCTGCGGCGAGAACGCCACCGTCACCGAGCTCATCGACTACGAGGCCTTCTGCGGCGCCATCTCCGAGGAGGCGGCCGATGCTGCCGCCGGCTCGACGATCTCGGTCGTGCAGCTCGAGACCATGCTCAAGGAGCGTGCCGAGGGCGCGCGCGACTTCGTCCTCGTCGACGTCCGCGAGCCCAACGAGTACGAGATCAACCAGATCCCGGGCTCGGTGCTGATCCCCAAGGGCGACTTCCTCAACGGCTCGGCCCTCGAGCAGCTCCCGTCGGTGGACTCCGGCACGCAGGTCGTCATGCACTGCAAGTCCGGCGTCCGTTCGGCCGAGACCCTCGCGGTCCTCAAGGGCGCCGGCTACGACGACGCCGTGCACGTCGGCGGTGGCGTGGTGGCCTGGGTGACCCAGATCGACCCCAGCCAGCCGTCGTACTGACTGCTGGTCCGACCTCCCACCGGCCCGTCGCGCTCGTCGCGACGGGCCGGTGGCGTCTGACGACAACTAGGGTCGGCCTAGTCATTTATGACTATGACCCGTAACCCATTCGGGCCAGCCTCGTTAGGAAGTGGATTGCTGTCCATCACACCTAGAGGAGCACCCACCCCCATGAGGCTCACCCACAAGATCTCGACGATGGCCTTCGGTGCCGTCGTCGCCCTCGGCTCGACGCTCGCCGTGGCCGCCGAGGCCAGCAGTGCTCCCGCGTCCGCCACTGCCTACGCGCCGGCTGCGACAGCGACCATCACGCCCGGCGTGATGATGTACACCGACGGCGCCCAGTGCACCGGCAACTTCGTCTTCACCGACGCCGCCGCCAACACCTACGTCGGCTACGCCGCTCACTGCGCCGGCAAGGGCGCCGCCACCGACACCAACGGCTGCCTCAACGACTCCGTGCCCCTCGGCACCCCCGTCCGGTTCGCCCGCGGCGGCTCGCTCGTCTCCTCGGGCACCACGGTCGGCAACGGCACCCTGGCCTACAGCTCGTGGCGCACCATGCGCTCCATCGGTGAGACCAACAGCAACGCCTGCGCCTACAACGACTTCGCGCTAGTCAAGGTCAACGCCGGCGACGTCAGCAAGGTCAACCCGAGCATCCCGTTCTGGGGCGGACCGACCGGCATCGACACCAACGGCACCAAGGCCGGCGAGCAGGTCTACTCCTACGGCAACTCCAGCCTGCGTGCCGGCATCTCGGCGCTCTCGCCCAAGACCGGCGTGAGCCTGGGTGACGACGCCGGCGACGGCGGCTGGTCGCACCCGCTCTACACCGTGACCCCGGGCGTCCCCGGTGACTCCGGCTCCGCGTTCATCGACGCTCAGGGCAAGGCCATCGGCACCCTGTCGACGCTGGGCCTCGCGCCGCTGCCGCTGTCGAACAACATCGGCGACCTGGCCAAGGAGCTCGCCTACGCCCAGGCGCACTCCGGCATTGCCGGGCTGACGCTGGTCAAGGGCACCGAGTCCTTCACCCCGCTGCCCTGATCCACCGCGACACAGCACCCACGCACCACGTCGCCCATGCGCGACACCCGAGGCCCCGACCGCAGCAGCGGTCGGGGCCTCGGCCGTCGGCGGGTTCTGCGACGTCAGGTGCCGGATCGGGGGTTACCGTGCACTCCATGTCGGGGAGCTCGGGTCGCGTGGGATCGTCCGCCCCGACCTCGACGGCGCCGTGGGCGGCGGTGGCCCTGGTCGATCGCGGTGGGTCGACGTGAGGGCCTCGGGCGCCGGAGCGCCGACGTCGTGGTGACCGCGGACGACGCCTACGTCGAGGCCGTGCTCAGCGTGGTGGAGCAGGTGCCGCGCGGTCGCGTGACGACGTACGGCGCGATCGCCGAGGTGGTCGGCTCCGGGCCGCGGTTGGTGGGTCGGGTGCTCGCGCGTGACGGCGGGCCGGTGCCGTGGTGGCGCGTGGTGCGCGCCGACGGCTCGCTGCCACCCAGCCACCACGACGAGGCCCGGGCCCGCTACGTCGAGGAGGGCACTCCGCTGCGGGCCCCTGGAGCGCGATCACGCGACCGCTCGGCGGTGGCGGTCGACCTGCGGGCGGCGTTCTGGCAACCTCGAGCGATGACGAGTGCTGCCGACCTCCTCGCCGCCTACGACGCCCAGCTGCGCGGTGAGGCCGAGGTGCACAACGCCGAGGTCTGGGACCGGGTCGGTCCGCTGTGGCGGGCGCTGTGGCACGGCCGCGGGTTCGTCACCTACGAGAGCCTCGAGGGCTACGACCTGGTGCGACTGGTGGCGGCCACGGTCGAGCACTTCGCCGACGAGACCGCTGTCGAGCAGTTCGAGTGGAAGACCCGCGGTCACGACGACCTGCCCGGCCTGCACGAGGTGCTCCTCGACGCCGGCCTCGTGCCCGAGGAGGTGGAGACGGTGATGGTGGGAGAGGCCGCGCTGCTCGCCCAGGACGTGCCGGTCCCGGACGGGCTCACTGTCGTCGACATCAGCGACGACGTGGCGCTGCTCCGCGCGGCCGCGGTCCTGCAGAGCGAGATCTTCGGCCGCGGCCCCGATCCTGCCGCGGAGGAAGCGCTCGACCCGCAGAGCGGGCAGGAGAAGTGGGCCGTCGTCACCGACGCCGGCGAGGTCGTCTGTGCGGGCAGGTACGAGCTGGTGCCCGGCACCGAGGTCGCCGGACTGTGGGGTGGGGCCTGCCGTGAGGACTGGCGGGGGCGAGGTCTCTACCGTGCGCTGACCGCGGCTCGCGCTCGCTCGGCGATGGCGCGCGGGGCCCGCTTCCTGCACAGCGACTGCACCGTGATGTCGCGCCCGATCCTGGAGCGGTCCGGGATGCTCGCGGTCACCACGAGCACGCCGTACATCTGGACGCGGAGCTCGGAAATCGGCTGACCCGTCGGTAACCGCAACACTGAGGAGATGCTCTACCAGGTCCTCCACCGCGTGGTGCCCCCGCTGGCGAAGGCCGTGTGGCGCCCCGACGTCCGCGGCCTCGAGCACGTGCCGGCCACCGGCGGGGTGATCCTGGCGAGCAACCACCTCAGCTTCGTCGACTCCGTGGTGATCCCGGTGCTGGTGCCGCGCAAGGTCGTCTTCCTGGCCAAGTCCGACTACTTCGAGGGGCCCGGGGTCAAGGGCGCGTTGACCCGGGCGTGGTTCGAGGGGCTCGGCATGCTGCCGGTCGATCGCGACGACACCAAGGCGGCCCTGGCGAGTCTCGACGTCGCGCTCGAGGTGCTCGGGCGGGGCGAGGCGTTCGGGATCTACCCCGAGGGCACCCGCTCGCGCGACGGCCGGCTCTACCGCGGCCGCACCGGGGTCGCCCACCTCGCGCTCACCGCCGGCGTGCCCGTCGTACCGGTCGGGCTGATCGGCACCGAGCGCATCCAGCCGGTCGGCTCCACGATGCCGCGCCGGGTGCCGGTCTCGGTCGCCTTCGGCGAGCCGATCACCGTGGCCGGTCGCTTCGTCGACATGCCGCTGGGCAAGGCCCGGCGGGTGCTCACCGACGAGATCATGACCGCCATCCAGGCGCTCTCGGGCCAGGAAGAGGCCGGGATCTACAACGAACGGGCACCCGACGCCTGAGCCCTGTCGGTGGGGGCTGGTTAGGTGTGCGTCATGAGCACCCCCCGCTACCGCCTCGTGCAGCCGCACGCCGTGGTCGAGGTGCCGCAGCTGGACGCCTTCCAGCAGCAGGTCGTCGATCACCCCGGCGGGCCGCTGCTGGTGCTGGCCGGCCCCGGCACCGGCAAGACGACCACCCTGGTCGAGGCGATCGTCGACCGCATCGAGGTGCGGGGCGCCCGCCCCGACGAGGTGCTGGCGCTGACCTTCTCGCGCAAGGCAGCCGAGCAGCTGCGCGACCGCGTCACCGCCCGCCTCGGTCGCACGATGACCTCCTCGGTCAGCTCGACCTTCCACTCCTTCGCCTACGGCCTGGTGCGGCGCTTCTCGCCGGCAGAGCTGTACGCCGCCCCGTTGCGGCTGCTCTCGGCCCCCGAGCAGGACGTCGTGCTCCAGGAGCTGCTCACCGACGCGCCCGAGTCGGTGCGCTGGCCCGACTCGCTGCGCGCGGCAGTCGGCACCCGCGGCTTCGCGCGCGAGGTGCAGGCCGTCATCGCGCGGGCCCGCGAGCGCGGCCTCGACCCCGACCAGCTGATCGAGCTCGGCCGCACCGAGGGAGTCGCTGAGTTCGAGGCGGCGGGGCTCTTTCTCGCCCAGTACCTCGACGTCCTCGGTGACCAGGCGGCCATCGACTACCCCGACCTCATCGCCCGCGGCGTCATCGAGGCCGAGCGTCACCGGGACGAGCTGCGGGCCCAGTTCCGCTACGTCTTCGTCGACGAGTACCAGGACACCGATCCCAGCCAGGTCGCACTGCTGCGCGCCCTGGCCGGAGACGGCCGCGACCTGACGGTCGTCGGTGACCCGGACCAGTCGATCTACGGTTTCCGCGGGGCCGACGTCCGCGGGATCCTCGACTTCCCGACTGACTTCCGCACCAGCGGGGGAGCGCCGGCGCCGGTGGTCGCCCTCGGCACGACCCGTCGCTTCGGGTCCCGGCTGCTGCGGGCCTCGCGTCACGTCGCGGCCTCCATCGGCGTCACCGGGGCGATCCCGCCCGAGGCCTACGAAGCCTTCCGGCACCCCACCCCCGCCCCCAACGTCTACGGGCGCGGCTCGGTGGAGGTCCTGACCTTCGACACCGCGCGCGCCGAGGCCGAGCACACCGCCGACCTGCTGCGTCGCGCCCACCTCGAGGACGGCATCGGCTGGGACGAGATGGCGGTCCTGGTGCGGTCGGGTCGCGCCTCGATCCCGTCGCTGCGCCGGTCGTTGTCCGCCGCCGGGGTGCCGGTCGAGGTGGCCGGCGACGAGACCCCGCTGGTGCGCGAGCCCGCGGTCGCCCCGTTGCTCGCCGCGCTCGCGATCGTGGTCGACGCAGCGGTCGACGACCCCGCTGATGAGTCCTACGTCGATGCGACGCGGGCCCAGGACCTGCTCACCTCGGCTGTCGGTGGCCTCGACGCGACCGACGTGCGGGCCCTGACGCGGGCACTGCGCGCCCAGTCGCCAGAGGCCCGTCCGCGCGACCTGATCCGGGCCGCCGTGCTCGATCCCGCGGTGCTCGAGGGAGTCGACGGCACCCCCGCCCACCGTGCGCGCCGATTGGCCCAGCTGCTCGCCTCCGCCGGCGCCGACCTGGCTCAGGGCGCGACCGTGGAGGAGGTCCTCTGGGCCGTGTGGGAAGGCTCGGAGTGGGGGCCACGGCTGCGTGCCGCGACCCAGGCCGGCGGTCAGGCAGCGCGGCTCGCGCACCGCGACCTCGACGCGATCTGTGCGCTCTTCGAGGCAGCCGCGCGCGCCGAGGAGCAGCGCGGTCACACCAGCGTCGCTGCGTTCCTGGCCACCCTGCGCGCCCAGGAGATCCCGGGCGACACCCTCGCCGATCGTGGCGTGCGAGGCGCAGCAGTGCGGCTGCTGACCGCCCACCGCTCCAAGGGACTCGAGTGGCGCCTCGTCGTGGTCTCCCACGTGCAGGACGGTGCGTGGCCGGACCTGCGCCGGCGCGACTCGTTGCTCGGCGCCGACCGGATCGGGCCCGACGGGCTGGTGCCACCGGTGACGCGTCGGGCGATGCTCGCCGAGGAGCGCCGCCTGTTCTACGTCGCCGCGACCCGCGCGCGCCAGCGACTGGTGGTGACCGCGGTCGCCTCGCCCGACGATGACGGCGAGCAGCCGTCCCGGTTCCTCGACGAGCTCGGCCGACAGCCGGTCCACCGGATCGGGCGCCCGGCCCGGCCGCTGTCGATGGCCGGCCTGGTCGCCGAGCTGCGCCGGGTGGTCGCCGACCCTGCGGAGCCCGAGCCGCTGCGCGCTGCCGCTGCCACCCGGTTGAGCAAGCTCGCCGCCACCGAGGTCCACGGGCACCGGATCGCCCCCCATGCCGACCCCGCCACCTGGTGGGGGCTGCGCGCGCTCAGCGTCTCCGAGCGCCCCGTACGGCCCGCCGATGCGCCCCTCACCTTGTCCGCGAGCGCGCTCGAGGGGCTGCTGCGCTGCCCGGCGCAGTGGTTCTTGCAGCGCGAGGCCGGTGGCACGGTCGTCAGCTCGACCAGCCAGGGTTTCGGCACCGTGGTGCACGCGATCGCCGAGCGCATCGCGCGCCGCGAGATCGACCTCAGCGCCGGGCAGGAGCGCGTGATGGAGCTCGTCGACGAGGTCTGGGACCGCATGGAGTTCCGCACGCCCTGGTCGGGCGAGCGCGAACGCGGGGCGATCGCCGAGGTGCTCGCCCGCTTCATCGCCTGGCACACCAGCGACGGTGCTCGCACCGTGATCGCCATCGAGCCCAAGCTGCGTGCCGAGGTGACCCTGCCCGACGGGCAGGTGGTGCGCCTGCACGGCTTCGCCGACCGCCTCGAGCTCGACGAGCAGGGACGGGTCGTCGTGGTCGACCTCAAGACCGGCAAATACCCACCCAGCAAGGCCGACGTCGAGAAGCACGCTCAGCTCGGGCTCTACCAGCTCGCCGTCGACCACGGTGCCGCCGACGAGTTCCTCCCCGCACCGGGCGTCTCCGGCGGCGCCGAGCTGGTCCAGCTCCGGCACGGCGCCGAGCTGCCGAAGGTGCAGCACCAACCGCCGCCGGTCCCTGGGACTGAGTCCGATACCGCCCACCGACCACGCCTCGTCGAGGAGCAGCTGATGCAAGCCGCCGCCGCGGTGCGCGCCGAGGAGTTCGTCGCCCGTCCGGGCACGCACTGTCAGCGGTGCGACTTCCACGCGATCTGCCCCGTCCAGACCTCCGGGACGGTGCTGTCGTGACCGAGCCGATCATCACGACGACCATGCCCCTGGTCATCGACACCCCCGAGCAGCTGCGCGACCTGCTCGGTGACGACTGGACCTTCAGCGACGCCCAGTTCGAGGCGATCACCGCGCCGCTCGAGCCGGCCGTGGTGATCGCCGGCGCCGGGTCCGGCAAGACGAGCGTGATGGCTGCCCGCGTCGTGTGGCTGGTGGCCACGGGGCTCGTGCGTCCCGCCGAGATCCTCGGACTCACCTTCACGACCAAGGCCACCGCCGAGCTGGAGACCCGGATCCGCGAGAGCCTGCGCCGGGCTGGACTGCTCCCTGAGCGCGGCGCCCCGCGCGACCCCCGTGCGAGCACCGACGAGGAGAGCGAGGAGCCCGACGAGCCGACCGTCTCGACCTACCACTCCTACGCCTCGGCGCTGCTCTCCGAGCACGGCCTGCGCATCGGCCACGAGCCCGACACCCGCCTGATCGCCGACGCCAGCCGCTTCCAGCTGGCCGCTCGCGCCGTGCAGCGGCACACGGCTCGCGTCGACCACCTCAGCGAGTCGCCGGTCCACGTGGTGCGCTACCTGCTCGCTCTCGACGCGGAGATGAGCGAGCACCTCGTCACTCCCGAGCAGGTCCGCGAGCACGACCGTCGGCTGCGACCGCTGTTCGAGGCGGGCATGGCAGAGGAGTCCCGCAAGACCTATCGCGCCAAGAACGAGAAGGCCATCGAGGTCATCGATGCCCGCAGCGAGCTGCTCGAGCTCGTCGAGACCTACCGGTCGCTCAAGGCCCACCTCGGGCTGCTCGACTTCTCCGACCAGATCTCGCTGGCTGCCCGGCTGGCCCGCGAGTGCCCCGAGGTAGGCGCGGTCGAGCGCGAGAAGTACCGCGTCGTGCTGCTCGACGAGTACCAGGACACCTCCGTCGCCCAGGCGCTGATGCTCAGCCGGCTCTTCTCCGGTCCCGACGAGGCGAGCGGCCTGGCTCACCCGGTCACAGCGGTGGGAGACCCCAACCAGGCGATCTACGGGTGGCGCGGCGCGTCGGTCTCCAACATCCTCGAGTTCGGCGCCGACTTCCCGTCCGCCGACGGTCGACGCACGACCTACCCACTGGTGGTCAACCGTCGCTCCGACGCCCGGATCCTGGCCACCGCCAACCACCTGGCCGCCGACCTCTACGCCACCCGTCCCGACCTGCTGCCGCTGGAGCCCAAGCCGGGCGCTGCCGACGGCGAGGTGCGGGCCGTGGTCCACGACACCTTCGACGACGAGCTCGCCTGGCTCGCCGGCGAGGTGATCGACACCCACACCGCTCTCGCGACCGCCAAGGAAGGTCCGGTGTGGAAGGAGATCGGCGTGCTGACCCGCAACAACGCCCACGCGGCCGCGGTCTTCGACGCACTGACCGAGCGGGAGGTCCCGGTCGAGATCGTCGGCCTCAAAGGGCTGTTGCGGCTCCCCGAGGTCGCCGAGGTGGTGGCCACCCTCAGCCTGGTGCACGACGTGACCGCCAACGCTGCGCTGCTGACGCTGCTCGCCGGGCCACGGTGGGCGATCGGCCCCCGTGACCTGGCCCTGCTCGGACGTCGTGCTGGTGATCTGGCCGGCTCCCGGACCGGTGGTGAGGCGTTCGTCGACGTCCAGGCCCAGCTTGCCGCGGCCGTCGAAGGCGCGGATCCGACCGAGATCGCCTCGTTGTGCGATGCGCTCGACGACCCGGGCGAGGCTGACTACTCGCCCGAGGCGCGTGAACGGTTCGCGCTGCTGGCGGCCGAGCTGCGGCGGTTGCGGACCGCGATCGGTGAACCGATCCTCGACCTCGTGCGTCGGATCATCGACGTCACCGGGATCGACGTCGAGCTGGCGTCCTCGGTCAGTCCCGCGGCCGCCGCGCGGCGCGACAACCTCGACCTGTTCGTCAAGGCGGTGGGGGAGTTCCAGGCCCTCGACGGGAAGGTGACCCTCGGGGCACTGCTGGCGTGGCTCGAGGCGGAGGACGAATACGGACAGGGCCTCGACGTGGCGACCCCGTCGGAGGCCGACTCGGTCAAGCTGCTCACCGTCCACCGGGCCAAGGGCCTGGAGTGGGACGCGGTCTTCCTCGTTGGCGTGACCGACACGAAGTTCCCCACCAACCAGGGACGGTCGAGCTGGTTGACGGTGCCCTCGGTCCTGCCGACCTCGTTGCGCGGCGACGCCCGTGACCTCCCGACGCTCGCCGGGCACACCCCGGCCGACATCGACGCCTTCAAGGCTGCCGCCAAGGCCCACGAGACCCTGGAGGAGCTGCGGCTCGGCTACGTCGCCTGGACCCGCGCCCGCCATCAGCTCTGGGTCTCGGCCTGGCGCTACGCACCGCACCTGAAGTCCGGCTGCGGTCCTTCGCCCTACCTGGTCGCGACCCGCGACGCGATGGCCCGCTGGGGCGGCGAGCCGGACGCCTGGCTCGAGGCCCCGGCCAAGGGCGACCCCAACCCCTACACCGAGCGGGAGACCGACCAGCCCTGGCCGATCTCCCACCACACCGCAGAGGTGGCCCGACGCCACGATGCCGCCGCGCGCGTGCGCGCAGCCGCAGCGGCGGCCGGCGCAGGGGAGGGGGCTCCGGACGACGAGCTCGAGGACATCCTGCTGCTCGAGCGGGTGCACCAGTGGGACGAGGAGATCGCCCGTCTCGTCGAGGAGGCCGAGCGCGAGCGCTCGCCGCAGATCGACGTGCCCCTGCCGTCGAGCCTCTCCGCCACGGCCGTGGCGCGGCTGCGCGACGACCCGGAGACCTTCGCCGGCGAGCTGGCGCGACCGATGCCTCGGAGGCCGTCGTCGTCGGCCCGCTTCGGCACCCGCTTCCACGCGTGGGTGGAGGCGCGCTTCGGCCAGCAGCTGTTGCTCGACCCCGACGACCTCCCCGGTCGCGCCGACGTCGGCATCGAGGACGACGCCGACCTGCAGGAGCTCATCAAGCAGTTCGAGGCCGGACCCTTCGCCGACCGACCGCCGCTCGTGGTCGAGCCCGCGTTCGCGCTGGTGCTGGCCGGGCAGGTGGTCCGCGGTCGCATCGATGCGGTGTACTCCGACGGCGATGGCTACCTGATCGTCGACTGGAAGACCAGTCGCGGCCGCAGCTCCGACCCGCTGCAGCTCGCCCTCTACCGGCTGGCCTGGGCCGAGCTGCACGACGTGCCGTTGACCCAGGTGCGGGCGGCGTTCTACTACGTGCGCGACGCCGAGCTCGTCGAGCCGGCCGACCTCCCCGACCGGGCGATGCTCGAGGACCTCATGCGCCAGGCGTGATGGGCCGCTCTGGTGCACACGACCCGACGCCGACCTGACCTGGCGGCATCAGGCTGATGCAGCGCTCGATGCGGTCTCGGCCAGCCGGCGCGCCACGCGCGTCGCGGCCGACCGCCCGGCGCGGTTGGCGCCGATGGTGCTGGCCGAGGGGCCGTACCCGACCAGCTGGATGCGCGGGTCGGTCACGGCGCTCGTCCCGTCCAGGGCGATGCCACCGCGGGGGCCGCGCAGGTGCAGGGGTGCGAGGTGGTTGACGGCCGGGCGGAAGCCGGTGGCCCAGAGGATCGCGTCGACCGGTTCGAACGACTCGCCCCCTGGCGCGGTCCAGCGGACGCCGTCCGGCTCGATCGCGGTGAACATCGGACGGCGCTGGTAGGCGCCCAGTGACTCGGCGAGGCGTTCCTGCTCGCGCAGCGCCAGGCCGGTGACGCTCACGACGCTCGCGGGCGGCAGCCCCCGCCGTACGCGCTCCTCCACCAACGCCACCGCGGCCCGGCCGACCTCCGGCGTGAAGTCGTCGGTGCGCCAGACCGGGGGCCGTCGGGTCGCCCACAGGGTTTCGGTGACCGGCGCGATCTCGCCGAGGAGCTGGACGGCCGAAGCGCCCCCTCCGACGACCAGGGTGCGCCGGTCGCGAAAGTGCTCGGGGCCCGGGTAGTCGTGCGTGTGCAGCTGCTCCCCGCGGAACGTCTCGATGCCGGGGTAGTGGGGGACGAACGGCTGCGACCAGGTGCCGGTCGCGTTGACGAGGGTGCGCGTCACCCAGCGGCGTACGCCGGCGTGCACGACCAGCAGCCCCATCTCGGCATCCGCGCCCTCGGTGACCCGGTCGACGCGCACCGGTCGTTCGACGGGGAGCCGGTGAGTGGCCTCGTAGTCCGCGAAGTACGCCGGGAGGGACTCGTTGGCGCGCTCGGCGGGTCGTCTCTCGGGCCGCTCGGCGTCAGGGAGGGCGGCGATGCCGTGGACGTCGGCCATGGTGAGGGAGTCCCAGCGGTGCTGCCACGCGCCGCCCGGTGCAGCCTCCGCATCGAGCACGACGTGACGCAGACCGCGCCGGCTCAGGTGGTACGACGCCGACAACCCGGCCTGTCCGCCACCGATCACCACGCTGTCGTAGACCACGTCCATGAGGGGTCAACGCCGGCAGCGGGTCAGGTATTGCCACCGTTGGCTGCCGCCTAGGCTGGCTCGGTGATCCCTCCTCACCTCACCCTGAGCGCCGATCCGCACGACCGGCTCGGGCTCCGGCGCAAGGACGACGCCTGGCTGGAGGCCGCCTGGGCCCGACCCGACTCCCGGGTGCTGGTCGTGTCGGGCACGCGCGTGCGGCCGATCGACGGAGCGCTGGTCTGGGTGTCGCCGGGCGAGGCGCCGGACGGCATCCGGGTGCTGCTCGGGGAGCGCGAGAGCACCACCTGGTGGGCCGTGATCACCGACGCGACCCTGGCGCAGGGCAACCAGGAGTGGCTGCCCCTCCGAGGCCTGCTCCCGGCGCTCGCGGACGGACGTCTCGACCACGCGGCGTCGTTGCTGCACGCCATGGGTCTCGCCGAGTGGCACTGGGTCACCCGCTTCTGCCCCCGGTGCGGTGGTCGACTCGCCGCCGCGGCGGCAGGGCACGAGCTGCACTGCACGGATTGCGGCAAGCCCCAGTTCCCGCGCACCGATCCGGCCGTCATCATGCTCGTCAGCGCCGGGGAGCCGGGATCACCCGAGGAACGGTGCCTGCTCGGTCGATCGCCGGTCTGGCCGCCAGGGAGGTTCTCGACACTGGCCGGCTTCTGCGAGCCGGGGGAGAGCCTCGAGGACGCCGTACGGCGTGAGGTCGGCGAGGAGGTCGGGGTGCGAGTCGGGGAGGTCACCTACTTCGGCAACCAGCCCTGGCCGCTGCCACAGAGCCTGATGCTCGGCTTCCACGCCCGAGCACTGACGGAGTCGATCACCGTCGATGCCGACGAGATCGTCGACGCCCGCTGGTGGACGCGCTCGCAGATGCTGGCCGAGGCCGAGAGCGGTGAGCTCGTGCTCCCCGGCGGCGTCTCGATCAGCCGCTCACTCATCGAGCACTGGTACGGCGGCCCGCTCCCGGGCCAGTGGTGACTGCCGACTGACAGCCTTCGCCGAGTCGGCGCACAAGTGCGCCGACTCGGCGGGGGTGTTGTTGCTCGGCGGGGGATCAGCTGGCGAGGGAGGCGATCTTCTCCTTGACCTGGGCCAGGGAGGGGTTGGTCATCGCAGTGCCGTCGCTGTAGACCAAGGTGGGCACGGTCTGGTTGCCGTTGTTGGCCTGTTCGACGATGAACGCGGCCTCGGGCACCTGCTCGATGTCGACGATCTCGAAGGGGATCCCCTCGCGGTCGAGCTGGCTCTTGAGGCGGTGGCAGTAGCCGCACCACGGGGTGCTGTACATCGTGAAGCTGGTCATCTGGGAGTGTCCCCTCCGGCGTCTAGGGTCAAGCTGTCTCCCGATCCAACCACCACCCTCCAGGAGTTGTTCCACCCCATGTCCAGCACCGGACCCATGACCGGGCACCCCGCCGGTTCCGTCGAGAGCCTGCTCGCCGGCCTCGACCCCGAGCAGCGCCAGGTGGCCGAGACCCTGCGCGGTCCGGTCCGCGTGCTCGCGGGTGCCGGCACCGGCAAGACGCGGGCGATCACCCACCGCATCGCCCACGGGGTGCTGACCGGGATCTATGCCCCCACCGAGGTGCTCGCGGTCACCTTCACCACGCGTGCTGCCGGCGAGATGCGCGGCCGACTGCGGGGGCTGGGCGCCGGGGGAGTGCAGGCGCGCACGTTCCACTCCGCTGCGCTGCGCCAGCTGCGCTACTTCTGGCCCCACGTGCACGGCACCGAGCTGCCGACTCTCACCGAGTCGAAGATCCCGCTCATCGTGGCGGCCGCGCGCCGGCTGCGGATGCACGCCGACCAGGCGCTGCTGCGCGACCTCGCCTCCGAGGTCGAGTGGGCCAAGGTCAGCAACGTCCGTCCCGACGACTACCCGGCCATCGCCGAGGCACGTCAGCGTTCGGTGGCCAACCTCGACCACGACACCGTCGCCAAGCTGCTCGCCGGCTACGAGGACGTCAAGCGCGAGCAGGGCCGCATGGACATGGAAGACGTGCTGCTGCTCACCGCCGGCATGCTCCTCGAGGACGAGCGGGTCGCTGCTCAAGTGCGCCGCCAGTACAAGTGGTTCGTCGTCGACGAGTTCCAGGACGTCTCCCCGCTCCAGTCGGCGCTGCTCGACCTGTGGCTCGGTGGACGCAACGAGATCTGCGTGGTCGGCGACCCCGCCCAGACGATCTACTCCTTCGCCGGCGCCAACGCCGACTACCTGCGCGACTTCGCCAAGAAGTACCCCGGCACCACCTCGATCGACCTGGTCCGCAACTATCGCTCCACGCCCCAGGTGGTGGGCGCCGCCAACACGCTCCTGGCCGGCACGACCAGCACCAGCGTCGAGCTGCGCGCCCAACGCCCCGACGGCCCGGCAGTGACCTATCAGGGGCACCCCGACGAGGTCGCCGAGGCCACCGCCGTCGCCCGCGCCGCCAAGGCCCTGCACGACGGGGGTCGGCCGCTGAGCGAGATGGCGGTGCTGTTCCGCATCAACGCCCAGTCCGAGGCCTACGAAGAGGCGCTCACCGACGCCGGGGTGCCTTACGTCATCCGCGGCGCGGCTCGCTTCTTCGACCGCCCCGAGGTGCGCGAAGCAGTCACCCGGCTGCGCGGGGCTGCCCGCTCGGGAGCCCAGCCCGCCGACGGTGACACCTGGGTCGACCTGGTGCGCGACACGCTGGCCGGCATGGGCTGGACGTCCACTGCGCCCGAGAGCCGCGGGCAGACGCGCGACCGCTGGGAGTCCTGGCAGGCCCTGGTCAGCCAGGCCGAGGCGTTCGCCCGCGAGGGCGCTGCCGACCCCGAGTCGGTGGGCCTCAACTCGTTCGTCGACGATCTCGACCGCCGGGCCGCCGAGCAGCATGCGCCGGTGGCCGAGGGCGTCACCTTGGCGACGTTCCACGCCGCCAAGGGACTGGAGTGGGACTCGGTCTTCCTCGTCGGCCTCCAGGACGGCACCCTGCCCTTCACCTATGCCACCACCCCGGCTGCGATCGAGGAGGAGCGGCGACTGCTGTACGTCGGCATGACCCGCGCCCGCCTCGACCTCGCGATCTCGTGGGCGCAGGCGCGCAACCCCGGCCAGGCGGCGCGACGCAAGCCCTCGCGCTTCCTCGACGCCCTGCTGCCCGACTCGGCTCGCCCGGCTCCCAAGCAGCCCGGACGCAAGGGCGCCCGCACCTGCGTCGAGTGCGGCAAGCCCCTCGCTGCTGCCGAGAAGGCTCGGCGCCGGTGCGCAGACTGCCCCGCCTCCTACGACGAGGAGCTCTTCGAGCGCTTGCGCGAGTGGCGCCGGGTGCAGGCCAAGGAGGAGGAGATCGCCGCGTTCATGGTGTTCAGCAACGCCACCTTGGAGTCCGTCGCAGAACGCCGCCCGACCAGCCTGCCGGCGCTGTTGGCGATCAACGGGATCGGCAAGGAAAAGCTCGAGAAGTACGGCGACGCCCTGCTCGAGATCCTCGCCTGAGACGGCGCCGGAGAATTTCTTCAGAAATACCCATTAAATCGTTTGCCCCTTACTTCGGGGGGCGCGTACCGTGCTCCGCACAGCAGTAATCGATCCGCGCACCAGGGCTTTGACACGGCCCGCGCACGAAGCAGCGAAGGAGGTGGCACCCATGAAGAACATCACCACGGCGATGACGTCGATCTCCCGCACCGCGGGCAGCACGACTGCTTTCGCCATGCCCACCACCGGCTGCCACTTCGGCCTGCAGCGGTGGATCGACGTCGACGGTGATCGCACCGTCGCGCCGCTCTTCCGCACCCGCACGGACGTTGCCGCCAAGGGACACGTGGCTCTCATCGCCTACGTCCCGGGGATCCCTGCCTGGAGTCCGCCCATCTGTTGACCATCAACAGCTGAGCAGCCTCCAGGCCGCGGAACCCGTCAAGGGTTCCGCGGCCTTTGTGTTTGTCAGGAGACGGATGACCCGCATCACCAGCACCACCCCATCAGCGATCAGACAAGTTATCTCGGAGGTGACACATGTATGCCAGCACTCTTGACCGCATCAACGGCCATCAAGTGGTCGTCGAAGCGGCTCAGGCTCCCAGCCTCGGCGGGTTGCACGACGAAGCCGGGAAGGTCGACGTCTCGCTCCTTCCCTGCCGCGTCAACGACCCGGAGCTGTGGTTCGCCGAGCTCCCCGTCGACGTCGAGCACGCCAAGCAGCTCTGCCTGGCCTGCCCGGTGCGCGAAATGTGCCTCGTCGGCGCCATGGAGCGGCGCGAGCCGTGGGGCGTGTGGGGCGGTGAGCTGTTCCTCCAAGGAGTAGTGATCCCCCGCAAGCGCCCCCGTGGCCGGCCCCGCAAGGACGCCGCCGCATGAGCCCCACGATCGAGCTGACGCAGCTCGCATCCCCATCAGACATCACGCTCGAGAATCGGAGCATCACCATGAACACCATGCACGAAGACCTGGCGCGGGCCCATATGGCCGCGCGCCTGGGAGAGGCGCAAGAGTTGCGCGCGGGCCACCGGATGGCCCGTGCACGGCGCTTGAGCCGCAAGGCCGAGCGCGCAGCGCAGCAGGCCCGTCTCGCCCTCGCTCGCGCTCTGTAAGCCCGGAGGCGTCACCTCCGGACACCCTGATCGCGGGTGGAGCAGGAGCCGGGCACGACCTACGAGGTCGTGCCCGGCTCCTGTGTTTTTCTTGACCTCGCTCGCCCTGCCCGTCCTACCCTGGAGCGGTGAGCGTGACCTGTGACTTCTGTGGCCGCCAGGAAGCCGACGGCTCCAGCACCCTGACGTGGACCACCAGCGTGGAGCACGGCCGCACCCGGCGCTACTGCGACGTCTGCTCGCGCGAGCACCTGCGCTCGATGGAGGGCAAGCTCGACGCCGAGTACTGGTGAGGGTGGCTGCTCAGTAGGGCACGACGTCCCACGAGCACCCGCACCACGGATGGCGTCGCCACGGCGTGACCGCCGGCACCTCGCCATCGAGGTCGACGGTGGCCGACCAGGTCGAGGGCACGCCGCCACCGAGGTACGTAGCGAGGTCGCGCGCGGCCCAGGCCTGGGCCAGGGCGAGCACTGCCGGGGCGATCGGCGCACTCGGCAGGGCAGCCAGCTGGGCGAGTACCAGCGGACGCCGCGGATCGAGCGCGGCCTCGTGGGCGTCGACGCAGCGCAGGCAAGCGGTGGTGCCCGGCACGACGAACGGACCGAGCCGCAGCGAGCCGGGACGCCCGGTCCCGCTGAGCACCAGGTGTGGGGCACCCTCTCCCACCCAGGGGTCGAGGCGTGCGCGGGGGAGTGGCCCGGGCGAGGCGATCAGGTGCACGTCCGGTGGCCGCGGCGACGGTGCCGCCGCTGGGTCGACCCGGCTCACGCCGGCCCCGTCGAGCAGCGTCTCCAACAGCGAGAGGTCGGGGCCGAGGTCGTTTGCCCCGTGCTCGACGCTCAGCATCACGGTCCCCGTCGCACCGACCGGCTCCGGTGCGGCGTCCGGGTCGAGGAGGAGCAGGCCGGCGTCGTCGAGCGCGGCGAGGGTGCCGGTCAGGTCGACGCGATCGGGGGAGTCCAGTCCCGTGCGCAGCTCCTCGAGCAGCGAGAGCACGGCGGGCTCGGCCGGCAGGATCGCCCGCGCAGGGGCATCGAGCCCCACCTGCACGTGGTGGTCGTCGCGACGGACCACGTGCACCCCGGGGCGCAGGCGGGGGCCGGAGAATCGCATCGCCCGAGCCTCACACGGATCGCGGCTCGACGTCGGCCGTCCTCCACAGGCCCGCCCGGGGGCAGCAACGCCACCGGATCGGGCGGGAGAAGCAGGACGGCGACGCCACCGGTGAGGGTGACGCCGCCGTCCGCGGTCGAGTCGTGGTGCTCGATCAGGCCTTGCCGAGGATCCGGTTCAGGTTGGTGCCGCAGACCGGGCACACGGCCTTCGCCATGCGCGTGCCCTTGTCGTTGACGCGCACCTCGCCCTCCGCCTCGCGCTTCTCCTTGCACTTCACGCAGTAGAACTCGCCGCTCCAGGTTTCAGCCATGACGGCCTCCTTGCAGTTGGTCTCGATAGAGCTGTGGGACGACGGGGCAGATCCGCCGAAGGACCCGGCGTCGCTGCCGAGCGTGATCGACCCTACGGCACGCCGCGCGCCGGTGTGCGTTTCCTCACGGTGGCCGCGTACGGCGTGTCGTGCCGCGTGTCGCGGGGCCGACCTGGTCCTCGGTCGGCCGGACCGACCTGATCTCGACGACGTGGGCGGAAGCAGGCACGACGCCGCGAGACGGTCAGTAAGGTGCGGGAATGCCCTCCCTCACCCACCTCCGCCTCGAACGCCCGTCCCCCGGGGTGGCCCTCCTGGTCCTGGACAACCCCACCCAGCGCAACGCCATGTCGGAGGCGATGACGAGCTCCTGGGTGAGCGCGATCGACGAGCTCGCCGCCGACCCGAGCGTGCGCGCGGTGGTGGTGACCGGTGAGGGCAGCGCGTTCTGCTCGGGCGGCAACACCAGCTGGCTGGCCGGCGACCCGGGCACCACCGTGGACGCCCTGCGCACCAAGATGCTGACCTTCTACCGGGCCTGGCTGTCGATCCGCCGACTCGAGGTGCCCACGATCGCTGCGCTCAACGGTGCCGCGATCGGCGCGGGACTGTGCATGCCGATGGCCTGCGACCTGCGGGTGGCCACTCCGCAAGCCAAGCTCGGCGTCCCCTTCGTCAAGCTCGGGCTGCACCCGGGGATGGCCGGCACGCACCTGCTGCCCGACCTCGTCGGGGCGGCCGCGGCGCGCGACCTGTTCCTCACCGGCCGGCTGGTGCAGGGCGAGGAAGCCCTGCGCCTTGGACTCGTCTCGCGCCTGATCGAGCCCGAGCACTTCCTCGACGAGGCCTTGGAGATCGCCGCGGAGGTGGCGGCCAATGCGCCGATTGCGACCCGGCTGACCAAGGAGGCGCTCAAGAGCGGCGGTCACGTCGACTTCGAGTCCGCCCTGCAGTGGGAGGCGTTGGCGCAGCCGATCACCCTGGCCACCGAGGACCTCCAAGAAGGGCTCGCAGCGGGCCGGGAGAAGCGGCCTGCGGTGTTCCGCGGCCGCTGAGGTCCCCATGCCGTACGCCGCGCGACCGGACCCCAGCCTGTGCACGAACCTGTGGACAACCGTGTGCACAACTGGTGATCCTCGTGGACAACGTGGGGACGAACCTGTGGAGGAGCCGCGCCTAGTCAGCCCGGCCCGGTCGCTGACCTGCGCCGACGCCACACCCCGGCTGTGGACACGCTTTTTGCCCGCCGGGATGATGGTCGCGTGAGTGATCGACCGGGGGACGGCGCCACCGAGGCCGCGCGCAGCTATGACGCGGGGCCGGTGGCGGCGCTGCGCCGGATCGCCTTCCTGCTCGAACGCGCTCGCGAGGACACCTACAAGGTCAAGGCCTTCCGGGGCGCCGCAGCCACGATCCTGCCGCTCACCGGGCGCGAGATCATCCAGGCCGTCGAGGAGGGCACCCTGGGTGACCTGCCCGGCATCGGGGCCAGCTCGGCGGCGGTGATCAGCGAGGCCGTGCGCGGCCTGGTGCCCGAGCGACTGGCCCGGCTCGAGCGTGAGCACGCCGGCCCGCTCACCCAGGGTGGGACCGAGCTGCGTGCGGCTCTGCGCGGCGACCTGCACTCCCACTCCGACTGGTCCGACGGGGGGTCGCCGATCGAGGAGATGGCGATGACCGCCGTCGAGCTCGGCCACGACTACCTCGTGCTGACCGATCACTCGCCGCGGCTCAAGGTGGCCCACGGGCTCTCGGCCGAACGGCTCGGTCGTCAGCTCGAGGTCATCGATGCCGTCAACACCCACCTCCGGAAGTCGGGGTCGACGTTCACGCTCCTCAAGGGCATCGAGGTCGACATCCTCGACGACGGCACCCTCGACCAGAGCGAGGAGATGCTCGACAAGCTCGAGGTGCGGGTGGCCAGCGTGCATTCCAAGCTGGCCATGGAGAGCCCGGCCATGACGCGACGGATGATCGCGGCCGTCGCCAACCGCCACACCAACGTGCTCGGGCACTGCACCGGGCGCCTGGTCACCGGCAGCCGTGGCAATCGGGGTCAGTCGAGCTTCGACGCCCGGGCGGTCTTCGAGGCCTGCGTCGAGCACGACGTGGCGGTGGAGATCAACTCCCGCCCCGAGCGTCGTGACCCGCCCTCGGACCTGCTGGCGCTGGCCGGCGAGATCGGGTGCGTGTTCTCGATCGACAGCGACGCCCATGCCCCCGGCCAGCTCGACTTCCTGGCTTTCGGGTGCGAGCGCGCGGAGTCCGCCGGCATCGAGGCCGATCGGATCGTCAACACGTGGCCGCAAGAGCGGCTGCTGGAGTGGGCCCGCAAGTAGCGTGTCGGCCATGAGCATCGACCCCGACCTCCCCGAGGTCGAGGTACGCCGGTCGAAGCGGCGCCGTCGCACCGTCTCGGCCTATCGCGAGGGCTCATGCATCGTGGTGCTGATCCCGGCGTCGTTCAGCGCCGAGGACGAGGCCGAGTGGGTGCGCACCATGGTCGCGCGGATCACCCGCTCCGAGGCGCGTACCCAGCTGAGCGACGAGGACCTGCTCGTGCGCGCACTCGCACTGAGCGACCGCTGGCTGGGCGGGCTGGCCACGCCGGAGTCGGTGCGCTGGGTGTCCAACCAGAACACCCGCTGGGGTTCGTGCTCGCCCGGCGACCGCTCGATCCGCCTGTCCGAGCGGCTCCAGGGCATGCCCGGCTGGGTGGTCGACTACGTGCTCGTCCACGAGCTGGCGCACCTGTTGGAGCCGGGCCACGACGCGAGCTTCTGGGCGTGGGTCGACCACTACCCCCACGCCGAGAAGGCCAAGGGCTACCTGCTGGGCTGGTCGGAGGCCTCGCAGATCAGTCCGCCCTCGGAGTTCGAGGACTAGCGCTGCGGAGTGGCGCCGGCGCGGGCGCGAGCCAGCTCGACGAGCTCCACCAGCTCGGGCTCCGGGTCGGGCAGTGCCTCGACGGGCCACCACCGCACGTCGAGCGACTCCTCGCTGACTCCCGGCGCCACGTCGGCGGGGGCGATCGCGAGGAAGCGGACGTCGAGGTGGTGCACGAGCTCGCCGTCGTCGGCGAGGCCCGGCACGCGGCAGAACGGTACGGCGTGCTCGCTCAGCTGGACCGGCACCGGGTCGAGGTCGAGCTCGGCCAGCCCGGACTCCTCGCGCGCCTCACGCGTGGCTGCCGCGAGAAGGGTGGCGTCCTGCTCCTCGCAGTGCCCGCCGAACTGGAACCAGCGGTGGGCCTTGGCGTGCAGCGTCAGCAGCACCTGGCTGAGGTCGGCGCTGAGCACCAGGGTGCTGGCGGTGAGGTGAGCGGGGCGGCACACGCGGTCCAGGCCGTCGGGGTGGGCGGCGAGGTGGGTGAGGTAGCGCCGACGCAGCGCCTCCTGGTCGGCCGACGGCGCGACCCAGCGCACGAGCTGGGTCAGCGCGTCGTGGTGCAGCGAGCTCACGTGTCGCCGTCGAGCAGCTTGCGCAGCTCGGCGTCGAAGTCGACCTCGTCGAGGTCGGGAGCCGCGGCGTCCTCGCGGAACCCGAGCGGGTCGTCGAGGTCGGCCGAGGTGGGCAGCAGGTGCGGGTGCATCCACACGCCGTCGCGGGCCTCGGTGCCCTGGCGGGTGCGCAACGAGCCCCACAGCGTGGAGGCGTCGCGCAGCCGGCGCGGGCGCAGCTCGAGGCCGACGAGGGCAGCGAAGGTCTGCTCGGCCGGCCCACCGGCGGCGCGCCGGCGGCGTACGAGCTCGTGGAGCTTGTCGGCGGCCGGCATCCGCTCGGCGGTGGCCTGGGTGACGACCTCGTCGACCCAACCCTCCACGAGGGCCAGGGCGATCTCGAGCCGCTCGAGCGCGGCGGACTGAGCGGGGGAGCGCGGGATGTCGAAGAGTCCGCCCTCGAGCAGCTGCTGCATCGACTCGGGGTTGGTCGGGTCGACGCCGCTGAGCTGCTCCTCGAGCCGCTGCTGGAGGCTCGCGGCGTTGATCTCGACCCCGCGGGCGAAGTCGGTGACCGCGCCGAGCAGGTGCTCGCGCAGCCACGGGACGTGGGAGAACAGGCGCAGGTGGGCCGCCTCGCGCAGCGCGAGGTAGAGGAGGACGTCGTCCTCGCTCACGTCGAGGCCCTCGGCGAAGGCAGCGACGTTGCTGGTGACCAGGGCGGCGCGACCGGGGGCACCCAGCGGCAGACCGATGTCGGAGGCGCCGAGCACCTCGCCGGCGAGCTCGCCGAGGCCGGAGCCGACCTGGGTGGCCAGCATGGCGCCGACCGCCTTGCCCATCATGCCCATCAGCGGGCCGACGGTGGCCTGGGCCTCGGGGGGAAGGGCAGCGCTCAAGCCGTTGACCGACTGCTCGGCAACCGGCTCGACGAGCCCCTTCCACACATCGAGGGTCTCCACGATCCACTCCGCGCGGCTCCAGGCCGCGGTGGAGGTGACACCGGAAGGGAACTCGGTGGCGGCGTCGAGCCAGTGGTCGGCCAGGCGCACCGCGTCGGCGACGGCGTCGCGCTGCTTGCTCGTGGGGGAGGGATCGGGCTGCTGGGCCACGCTCTTGCGGGCGAGGTCCGCGGCCACGTCCCAGTTGAGGGGGCCGTCGTAGGGCTGCATCATCGACTGGATCTGGCCGAAGAGCGCGCCGAGGTCGGGCATGTTGCCGGCGAGGGCGTTGAGGTCCATGCCGCCGAAGTTGAGGCCGCCGGGCATCGCTCCGCCGCCGAGCTGGGAGAACAGCTGCTCGAACGGGGTGCCCTTGAACGGGTTGTTCGCGTCCTTGTCGGACCCGTCGTCGGGGCCGTCCTGGGGGTGGTCGTTCATGGCTCCACGGTACGCGCCGCGGCCAATCCCTGCGCAGGCCGCCGGTTAAGGTCGACAGGTGAGCACACCACCTCCGGCCCCCGCCGCCGCTGACGCCGTACGCCTGGTCGCCATCCGCGAGGTCGCCCTCGACGTGACCGAGGTGCTCGACAGCCTCGACGCACCCACCGATGGTGGCGTGACCCTCTTCGTCGGCCGCGTGCGCGACCACGACGGTGGGCGTGCGGTCTCGGGCCTCGACTACTCCGCCCACCCCACCGCGCTGGAGCGGATGCGTGCGGTGTGCGAGCAGATCGCCGCCGAGCACGACGTGCACGGCGTCGCCGCCGTGCACCGCACCGGCCACCTCGCCATCGGCGACATCGCCGTCATCATCGCCACCGCCGCCGCCCACCGCGGCGTCGCCTTCGAGGCCTCCCGCGCCCTCATCGACACCCTCAAGGACCAGGTGCCGATCTGGAAGCACCAGGTCTTCGCCGACGGCAGCGACGAGTGGGTCGGTACGCCGTAGCGCACGGGGCGCGCCTACCGGCACGCGAGGTCCACGGCTCCTACGCTGAGCCCATGGTCCTCTTGTGGCTGCTGCCTCCGGTCGTGGTCACCGTGGCCGCGATGGTCTGGGTGACGTGGCTGGGTCGCGCCTCGCGAGGCGAGGTCGATCGCGACGAGGCGCTGCGCCGCCTCGGTGCGGCCCTGGACGGCGCACCGAGCCGCAGCAGGTGGCGACGCGCCCGACCGCCCGCTCCCGGGTACGCCGTCGCGCCGCGAGCTCCCGAGCGCAGCACCGGCGTAGCGATGCGCCGCCCCGCTCCTCCTGCGCGGCCCACGCTCGCGCAGTCCACGACACCCGCGCCGAGCGAGCCGACCGAGCCGAAGCCGCAGGCCGCCCCCGAGAGTCGACGTCGCGCGTCCTGAGCGGGCGCCGATCAGACCGAGGGGCGCGGTGCTTGGCCGGAATGAGAGGCTTGGCGCCATGAACCAGCGCTTGATCGCCGCGTCCATCGCCGTCCCGGCGGTCCTGGCGTTGCTGGTCTTTGCCACCGTCACCAAGCTCCCCTTCGCCACCTATGCCCCCGGGGGCACGATCAACGTGCTGGGCGAGGACGACAGCTCCTCGGAGATCGTGCAGATCTCGGGCCGCAAGGTCTACCGCGACGACGGCGAGCTCCGGATGACCACCGTGCGGGTCTCCCCGGCCGCGCCGAAGGGCCAGAAGGGCGGGATCCCGCTCGGGGAGCTGCTCACGGTCTGGCTCGACGGCGATGACGCTGTCTACCCCTACTCCTCGGTCCACCAGCCCGACGAGACCCCGGAGAGCTCGCGCCAGCAGGGCGCGGTGCAGATGGCCACCTCGCAGGACGACGCGGTCTACGTCGCGCTGACCGAGCTCGGCATCGAGGTGCCCGAGATCCTCCAGGTGGCCGACGTGACTCCCGACCTGCCCTCCGACGGCACGCTCCAGGTGGGCGACTCGCTGCTCCAGGTCAACGGCGCCGAGATCGCCGACGCCGACGCGCTGCGCGAGGCGATCCAGGCGAGCCCCGCCGACGCCCCGATCCGCTTCCGCATCGAGCGGTCCGGCAAGCCGCAGACGGTGAGCATCACCCCGGTCAAGGAGAAGGGGCGCAAGCTGATCGGCATCACGCCGGGCTACGACTACGAGTTCCCCTTCGACGTCTCGATCAACATCTCCGACACCATCGGTGGGCCGAGCGCAGGGCTGATCTTCTCCCTGGCCGTCTACGACACCCTGACGCCCGGGTCGCTGACCGGCGGGCACGAGGTGGCCGGCACCGGGGAGATCGCCCCCGACGGCACGGTCGGTGCGATCGGCGGCATCCAGCAGAAGATCGCCGGTGCTCGCGACGACGGTGCCGAGCTGTTCCTGGTCCCCGAGGCCAACTGTGCCGACGCACTCGCCGCCGACAACAACGAGGACATGCGCCTGATGATGGCCCGCACCATGCACGAGGTCCGCCTCGCGCTCGAGGACTACGCCGACGACCCGGACGCGGTGCTGCCGTCGTGCGAGGACGCGAGGGCCAGCGCATGAGCGAGCCCGCCGACGTGAACGCTGCCGAGGGCGACCCCCGCTGGGGCGACCTGGACGCCGACCCGGCGCTGGCGACCGCCGTGCTGGAGATCGAGAAGCACCTCGCCGACGGCGGGTGGGACCAGGCCGGTCGCCTCTACGCGCTGGTCGAGACCGCCGCGCTGGTCGCCCAGGAGCCGGCACTGGCTGCCTCGATGGGGCTGGACGCCGCTGCCGAGCACGGCTCGCTGACCGCCGTCGAGCAGGACCAGATGGACCCCGCCCAGCCGCTGGAGCAGGTGCTGGAGTCGATCGTGTGGCCGGCCGGGGTGATCGGGTGCGCGGCGATGGTCGAGCGCTTCGTGCTGCCGCCCGGCAGCGACGGCGACCTGCCCGACGACCCGGTCGCTGCCCGTGCGTACGCCGCCGAGCACCCGCTGCGCCAGGAGGTGCGCATCGTGGCCGGTGCCACCCGCCACGGCTCGACGTACTGTGCCTTGCGTCTGCGCGCCCACGACGACGACACCTCGGTGGTCGGGGGAGTCGACCTGGTGCCGGGCCTGCTGGCCCTGCTGCGCGACACCCTCGATGACGAGGCCGACTGAGCCCCTGACTTCCGCACGACCCCGCACGACCCCGCATCAGATGCACGCAGCGAAGAAAAACGAGTCGGCTCCTCGCGAGCCGCATGAGGAGAACCCGTGAGTGAACTGTTCGACGACGACCCCCGGGCGACGCCGCCCTCCCAGCAGGTGCCGCGCCGTTCCCGAGCGCTCATGGTCACGGCGGTGGTCGTCATCGTGGCGATCTTCTCCCTCACCGGGTTCGCCTCGATCTACACCGATCGGCTCTGGTACGTCGCAGCCGGCTACGGCTCGGTCTTCTCGACCCTGCTGTGGACCAAGATCGTGCTGTTCATCGTCTTCGGTGCCGTGCTCGGCGGCGTCGTGGCGCTCAACATCTACCTCGCCTACCGCTTCCGGCCGCTCTTCCGGCCGTCCTCGCGCGAGCAGACCAACCTCGACCGCTACCGCGACGTCGTCACCCCGATCCGCTCCTGGCTGCTGCTCGCGGTCGCGCTGATCCTGGGTGCCTTCGCCGGCGCGTCGGGCCTGGGTCACTGGCGCTCGTACCTGCTGTGGCGCAACGGTGTCGACTTCGGCACCAACGACAAGGAGTTCGGCCGCGACATCGGCTACTTCGTCTTCACGCTGCCCTGGCAGCACTTCATCGTCGACTTCACCATGGCCACGCTGGTGCTGGCGATCATCGCCGCGCTCGGCACCCACTACCTGTACGGCGGGATCCGCCTGCAGGTGACCCACGACCGGTTCTCCGGGGCCGCGCAGGCGCAGCTCTCGGTGCTGCTCGGGTTCTTCGTGCTGGTCAAGGGCGTCGACTACTACCTCGACCGTTTCGACCTGGTGAACCAGAAGAACGGTCTCTTCACCGGCATGAACTACACCGCCGACAACGCGGTGCTACCGGCCAAGAACATCTTGATGGGCGTCGCGATCATCTGCGCGATCCTGTTCTTCCTCAACGTGTGGCGCCGCACCTGGCAGCTGCCCTCGGTCGGGCTGGCGCTCTTGGTGCTCTCGGCGATCCTGCTCGGCATGATCTGGCCGGCGATCGTGCAGCAGTTCCAGGTCAAGCCGTCGGAGGCCGACAAGGAGAGCGAGTACATCTCCAAGAACATCGAGTCGACGCGAGATGCCTACAACCTCGACAACATCGACTCGCAGAACTACACGCCCAACACCTCGCTCGACGCCAGCTTCACCCAGCTCGCGCCGCTGCTGAACTCGGTGCCGCTCATCGACCCCAAGCAGGTCAGCCCGGCGTTCGAGAACATCCAGCAGCAGCTCGGTTACTACTCGGTGGCCCCGGTCCTCGACGTCGACCGCTACACCATCGACGACGAGCAGCGCGCCCTCGTGCTCGGCGTACGCGAGCTCGACCAGTCGCGGCTGAGCAACGACGCGCGCAACTGGTCCAACCTGCGCACCGCCTTCACCCACGGCAACGGCGTCATCGCCGCCTACGCCAACCAGCGCGACAAGTTCAACATCGCCACCGTCGTGCCTGACGGGTCCTCCTCGGCCGACAACGGCGCCATCGAGTGGGCCCAGGGCATCAACCCCGGCGAGACCGACCTGTCGAACGCCACCGGCGGCTTCGAGACCCGGATCTACTACGGCGAGAAGAGCCCGGAGTACTCCGTGGTCGGCAAGGCCAAGCCCAGCGACGAGGACGTCGAGCTCAACCTGCCGGTGCCCGGCTCCGACATCGGCTCGGCGACGACCTTCGAGGGCCGCGGCGACGGCTCGGTCGGCTCGACGTTCAACCAGCTGATGTTCGCCCTGAAGTTCGGTGAGCCCAACTTCCTGCTCTCCGGCCGGGTCAACTCCAACTCCAAGATCCTCTTCAACCGCAACCCGCAGGACCGGGTGGAGAAGGTCGCGCCGTGGCTGAGCGTCGACAGCGACGCCTATCCCGCGATCGTCGACAACCGCATCGTGTGGATCCTCGACGGCTACACGACCACGGATCGTTACCCGGGGTCGCAGAAGGAGTCGTTCGAGACGATGATCGACGACGCCCTGCAGGTCGACAACGGGCTGCAGACGTTGCCGACCGACGAGATCAACTACATGCGCAACGCCGTCAAGGCGACCGTGGACGCCTACAGCGGCGAGGTGAAGCTCTACGCGTGGGACGAGAGCGACCCGCTGCTCCTGGCCTGGATGAAGGCCTTCCCGAGCACGGTGCAGCCGCGCTCGGCGATGTCGGACGAGCTGCTCCAGCACGTGCGCTATCCCGAGGACTACTTCAAGGCCCAGCGCTACCAGTACGCCCGCTACCACGTCACCGACGCCGGTGACTGGTACGAGAACAACGACCGCTGGGACGTGCCGCTCGACCCGCAGACCACCAACACCTTCCAGGCGCCGTACCGGCTCTTCGTGCAGCAGAGCGGCGAGCAGGAGTTCTCGCTCACCTCGGTCTACGTGCCGTTCCGCCGCAACAACCTGGCGTCGTTCGTGTCGGTCAACTCCGATGCCACCAGCGACGACTACGGCAAGATCAAGGTGCTGCGGCTCAACAGTGCCGAGAACGAGACCGGCGAGCAGACCAACGGTCCCGGTCAGGTGGCCAACGAGTTCGCCAACAACGAGGAGATCCAGACCGAGCTCTTCCCGTTCAAGCAGAGCGGCGCCAAGATCACCTACGGCAACATGCTGACGTTCCCGATCAACGACGGGCTGATGTACGTCCAGCCGGTCTACGTCTCGCGCCAGGTGACCGATGCCAGCTTCCCCGAGCTGCGCTACGTGCTGGCCAAGTTCGGCGACCAGGTCGGCTTCGGCAAGACCTTCCAGGCAGCCGTGCTCGACCTGTTCGGCGCCGGTACGACGACGCCGGGCACGCCCGACCCGACCCCGGACCCGGAGCCCGGCGAGCCGGAGACCCCGCTCACCGGCACGCTCCAGGAGCAGCTCGACGGTCAGCTCGACCGCGCGATCGCTGCCTTCGACCGCGCCGACGCGGCCCTGAAGAACGGCAACCTCGGTCGCTACCAGGCCCAGGTCAAGATCGCTCAGACCGCTCTCGGGAAGGCCGCCGACCTGCGCGACCGGATCGCCGGCGGCGAGACCGACCCGGCGCCCAGCGAGGAGCCGAGTCCGGCTGCTGCCAGCTCGTCCGCGGGCGGCTGATCGCTCCTGGGGGACCCCGATTTGGCTGCTCCGACCCAACCCGCTAACGTTGTGTTCACCGACGCGGGGTGGAGCAGCTCGGTAGCTCGCTGGGCTCATAACCCAGAGGTCGTAGGTTCAAATCCTACCCCCGCTACAAAGTAGAACCGCAGGTCAGAAGCCGTTTCCCGCAAGTGCGGGAGGCGGCTTTCTGCATGTCCGGGGCACGTTGGCTGACGACCTGACTACCGGGCGCCGTTGGCGCTTCGGAAGTAATGAGAGAAGTCCGCTGCGGTCCCGTGTCTGACGCTCAGGATTCCTCGGCGGGGCGACTTCGCTCATCCATTCGGTCAGCCGGCTCGGCGCGCGGGTGTGTCCACGCTGGAGCGCTGGTGCTCGGCGGCTGCTGCGGGTCGTCGCCGACGTTGAGTAGCGGCACTCATCCGGTGCGTCGCCGCTTCGGGCACAGTACGAGCAACGCCGACCGCATCACGGTCGCCACCACCGAGGAGCACCTGCACTCTCATGGACACCGCACACTCACTGCCGGCCCAGCCCCCGACTCACCCCGTCGAGCCAGCACAGCCGGGGGAGACCGTACGACGCGCCGTGCTTGGGGTGAGCCCCGTGCTTCTGGTGGGCGTGCTCGTCGCCACCACGTGGGCAGCGCTCGAGGCCCAAGACCTCCCTCGCACGCTCCCCAACTCCGACGGAGACATGTTCGGGTTCGGGCTGGCCGCCGTCGTGCTGGCTGCGGTGGTGCTCGGACTCCCCGTCCTGGCGGCCGCGATCTGGATGGGGTGGCGCGCCCTGCGTCTCAGCAAGCCTGCCCCCGCGGGTCTCGGGATCGTCCTCGGCACGAGTGCGTGGGCGGCGCTCGCCAGCCTGGGCATCGCAGCGGTCTCCTGGGGGATGGTGTCCGACCGCTCGATGTATCGCCCCCGCTCCATCGAGCGAGCCCAGGACGCGGTGCAGCTCGCCGGGCTCGGGGGTGCCGGGGCCGCCGTGGCTGTCGGCGCCCTGGGCGTCCTGGTGCTGCGGGTCGCTCGCTCGCGGCGCTGACGGCGTCCGACCTGGCATGGCGAGGGGGGCGCGAGGGCGTCGCTCTGACCGAACCATGGCGTCGACGTCAACGTCGGCGATCGTTCGCGCAGTGTCGAGCTCGCGGCCCCGATGCGATTCCCGTCGCTGGGTCGTGGATGGCGTCTCTCGGGCCCTTCGGCCCTACCTGTTCCCGGCGTGCCGGGATGGACTGGCGGTGGACGACAGACACCCCGTGGTCGCCAGAGGCGGCGCCGGGACCTGGTGCGAGGACACGGCGGGGACGCCGGGCGGGAGTAGAGATGACAAAGCCGATGGTGGTCGGGGTCGACGGTTCGGGTCGCAGCCTGCGAGCAGTGATGTGGGCCGCCCACACCGCGGCGCTGCACGGTTGTCCGCTCCGGATCATCCACAGCCTGCCTCGCTGGGAGGGCGACTTCCCCTTCTTCCCGCCCGGTCGGTTCGAGGAAGCCGAGAAGCATGGACGCTCTGCGGTCGAGGAGGCCAGCGCCCTGGTCCGCGAGGCCTACCCGGACCTCGAGGTCGCCACCGACCTGCCGATGGGCACACCCACGCAGGTGCTGCTTGCCGAGGCCGAGCACGCTCACAGCGTGGTGCTGGGGGCCAAGGGCGGAGCGGTCGGGGACCTGTTGATGGGCTCCACGACGCTCCAGCTGGTCGGGCACGCCAAGTGTCCGGTGGCGGTGGTCGGGCATGCCGCAGCCGGGCACGACCGCGTCGTCGTCGGCACCGACGGTTCGCCGGACTCCACTCGGGCCCTCGACTACGCCTTCGAGGAGGCCTCGCTGCGCAAGGCGCGGCTTCGAGTGGTCAACGCCTTGGGGCTTCCCCAGGGCTGGCCCAAGCACCTGCTGCGTCCGCTGCCGGAGGACAACGAGGAGGTCGCCTCGCGGCGCCAGGAGGTCGAGCGTCAGCTGGCGGGGCTGCGTGAGCAGTATCCGGACGTCACCGTCGAGGTCCATGTCCATCGGTTGGACCCGGTGACCGTCCTGACCGATGCCTCACACAAGGCCGACCTGCTGGTCGTCGGCTCGCGCGGACGAGGAGGGTTCCACGGCCTGGCGGTGGGGTCGGTGACCCACAAGATGCTGCACCTCGTCGGTTGTCCCATCGTGGTCACACGCGCCCGGGCCTAGTCGTGGTGCCCGTCAGGTGCGGATGCCGTGGAAGACCACGCGTGCGGTGCGATCGACCCACGCCTCGGTCAGCCCGTCCGGGCCGTGCACGAGCAGGGCGAGCAGGGCCGCACCGATCACCAGCTCCATGACTGTCGCGGCGTCCACGTCGCTGCGGACCCGGCCCTCCTGCACGGCTGCGCCGACGTAGGCCTGGACGCCACCCCAGCCGTGCTCGGAGAAGCGCTCGAGCAGTCGGGCGTGCAGGGTGGGGTCGGTGGCGGCCTCGGCGATCAGCCCCGGCACGACGAGCCGGGCGAGCGGGGTCGTGAGCATCTCGGCGGTACGACGGACGAGGTCGCGGACGTCGTCCTCGAGCACGCCGGTGGCGCTGGGCTCGCTCGTCACCGCATCGCGGAACGCCGCCTCGTGGGCGAGGTGGGCCTTGCTCGACCAGCGACGGTAGACCGCCGGGCGCGACGTGCCGGCCCGGTCGGCGATCGCGGCGACCGTCATCTCGGCATACCCGACCTCGTGCAGCAGCGCCGTGGCGGCGTCGAGCACCGCGGCGTCGATGCGCGCGTCCCGGGGGCGTCCATTTTCCTTGACCATATCCGTGACGAGTGTAACGTAACCCGATGTGACCTCTCTCACCACCACGATCGTGGAGCTCTCCGACGTCGTCGATGCCCGCTACGGCGGCAAGGCGCTCGGCCTCGCCGAGCTCGCGGCGGCCGGCTTCGACGTCCCGGCGGCCTTCGTGCTGGCCGATGCCGACCCCGCTGCTCTGCCGGCCGACCTGCCCGAGCGCTATGCCCGCCTCGCGGCCGGCGACCGGCGCGTCGCCGTGCGCTCCTCGGCTGCGGGGGAGGACGGCATCGAGAGCTCGTTCGCCGGGCAGTACGACTCGGTGCTGGACGTGAGCGACTACGACGGGCTGGTCGCCGCGATCGCTCGCTGCGTCGCCTCGACCGGCTCCGACCGCGCCAGCGCCTACCAGGCCGATGCCGGCATCTCCGGAACGATGCACCTCGTCGTGCAGGAGATGGTGGACGCCCGGGCAGCCGGGGTGGTCTTCACCGCTGACCCGGTCAGCGCGCGACGCGACCTCGCCGTCGTCGACGCCGTCGCCGGCCTGGGGGAGTCGCTCGTCGACGGGTCGACCACCTCCGACCACTACGAGATCGACCGGTCCGGCGCCATCACGGCACGGCTGACCTCGGAGCACCCAGCGCTCGCCGACGACGAGGTGAACGCGGTCGCCGCCGGTGCGCGGGAGGCAGAGGCGCGCTGGGGACGTCCCCTCGACCTGGAGTGGGCGATCGACCGCACGGGCAGGATCCGGTGGCTGCAGGCCCGGCCCATCACGACGCTGCCCGGCGACCTGGGCGCGATGGACTCGGCCCTGGCCGGTGCCGACCACGTCTACACCCGCTGCAACGTCGGCGAGATGATGCCGGGCGCCTTCTGCCCGCTCACCGCCTCGGTGAGCGGCCAGGCGATCGAGTACGCCATGCAGACGGTGCAGGTCGTCGCGGGCTTCCAGGACGCCTACCAGGACGATCGGTGGCGGCAGCTGGGCTACTTCTCGGGTCACCTGTTCCTCAACATGACCGAGGGCACCGCGCTGAGCTCGGGCATCCTGGGCAACTCGCTGGACCAGTACTCCATGTCGATCTGTGGCCGCGTGGTCGACGAGCTCGTGCCCCAGCCGCCGAAGCCGTTCCCGGTCCGCCTGGTCAACACCGTCCGGCTGATGACCTTCGCCCTCACCGCGGGGTCCGCGATCCGGCGGCTCGACGCCAAGCTGGCGGCGTTCGCCACACCGTCGGCCTCCACCCCTCGCGCGCTGCTCGCCGAGCTCGACGCGGGCATCGAGCTCTACAACGAGGCGACGCTGGTGCACGTGCGCTCCTCCTCGCGCGCGGCCGTCCCGGCCAACGTGCTGGAGGAGACGCTTGCGAAGCAGGCGCTGAAGTCCGGTCAGAGCGAGGACGACGGGCGCGCCCGCGCCTCGGCCCTGCTCGCGGGCGGTACTGACGTCGAGAGCGCGGTGATGCTCGGTCAGCTCGACGACGTGGTCGACCGCCTCGCCGAGGACCCCGCTTCCGCCACCCGGTTCCTCGAGCAACCGCCGGCCGAGGCCGTGGCCTGGCTCGTGGGCGGCAGCGGTCCGATCTCCCGCGACCTCACCGCCTTCCTCGACCGCCACGGCCACCGCGGCTACCGCGAGCTGTGTCTTCGCGACCCCTCGTGGGGCGACGACCCCGAGGGCCTCGGCACGATGATGCAGGCGATGTTGCGGGCCCGGCAGGTGACCGGCAAGACGACCCGGGTCTCGCAGGCCCCCGACGAGTCCGGGCTCTCGCGCGGCGTACGGACCCTGGCCCGGATGGCCCGCAAGGGGGCGGCCGGCCGGGAGGCGACCAAGTCGCGGATGGTGCTGGTGGCCCACCGGATGAGCCGCGGCTACCGCCTCCTCGGCGAGCAGCTCTGCGCGCTCGGCCTGCTCCCCGATGCCGACCTCGTGTTCTTCTTCCACCGCACCGAGCTGCCGACGCTGCTCGAGGCCGAGGACACCTCGGCCCTGGTGGCGGCCGCCGAGGCGCGTCGTACCGCGTTGCCCTACCAGGCGCGGCTGGAGTTCCCCGACGTCTCGGTCGGCAGGCCGGTGCCGTTCACGCCCGCGCCGCCGCAGGGCATGGAGGACGGCGTGATCGTGGGGCGTCCGGCGTGCAGCGGCGTCGTCGAGGGCACGGTGCGCGTGGCGACCACGGTCACCGAGGCCCAGGCCCTGCAACCCGGCGAGATCCTCGTCGCGCCGGTGACCGACGTGGGGTGGACGCCGTACTTCACCCTCATCGCGGCCCTCGTCACCGACATCGGCAGCTCGGTCTCCCACGGCGCCGTGGTCGCCCGCGAGTACGGACTGCCCTGCGTGGTCAACACCCAGGGCGCCACCCGGGTGCTGCGCACCGGCGACCGTGTCCGCGTCGACGGCGATCGTGGCACGGTCACGATCCTCGTTGCCGCGGCCGTCCAGCCGGCGCCGGCGTAGCCCTCACGACAGGTCGGGTACGCCGGCACGCCCGCCGGCGAGAGCGACGGCTCAGCGACGCACGAAGACCGCGGTCGTGCGGGCCGGCACCTCCACGGCGTCCCCGACGGTGGTGGACTGCTTCACCACCGGGTCGGCGCCGTCGGCCTGGACCTGGTGCAGCACCCACCCACTGCCGACCCCCTCGACGAGGGTCGGCTCGGGCGTCGCGTTGAAGACCGCCAGCACGCCGTCGAGCTGCCGGTCGACGTCCTTGCCGACCGTGTCGTCGATCTGCATCGCGACCACGCCCGGGTCGGCCGCCGGGAAGGACACCTTCTGCTGGATGGCAGCGAGGGTGCCTAGCCGGAACAGCGGGGTGGACATGCGCAGCCGCAGCAGGTCGAGGGCGGCAGCGTGCGCTGCGTCCATCGCCTCCGGCGTGGGCTTGAGGTCGGGGTCGGCCAGCAGCGGCCGCATGAACGGCCAGCCGGCGCTGTTGTCGCTCGCAGGCGGGAGCCCGGACCCGAAGGCGTTCTCCTGCCGGGTCCAGTCGACCCGGTTGAACCAGTCGCCGGAGTCGTAGGAGTTCCGGTCGAGCGACTTCGACCGCAGGATGTCGGTGCCGGCATGCCAGAAGACGATGCCTTGGGAGAGCGCGGTGGTCGACAGCGAGACGGTGTTCATCCGGACGCGGTCGGCCATCGTCGTGTCCTGCGGCAGCTTGTGGGTGAGCGAGTCGTAGAGGGCCTCGTTGTCGTGGGCGTCGATGTAGGTCACGGTCTCGCTCGGGTCGGCCGCGTAGCCGGCCGGCTGGCCGTTGTAGTCGACGTCGCGTCCCGCCACCATCTGTCCCGCGGAGTCGCGGAAGCGGAAGTCGGCGAGGTTGCCGGCGAGGCCGAGCCGGAGCAGGTCCTCGTCGTGCAGCAGGGTCGCCCGCTGCTCCTGCGGCGAGCCGTTGACCGCCGCGCCGTTGGGGTCGGTCAGCAGCCCGGAACCGAAGCCCTGGACCCGCGGGTCCTCGTCGAACGGGCCACCCCCGCGGACGGCGTCGCGCAACCGGTCCGAGAAGGTGCCGATGCCGGTGCCGGCCAGGTTGGCCTGCGTTGCCTGCTCGAAGCGAGCGCCGTCGGCGACCTCGCCGAAGTTCCAGCCCTCTCCGTAGACGTAGATCGCCTTGCCGTCGACGCCGTCGCGGGCGAGGGTCAGCCGGTCGAGGGCCGCGCGCAGGTGCAGCAGGTTCTGCTTGGAGTGATGGCCCATCAGGTCGAAGCGGAAGCCGTTCACCTTGTACTCGCGTGCCCAGGTGAGCACCGAGTCGATCATCAGCTTCTCCATCATCGCGTGCTCGGTCGCGGTGTTCGCGCAGCACGTGGAGGTCTCCACCGACCCACGGGCCGACAGGCGGTGGTAGTAGCCGGGGACGACCTTGTCCAGCACGGAGGTGGCGTCGTCGCCGGCGGCGCTGGTGTGGTTGTAGACCACGTCCATCACCACCTGCAGGCCGGCACCGTTGAGCGCCTGCACCATCCGGCGGTACTCGAGCGTCCGCCCGGCACCCTCCGGGTCGGTGGCGTAGGAGCCCTCGGGGGTCGTGTAGTGGAAGGGGTCGTAGCCCCAGTTGAAGCCGTCCCGCGCGCGGACCGCGTCGACGCACGCCTGCTGCTCGGTCGAGTCAGGGGCGTACGACGCGAGGTCGCAGTCGGGTCGGGCCTGCTCGGCCCGGTCCTCCTCGATGGTGGCGATGTCGAAGGTCGGCAGCAGGTGCACGGTGTTGAGACCTGCCTGTGCCAGCTCGCGGAGGTGCTGCATGCCGGCCGAGCCGGACCGGGTGAAAGCCAGGTAGGTGCCACGCTTCCGTGCGGGCACGGTGGTGTCACCGATGGAGAAGTCGCGCACGTGCAGCTCGTAGACGTTGCGGTCCTCGGGCTGTGCGATCTTCGGCGCGCGCAGGGCCGACCAGCCCCGGGGAACGAGGTCGGGGGCGTCCAGGTCGGCCACGACCGAGCGGGTCGAGTTCGTGGTCAGGGCCACGGAGTACGGGTCGGTGACCCGGTGGCGCGTCACCTTGTGACGGACGGGGGAGTACACGCGGACGTCGTAGAGGTAGGCGGCGTCGCGCCACGACGGGCGCCCGCGCAGCGTCCAGCTGCCGTCGCCGGTACGTCGCATCTGGTGCCGGGTGGGCTTCGCGGCGCCGTTCTTCCAGGTGAGCAGGTCGACGTCCTGCGCCGTGGGGGCCCACAGCGCGAACGACGGCGAACGGCCGGTCCAGATCACGCCGAGGTCGCGGTTGCGCGCGCGGTCGGCGTACAGGTCGTCGAGCACGCCGGGGATCTGCACCCCCGTCGCGTCCACCACCCGGCCGAGGTCGTCGCGGGCCACCGTGGCCAGCTGCCCGCGCAGGATCCGCGGCGCACGTCGCGCATCCTCGCGGGAGAGCCGGAACGCGTCGTACCCGGCCAGGTGCGGGAAGTCGGCGAGCACGCGCGCGGGCAGGCCGGCGGGGTCGTGGGTCAGCGGGACCGACGCACCCCCGGTGACGGCCTCGTCGTCGACGGCGAGACCGCCGGAGGGGGAGTAGTGCAACCGGTAGCGCGCGGCCGTCGAGGTGTCGGTCTTCCAGGCGACCAGTCCCGCTCGCACCCACTGCGCCTTGGCCTGGTCGAGGTCCGGGGTCGCGCCCGGCGTCCGGGTGCTCACCGTGAGCACGTGGCCGGCCAGGTCGTAGCTGAAGGAGGTCTGCACGCCGTCTGCCGGGACCTCGAAGTCGATGTCGGCGCCGTCGGCGGCGCCCCCGGCCCCGTAGTTCTCCTCCCAGGAGAGGCCATGGGTGGCCTTGACCTGGTAGGAGCCGGCCGGGATCCGGGTCGTGGAGAACGTGTACGTGCCGTCGCCGTCGGGGTCCTGCAGCCAGGACCGCATGCAGTCGGGGGCCCAGTCCGTCGGGCAGCCGAGCTCGGACTGGAACGAGCCCGCAGCGGTGACGATCGGCCCCTGCGCGTCCGTGGTGATCCAGTGGGTGGCGTGGTCGTAGTAGAAGCTCACCGGTCCACCGGGCGCGTCCAGGGCGAGGTTGGCACCTCCGGGCACACCGCCGGCGCCGTAGTTCTCGTCCCACGACCGGTTGATGGCGGCCTTGTACTCGTAGGAGCCGGCCGGCACGTCGACGGTGCCCTTCCAGATCTCGTCGTCGGCGTCCAAGGACAGCTGCGCCTGCTCGCAGGCCGGCTGCCAGTCGCCGGCGCAACCGATCTCGCTCAGGTGCGAGCCGGGCATGGAGACGGCGTCGGGCTGGATGACGGGTCCGGTGCCGCCGCCACCGCCGCCACCGCCGCCGGGGGCCGGGTCGCCGACCGTGGCGTGGCTCGAGGCGACCGAGAGGTTGCCGCTGCTGTCGCGCAGGACGGCGCGGTACTCCAGCAGGCTGCCCTTCTCGGTCTCCGAGAGGTCCTGGAACACGCGGTACGGCGCGTTGTCGTCGGTGCCCAGCGGGGTCCAGGACGGGGCGCCGACGTGACGGTAGGCGAGGGTGACCTGGTTGAAGCCCCCGTCGGGGACGGTGACCGCCACCTCCTGCCGCCCACCGACGGGGCCGCCGGCAGCGGGCTTCGTGAAGCCGACCGTGGGCGCGGACGTGCGCTTCTTCAGACGTGCGGTGGAGCGGAGCACCACGGCGGACAGGGGTGCGACGGTGACCTGCACCCGGGCCTCCCGGTCCGAGCGCACCTGGGAGCCGGCGCCGCCCTTCGGCCACACCTGGCGGAACGTGCCTCGCGGCATCAGGGTGGTGAACGACGCCGTCGCGGCGGTGGTGGCGTTGTTGAGGGCGACGACGTACTCGCGCTGCTCGGTGCGGCCGACCCGGCTGAAGGCGTAGATCCCGGCCTTCCCGGAGGCGTAGCGGTGCAGCTGGGCGCCGGTGGCGAGCGCGGGGTACTTCCGGCGCAGGCCGGCGAGAGCCGCGATCCGCCGGTACAGCGGGTGGCGACGGTCGAAGTTGCGGACCGCGGTGGTGGCGTCGGTGCCGATCAGGTCGTCGTCGTTGTAGTCGGCGACGCGGCTGGCGAACATGTCCTGGCGAGCGTCCTTGTCGCCGCCGGCGCCGGTGAAGCCCTGCTCGTCGCCGTAGTAGACGACCGGCTGGCCACGGGTGAGGTACATCAGGGCGTGGGCGAGCTTGTCGCGACGGAGCAGCTCGCCGCCCTGCGCCGAGCCCGAGAGGAAGGACCCGACCCGCCCCATGTCGTGGTTGCCGAGGAAGGTCGGCAGCGAGTAGGCGTTGGAGTCGAGGTCGGTGTAGTAGTCGTCGCCGACGAAGAGGTCGCGCAGCCCCGTGGTCGGCTTGCCGGAGGCGAAGCCGACGCCGGCGGACTGGAAGCCGAAGTCGAGGGTGGCGTCGAGCCCGCCCTCGGTGGAGTAGCGCGAGGCGAAGCGCGGGTCTGCGTCGTAGACCTCGCCGAAGGAGAAGAAGTCGTCGTTGCCGATCCGCTTCGCCTCGGCCTTGATGGCCGGTGCGAACCGCTGCCAGAACGGCAGGCCGACGTGCTTGACGGTGTCGATGCGGAACCCGTCGATGCCGAAGTCGACCCAGGTCTTGTAGATGTCGCTCATGCCCTCGACGACCTCCGGCTTCTCGGTGAAGAGGTCGTCGAGCCCGACGAAGTCGCCGTAGGTGGAGGACTCGCCGGCAAAGGTCGAGTCGCCACGGTTGTGGTAGTTGGTCACGTCGTTCAGCCACGCCGGGGTCTTCGCGGTCGCGTCGGCCTCGGTGCGGAAGGTGGGCGTGTAGGGGAAGGACGTCTCGGGGTCCAGGGTGGGGAAGGTGTCGCCGCCGGCGTAGTCCTCGTCGTCGAAGACCGAGCCGTCGGCGTCCCGGTAGGGCTCGGTGTCCTTGCTGACGTAGGAGTAGCGCTGCTCGGCGTAGTCGATCACGTCGGCGGTGTGGTTGGTGATGATGTCGAAGTAGACCTTGATGCCGCGCGCGTGCGCCTGACGGATCAGGGCCTTGAGCTCGGCGTTGGTGCCGAAGTGCGGGTCGATCCGGGTGAAGTCGGTGATCCAGTAGCCGTGGTAGCCGGCGGAGGCGTCGGGCCCGGTGCCCTGCACCGCGCGGTTCTTGAACGACGGCGTCAGCCAGATGGCGCTCGAGCCGAGTCCCTCGATGTAGTCGAGACGCTGGGTCAGGCCGGCGAGGTCGCCCCCGTGGTAGAACCCCTTGTCCGTCGGGTCGTAGCCGTGGGCGAGCCGGTCGCCCGGGATCTCGCCGGTGTCGTTGGAGGTGTCGCCGTTGGCGAACCGGTCGGCCATCACGAAGTAGAAGTTCTCGTCGCCGCCGGGCTGCCTCAGCGACGGCGTGGCCAGGGCCCGGTCCGCCCGGGTCGGCGTGGCGGGGGGCTGGTCGGCCGGGGCCACGGTCACGGCGTACGTGGCATCGTCATAGCTGAACCTCAGGGGCGCGGGGTGCTCGAGGTGCAGCGCGATGTTGTCCGCGCCGTCCGGCCCGCCGCCGTGGCTCTCGTCCCAGGTCCCGTCGAGCGCGACCTTGTAGTCGTAGGTGCCTGCGGGGACGGTGAACACCGAGGCGTAGGTCGTGCTGCCCGGCACCTGGTCGAGGTCGGTCGCCGCGCAGGCGGGGTCCCAGTCGCCGGGGCAGCCGAGCTCGGACTGGAGCGACCCGACCAGCGTCACCGACGTGGGCGGTGCGTCCTCGGCCGCCGCGGCAGGGGCCGGCGACGTCAGCGGGGATGCCGCCGTCGCGACCAGCAGGAGGGCAAGAACGGACAGGGCGCAGCGGCGTTCGCGTGACAAGAGTGACTCCCGAGAGAAGGCCGACAGCGGTGTCACCCACCGGCCCGGTTGGTGTGATGTGGAGCACTATGACCCGCCCGGACGGGATTGGACAAGCCGGGCGGCGAGCCAGTCGGCTCGACCTGGTCACCGGTGGCCGGTTCGGCCTACCCTGGCGCGGTCAGAGTCAGGAGATCGCGATGATCGCGCACCACGGCCGACCGACGGGCTCGCCCCCGGTGAACGGCTACAGCCAGGTGACGGTGGCGTCGGGCGCGGTCGTCCACGTCTCCGGCCAGGTGCCGGTACGTGCGGACGGGACGCTCGTCACCGGAGGCGCGGAGGCGCAGGCGCAACAGGTCTTCGAGAACCTGAGCATCGCGCTCAGGTCCGTCGGCGCATCTTGGTCCCAGGTCGTGAAGATGACCATCTTCCTTCGTGACATCGCGGACCTCGATGACGTCCGAGCGGTGCGGGACCGCTTCGTCGATCCCGAGGCCCTGCCCGCCAGCTCGCTCGTCCAGGTGGCCGGTCTGCTCTATCCCGACTTCCTCCTCGAGATCGATGCGGTCGCGGTGATCGACGAGGGGGAGGGGTGCTCAAGCGACGACTGGAGTCAGCGCTGATCGTCGGCCGAGCTCGCCCCCACGTCGGCGTACCCCTCGCGATAGGTCGGGTACGCCGGCACCCAGCCGGTCGAGCGGAGCAGTGCGTTGGAGATGCGCTTGCCGTGCGCCTGCGACGGGTCGCCAGGCGACGGGGCAGGCACGCCCAGGCGTCGGGCCAGCTCGGTCGCGACGTCGCCCAGGAGTGCAGGCTCGTCGTCGTTGCCGAGGTAGAGCGGCTGCGGGTCCTGATCTCGGGTGAGCAGGTGCACCACTGCGGCCGCGGCGTCGTCGCGATGGATCCGGTTGGTCCAGCGGTGCGGGTCGTCGATCTCACCGGCGCGCACCCGGTCCACGAGCCGCGCCCAGTCACCGCCGTACAGGCCTGAGCAGCGCAGCACCGTGCTGCCCGGGACTCGCGCGGCGAAGAGCTTTTCGGCCTCCAGGAGCACCCGCGCGGGGCCGTCGCCAGGAGAGGGCGGGTGGGTCTCGTCGACCAGCGCCCCCTCAGGGGCCTCGCCGTTGACGCCGGTGGAGGAGACCAGGAGGGCGCGGTCGGGATGCTGCCCGATCGCCTCGAGGGCATCCAGCGCGCGCCGCATCCCCTCGACGTACGTCGCCCGGTAGGCCTCCTCGGTGCGCGGGCGAGCAGTCAGGGCGACGACGATGTAGCGCAGGTCCAGCGCCGGCAGCGGCGGGACCTCTCGAGTCAGGTCCACCGAGAGGCCCTCCAGCGGAGCGGGCACCAGGTCGGCGCGCCGCCGCAGCGCGAGCACGCGATGCCCCCGCTCGGCCAGGCGCAGCCCGATGCGCGACCCGAGGTCGCCGCACCCGATCATCAGCACGTCAGGGTCCACCACCCGAGCCTAGTGGCGGGTGGATGGTGAGCCGGTCGAGGGAGACGCAGTCGCATCCCGCCGAGGCGATGATCCGCCGGATGCGGGGCGTCGGCAAGAGCCCCGCGCGGACCGGGTCCGGGGACGTCGGCATCAGCGCGGCCGCAGGCCGCGCCGGGGGTCCCACGGTCGCCCGGTGGCCGCGCGCACCACCAGGGTCGCGAGCTGCCAGCGCCGAGAGAATGCTCGCCGGGGGCCGTCGGGGAGGACCATGACCCAGCCACGCAGCACCCGCGGCGCGCCCGTGCGCTCCCGGGTCTCGCGCCACACCTCCACCAGGATCCGGGTGGAGGCCGGGGGCGCCGGCTCCTCAGTAGGGGGCATGCGCGCAGTGTGCGGGCAGCCGCTCACCGAGGGATCACCGGTGACGGGGTTCGCCGGCCAGACCGGCCGACAAGGTGTTCATCGAGTGCTCCACGTGGCGGGTGATCGCCCGGAGCTGTTCGCGGGTCCGCTCGAGCTCGGCCAGGGTGTCGCGCACCGCCTTGCTGGTGGCGGCGTCGGCTCGGCCGGGTCCCGCCACTGGGTGGCCCAGGCCGGCCTCCCGGGTCTCCGGCAGCGGCTCGACGTCGAGCTCTGCCCGCAGGAGGGCCCGGAACCCCTCGTAGTGCTGGGCAGCAAGCTCCGGGATGCCGGCGCGGCGATACTGATGCATCAGCGCGCGCTGCAGGTCCTCCCGCAGCGGCTCGGTCGCCGCCGCGCACTCGGCGTAGTGCAAGGCGGCGTCGACATCGCCCGAGCGCTCGCGCCACTGAGCCATCCGCAGGAGCGCGGAGACGTGCACCTCGGCGAGTCGGCCGCGCTCGGCAAGTGCCCACTCGTCGTACACGCTCTCCATGAACTCGCCGGCGTAGAGGTCGAGACCGCGCTCGACCCCCCGGGCGTCCTCCCCGCTCCACGCCGAGACGACGAGCGGGACGCGGCAGGCGCGCTCGAACTCGACGATGTCCACCTCGAGGTCGCAGCCGGGCGCGATCGCCAGGCCCGTGCTCGTCGAGACGACCATGTCTCGGGGCGCCCCGGCATCCTCGAGAGCGCGACGCAGCCGCCACACCGCGGTGTTGAGGCGATGACGCGCTGCGCTCTCCCGTGCCGCGTCGCCGAGGCCGGCCACGAGCTGCGCCCGGGTGGCCCGGCGTCCCGGCCGAGTCAGCACGAACGCCAGCAGCCGGAGCCCTGCCGGGGTCACGGGGACATCGTGGCCGTCACTGACCAGCCGGGGTTCACCCAGCAGTCGTGCCTGGAGCGTGACGTGCTTCATCCCGGTTACCTTCTTCCCGCGGATGCGTGCCGGGGTATGGCGCATCCATGGTTTACCCGGCGCCCCCCGGGTGGCTAGCCCCCGGAGCCCCAACGTTTCCTCCAGGTGATCGCCCGGTGATCGCCGGGTGAGCGCTCGTGGCAGGGACGAGAGCGGTCGGTGATCGCCCGGGGCTAGGAACGGCAGGGTCCGGTCCACCCATCGAGCCCACCGTTGCGGGAGTCGCGATGACCCTCACCCCCGTTCAGACCAGCTACCCCGGCGTGTATGTCGCCGAGGTGCCCTCGGGCGTGCGCACCATCACCGGTGTCGCCACCTCTATCGCGGCGTTCGTGGGCCGTGCCCTCGCGGGTCCGGTCGACGAGCCGACGTCGATCAACACCTACGGCGACTTCGAGCGCATCTTCGGCGGGCTGTGGTCCGAGAGCCATCTCGGCTACTCCGTCCGCGACTTCTACCGGCTGGGTGGGGGAGCGGCGGTCATCGTGCGCGTCCACAAGGCCAAGGCCAACGACACCGCCAAGATCGTGCTGGGCACGGGGACCAACGAGCTCAAGCTGATCGCTGCCTCCCCGGGCGCGTGGGCTGCGAAGCTGCACGCGTGGGTCGACCACGAGACCGACGATGCGCTCTCGCCCACGCCCGACACGAAGAAGTTCAACCTGGTCGTCACCGACACCGCGACCTCGCTCACCGAGACCTTCCGCAACGTCTCGGTGGCCGCCGACAGCGAGCGGCGCGTCGACCTCGTGCTGAAGGGCTCGAGCCTGGTCCGCGTCGACGGCGCGCTCCAGACCAACCGGCCACCCGACACGGCTGCCGGCGCCGCCGCGACCGGCGCGTCCAACGACGGTGACCCGATCACCCAGGTTGAGATCAGCACCGCGAGCGGGATGCAGGATGCCAAGCGGGGCATGTATGCGTTGGAGAAGACCGACCTGTTCAACCTGCTGGTGATCCCGCCCTACAAGGGCACCGGTGATCTCGGGACCCTCGACGTCGACAACGACGTGGTCACCAACGGGCTCGTCTACGCCAAGGCCCGCCGGGCGGTGATGGTGCTCGACCCCCCACCGTCCTGGACCGACAAGGGCGCCGCCAAGACCGGGGCGGCGGCCACGCCGTTCACCCGCAGCGACCACGGCGCGCTCTACTTCCCGCGGATCAACCAGTCCGACCCGCTGCGCGGCGGGCAGGTGATGACGTTTGCGCCGTCGGGTGCGGTCACCGGTCTGATCGCTGCCACCGACGCCAAGCGCGGGGTCTGGAAGTCGCCCGCCGGGCTCGATACGTCGCTCACCGGGGTCGCTTCCCTGGCCGTGCCTCTCACCGACCTCGAGATCGGCGAGCTCAACCCGCTCGGCATCAACTGTCTGCGCCGGGCGCCGGGGGCCGGGCACGTGGTCTGGGGCGCGCGCACCCGCGACGGCGCCGACCAGCTGGCATCCGAGTGGAAGTACCTCGCCGTGCGACGCACGGCGCTGTTCCTCGAGGAGAGCCTGTTCCGGGGCCTGCAATGGGCGGTCTTCGAGCCCAACGACGAGCCGCTGTGGAGCCAGATCCGGCTCAACGTGGGCGCGTTCCTCAACAACCTGTTCCGTCAAGGTGCCTTCCAGGGTTCCGCGCCGAAGGACGCCTACTTCGTCAAGTGCGACGCCGACACCACGACCCAGAACGACGTCGACCTCGGCGTGGTCAACATCCAGGTCGGCTTCGCCCCGCTCAAGCCCGCAGAGTTCGTGGTCCTCCGGCTGCAGCAGATGGCCGGCCAGGTCACCACCTGACCCGTCCGTCACGCCCCGACCCGCACCGCCCACCGGAGGAACCACCGCCATGGCCACGTTCACCGTCAACGCCAACCGCTTCGACCCCTACAAGAACTTCAAGTTCCGCGTGAAGTGGGACGGCCGCTATGTCGCGGGCATCAGCAAGGTCAGCGCGTTGAAGAAGACGACCGAGGTGGTCGAGCACCGCGACGGTGCCGACCCGTCGACCTCGCGCAAGTCCCCGGGCCGCTCGAAGTACGAGGCGATCACCCTCACCCGTGGCGTCACCCACGACGTGGAGTTCGAGCAGTGGGCCAACAAGGTGTGGAACCTCGGCAGCGGCCTCGGGTCGGAGGTGTCGCTCGCCGACTTCCGCAAGGACCTGATCCTCGAGCTCTACAACGAGGCGGGCCAGCTGGCCATCGCCTACAAGGTCTTCCGGGCCTGGGTCTCGGAGTACCAGTCCCTGCCTGAGCTCGACGCCAACGCAAACGCGGTGGCGATCCAGACCCTCAAGCTGGAGCACGAGGGCTGGGAGCGCGACTACGACGTCGCCGAGCCCACCGAGCCGAGCTTCCTCGAGCCGGCCTGAGGCGTCGGCGCTCCTCGCCATGGCCATCGACCTCCTCTCGGTGCTCGACGCCGGGGAGCAGCTCACGCTCCCCGAGCGGGCGGTGCTGCTCGCCGAGCACGCCCCCGGTCCGGGCAGGGTCCACCTGGAGCCCGTCGGGCGCACCACCGAGCTGCTGCTCGGGCTGCTGGAGCAGCTCGGCGGCCCGACCCTCGAGGCCACCGCCGAGTGCCGTGGGTGCGGCGCCACCGCGGAGTTCGCCCTCGATCTCGGCGACCTCGCCTCGATGGCTCCGGGGCGCGGCGCTGCGTGGGGGGACGTCGAGGGCGTGCGCTGGCGCCCGGTGTCCTACGACGACCTCATCGTCGCGGCGAGGGCCGCCGACGCCGCCGGGGGAGTGCAGGCCGTGCTGGAGCGCTGCGTGGCCGGTGCCGCGGGAGGCGCCGGGGACATCGACGCCGACCTGCGTGGCCGTCTGTCCGAGGCGATGGCGCAGGCCGACCCGTTGGCCGAGATCGACATCGAGCTGACCTGCCCGGACTGCGAGGCCGAGGTGCCGACGACGCTCGACGTCGTCGAGTTCACCTGGGCGCACGTCGTGGCGCAGGCACAGACGCTGCTCCTCGAGGTCGACGCACTGGCCCGCGCCTACTCGTGGAGCGAGACCGAGATCCTCGCCCTGCCCCCTGCGCGCCGCCGGCGCTATGTCGACCTCGTCGCCGGGGAGGCGTGATGAGCGACTTCCTGGACCGGCTGGTGACCCGGGCGCGCACGCCCGTCGGGCGCGCCCGGCCGGTTGGCCGCGCTGTCGGCCTGGAGGAGGAGGTGAACGTCGTGGCTGCTCCGGCACCGGTCCCGACCGGCTCGCCCATCACCCCCCGGGCCGCGACGCCTCCGATACCTGCGCCTGGCGTTGCGGTCGCCGAGGTCGCCGCAGCAGCGCCCGGCGAGCCCCCCGTGGCGCCGCCCGCACCGCGGGGGAAGGCCGCTGAGGATCTGCTGCCGGTCTCCCAGGCGCACGCCGTGCCGCCCCCGGTCACGGCGCCGCCCCCCTCTCTCAGGTCCGAGCCGAGCCCGGCCGAGGCCGGGAGTCCGCCGCGGCCAGGGACAGACACGCGGGTGATCGGCGCGCTCCGGGAGGTGCACACGATCCGCGAGGTGACCGAGCATCACGTCGAGGCCGCGCCGGCCGCTGTCCTCGACCCCGCCCCGGACCCGCTCCGGGGCCAGCAGGCAGCGGTCGCGGTGCCGCCCGTGGTCGTCCAGGCCCGCCCGGCACCGGTTCCGCCGCCCGCACCGGTCGTAGCCGCGGCCCCCGAGCCCGCCCCTTCGGCGGTCCACATCCACATCGGTCGTCTCGAGGTGCGCGCCGACGCGGAGGCGGGCGCGCCTGTGCCGGGCCCCGCGCCCACGCAGCCGGCCCCGGTGCCGGTGCTGTCCCTGAGCGACTACCTCCACGGCACCCAGGAGACCCGCGCATGAGCGCCACACCAGGCACCGAGGTCCACGTCACCATCGACGCCCTGGTCGTGCACGGGCTGAGCCGGGCGCAGACCCGTGACCTGGTCTCCGAGCTGCGGGCGGGGCTCGAGGCGGGGCTGGGAGGCGGGGCGGCAGGCACCGGCGCCGCAACGGGGTCAGGCGCCGCGCGGTCGCGCACCACCGGCGGGGCTCTGGGCCGTGCCGCAGCCCGCCGCATCGCCGAGGCGGGGAGGTCCTGATGTTCGCGCGCGTGCTCAAGGGGGGCCTGGTCACCCTGGACCCGGCCAGCGGGGCGGTGCTGCGGGTGATCGCCCTGCAGTACAACCCCGAGACGCTGACCCGGACCCTGGCCGTCCAGGCTGCCGGGTCCGACCCGTCGCAGGCGCTGCGCCTCAAGGGCGTGGCAGTGGAGACCCTGCGCCTCGAGGCCGCCCTCGACGCCACCGACCACCTCGCCGAGCCGGCCTCGCACCCGCAGCAGGTCGCCGCCGGTGTCCACGCCGACATCGCGGCCCTGCAGGCCTTGGTCAACCCGACCGTCGCGACCTTGACCACCAACCAGGGGCTCGCCGCGAGCGGCGTCCTCGAGGTCCTCCCCGCCGAGGTCCCGCTGTGCGTGTTCGTCTGGTCCAAGGAGCGGGTGGTGCCGGTGCGGATCACCGAGCTCGCGGTCGCCGAGGAGGCCTTCGACACCCGGCTCAACCCCATCCGCGCCAAGGTCACGCTGGCCATGCGGGTGCTCTCGGTGGACGACCTCGGCATGGCCCACCGCGGCGGGAGCATCCACCTGGCCTACCTGGAGAACCAGGAGCGGCTGGCCAAGCGGGCCGCCTCGGCAGCCCTCAGCAGCCTCGGACTGGCGGCCGTGTGATGGCCGACCCGATCCAGGAGCTGCTCGCCGCAGGGGTGCTGCCGACCGACTCCCTCCCCGGCACCAGCCGCTACCGCGACGTCGGGATCGCGACCTACGGCGAGCAGCCGGACGCCGTCGCCTACTACCGGCGCCGACTCGTGCCGCCCCCGGAGCGCCACCGCCTGCTGCGCCACGTCCAGGTGCGCGAGGGCGACCGGCGCGACCTGCTCGCGCACGCCCAGCTCGGCGACGCGGCCTTGTGGTGGCGTCTGGCCGACGCTCAGGGAGTGCTCGACCCGACCGAGCTCGAGCAGCCGGCAGGGCGCTGGGTGCGCGTGACCCTGGCTGCCGACCCCAGGCCGCAGTCGGCGACCGACGGGGGGCCCGAGGATGCGTGACCTGCCACCGGGACCCGTGCGGGTCCAGCTCATGATCGGCCCGGCGGTGCCGGTGCCGGTGCCGGCCGAGGTCCTCGACGCGCTCACCGAGATCAAGGTCGAGACCGCCGCCGGTGACACCCAGAGCGGCTTCGAGCTCACCTTCTCGATCCCGCGCGAGTCGCCGATCCAGCTGCTCTTCCCGGCGGACGTACCGATCCTGCGGTGCGTGATCGCGGTGACCCTGCGCGGCACGACCACGGTCCTCATGGACGGTCTGGTCACCCACCACGACCTCACCACCAACGGACCCACCGCGACGCTGCACGTCAAGGGCAAGGACCTCAGCGCCGCCATGGACATCATCCCGGTGGACGGCATCCCCTACCCCGCGATGTCACCGGCGATGCGGGTCCTGCTCTGCCTGGCTCCGTACGCCGCGATCGGGTGCGTCCCCCTGGTCATCCCGAGCCTGATGGAGGACATCCCCATCCCGACCGACCGGATTCCGGCCCACCAGGGCACCCACTACAAGTACGTGAAGCTGATGGCCGCCGAGACCGGCTACGTCTTCTACGTCGACCCCGGACCGGTTCCCGGCGCCAGCGTGGCCTACTGGGGTCCCGAGGTGCGCCTCGGGCAGCCGCAGCCCGCGCTCACCACCGGGTTCGGCAACCACCTCGACAACATCAGCACGCTGTCGTTCACCTTCGACAAGGAGAAGAAGGAGCTGCCGCTGGTCTCGATCCAGGAGCGGACCTCGCACGCGCCCCTTGTGCTGCCCATCCCGGACGTGACCCCGCTGAACCCGCCGCTCGGCCTGGTCCCGCCGCTGCCGCCCAAGCTGCACCGGATGACCGAGACCGCGCAGCTCAGCCCGGTCGCGGCGATCATGAAGGGCATCGGCTACGCCGCCGCGCACCAGGACAGCGTCTTCGGCACCGGCACCCTCGACGTCGCCACGTACGGCCACGTGCTCCAGTCGCGTCGCCTGGTCGGGGTCCGCGGGGTCGGTCTGGCCTACGACGGGCTCTACTACGTCACCAGGGTCGTCCACGAGATCAAGCGCGGCTCCTACACCCAGCAGTTCAGCCTGGCACGCAACGGCGTCGTCTCCACCCTCCCGGCGGTGCCGGCATGACCGACCTCCAGGACGCCACGCGCACCCGCCACTTCGGCAAGCACCGGGGGGTGGTGGTCAACAACGTCGACCCGATGCAGCTCGGCCGGATCCAGGTGATGGTGCCCGACGTCTCGCCCGGGCTGTCGTCGTGGGCGATGCCCTGCGTGCCGATGGCCGGCATCGGTCACGGCGTCTTCACCGCTCCGTCGATCGGCGCCGCGGTCTGGGTGGAGTTCGAGCAGGGCGATCCCGACTACCCGATCTGGGTCGGCTGCTACTGGGGGAGCGCCGCGGAGGTGCCGGTGATGTCGCGGGCGGTGCCGCCCGGCGTCAACGGGTTGACCATCCAGACCCAGCTGGGCCACAGCCTGCAGATCTCCGACACCCCCGGCCCCACCGGCGGGATCCTCATCAAGACCACGACCGGCGCGATGATCTCGGTCAGCGACATCGGCATCACGATCAGCAACGGCAAGGGCGCGGTCATCTCGATGATGGGACCGTCGACCGACATCAACGCCGGCGGGCTCACGGTGATCTGAGATGAGGAACCGCTGATGCCCGGCCCCGTGATCACGATGTCGTCCACCGTCCTGTGCAGCCACGCCGGCACCGCGACGGCGACCACCCCGGCCCCCCGGGTGATGGTCGTCGGAGCGCCGGCGGTGACCATCGCGTCGCCGTACGTCGTCGCGGGCTGCGCCCTCACCGGCACCGGTGCTCCGCCCTGCGTGAGCGGGCAGTGGGTCGTGGGGGCGGTGCGCGTCACCACCACGGGCCAGCCGCTGGCGCTGCAGTCGGGCAGCTCGCTCACCACTCCTCCGGGGACCCCGATGCTGCCGCTCGTCGTGCAGCCGCGGGTGCTGGCGACATGAGCGCCCCGGTCCCCGGCCCGGCGCCGCCCGCCCTCCCGCCACGGATCCGCTTCCCGTACGGCGCGGACCTGCGTGGGCGTACCGCGTCGTGCACCGAGGACGCCCACGTGTGCCAGCTGATCGAGCAGATCATGCTGACTGCACCCGGCGAACGGGTGATGCGGCCGACGTACGGCGGCGCGCTCATGCAGCGCGTCTTCGAGCCGGGCGGGCCCGAGCTGCTCGCCACGACGCAGTACGTCGTCCAGGCGACGCTCAGCCAGGAGCTCGGCGACCGGATCGTGGTGGAGTCCCTCGAGCTGGAGGCGCGTGACGTGCTGCTGGTCGTCACGGTGACCTGGAGCCTGCTGCGCACTGGCGAGGCCCACACCACCGAGGTCGTCGTGCCCGGGGGTGCGGGATGACCACCACCACGACCCAGCGCTTCGACTGCCGCAACGAGAGTCGGCTGAGGGTGCTCAAGGAGTCGACGCTGGCAGGCACCCCCAACGCGATCGAGTACGTCGAGGTCCGCGACAGCGACGAGCCCACGACGGCCCTCAAGCAGCGCACGCTCTACGTGCGCACCGTGCGCCCACTCCCCGCCACCGGTGCTCCCGACGTGCTCGTCGCAGCCAACGTCGCGATCACCGGCGGGGATCGGATCGAGACCGTGCCGGTCACCGGGGTCGCCCGGGCCGACGCGCCGACACCGGACTGGACCACGGCCGCGGAATGGACGGGCCTGGTGGCCGGTCTCGACGAGCCCGACCACGTGCTGGTGGTGCGCACCGCGGTGCGCGGCGACTTCTCCACCTACACGCTCGCGCTGGTCGTCGCCGGCTCGGGTCTGCCGCTCACCGGGTTCGACCCCCTGCTCAGCGACGTGGGCCTGCGGTTCAAGGTCGAGTGCCCCACCGACCTCGACTGCGCGTCCGGAGACCCCTGCGCGCCCCACCCTGTGGGCGAAGGCCCCCGGATCGACTACCTCGCCAAGGACTACAGCGGCTTTCGCCGGGTGCTGCTGGAGCGGCTCTCCCAGCTCTCGCCCTCCTGGTCCGAGCGCAACTCGGCCGACCTCGGGATCACCCTCGTCGAGCTGCTGGCCTATGCCGCCGACGCCGTGTCGTGGCGTCAGGACGCCGTCGCGACCGAGGCCTACCTGGGGACGGCACGCAGCCGGGTCTCGCTGCGCCGCCACGCGCGGCTGGTCGACTACCGCGTCCACGAAGGGTGCAGTGCACGGGCCTTCGTCCAGGTCCAGACCACGGCAGCCACCGCACACCTGCCCCAGGGAACGGTCATGTTCACGACCGTGCCCGGCATCGACGCGACCGTCGGGGTCGGCAGCGTCCAGCTCCAGGAGGCCCTGCGTAGCCACCCCGAGGTGTTCGCCACCACCCAGCCTGCCGTGCTGCACCAGAACTGCTATGAGATGGAGCTGTGGACCTGGGGCGACCCGGACGCGTGCCTGCCGCGGGGGCCACGTCCGCCACCCTGGTCGGACACCCCGACCTCGAGGTGGGCGACGTGCTCGTGCTCGCCGAGACCGCGAGCCCCGTCACCGGCAAGGCCAAGGACGCCGACCGTGGCCACCGCTACGCCGTACGCCTGACCTCCGTGAGCCCGACGGTGGACCCGGCCGGTGGGCTCTTCGGCTCGCCCCCGACGGTGGCACCGGTGCCGGTGACCCGGGTGGCGTGGCACGCCGAGGACGCGTTGCCGCGCTCGCTGCCGCTCTTCCACCGCGCGAGCGCGAGCGCCGTGGCCCAGGCCTGGGGCAACATCGTGCTGGTCGATCACGGACTACCGGTGGCGGACGAGGTCGTCGACGCCGACGATCCCCGACCGGCCCAGGCCCCGCTCGCCCACGTCGTGCCGGCTCCCGGGGCGGGCGCCGCAGCGACAACGACCCTCGCGCGGCCGGACCCGCGCCAGGCCCTGCCCGCCATCGAGCTCACCGGGACCTACCTGACCGTGCCGAGCACGTGGTCGCCCCGGCTGGACCTGTTCCCCAGCTCGGCGATCGACCAGCACTTCGTGGTCGAGCGCGAGCACGACCGCACCGCACGGCTGCGCTTCGGCGACGGCCGGCACGGCAAGACCCCGGAGGAAGGCACCACCTTCACCGCGACGTACCGGGTCGGGGGCGGCCTGGCCGGCAACGTGGGCGCGGAGTCCATCACGCACGTCGCGACGAGCAACAGCACGATCCTCGCGGTCAGCAACCCGCTCCCCGCCGCCGGCGGCACCGACCCCGAGACCGCCGACGAGGTGCGCCGCGACGCGCCCCAGGCGTTCCTGGTGCAGGAGCGCGCGGTCCGTCCGGCCGACTACTCCGAGATGGCCCAGCGGATGGGCGTGTGCAGTCGACCGCGACCACGTTCCGCTGGACCGGGTCGTGGCACACCGTCTTCGTGACCGCCGACCGCCTCGGCGGCGCATCGGTCGACGCGGAGTTCGAGCAGCAGCTGCGCGACTGGCTGGAGAAGTACCGGATGGCCGGCTATGACCTCGAGGTCGACGTGCCGGTCTTCGTGCCGCTGGAGATCGACCTCCTCATCTGCGTCGCCCCGCAGGTGCTGCGCTCCGACATCGCGGCACTCGCGCGTGCCGCCCTGGGGTCGAGGGTCAACCCGGACGGCAGCCTGGGCCTGTTCCACCCCGACCGGCACACGTTCGGCACGCCGGTCTACCTGTCCTCGCTCCACGCCGCACTGCACGCCGTCGAGGGCGTCGAGTCGGTCACGGCGACGACCTTCCAGCGGCTCGGGCAACCGGTGACCTCGGGGCTCGTCTCCGGGCTGCTGGAGATGCAGCGGCGCGAGATCGCTCGCCTGGAGAACGACCCCAACTTCCCCGAGCGCGGCCAGCTGACGATCCGGCCGGGGGGTGGGCGATGAGCGACAACGACGCCGGCTGCGGGTGCTGCCCGCCCGCCTCGGCTGCCCTTCCGCCGGCAGCACGGCGACGGCCGGGGCTGACCGAGGTCGGTTATCGCAGCGGCACCTGGCGCGAGTTCCGCGACGCGATGATCGCGGCGCTGTCGACCCCGCCCGAGGTCGCGGGTGAGCCACGGCCGTTGGACCGAGCTGCGCACCCGCGACGCTGCTGACCCCACGATCGCGCTGCTGGACGCATGGGCGGTGGTGTGCGACGTGCTCACGTTCTACAACGAACGCCTGGTGCAGGAGTCGTTCCTGGGCACGGCCGTCGAGGACGCCTCACTCCAGGAGCTGGGCAAGCTCATCGGCTACCGCCCCGGCCCCGGGGTCGCCGCGGAGACTCACCTGGCCTTCACGCTCGAGCGGCCACCGCAGGTGCCGGCGGTCAGTCCCGACCCGGGGCTGGCGCCGCCCACCACTCCCGCCGAGGTCACCTTGCCGGTCGGGCTGCGTGTGCAGAGCATCCCTGGGCCGGGCGAGACCCCGCAGACCTTCGAGACCGTGGAGACGCTCACGGCCCGACCCGAGTGGAGCTCGATGGCGGTCGCTCAGACCTACGCCGACCCGCCCGCGCGAGGCCACACCCGGGTGTGGCTCAAGGGGACGGGGCTGGGCCTCGCCCCGGGCGCGGCGCTGCTGATCTCGGGCCGTACGCCGCAGGCCACCGACCTCACCGGCGACCACTGGGACTTCCGCCTGCTGACCGAGGTGACGATCGACCGGTCCCTGGACGTCACCGAGGTCGAGGTCGAGTGGCCCCTGGGCTCGGTCGACCCCGTCAACACTCCCGCCGCAGCCCCCGCGGCCCACGTGCTGCGCAAGCGGTTCGACGTGTTCGGGCACAACGCGCCCGTGTGGCCGTCGCTGAACGTCGACTACCGGCTCGGCTATGCCCGGTCGGTCACCACCAGCACCACCGAGCAGGCCACGATCCGCGACGACGACGACTGGCACGACTTCGACGCGACCCGCACCTCCGGTGCGCTGACGGTCGTCGACCTCGACGGGGCGCACGCCGACGTGGTCCGAGGATCGTGGGTGGTGGTCTCGCAGGAGGACGGCGAGTTCTACCGTGAGCTGTACGAGGTGGTGGACCGGGCCGAGCTCTCCCGGGCCGCGCTCGGCATCAGCGGCACGGTCACCCGGTTGACGCTGCGCGGCGAGCAGCACGCCTTCGGCACCCCCCGACAGGTCACCGTCTTCGGAGTCTCCGAGCCGCTGGAGCTGACCGAGCGTCCTGACACCTCCGGATCGCCGGCGACTCGGTGGTCGTGGACGCCGATGCGACCGACATGCGGCCGGGACGGGTGGTCTGTCTCTCGAGGCCCGAAGGGAGGGCGAGGCCGAGACCGTCGTCATCGCGTCGTCCCTGTCGGCGGGCACGTCGCCCAGCGGCGGTCCGCGCACGTTGCTGACGTTCGCCACCGCTCTCACCCGCACCTTCGTGCGCGAGGGCGCCGTCGTGCTGGGCAACCTGGTCCGGTCGACGCACGGCGAGACCGTGCACGACATCCTCGGCAACGGCGACGCCCGGCGTGAGTTCCAGCGTTTCGCCCTCACACAGGGGCCGCTCACCTTCATCCAGGCCGCGACCGCGGCGGGGTCGGCCTCCAGCCTCGACGTCGAGGTCGACGTGTTTCCTGGCCGGAGGTGCCCACGCACTTCGGGGCCGACCCCGGCGACCGGACCTTCACCCACCGGCCGTCGGCCGAAACCAACCCGGCCACCAGGCGCCCCTTCGACCTCGCGCTGTTCGGCGACGGCGTGCACGGCGCGCGGCTGAGCACCGGGTCGCACAACGTGCGGGCGACGTACCGCAAGGGACTCGGCTCCTCCGGCAACGTGGCTGCCAACCGGCTGGCCCAGCCGCTGGACCGGCCGCTCGGTGTCAAGGCCGCGACCAACCCGCTCCCGGCGACCGGCGGGACGGACCCGGAGACGCAGGCCGACGCCCGTCGGAGCATGCCGGTCTCGGTGCGCACCTTGGGCCGGGCGGTGTCGCTGGCGGACTACGCCGACTTCGCCCTGGCCTTCACCGGCATCGCGCTGGCCGACGCGCGGGTGCTGCCCCTGCGCTCGGGGCGCACCGTGGTCGTCAGCGTCTGCGGTCCTGATGCCGAGGCGGCGGCTCCGACGACCACGCACACCTCCAGGACGCCCTGGTGGACCTCGGCGACCCGCTGGTCGCCGTGCAGGTCGTGCCCGCCGAGCTGGGATCGGTCCGCCTCGCGCTGCGGCTCGGCATCGACCCGCTGCACGAGACCGAGGCCGTGCTCGACACGGTGCGCGAAGCCCTGCACGACGCGTTCGACCCGGCCGCCGCGCAGCTGGGCCGCCCGGTCTCGGCGTCAGCGGTGATCGCCACGGCCGCGAGCGTCGACGGGGTCCTGGCGCTCGACCTCGACCGGCGGGCCTCAAACTGGTCGGGGCGTGCGGGTCGCCACTGCTCCGCGAGCGGTTGTTCGCCCTCGGTGCTCGCGTCGCCGACGACGGCACCGCGATCGGCGCCGAGCTCCTCGGCCTCAGCGCGGATCCCTT
>CAVXDL010000002.1:0-64973 GCA_963760515.1 uncultured Actinomycetota bacterium
CAGTAGGTTCCGGGCCACGGAGATTTCGTCGAGAGAGGTTCACCACCGAGGCACCATCACCAGCCGCGAGGTTGCGGCATCGGCCGGCCGCCTCTCGGCGCTCGGCCGGATCACCACCGAGGAGCAGCCATGTCCGAGAACCTGCCACCACCACCGCCGGGCGGGACCCCGCCTCCTCCCCCGCCGCCCCCACCACCCGGTGGCTACGGCGGCCAGCCTCCTGAGGGCGGCTACGGCGACGGAGCTCCGCAGCCCGGGCCGACATCGGGCTGGAGCGTCGGCAACGCGGTCAACTACGGCTGGGCGAAGTTCATGGCCAACGCCGCCCAGATCGTCATCGCGGGCGTCATCGTCCTGGTCGGCATCGTGCTGTTCGAGGTCATCGGCTTCGCGATCCGCAACGCCCTGGTGACCGATGCGTCGTGCCAGTTCGACGACCAGGGCACCTTCTCCTGCACCGGCGGCTCGGGCTTCGTGGTCGGGCTGATCGGCACGATGATCGTGACGTTCCTCTTTACGTGGTCTACCAGGTGATCGGCGCGGGCATCATCCGCGGCGCGCTGGCGATCACCGAGGGCGGCCGTTCCTGGTCGCCGAGGTCTTCCGGCTCGAGCGGATCGGCCCGTCCTCATCACCGCGGTCCTGGTGAGTGCCGCGATCGCGGTCGGCACTCTGCTGTGCTTCTTGCCGGGCATCATCGCGGCGTTCTTCCTGGCTTCTCGATGTACTTCGTGATCGACAAGGAGATGGAGCCGATCGCGGCGATGACCGCGAGCGTCACCTTCGTCAAGGACCACCTCGGCGACGTGCTGGTGTGGTTCCTGGTCACGTTGTTGATCACGTTCGTCGGCGCCGTGCTCTGCGGGGTCGGCCTGATCATCGCGATCCCGGTGGTGCTGATCGGCAACGCCTACACCTACAAGATGCTCACCGGACAGCCCGTCGCTCCCTGAGGGGTCGGCCCTCCTTACGCGTCCACACGACGGCGTCGCCCACACCAGGGCGGCGCCGTTCGCGCGCTCAGGAGTCGAGCGCCCAGCTCCAGGCGTAGTCGGGGTCCTCGAGACCAGGCCGCCCTCCCCGATCTCGAGCGGCGCGAACGTGTCCACCATGACCGCGGACTCCTCGAAGGCCTCCGCGCCCAGGGAGGCCTCGATCGCCGAGGGCTGGGGGCCGTGGGCGTGTCCGCCGGGGTGCAGCGAGATGGAGCCCAGCGCGATGCCGGAGCCCTTGCGCGCCTCGTAGTCCCCGCCGACGTAGAACATCACCTCGTCGCTGTCGACGTTCGAGTGGTAGTAGGGCACCGGGATCGCGAGCGGGTGGTAGTCGACCTTGCGCGGCAGGAAGTTGCAGATCACGAAGTTGTGGCCCTCGAAGACCTGGTGCACCGGCGGCGGCTGGTGCACCTTGCCGGTGATGGGCATGTAGTCGTCGATGTTGAACGTGTAGGGATACAGGCAGCCGTCCCAGCCGACCACGTCGAACGGGTGGGTCGCATAGACCATGTGGGTGCCGACGACACCGCCGCTGGTGCGGTGCTTGACCAGCACCTCCACACCTTCCTCGCCGGTGTGGTCGTCGACGAGGTGCACGTCCTCGGGGCCGAGCAGGTCGCGCTCGCAGTACGGCGCGTGCTCGAGCAGCTGGCCGTAGCGCGAGAGGTAACGACGCGGCGGGGCGATGTGGCTGTTGGCCTCGACCGCATACAGGCGCGAGACCTCGCCCGGCACCCAGCGGTGCGTGGTCGAGCGGGGGATCACGACGTAGTCACCGGCTCGGTAGGGCAGGACCCCGAACACGGTCTCGACGCGGCCGGACCCCGACTCGACGAACACGCACTCGTCGCCGATCGCGTTGCGGTAGAGCGGGGTGGGGCCGAGCTCGGCACCGCCGGTGACGACGTAGGAGATCCGGACATCGCTGTTGCCGAGGATCTGACGACGGTCCTTCACGGCGTCGGCGCCGGTGGTCAGCTCGTGCAGCTTGAGGTGGCGCGGCTTGAGCGGGTGGTTGGGGATGCGGGCCTGGTCGGGCAGCTCCCACACCGCGCTGTGCAGGATCGCCGAGGGCACCCCGCGGTGGTAGAGGAGCGAGGAGTCGGAGGAGAAGCCCTCCTCCCCCATCAGCTCCTCGCGGTAGAGCCGCCCCTCGGGGTCGCGATGTCGGGTGTGCCGCTGGGGTGGCACCGTGCCGAGCCGTCGGTAGTACGCCATGGATGGCAGGCTAGCCCTGTGGTGAGCGCCGACACATCCGCCCAGACGTGGAGCAGGTTCGTGGACGATGCACGTCCGCTGCCCGACGGCCCCGACGAGCGCGTCGAACGCCGGGCCTCGCCGGCCGGGGGAGCACGGGTCGTCCGCGACACCGACCTGCCCCGGCTCGCCGGCTACCGCGGCGACCTCCGGCTGGTGATCACCGGGGGCGCCGGGCAGCTCGCCGGTCCGGTGAGGCACAGCGCCTCGCTGGGCCTGGAGCTCGTGGCGATCGACATCGGGGTGCGCGACCTGGACGACCCCGCGGGCAACGTACGGCGCGTGGTGGCGGCCCTCGACGCCGTCCGCGACAACGGGTTGCTGGTCGACGACACCGTCATCCACGTGGGGTTGCCGCGCACCTGCCGGGCCCCCCGTCGTACTCCTGGCTCGCAGCGGCCGACCAGGGGCCGCGGCCGAGCTCGCGCTCGACCTGCCTCTCCAGGCCCCTGACCTCGACAGCTGGATCGACGCGGCGCTCGACCGCGAGCTGCCGTTCGCCCTCTCCGGAGGCACCGTGGCCCAGGCCGTGGCTGCGCTGACCACCACGGCGCGGCTGTGGGGCGACGAGTCCGACCTGGTCGCTGCGCGCCGCTGGTGCCGATCGTTCGTGACCGCCGACGTCGACGCCGCCCTCGACCACCTCCAACAGCTGCCATGACCGGGTTCGGGCTCGATCACCTGCCCTACGGCGTGTTCTCGACCGCCGGAGGTCCGCGTCGCGTGGGGGTCCGCTACGGCGACGCCGTGCTCGACCTCGCCTTCGAGACCGGCCGCCCCGACTTCGCTCAGCCCTCGCTCAACGCCTTCCTGGCCCGTGGTCGGGAGGTCTGGCGCGAGACCCGTGCGGAGGTGCGCACGCTGCTGGAGGACGGCGCGGAGCTGCTGCCGCTGGCCGACGTCACCTTGCACCTGCCATTCGCCGTGGCCGACTACGTCGACTTCTACGCCTCCGAGCACCACGCGACCAACGTGGGCCGGCTCTTCCGGCCTGACGGCGATGCGCTCCTGCCGAACTGGAAGCACCTCCCGGTGGGCTATCACGGCCGCGCCGGCACCGTTGTCGTCTCCGGCACGCCCGTCGTCCGCCCGTGCGGGCAGCGCGGCCCGGGCGACGTCGGCCCGACCCGCCGCCTGGACCTCGAGGCCGAGCTCGGCTTCGTGGTGGGGTCGCCCTCGAGCCTGGGCACCCCGATCGCGGCCGCTGCGCTCGAGGACCACGTGTTCGGGGTCGTCGGGCTCAACGACTGGTCGGCGCGCGACCTCCAGGCGTGGGAGTACGTGCCGCTCGGCCCGTTCCTGGGCAAGTCGTTCGCCACGTCGATCTCGGCCTGGGTGACGCCGCTCGAGGCGCTGGCGGACGCCTGGTGCGACCTGCCCGGCCAGGACCCGCGTCCGGCCGACTACCTCGCCCCCGACACCGCTCGCGGCCTCGACCTCGCCGTCGAGGTGGAGATCAACGGCGAGGTGGTGAGCCGGCCGCCGTACGCCTCGACGTACTGGGGTCCGGCGCAGCTGCTCGCCCACCTGACCGTCAACGGCGCCTCGGCGCGCACCGGCGACCTCCTCGGCTCGGGCACGATCAGCGGGCCCGGGCTCGACGAGGTGGGCTCGCTGCTCGAGCTCTACGGCGGGGAACGGTTCCTCGAGGACGGCGACACCGTCGTGCTGCGCTACACCGCGCCGGGCGCCGAGGGCGGCTCGATCACGCTGGGCGAGGTCTCCGGGCGGATCGAGCCGGCACGCGGCTGACTCCCAGCCGAGCGCGGACTGCACGGGCGGGCCACTAGGCTCCGCCCATGGGTCTGCTCACTCCGATCGCCATCCGCATCGGCTCGATCTCCTGGATGCCGAAGCTGCTGCCACAGATCGTGTGGTGCGACAAGCGGCTGCAGAAGGCGACCAAGGGCAAGGTGACGGTGCTCGACATCGCCGGCCTGCCCAACCTCGCCCTGACCGTGCCCGGACGCAAGAGCGGCATCCCACGCACCACTCCCCTGCTGTGCGTGCCCCACGACGGCGGCTGGCTGGTCGCCGGCTCCTACTTCGGGGGCCCCGACGTGCCGCTGTGGGTCGGCAACCTCCGCGCCGCCACGACCGCGCGCGTGCGGGTCGACGGCGTCGAGCACGAGGTGACCCAGCGCGAGGTCGAGGGCGACGAGCGCGCCGCGATGTGGGCGGTCATGCTCGAGACCTGGCCCAACTTCGCCAAGTACGAGGAGCGCACCACCCGCGTCATCCCGGTCTTCTACCTCGAGCCGGTGGCCGGCCGCGCCTGACGTCTGCGGTGCGGGGGTTCGGGTTCGGGCGCGGCGCAGGCGGGTGAGGGTTTACCCGGCCGACCGGGGGAACTACTACTTGTCGGCCACTGCTTTGGCCGACAAGTGAGGGTTTACCCGGTCGACCGGGTAAACCCACTCACCCCGGTACGCCGAACGGGCGCCGCTCCCCAGGTGGAGGAACGACGCCCGTCGGCGGACGTGGCGGTGAGGTCGTCGATCAGGGCAGCGCGAGGGCCGGGATCGCCGGGCTCGGGGCGACGTAGTCGCTCGAGTCGCCGGTGATGATCACGTAGAAGCGCTTGTGGGTGTTGGGGTTGGCCGCGGTGCCGTCGCCGGTCACCGTGAGCGAGCCGTCGCTCATGCGGGGGCTGACCACGAACGACGTCCGCACGTTGGCGCCGGCCGGCGCGCAACCCACCACTCCGGTGATGCCACACATGGTCGTGGTGATCTCGCCGGAGAACTCCGGGTTGGCGTCCGAGCCCGCCGCGCGACCGTTGACGGTCCCGTCGTTGTTCTGGTCGTAGGTGTTCTGCAGGGCGATCGAGACCGTGATCGCGTTGTCGGAGAGATCCTCGTTGGCGTCGATGTAGACGTTGCCGAGAGCGCCACCGGGCACGGTCGGTGAGCCGGAGTTGTTGACGATGTCGTAGGCCGTGCGGATGGCGAAGCCACCGGACTGGGCCACGATCTTGCCCTCACGGTCGACGAGGAGCCAGCGACCGGCGCCATCCTTGCCGTCCTGGCCATCGGCCCCGTCAGCGCCGTCCTGACCGTCCTGACCGTCCGCCCCATCCATGCCGTCGACGCCGTCAGCGCCGTCCGCCGTCCTTGCCGTCCTTGCCGTCCTTGGCGCGGGCCGAGGGACTCAGGTCGGCGTTCTTGATGGTGCCGTTCTTGATCTTCGAGGAGGTGACCGCCTCCTTGGCGATGTCGCTGGTCTGGATCTGCGTCGCGGCGTACGACGTGCCACCGAGCGCGACGACGAGGGCAGCGATCGAGGTCGCCATCGGCGCACTCGGGCGCTTGAGCTTCGAGAACATGCGGGAGCCTTTCGGGAGTGGTGACGCGGGACACACGCGGTCCGCGTACCAGACATCCGGAGGCCGCAGCGTTCCGGATTGGACCCGATTCGACTTCTTTTCCAGTGCACCGCTTCCCCGCGACCGGTCCAGCGCCCGGGAGGAGCACGGTGGGCGAGGCGGAGGTTTACCCGGCTGACCGGGGGAACTACTACTTGTCGGCCAATACTGTGGCCGACAAGTGGGGGTTTACCCGGTCGACCGGGTAAACCCACCCCGCAGAAGCCCGCCGCCCACCCGAAACCCCAGCCCGCCGCAAAAAGAGTGAAGCCGCGGACCGGGTCGCGGTCGCGCGGCTTCTGTGGCAGGTGCTGGATTCGAACCAGCGTAGGCTGTGCCGGCTGATTTACAGTCAGCTCCCTTTGGCCGCTCGGGCAACCTGCCGGGTTGTCACCCCCGGCCTAGGCCGGTCGGCGACGAGGCGAAACAATAGCGCAGCCGCACCCTGATCCCAGAATCAGTGCCGATCTCATAGGAGGACACCCATGGCCGACTCATCGTTCGACATCGTGAGCAAGATCGACCGACAGGAGGTCGACAACGCGCTGGGCCAGACCGCGCGCGAGGTCGCGACCCGCTTCGACTTCAAGGGCACCGGAGCCTCGATCGAGTGGCAGGGCGACGAGGCCATCGAGATCAGCGCCTCGGCCGACGACCGCGCGACCGCCGTCCTCGACCTGTTCAAGGACAAGCTGATCAAGCGCCAGCAGAGCCTGAAGATCCTCGACGCCTCCGAGCCGCGCCAGTCCGGACAGCAGAGCAAGATCGCGGTGGCCCTCAAGGAGGGCATCAGCTCCGAGGACGCCAAGAAGATCTCCAAGCTGATCCGCGACGAGGGCCCCAAGGGCGTGAAGGCTCAGATCCAGGGCGACGAGCTGCGCGTCTCGTCCAAGAAGCGCGACGACCTGCAAGCCGTCCAGGCGCTGGTCAAGAGCCAGGACCTCGACTTTGCGGTGCAGTTCACCAACTACCGCTGACCTGACCCTGACTGCGCACCGGGCGCACCGGCCGCGGGCCCCGAACTTCCCCGCCCTCAGTCGAGGTTGGCGCAGACGTTGTCCTCGCTGCCCTGGTCCAGCGTGAGGGTGCGGGTGCCGTCGGGGGCGAAGTCGACGACGTGGTGGCCGCGGAAGATGTAGTAGCCGCGCGGCAGACCGACGTCGGTGGCGTGGAAGCCGAGGCCGACCGGTCCACGCGTCTCGTAGGTCTGCAGCGAGCCGTCCGGACGAAGCGTCTGGACTGCGACGCCGCTGCTGTTGACGGTGTACGTCGCCCCGGTCTCGTCGTTGGTGAGCGTGCCGCGCAGCAGGCCGCGGAACTGCAGCTGCTCCACCGCGCCGTCGTCGTAGCGGCTCAGGACCCGCTCCTGGAGGTCCTGCTGCTCGGGCGCGTAGGAGAAGGCGAAGTCGCAGTAGGTGCCGGCGGGCACGGAGAACGGCTGCTGGGTCACCGGCTCCCACGGCTCCGGGGCCGAGGCCTGCGCCGTCGACGCGGTCAGGGACGTCGCGACCAGCGCGCCGAGCAGTGCCGTGCCACCGAGACGAGCGGGCGTGGTGCAGATGAACATGTGGGACCTCCATACCGAGTTTCGGAGTCATAACCTGTCACGCTCATTTAATGGTTAGGTAGGAACATGGTCAAGAGGCCGGCCGACGGCGCATGGTGGGTGCGTGTCCGCGGCCTGGTGCTGCCCAGGGCCATCGCCGGCCATCCGGCGCTCGAGCTGCCCAACACCTGGGCGGGCTGGTCGCCCGACGGCGCCCCTCTCCACCCGGCCGAGCAGGCCGGGCGCGACTACCTCACGTCGCCGCAGCACCTCGACGTGCTGGCCCGCGACCGCGGACTGCTGGCGGAGGACGCGCCGCTCAGTGACCAGGCAGCGCTCGAGGAGGCGCGCAGCCTGCGCCCGGTCGCCTACCGCGTGGCACGGGGCCTGGGGCCGCCCGCCGACCTCGACCGGGTCGCCGACCTCGCAGCCGAGGCGCGGGCACGTTCCCGTCTCACCTGGAGCGACGACGGCTCGGCACGGTGGGTGCTCCAGCGCTCGGCCGGTCCGCGAGCGGTCGTCCTCGCTGCCGGCTCGGCCCTCGCCGACCTCCTCACCGTCGGAGAGCCGCAACGCGTGCGGGCCTGCCCGGGCCATGACTGCGGGTGGCTCTTCCTCGACACCTCGGGTCGCCGCCGCTGGTGCCAGATGGCGGTGTGCGGGAACCGCGCGAAGCAGGCGGCGTTCCAGGCTCGGAGTCCGCGCCAGTAGACCGGGTCGCGGGTGGTCGTCGAACCCTTCGCCGGTGCAACCATTGCAGGGGGCATCGGAGAGGAATAGTGTCGAAGCCCCGGCGTATCTCGCCGGTCTCGGGCTGTCCTGTACAGGAGCCCACATGAGCACCACGCAGCGATCCCGCTCGATCGGTCGATCCGTCTCTGTCCCGCTCTACCTGCTGGTGGTCCTCGGGCTGCTGCTCGTGGCGGCCGGTGGCGCCTCGGCCGGCAAGATGATCACCGGCAAGCAGATCAAGAACAACTCGGTCACCACTGCCGACATCAAGAACAAGACCCTCAAGCTCAAGGACTTCCATCCTTCGCAGCTCGCTGCCCTGAGGGGCTCGGCCTTCGGGACCCCGCCCTCCGGGATGACGATGGTCGGCGGCGGCATCATCGCCCAGGACGCCCCGACCTCGACGCGCTACCCCCGGGGCCCTGCTCCGCTGCCCTTCCGCACGGCCGTGCCGATGACGGTCGACAGCGGACGCAACCTGTACTTCGGCAGCACGCCCATCGCCGCGGTGGGCCAGTCGAACCCGAGCCTGTGCTCCGGGTCCGACACCAACCCGACAGCAGCCCCCGGGATCATGTGCGTCTACATCTCGGGCTCGGTCATGAACGCCGGCACCCTGGCGTACGTGTTTCCCGGGGTCAGCACGGGGCCTGACGGTGCGGACAGCACCATGTTCTACGTCGGCGTCAACGCCCCCGAGGAGGGCGAGGTGCTGGTCCGCTTCGTCTGGGCCTACACCGCTCCCTGAGCCGACCGGCGAGACCCACGATCGTCACGCCTCGCGGGGCAGCTGCCGCTGCCCCGCGAGGGCGCGCGATGATCGCGTCATGCAGGCGAACCCCTCGGCCACCATCCGGATCGACGCTCCGCTGAGCGTGGTCTGGGAGACCATGCTGGACACCGAGCGGTACGGCGAGTGGAACCCCTTCGTGGAGCGGGTCGAGACCCCGACGCCGGCTGCGGTCGGCAACCCGATCGTGCTGCACGTGCGATGGACCAACGGCCGCACCACCCGCTCCCCCGAGCGCATCTGCGCCCTGGAGCCGCCGACGACCACCGGCGGCGTCACCACCGCCCTGCTCTCCTACGTCTACGAGGGCCTGCCGGCCAAGCTCGGACTGGTGCGCGGGGTGCGCCACCAACGCCTCACCCAGCGCGGCACCGGCCCCACGACGTACGACACCGTGGAGGAGTTCCGTGGCCCGCTCGTGGCCCTGGCCGGCCCGGACCGGGTCGCGGACGGGTTCCGGCGCCATGCCGAGGGGCTGAAGGCAGAGGCGGAGCGCCGAGCCGCGGGCCTGCCCGACTGAGCCGCGCGGCAGCGGTCAGGTCAGACCGCCACCATCGCCGGTGCCGCCGCCGGCAGCATCGCCGGCACCACGGTGGCGCCGGACGCAGCGGTCAGCCAGACCCGGCCACCCTCGACGAGCTCGAGCGCACGGGCGTGGGTGCGGGTGAGGACCACCTGCACCTGGGACCCGTCGTCCAGCGCGACCCCGAGGCGCACCTCGAAGCCGACCCGGACCAGGCGCGTCACCCGACCCGCCAGCGCCCCGGCGGTGCCGGGCAGCACGGCGACCTCGACGTCGTGCGGGCGCAGCGTCACGTCGCCGAGCCGGGTCACCTCGCCGAGGAACCCCATGACGAAGTCGTTGGCCGGGGCGTCGTAGAGCGTGTCGGGCGTGCCGATCTGCTCGACGCGTCCCTCGTTGATCACCACGATCTCGTCGGCGACCTCGAGGGCCTCCTCCTGGTCGTGGGTGACGAAGACGGTGGTCACGTGGACCTCGTCGTGCAGACGCCGCAGCCACTCGCGCAGCTCCTTGCGGACCTTCGCGTCGAGCGCGCCGAACGGCTCGTCGAGCAGCAGCACCGACGGCTCCACCGCCAGCGCGCGGGCGAGCGCCATCCGTTGCCGCTGGCCGCCGGAGAGCTGGGAGGGCAGCCGGTGGGCGAACTGCTGGAGGTGCACGAGGCGCAGCAGCTCATCGACCTTGGCCCGGATCCGCTCGCGGTCCTCGCGGCGCTGGGGCGACCAGGGCGCGCGCAGGCTGTTGGTGCGGATCTCGAGACCGAAGGCGACGTTCTGGGCGACCGTCATGTGCTTGAAGACGGCGTAGTGCTGGAACACGAAACCCACGTTGCGCTTCTGCGCGGGCAGGTGGGTGGCCTCGGTGCCCTCGATCGTGACGGTGCCGGAGTCGGCGGAGTCGAGCCCGGCGATGATCCGCAGCAGGGTCGACTTGCCTCCCCCGGACGGTCCGAGCAGGGCAGTCAGCTGGCCGGTGGGCAGGGTGACGGTGACGTCGTCGAGAGCGACGAAGTCACCGAACCGCTTGTTGAGTCCACGCACGTCGATGCTCATCAGTTCTCCTTGGGAAGGGCCGGGGCGGGGGTGGTGTGGCGCTTGCTCGGACGGGCCGGGCGCTCGGCGCGGGGGCGGAGCAGCGCCACCACGATCAGGCTCAGCACGGCAGCGACCACGAGGAGGAACGCCACCGAGTAGGCGACGTCCTGGTGGAAGTTCTGGTACTCGCGCTGCACGAGCAGGGTGGCGGTCTCCATGTCTCCGATGGAGCGGCCGGCGACGATCTTGACGGCGCCGAACTCACCGAGCGAGCGCGCAAAGCTGAGCACCACGCCGTAGACGATGGCCCACCTGATGCCGGGCAGGGTGATCCGGCGGAAGGTCTGCAACCCGTTGGCGCCGAGGCTGCGCGCAGCCTGCTCCTGGTCGTCGCCCATCTCCTCGAGCACGGGCACGACCTCACGGATGATCAGCGGCAGCGCGACGAAGCAGGTGGCCATCACGATGCCGGGGGTCGCGAAGACGACGTCGATGCCGTGGTTGCTGAGGGTCTCGCCGAACCAGCCGTAGCGCGGGTTGTAGACCAGCACGAGGGCCAGGCCCACGACGATCGGCGACACCGCCAGCGGCAGGTCGATCAGGGCCGAGAGCACGCGCTTGCCGGGGAACTCCGTGCGCACCAGCAGGAGCGCCATGCCGACACCGAAGACGAGGTTGATCGCGACCGCGATCAACGCCACCCGCACGGTGAGCCACAGGGCGTGGGTCACGTCGGGGTCGGTGACGGCAGTGCGGAGCCCGCCGAGGCCGTCGGCGAACGTGTTCTGCGCGACCAGGCCGGTCGGCCAGGCCACCAGGAGGAAGAGGTAGGCGATCACGATCGCGCGCAGGGTCCAGGTCAGCGTCATCGAACGATGCGCGACCGCGGTGCTAGCCACGTCGGGCCAGCCGTCGCTGGGTGAGGTCGAGCGCGACGATCGCCAGGAGGGCGACGACGAGCATCACGGTCGCCAGCGCCGCGGCCGCCGGCCGGTTGCCGCCCTCGAGGATCGAGGCCACGCGGAACGACGTCACCTCGGTCTGGTTGGGCAGGTTGCCCGAGAGCAGCACCAGCGAGCCGTACTCGCTGATGCCGCGGGCGAACGACAGCGCCGCGCCCGCGAAGATCGCCGGCACCAGCGTGGGCAGCACCACGCGCCGCACGGTGGTGAAGCGCGAGGCCCCCAGGGACGCAGCGGCGTCCTCGACGTCGGTCTCCATCTCCTCGAGCACCGGCTGCACCGTGCGGACGACGAAGGGCAGGGTCACGAACGCGATGGCGAGGAAGACCGCCTTCTGCGTGTTCTCGAACGAGGTGCCGATCGGCCCCTGGCTGCCGTAGAGCGCCAGCAGCACCAGGCCGGCCACGATCGTCGGCATGGCGAAGGGGATGTCGATGATGAGGTCCAGGATCGCCTTGCCGGGGAAGTGGTCACGCACCAGCACCCACGCGATCAGGGTGCCCATCACCATGTTGATCGCGGTGATGACCACCGAGGCGCCCACGGTGAGCTTGAGGGCGTTGAAGGTCTGCGGGTTGGTGAGCGTCTGGCGGTAGGTCTCCAGGCCTCCGCCGGAGGCCTCCACCACGATCGCGGCCAGCGGGATCAGCACGAGCAGGCTGAACCACATCAGGCCGAGGCCCAGGCCGATGGACGACCCGGCGGTCAGCGAGCCCGGCGGCCGCGAACGGCGCTGGCGCGGCGCTGCCGGGGGCGAGGCCCCCGGCGGCGGGGCAAGAGTGGTCGTCATGGTCAGGAGCCCCCGCCGAAGTCGGCCTGGATCTCGGCGATGATGCCGATGGGCGAGCTCGTGCCGTCGCTGAAGTAGGCGTCGTTGGCCTCACCCCAGCCGCCGAAGTCGTCGTCGATCGTCATCAGGGTCGCGGGGACGGGGAACGGGTCGGCCGGGTCGTTGGCTCCCTCGACATCGAGGTCACCCTCCTCCACGATCGGGCGGAAGCCGGTCTCGGCGTAGAGACGCTGCGCCTCGACACCCTTCTGGAAGTCGAGGAAGTCCACGGCCGCCGACGAGGCGCCGTCAGTGGTGGCGCACGGGTTCTGGATGAGGAGCGTCTCGTCGGGGACGAGGTAGTCGAAGTCGGCGCCGTTCTGACGGGCGAGGATCGCTTCGTTCTCGTAGGAGAGCAGCACGTCGCCGGTGCCGGAGGTGAACGCCGTGGTGGCGTCGCGACCGGAGTCCGGGAGCGCCGCGACGTGGTCGAACAGGTCGGCGATGTAGGTCGTGGCGTCCTTCTCGGTGCCACCCCGCGCGATCACGGAGCCGTAGGCAGCGAGCAGGTTCCACTTGGCCGAGCCCGACGAGGCCGGGTTGGGGGTGACGACAGAGACGTCGTCGCGGACGAGGTCCTCCCAGCCGGCGATCTTCTTCGGGTTGCCCTGCGGCACCACCATCACCACGACCGACTCGGTGCAGATGCCGCCGGTGGCGTTGTCCTTCCAACCGGCGTCCACGATCCCGGCGTCGACCAGGCGGGTCATGTCCGGCTCGAGGGAGAAGTGGACCTCGTCGGCGGGCTGGCCGTCGGCGACGCCGCGGCTCTGCTCCCCGGAGGCGCCGTAGGACGGCCCGTCGAAGGTGACGTCGGCGCCGGCGTCGGTGCCCTGGAAGGCCGCGAAGACGGCCTCGTTGGCGAGCTCGAGGACGGAGTACCCGACCACCGTGACGTTGGCACTCTCATCGCTGCCCGCAGCGCCGGAGCAGCCGGTCAGGGCCAGCAGTCCGGTCGTCCCCACGGCCACGGCCTTGATCGTCTTGTTCATGTCGTGCAGCCCTCTCGGTCGGCGTCGGGGTTGAAGTCCCCTACGTCTGTAATGTCGAGCAGACTAATCAACTTAAGTGCTTCACGCGAATTCGACGCGCCGGAATCCTGATCGCATCAGGCCTCGGCTACCGGCGAGTACGCCGTCGCACCGCGGCTCGACCGCCACCGAGCGCCATCAGCGACGTGGCCGACGTCACGTCCCGAGCGGCTCCCAGCAGGCAGGACGCCCTAGCGCATCGACATCTCCGCACTATCGTGGACCTGGCAGGCGTCGCGCTGAGGAGCGACTAGAATCTGTTCTAGTTTTAGCCGCCGCGGCGTCACAACGAAAGCAAACGAAGGTGGGACAGGTGTCCAAGCAGGTCAAGCAACTCGACCGGGTCGTCATCCGGTTCGCGGGCGACTCCGGGGACGGCATGCAGCTGACCGGGGACCGCTTCACCCAGGAGTCGGCCGTCTTCGGCAACGACCTGGTGACGCTGCCCAACTTCCCCGCCGAGATCCGCGCACCCCAGGGCACCATGGCCGGCGTCTCGTCGTTCCAGGTGCACTTCGCCGACCACGACATCCTGACCGCCGGGGATGCCCCCGACGTGCTGGTCGCGATGAACCCGGCGGCGCTGAAGGCCAACCTGGCCGACCTGCCGAAGGGCGCGACGATCATCGTCGACACCCACGACTTCACCTCGCGCAACCTCGTCAAGGCCGGCTACGACTCCAACCCGTTGGAGGCGCTCGGCGATGCCGCGCCGGGCCACCCGCTGGCCGACTTCAACGTCCACACCGTCGACCTGACCGCGATGACGGTCGAGGCCGTCAAGGAGCACGGTCTGTCGCGCAAGGACGCAGCCCGGGCCAAGAACATGTTCGCCCTCGGCTTGCTGTCGTGGATGTACGGCCGCCCCACCGACGGCACCGAGGCGTTCCTCACCAAGCGCTTCGCCAAGGTCCCCGACATCCGCGATGCCAACATCACCGCGTTCAAGACCGGCTGGTACTACGGCGAGACCACCGAGGCGTTCGCGGTGCAGTACGAGATCAAGCCGGCCGCCATGGGCGCCGGCACCTACCGCAACATCACCGGCAACCTCGCCCTGTCCTACGGCCTGATCGCTGCCGGCGTGCAGTCCGGGCTGCCGGTCTTCCTGGGCTCCTACCCGATCACCCCGGCCTCCGACATCCTCCACGAGCTCTCCAAGCACAAGGCCTTCGGCGTCACCACGCTTCAGGCCGAGGACGAGATCGCCGGCATCGGCGCCGCACTCGGCGCCGCCTTCGCCGGCTCGCTCGGGGTCACCACGACCTCAGGACCCGGCATCGCCCTGAAGTCCGAGACGATCGGCCTGGCCGTGATGACCGAGCTGCCGCTCCTCGTCATCGACGTCCAGCGCGGCGGGCCGTCCACCGGGCTCCCGACCAAGACCGAGCAGTCCGACCTCCTCCAGGCGATGTTCGGGCGCAACGGCGAGTCCCCCGTCCCGATCGTGGCGCCCCAGTCGCCCGGCGACTGCTTCACCGCTGCTGTCGAGGCCGCCCGGATCGCGGTCACCTACCGCACACCGGTCATGCTCCTCTCCGACGGCTACCTCGCCAACGGCTCCGAGCCCTGGCGCATCCCGGACCTCACCGAGCTGCCGGTCATCGAGCCGGGCTTCGCCACCGAGAAGAACAAGACGGTCACCGGCAAGGACGGCGAGCAGACCGAGGCGTTCTGGCCCTACCTGCGCGACGAGGACACCCTGGCGCGTCCGTGGGCGATCCCGGGCACCGCCGGTCTCGAGCACCGCATCGGCGGGCTGGAGAAGGCCGAGGGCCACGGCAACATCTCCTACGACCCGGCCAACCACGACCTCATGGTCCGCACCCGCCAGGCCAAGATCGACGGCATCGCGGCCTCCCTGCCGCCCCTGGAGGTCGACGACCCGTCCGGTCCTCCGGGCGAGGGCAAGGCAAAGGTGCTGGTCATCGGCTGGGGCTCGACGTACGGCCCCATCGGCGCCGGCTGCCGCCGGGTCCGCAAGGCCGGGTACGCCGTGGCCCAGGTCCACCTGCGTCACCTGAACCCGTTCCCGCGCGACCTCGGCGAGATCCTGGCCCGCTACGACAAGGTCCTGGTGCCCGAGATGAACCTCGGTCAGCTGTCCTTGCTGCTGCGTGGCAAGTACCTCGTCGACGCGATCGGCTACAACCAGGTCAACGGCATGCCGATCAAGGCCGCCGAGCTCGCCCAGGCCATCGGCGCCCTGGTCGCCGAGGCCGAGGGCATCCCCGCCGACGAGCTCGACCTCACCCCCAGCAGCAAGGAGTCCGTGTCATGACGACCACCGACCTGGGAGTCCCCGGGCTGCGCTCGGGCACCGAGCTCGTCCCCCCGGTGGACCCCGACGCCCCCGCCCAGACCGGCAAGGAGTTCACCTCCGACCAGGAGGTGCGCTGGTGCCCCGGTTGCGGGGACTACGCCGTGCTCAAGGCCGTGCAGGGCTTCCTGCCCGACCTCGGCCTGCGCCGCGAGAACATCGTCTTCGTCTCCGGGATCGGCTGCTCGAGCCGCTTCCCCTACTACCTCGACACCTACGGCATGCACTCGATCCACGGGCGCGCGCCCTCGATCGCCTCGGGCATCGCCACCGCTCGCGAGGACCTGTCGGTGTGGGTGGTCACCGGCGACGGTGATGCACTGTCGATCGGTGGCAACCACCTGATCCACGCGCTGCGTCGCAACATCAACATGACGATCTTGTTGTTCAACAACCGGATCTACGGCCTCACCAAGGGTCAGTACTCCCCCACGTCCGAGGCCGGCAAGATCACCAAGTCCACCCCGATGGGCTCCGTGGACCACCCGTTCAACCCGGTTTCGCTCGCCCTGGGCGCCGAGGCGTCGTTCGTGGCCCGCACGATCGACTCCGACCGCAAGCACCTCACCGCGGTGCTCTCCGCGGCTGCCGCTCACCGCGGCACGTCCCTGGTCGAGATCTACCAGAACTGCCCGATCTTCAACGACGGCGCCTTCGACGCGATCAAGGACCGCGACACCAAGGAGGACGCGATCATCCCGCTGGTGCACGGCGAGCCGATCCGCTTCGGCGTGGGCGGGGCCAAGGGCGTCGTCCGCGACACCGAGACCGGTGGCGTGAAGGTCGTGCTGGTGGCCGACGTGGGCGAGGACGCCCTGCTCGTCCACGATGCCCACAGCCCCGACCCGTCGACCGCGTTCGCGATCTCGCGACTGACCGATTCGGGCTACCTCAACCAGTCGCCGATCGGCATCTTCCGTCAGGTCGACCGCCCCACCTACGACGACCAGGCCCGCGCCCAGATCGCCTCCTCCACGGCTGCTGCGCCCGGCACCCCCGCCGAGCGGCTCGACGCCCTCATCAACGGCGGAGACACGTGGACCGTCGTGTGACGACACCTTGAACGACCGAGGGCCCCACCGCGTTGCGGTGGGGCCCTCGGTCGTTGCTGCTCAGGTCAGGCGTCGATCACGGCGTGGGGCACGGCGCGGTGGCCGTGCGGCGCTTGCACGTGACCCAGATGTCGCTGCTCTTCTTGCCGACGCGGGCGCGCCAGGCCCAGCTGCCCTTGGCGGGGGCGTAGACGCGCACGCTGTAGTGGCCCTTCTTGTTGGACCGCACCTTCTTGAAGAACTTGAAGTTGCAGGTGCCCTTGTCGGCGTTGCAGGTGGTGGCCTTCTGGATCGTGACGCGGTAGCGCTTGGCCGGCTTCACGTTGCCGACCATGATCAGCTTGCCGCTGCGGCGGACGATCTTGGTGCCGACCTTGGTGCGCGCCGCGAGCGGCGGTGGTCGTCGGGGCCTGGGCCGGAGCCGTGGCGCGCGTACGGGTGTCAGCCGGGACGGCCGCGGACGAGGCCAGGGGCGCGAGTCCGATCAGCGCGAACGCCACAACGGCGGTGATGATGCGAGTGACTCGCATGGGGGGTCTCCTCGGGTCGATGACGTGGGGCTCGACTTCTATCCTGCCCCGCGCACCCGGCGTCACCCAAAGCGAGGACCATTGCCGGCCTCTGCCGCAGCCGGGGAGTCGCGACTCTAGGATCACCTTGTGCCAGAAAGTCGCAGCGGTTGGCTGTTCGGGGTCGCGGCGTACGGTCTGTGGGGCGCCTTCCCACTGTACTGGCCGCTTCTCGAGCCCGCTGGCGCTCTGGAGATCTTGTCCCACCGGGTCGTCTGGTCGGCGCTGACGATGGCGCTGCTCGTGGTCGTGCTGAGCCGCGGCGACCGGCTGCGCGCCATCCTGCGCGACCGGCGGGTGACGCTGCTGCTCGTGGTGGCCGCGATGACGATCAGCGTCAACTGGACCACCTTCATCTACGGGGTCAACAGCGGTCGCGTCGTGGAGACGTCGCTCGGCTACTTCATCAACCCCCTCGTCACCGTGCTGATGGGGGTGCTGATCCTCCACGAACGGCTACGGCCGTTGCAGTGGGCAGCGCTGGGCGTGGGCTTCACCGCCGTCGGGGTGCTCACCTGGGACTACGGGCGCCTGCCTGTCCTGGCGCTGGTCCTGGCGTTCTCGTTCGGCACCTACGGGCTGGCCAAGAAGTCCGCGGGCGTCGGCGCCGTGGAGAGCCTGGCCTTCGAGACCGCCGTGCTCGCACCTGTGGCGGCAGGCTACCTGTGGTGGCTGGCAGCCCAGGGCGAGTCGCACTTCGCCTCGGCGGGCGTCGGTCACGCCTTGCTGCTGGCCAGCGCGGGCGTGGTCACCGCCGTACCGCTGATCTGCTTCGGCGCGGCTGCCACCCGGATCTCGATGGTCTCCCTGGGGCTGCTGCAGTACATCGCGCCCACCCTCCAGTTCGCCCTCGGCCTCCTGGTCTTCCACGAGCAGATGACGCCCGGGCGGTGGGCAGGCTTCGTGCTCGTCTGGCTGGCGCTGAGCATGTTCACGGGCGAGGCGGTGCGGCACCGCCGCCGGCAGCTGAGTCTCACCGTCGCTGCGTCTGCGGCGATCTAGGCGGCGGCCGAGGCGCCGATCAGCCGATCTGGATCTCGAGCGGCTCGCCCCGACGCAGGGTCTCGACCGCCTCCTGGGCCCAGGGTCGGTCGAACTCGAGGCCGGGGATGTCGTTGAGCCGGGCGTGGAGGTGGTCCACAGCGGTGTCGAGGTCCTCGCCCGCGGTCTCGGCCACCGAGTCGTCGACCGCCGTACGGACGAGCTCGCCGATGTGGTCGAGGAACGCCTTCATGCCGTCGGGGGTGGAGTCGAACTGCGTCATGGCGCGAAATCTACCGGGCGACCGGATGTGACCTGCGCCGCGCCGATCGGACGGATGTTACTGACTGTTGTGCCTACTGCCCTGCGCCTGTAAGCGCTGGGTAGTGCACACAACAGTCAGTAACATGCCCGGCGGTCGCACAGCGCTCAGGCAGAGCGGATGGCGACGACGTCGGCGAAGTCGGCGAGGGCGGTGCGGACCGAGCCCTCGGGCAGGACCGACAGCAGCTTCTTGGCCTCCTCGGCGCGCGCGACGACGTAGGCGCGGGCCTCGTCCATCGCCGGGTGCTTGCGGAGCAGGGCGAGCGCCTCGGCGTGCAGGGCGTCGTCGGAGAGGTCGGCGCGGAGCAGCTCGTGGAGGCGGGCGTCGTCGGGGTCCTCGGAGGCGAGGGCCATCAGCACCGGCAGGGTCGGCACGCCCTCGCGCAGGTCGGTGCCGGGGGTCTTGCCGGACTCGTCGGACTCCGAGGCGACGTCGAGGATGTCGTCGGAGAGCTGGAAGGCCGTACCGACGATCTCGCCGTAGGCGGTCAACGCCTCCTCCACCTCACGGCTGGCGCCGCCGAAGCGCGCGCCGTACCGGGCCGAGGTGGCGATGAGCGAACCGGTCTTGCCGGCGACGACGTCGAGGTAGTGCTCGAGCGGGTCCTCGTCGGGGCCCGGCACCACGGTCTCGAGGATCTGTCCCTCGACGAGCCGGGTGAACGTCTCGGCCTGGATCCGGACCGCGTCCGCGCCGAGCCGGGCGGTGAGCTCGGAGGACTTGGCGAAGAGGAAGTCACCGGTGAGGATCGCGACCAGGTTGTCCCAGCGCGAGTTGGCCGAGTCGGCGCCGCGGCGCAGGTCGGCCTCGTCCATGACGTCGTCGTGGTAGAGCGAGCCGACGTGGGTGATCTCCACGACGCAGGCGGCCGTGATGACGTCGTCGGACTCGGGACGTACGCCGGCCTCGGCAGCCAGCAGCACCAGCAGCGGCCGGAAGCGCTTGCCGCCCGCGGAGAGCAGGTGCTGAGCCGCCTCGGTGACGTACGGCGCGCGACTGACGGCATGGCCGAACAGCGCCTGCTCGACCTCGGTCATGCGGTCGCGCAGGCGGTTGGCCAGGGCGGTGTCCGCGATCGGCAGGGCCAGCTCGGCAGGGCTCGGTTCGGGTCCGGACCGAGTCGGGTGGGAGGTCACCTGATGAAGTCTCCCGCACGACCCGCCAGATCGAGCAACGGGCCCGGGATCACGCCGAGCGCCAGGGTGGCTGCCGCGCAGACCGCGATGGTGACGGTCGTGAGCGGTGCGGCGAGGGTGACCTCGCCGACGGCCTCGCCGGCCGGCGGGTCGGTGAAGAACATCAGGCGGATGAACCGGATGTAGAAGTAGATCGCCACGACGCTCGAGGCGATCGCCACGAGCACCACCGGCCACGCACCGGCAGCCATCGCCACGGTGAAGACCGACCACTTGCCCACGAACCCGGCGGTGAGCGGGATGCCGGCCATCGAGAGCAGGAAGAAGGCGAAGATGCCTGCGACGACCGGGGAGCGCTTGCCCAACCCGGTCCAGCGCGCGAACGCGGCGGCCTCGCCGTTGGCGTCGCGCACCACCATCACGATCGCGAAGGCGCCGAGCGAGGCGACGCCGTAGGAGGTGAGGTAGAACATCACGGCCTGCAGCGAGGTGATTTGCCCGTCGGAGAGGTCGACCGCGCTCTGCACGCCCAGCACGCCGGTGAGCAGGAAGCCCGTGTGGGCGACCGCGGAGTAGGCCAGCATCCGCTTGACGTCGGTCTGCACGATGGCCAGCACCGCACCGAGCACCATCGTCAGCACGGCGATGATCCACAGCATGGGCTGCCAGTCCCAGCGGCCCGCGCCGAAGGCGACGTAGTAGAGGCGGAGCATCGCCCCGAACGCCGCGACCTTGGTGCCGGCGGACATGAACGCGGTGACGGCGGTCGGAGCACCCTGGTAGACGTCGGGAGTCCAGGCCTGGAACGGCGCCGCGCCGACCTTGAACAAGAGCCCGACCGAGAGCATCGCGATGCCGATGAGCAGCAGGGCCCGGTTGCCGGTCTGGTTGAGCACGGCTTCGTGGATCGCGCCGAAGCTCATCGAGCCCGCGAAGCCGTAGACCAGGGCCACGCCGTAGAGGAAGAAGCCGGACGAGAACGCACCGAGGAGGAAGTACTTCATCGCCGCCTCCTGGCTCAGCAACCGGCGACGACGCGCCAGTCCGCAGAGCAGGTAGAGCGGGAGCGAGAGCACCTCGAGGGCCACGAACATCATGAGGAGGTCACCGGCAGCCGGGAACAGCAGCATGCCCAGCACGGCGAACATCAGCAGCGGGTAGACCTCGGTGTGGGCCAGCCCGCGGGTGGCGGCCTGCCGCTCGGCCTCGGTGCCGGGCAGCGCAGCGGCCTGACCGGCGAACGCCGAGACCCCGGCCTCCAGCCGGCGCTCGGCGAAGAGCGCCACACCGCCGAGAGCGAAGACGAGCACGAGGCCCCAGAAGAAGGTCGTCGGGCCGTCGACCACGAGCGATCCCTCGGCCCCGACGACGCCCCGGCCGGAGCCGACCGGGTCGAGGTTGAGGGCGACCAGGACGGTGGCGACGAAGGCGCCCACGACGCCGGCGCCGGCAAGCGAGACCTGGATGACGTGGCGTCGCTCGCGGGCCACGAAGGCCTCCACGATCACGCCGAGGCAGGCGACCGCAAAGATGATCAGGACCGGCGAGAGCTCGCCGTACTCGATGGTGGGCTTGAGGTATTCCATCTCAGTGACCCCCCTCCTCGGTCAGCGCGCCCGCAGGCACGGTCGGCTCGTCGTCGGTCACACCGATGTGGGACATCAGCCCGTCGATGTAGGGGTTGCTCGCGTCGAGCAGGGGCTGGGGGAAGAACCCGAAGAACACCAGCGCCACCATCAGCGGGGCGACGGCTGCCACCTCGCGCAGGTTGAGGTCCGGCGTGCTCGCGATGTCGGGCGCGGTCGGTCCGGTCATGATCCGCTGGTACATCCAGAGCACGTAGATCGCGGCGAGGACGATGCCGGTGACGGCGAACGCACCGACCCACCAGGCGTAGTCGAAGGCCGCGAGCAGCACCAGGAACTCGGAGATGAACGGGCTCAGGCCCGGCAGTCCGAGGGTGGCCAGACCGGCGACGAGCATCAGGCCGGCCAGCACGGGGGCCGCCTTCTCGATGCCACCCATCTCGCTGATCAGCGGGGTGCCGCGACGCTTGATGAGGTAGCCCGCGACCAGGAACAGCGCTGCGGTGCCGATGCCGTGGTTGACCATGTAGAGCACCGCACCGGAGCCACCCTGGCTGCTGAACACGAAGATGCCCAGGGTGATGAAACCGAAGTGGCTCAGCGAGGTCAGACCGATCAGGCGCAGGACGTCGTCCTGGCCGATCGCCACGAAGGCGCCGTAGATGATCGAGATCAAGGCGATGGTGACGACGAACGGCGTGGCCCACTGCGAGGCCTCGGGGAAGATCCCCAGGCAGAAGCGCAGCATGCCGAAGGTGCCGATCTTGTCGAGCACGCAGACCAGCAGCACGCTCGTGCCGGGCGTCGCCCTCTCGGTCGTGTCGGCCAGCCAGGTGTGCAGCGGGAACAGCGGAGCCTTGACCGCGAAGGCGATGAAGAAGCCCGCGAAGAGCCAGCGACCCGCGCCGGTCTCGATGTCGAGCTCCATCAGGTCGGCGAGCAGGTACGACGGCGTGCCCTGCTGGGCGGAGACGACGTAGAGCCCGATGACCGCTGCCAGGAGCACGAGGCCACCGGCGAGCTGGAACATCAGGAACTTCGAGGCCGCTGCAGCGCGTCCGTCCTTGCCGAAGCCGCCGACGAGGAAGTACGCCGGGATCAGGGTGGCCTCGAAGACGACGTAGAAGAGGAACACGTCGGTGGCCAGGAAGACCGCCAGCGACAGCGCCTCGAGGGCGAGCACCCAGGCGTAGAACGCGCGGGGGTTGCTGTCGCCGTCGTCCCAGCTGGCCACGAGCACGATCGGGACGAGCACCACGGTCAGCAGCACCAGGAGCAGGCCGAGCCCGTCGAGACCGAGGGCGTAGTGGACGCCGAAGGCCTTGATCCAGCTCACCTGCTCGGTCAGCTGCATGCCGCCGTCGACCTCGTACATGAAGGCGATGACGACACCGAGCACGAGGGTCACGGCGGAGACGCCGAGACCGACGGTGCGGCTGAGGGTCGCCGGGAGGAAGGCGATCAGGATCGCCCCCGCGAGGGGGACGAGGATGAGAGTCGAGAGCATTAAATGTTCACCGCCAGCATGGCGAGGGCGACGATGAGGGCACCCACGAGGACGGACAGGGCGTAGGAGCGGACGTAGCCGGTCTGGATCTTGCGCAGCTGACCTCCGATGGCGGCCACGGCGTCACCGGTGCCCATGAAGGTGCGGTCGGCGCCGCTGCGGTCGAAGGAGAGCAGCCCGGAGACCAGGCGGCGCCCGGGGGCGACCACCAGGGTCTCGTTGATCGCGTCGCCGTAGAGGTCCGCACGAGCAGCGCGGGTCGCGAAGGACACGTCGGTGGGCGGTGTCTGCGGCACCGGGCGGCGCTGCACGAGGGCGATCGCGATCGCGACTCCGACGGCGACGACGGCCACGACCAGCAAGGTCAGGGCGAACGCCGGGATCGGCAGCACGACCTCCGGCTCCTCACCGGTCACCGGCTCGAGCCAGTGCACGATCCACCCGTTGAGCAGCAGCAGGCCGCCGAGCACGGACAGCGCAGCGAGCACGATGAGCGGAAAGGTCATCAGCGCAGGCGACTCGTGCGGGTGCACGCCCTTCTGCCAGCGCTTCTCGGTGAAGAACGTCATCACCATCAGGCGCGTCATGTAGAACGCGGTGATGCCGGCCCCGAGGAGCGCGGCCAGGCCGACCAGCAGGCTGTCGGCGAAGGCGGCCTCGATGATCTTGTCCTTGGACCAGAACCCGGCAAAGCCCGGGAAGCCGATGATCGCCAGGTAGCCCATCGCAAAGGTGATGAACGTGACCGGCAGCGCCTTGTTGAGCATGCCGTAGTGGCGCATGTCGACGTCGTCGTCCATGGCGTGCATGACCGATCCGGCGCCGAGGAACATGTTGGCCTTGAAGAACCCGTGGGTCAGCAGGTGGAAGATCGCGAACGCGTAGCCCGCCGGGCCGAGGCCGGCGCCGAGCATCATGTAACCGATCTGGCTCATCGTCGATCCGGCCAGGGCCTTCTTGATGTCGTCCTTGGCGCACCCGATGATCGCACCCCACAACAGCGTGACGACCGCGACGATGACGACGCAGGTCTGGGCGGTCGGGGCGTACTCGAAGATGAAGTTGGAGCGCACGATCAGGTAGACACCGGCGGTGACCATGGTCGCGGCGTGGATGAGGGCCGAGACCGGGGTCGGGCCCTCCATCGCGTCGAGCAGCCACGACTGCAGCGGCACCTGGGCCGACTTGCCGCAGGCACCGACGAGCAGCAGGATCCCCAGCGCCGTCATCGTCCCCTCCGGGACGAGCTCGGCGGCCTGGCTGATGGCTGCGTAGTCGGTGGTGCCGAAGGTGACCCACGCCAGGAAGATCGCGGTCGCCATGCCCATGTCGCCGACCCGGTTGATGACGAACGCCTTCTTGGCGGCCGCCGCAGCGGTCGGCTTGTGCTGCCAGAACCCGATCAGCAGGTACGAGGCGAGGCCCACGCCCTCCCAGCCGAGGAACAGTCCGACGTAGTTGGCCGACAGGATCAGCATCAGCATCGCCGCGACGAACAGGTTGAGGTAGGCGAAGAACCGTCGCCGACGCTCGTCGTGCTCCATGTAGGCGATCGAGTAGATGTGGATCAACGAGCCGACACCGGTGATCAGCAGCAGGAACAGCGCTGCGAGCTGGTCGTAGAGCAGGTCCATGCCGACGTCGAGGCCGCCGACCTGGATCCAGTCGTAGAGGTGCTGGCTGATCTGGCGGCTCTCGTCGTCACGACCGAGGAGCTGGAAGAACAGCACCAGCGAGAGCACGAACGAGCCGACCGGCATCGCGGTGCCGAGCCAGTGGCCCCACTTGTCGGTGGCCTTGCCACCGAGCAGCAGGATCGCGGCGCCGGCCAGCGGCAGGGCGATGATCAGCCAGAGCAGCGAGAAGACTCCGTCAGCGCTCTCGGGGAGTACTGCCGGCACGTGTCCGGCTTCGAGTACGTACACAGTGGTTCCCTCAGAACTTCAGCAGGCTGGCGTCGTCGACCGAGGCCGAGCGGCGGGTCCGGAAGATGGTCATGATGATCGCCAGGCCGACGACCACCTCAGCGGCGGCGACGACCATCACGAAGAACGCCGCCACCTGCCCCTCGAGGTTGCCGTTCTGCTTGGCGAACGCCACCAGGGCGAGGTTGCACGCGTTGAGCATGAGCTCGACACACATGAACACCACGATCGCGTTGCGTCGGATGAGGACGCCGATCGAGCCGATGGTGAACAAGATGGCGGACAGCACGATGTATTCGGTCATCGGTTCGTGGTCCTCCTCGGTCGAGGCAGGGCCACCGTCGCGTCCGCCGGTCTCGGGCATCGTGTCGGGCTCCACGCCGAGCTGACGCTTGAGCTCCTCGATGTCCTCGGCCATCGCCGGGGCCGAGCGCACCGTGCCGCGGGCGGCGAGGACGCGCGAGACCGAGGCCTCGGAGGCGGTGCCGTCAGGCAGCAGTGCGGGCGTGTCGACCGCGTTGTGCCGGGCGTAGACGCCGGGCGCCGGGAGCGGCCCGAGGTGGGTGCCCTTGTCGGCGTAGTCGCGCAACCGCTGGGCGGCGAGGTCGGCCTGGCTCGGACGCGGGGTGAGGCGCTCGCGGTGCGCGAGCACCATCGCGCCCACGGCTGCAGTGATGAGCAGCGCGCTGGTGACCTCGAAGGCGAAGACGTAGCGGGAGAAGATGACGTTGGCCAGCGCCTCGATGTTGCCGCCCTCGTTGGCGGCGTCGAGGCCGGTGGCGGTGCCGAGGCTGAGCTGCCCGAAGCCGATCACCAGGACCAGGCCGAGGAGCAGCCCGGTGCCGATCGCCATCACGCGCTGGCCGCGGATCGTCTCGACCACCGAGTCGGAGGCATCGACGCCCACGAGCATCACCACGAAGAGGAAGAGCATCAAGATCGCGCCGGTGTAGACGATGATCTGCACCACGAACAGCAGCGGCGCGTCCAGGGTGAGGTAGAGGATGGCGAGGCTGATCATCACCACGGCCAGCAGCAGCGCGGCGTGCACGGCCTTCGGCACGAAGAGCAGTGCCAGCGCGGCCAGCACCATGATCGGCGCCAGGACCCAGAAGGCGATCATCGGGCGTCACCTCCGGTCGCGGCCGGCGGCGGGGCGCCGTAGGTGCCGCGGTAGTAGTCACCCTCGTCGTCGCCGAGCAGCATCGCGTGCGGCGGCTGCTCCATGCCGGGCAACAACGGCGCGAGCAGGTCGGACTTCTCGTAGATGAGGTCGGCCCGGTTGTTGTCGGCCAGCTCGTACTCGTTGGTCATCGTCAGCGCGCGGGTCGGGCAGGCCTCGATGCACAGGCCGCAGAGGATGCAGCGCAGGTAGTTGATCTGGTAGACGCGTCCGTAGCGCTCGCCGGGGCTGAAGCGTCCACTGCCGTCGGGGGTGTCGTCGTCGTTGCTGGCGCCCTCGACGTAGATCGCGTCGGCCGGGCAGGCCCAGGCGCACAGCTCGCACCCGATGCACTTCTCCAGGCCGTCGGGCCACCGGTTGAGCTGGTGGCGTCCGTGGAAGCGCGGAGCGGTGGGGAACTTCTCGTCGGGGTACTGCTCGGTGACGACCTTCTTGAACATCGTGCGGAAGGTGACGCCGAACCCGGCGACCGGGTCCCAGAACTGCTCCTTGAGCGTCTTCGCCTCGGGCTGCTCGCCCTTGTGGTCAGCCATATCAGGTGTCCTCCCCTGCCACCGTGGACAGCTGGGTCGAAGTGGGGAACGTCAGTGGAGCGGCGGCGCCGCGCACCGCGCCCCCGACGGGCATCGGCGGGGTCGGGAACGAACCCGCCCGCGGCGCCGGGGCGCCGCGCAGGTCGAGGGCCTCGTCGTCGCCCTCGGTGTCGCCGATGAAGAACAGCAGCACGAGCAGCGCGAGCACGATCCCGATGCCGATCAGCACACCCGGCTGGTCGAACCAGCCCTCGAGCTTGGCGACGCGGAGCGTGGCGACCGCGATGATCCAGGCCAGCGAGATCGGGATGAGGTACTTCCAGCCCAGCTTCATGAACTGGTCGTAGCGCATGCGCGGCAGGGAGCCGCGCAGCCAGATGAAGAAGAACACGAACAGGAGCACCTTGCCGAAGAACCAGATCAGCGGCACGTAGCCCTCGTTGGCGCCGGGCCACACGTTGGCGATCCCGAACGGCGCGTGCCAGCCACCGAGGAACAGCGTCGCGGCGAGCGCCGACACGGTGGCCATGTTGATGTACTCGGCGAGGAAGAACAGCGCGAACTTGATGGAGGAGTACTCGGTGTGGAAGCCACCGACGAGCTCGCCCTCGGCCTCGGGGAGGTCGAACGGCGCCCGGTTGACCTCACCCACCATCGAGATGATGTAGATGACGAACGACGGCAGCAGGATGACGGCGAACCAGTAGTCGTCCTGGGCCGCCACGATCTCCGAGGTCGACAGGGAGCCTGCGTAGAGGAAGACCGCGACGAGCGCCAGGCCCATCGCGACCTCGTAGGAGATCATCTGGGCGCTCGAGCGCAGGCCACCGAGCAGGGAGTACGTCGACCCGCTCGACCATCCGCCGAGGACGATGCCGTAGATGCCGATCGAGGCGATCGCCATCACGAAGAGCACCGCGACGGGCATGTCGGTGAGCTGGAGCGGCGTGGTCTCGCCGAACATGCTCACCTCGGGGCCGAACGGGATCACGCTGAAGGTGATGAAGGCCGGGATCACGGCCATCAGCGGCGCGAGCACGAACACGACCTTGTCGGCCGCCTTGGGGATCAGGTCTTCCTTGAACATCAGCTTCGCGCCGTCGGCCAACGACTGCAGCGAACCCTGGGGGCCGTTGCGGTTGGGGCCGATGCGGTGCTGCATGCGGGCCACGACGCGTCGTTCCCACCAGATGTTGAAGAGCGTCAGCAGGACCAGGATCAGGAAGATCGCGAAGGTCTTGATGAGGATGATCCACCACACGTCATTGCCGAAGCCGGCGATGGTGTCGGTGGCAAGCGGTGCCAGCACAGCCGAGGTGGCCATCATGAGGCGTCTCCTCCGGTGATCGTGACGCGGCTTCCGGGAGCGGCCAGGTCGGTCAGGATCCCGCGTCCACGGGAGTTGGCCGGCACCCACACCACGCCGTCGACGAGGTCGGGGGCGACCTCGGCGGGCAGGGTCATCGAACCACGCTCGCCGGTCAGCGTGACGGTCGGACCGACCGCGTCGTAGACCGCGGCCGAGACCTTGGCGACGGCCGGGCGGGCGGTGGCGGCGAGGTGCTTGTCGCCGTCCTGCATGGTGCCCTGGTCGAGGAGCTGCTTCCACGACGCCAGCACCACACCCGAGCCGGCGTCGGACGCTGCCTGTGCGGGGACGGGGGTCATGGTGGCGCGAGGGCCGTCCCAGGCACCGAGGTCCTCGAGCTGCGACCAGACCTCGGCGACGGTGCGGAAGCCCAGCGGCGCGCCCATCTCCTCGGCGATGCCGGCCAGGACCCGCAGGTCGGGGAGGGAACCGGGGACGCTGAGCGCAGCCTCGAAGGGACGCACACGTCCCTCCCAGGTCACGAACGACCCGGCCTTGTCGGTCACCGGGGCGACGGGGAAGACCACGTCGGCCGCGCGCGTGACGTCGGAGGCGCGCAGCTCGATGGCCACGACGAACGACGCCCGCTCGATGGCCGCGCGGGTGGCTTCGGGGTCCTCGGTGTCGGCGGGGTCGACCCCACCGATGACGAGACCGGCGAGCTCACCGGCGCCGAGGGCGGCGACGATGGCGTTGCCGTCGCGACCCGGCTCGGTGGGCAGGTGCTCGACGCCCCAGACCGTCGCGGTGTCGACGCGCGCTGCGGCGTCGTCGACGGGGCGGCCGCCGGGCAGCAGGCCCGGCAGGCAGCCGGTCTCGAGGGCGCCTCGGTCACCGGCACGACGCGGCACCCAGGCCAGGCGGGCACCGGTGGTGGCAGCCAGCTGAGCGGCAGCGCTGAGGGCACCGGGCACGGTCGCCAGGCGCTCCCCCACGAGGATGATCGCCCCTGCGTCGATGCCGTGCTCGGCGTGGTCGACCAGGGAGGCCAGGGTGGCCGCCTCGTCGCCCGGAGCCGTCGGCAGCAGCGTGCCGTTCATCTTGCTCAGGCCGCGCGTGGTGAACGGCGCCACGGCCAGCACCCGCGTGTGCTGGTGCAGAGCCGCCTTGCGCAGGCGCAGGAAGATCGTCCCGGCCTCGTCCTCGGGCTCGAAGCCCGCGAGCACCACGGTGGCAGCACTCTCGAGGTCGGCGTAGGTCACCCCGCCGTTGCCCGGGCCGGTGGCCACGACGTGGGCGGCCAGGAACTCGGCCTCCTCGACCGAGTGCGGCCGGGCGCGGAAGTCGATGTCGTTGGTCTCGAGGGCGACGCGCGCGAACTTGGAGTAGGCGAACGCGTCCTCACCGGTGAGCCGTCCACCGGTCAGCACGCCGACGCCGCCGGCCACCTTGGCCGCAGCGAGCCCCCGGGCCGCGACCGCGAAGGCCTCGGGCCACGAGGCCGGACGCAGGGTGCCGTCCTCGTCGCGCACCTGGGGGTAGGTGAGCCGGTCGGGCTGGGTGGCGTAGGTGAAGGCGAAGCGGTCCTTGTCGGTGATCCACTCCTCGTTGACCTCGGGGTCGTTGCCTGCCAGCCGACGCATGACCTTGCCGCGTCGGTGGTCGACACGGATCGCGGCGCCACAGGCGTCGTGCTCGGCGATCGAGGGGCTGGAGACGAGGTCGAAGGGCCGCGAGCGGAAGCGGTAGGACTCCGAGGTCAGGGCTCCGACCGGGCAGATCTGGATCGTGTTGCCGGCGAAGTAGGAGAGGAACGGCGCACCCTCGGCGATGCCGATCTGCTGCTGGGCGCCACGCTCGATGAGGGCGATGAACGGGTCACCGGGGATCTCCTCGGCGAAACGGGTGCAGCGCTGGCACACGATGCACCGCTCGCGGTCGAGGAGCACCTGCGGCGAGAGGTTGATCGGCTTGGGGAACGTGCGCTTGACGCCGCCGTTGCCCGAGCCGACGAAGCGCGACTCGCCTCGACCGTTGCTCATGGCCTGGTTCTGCAGGGGGCACTCGCCGCCCTTGTCGCAGACCGGGCAGTCGAGCGGGTGGTTGATGAGCAGGAACTCCATGACCCCCTGCTGCGCCTTGTCGGCGACCTCGCTGGTGGCCTGGGTGTTGACGACCATGCCCTCGGCCACCGGCAGCGTGCAGGAGGCCTGCGGCTTGGGGAAGCCACGGCCGTTGCCGGCGTCGGGGACCTCGACCAGGCACTGGCGGCAGGCACCGGCCGGCGCGAGCAACGGGTGGTCGCAGAAGCGCGGGATCTGGACGCCGACCTGCTCGGCGGCGCGGATGACCAAGGTGTCCTTGGCGACGTCGACCTGGATGCCGTCGATCGTCACCGAGACCGTCTCGGGTGCCTTCTCGGGAGTACTCATTTGATGGCTCCGGCGGTGGCGAAGACCGTGGAGGCTGCCGGGTCGAGCGGGCAGCCGCCGTGGGTCAGGTGGGCGAGGTACTCGTCGCGGAAGTACTGGATGGAGCTCGAGATCGGGCTGGTGGCGCCGTCACCGAGGGCACAGAACGACCGGCCGAGGATGTTGTCGCACTGGTCGAGCAGCAGGTCGAGGTCGGACTCGCTGCCCTGACCCCGCTCGAGCGCAGCCAGGGTCTGCGCCAACCACCACGTGCCCTCACGGCACGGGGTGCACTTGCCGCAGGACTCGTGCTTGTAGAACTCGGTCCAGCGCAGCACCGCACGCACCACGCAGGTGGTCTCGTCGAAGAGCTGGATCGCGCGGGTGCCGAGCATCGTGCCGGCCCCGGCCATGCCCTCGAAGTCGAGCGGCAGGTCGATGTGCTCGGCGGTCAGCAGCGGGGTGCTGGACCCACCCGGGGTCCAGAACTTCAGCTCGTGGCCCTCGCGCATGCCGCCGGAGAGGTCGATGAGCTCGCGCAGGGTGATGCCCAGCGGCGCCTCGTACTGACCGGGGTTGGTGACGTGGCCCGACAGCGAGAAGATGCCGTAGCCCTTGGACTTCTCGGTGCCCATGGAGGCGAACCAGGAAGCGCCGTTGGCGATGATGCTCGGCACCGAGGCGATCGACTCGACGTTGTTGATGACGGTCGGGCAGGCGTAGAGGCCGGCGACGGCCGGGAACGGCGGACGCAGGCGGGGTTGGCCACGACGACCCTCGAGGCCCTCGAGGAGCGCGGTCTCCTCGCCACAGATGTAGGCGCCGGCGCCGGCGTGCACGACGACGTCGAGGTCGTAGCCCGAGCCGTGGATGTCCTTGCCGAGGTGGCCGGCGGCGTACGCCTCCGCGACCGCGGCCTGGACCCGACGGATCACGTGGAGGATCTCGCCACGGATGTAGATGAAGGCGGTGTGCGCGCGGATGGCGTACGAGCTGATGATCACGCCCTCGAGCAGCGTGTGGGGGCTCGCCATCATGAGCGGGGTGTCCTTGCAGGTGCCCGGCTCGGACTCGTCGGCATTGACGACGAGGTACTTGGGCTTGGGGTTGTCCTGCGGGATGAAGGACCACTTCATGCCGGTCGGGAAGCCCGCGCCGCCGCGGCCGCGCAGGCCGGAGTCCTTCACGGCCGCGATGACGTCGTCCTGAGCCATCGAGAGCGCCGTGCGCAGGGCGCCGTAGCCGCCGGTGGACTCGTAGACCGGGAGGGTCCAGCTGCGCTCGGTGCCCCAGTCCTTGGTCAGGACCGGGGTGAGGGTGCTGATCGGGCTCGTCGCGGTGTTGTCGGCGTTCACGTGGCCTTCTCCTGCTCGGTCTCGGTCTCGGCCCGCGCGGTGTCGGCCTGCTCGGCCGCCTCGAGCGCGGAGTCCGGCACGTCGGCGGAGCCAGAGGTGTGGCTGCTCGGGGCGGTCCAGCCGCGCTCCTCGGCGATCCGGAGCCCGAGGACCGAGGGTCCCCCGGCAGCGGGGCCCTCGTCGACGCGGTCGTCGGGGAAGCCGGCCAGCACTCGCTCGGCCTCGCGCCAGGTGCAGATGCGCGGGCCCCGGGTGGAGGTCACCTCGCGACCGGCGCGCAGGTCGTCGACGACCGCCGTCGCCGAGGCGGGCGTCTGGTTGTCCATGAACTCCCAGTTGACCATCATCACCGGGGCGTAGTCGCAGGCCGCGTTGCACTCGATGTGCTCGAGGGTGATCTTGCCGTCGTCGGTCGTCTCGTCGTTGCCGACGTCGAGGTGGTCCTTGAGCGTCGCGAAGATCTCGTCGCCGCCCAGCACCGCGCACAGCGTGTTGGTGCACACCCCGACGTGGTAGTCGCCGACCGGCTTGCGCTTGTACATCGTGTAGAACGTCGCGACCCCGCTGACCTCGGCGGGGCTGAGGTCGAGGATCTCGGCGCAGGTCTCGATGCCCTCGGGCGTGACCCGACCCTCGACCGACTGCACGAGGTGCAGCATCGGCAGCAGGCCCGAACGCTTCTGGGGGTAGCGGGCCGCGATCTCGCGCAGCTCGCCGACGGTGGTTTCGTTGAGGGACATCAGTTCCGGGGTCCCCTCGGAGTTGTCGGGCGGAGGAGCGAAGCGGGGGAGAACGAGAAGTTCGTGGGGTGGTTCATCGGTCCACTCCTCCCATGACGGGGTCGATGGAGGCAATCGCGACGATGACGTCAGCGACCTGGCCGCCTTCACTCATCACGCTCGTGGCCTGCAGGTTGTTGAACGACGGGTCACGGAAGTGGACCCGGAACGGACGGGTGCCGCCGTCGGAGACGACGTGGGCGCCGAGCTCGCCACGCGGCGACTCGATCGGCACGTAGGCCTGCCCCGGCGGGACCCGGAAGCCCTCGGTGACGAGCTTGAAGTGGTGGATCAAGGCTTCCATCGACTCGCCCATGATGTGGCGGATGTGGTCGAGGGAGTTGCCCATGCCGTCGCTGCCGATCGAGAGCTGGCTGGGCCACGCGATCTTCTTGTCGGCGACCATCACCGGCGCACCCTCGAGGCCGGCGAGTCGGTCGGCAGCCTGCTCGACGATGCGCAGCGACTCCCACAGCTCGTTGAGGCGCACGCGGAAGCGACCGTAGGAGTCGCACGTGTCCCACGTCTGCACGTCGAACTCGTAGTCCTCGTAGCCGCAGTAGGGCTCGCTCTTGCGCAGGTCCCACGGGTAGCCGGTGCTGCGCAGCACCGGCCCGGTGAGGCCGAGCGCGATGGCACCCTCGAGGTCGAGGTAGCCCACGCCCTCGAGTCGACCGCGGAAGATCGGGTTGGCGTTGCAGAGCGCGGCGTACTCGGGCAACCGCTTCTTCATCAGCGCGATGAAGCCACGGATCTCGTCGAGCGCGCCCGGCGGCAGGTCCTGGGCGACGCCACCGGGGCGGAAGAACGCGTGGTTCATGCGCAGGCCGGTGATCAGCTCGAAGAGGTCGAGCACGAGCTCACGCTCGCGGAAGCCGATGGTCATCACGGTCAGGGCACCGATCTCCATGCCGCCGGTGGCGATGGCCACCAGGTGGGAGGAGATGCGGTTGAGCTCCATGAGGAGCACCCGCATGACGTCGGCCTTCTCGGGGATCTGGTCCTCGATGCCGAGGAGCCGCTCGACGCCGAGGACGTAGGTGGCCTCGTTGAAGAACGGCGAGAGGTAGTCCATGCGGGTCACGAACGTCGTGCCCTGGACCCACGAGCGGTACTCGGTGTTCTTCTCGATGCCGGTGTGGAGGTAGCCGATGCCGCAGCGGGCCTCGGTCACGGTCTCGCCGTCGATCTCGAGGATCAGCCGCAGCACGCCGTGGGTGGAGGGGTGCTGGGGACCCATGTTGACGACGACACGTTCCTCGATGCCGTCCTCGGCCGAGGCGAGGCCCTCGACGATGTCGTCCCAGTCGCGGCCACTGACGGTGAAGACCTTGCCCTCACCGGTCTCGGTGCTGCCGGCGTAGATGTCGTCCGTCATGAGGCAACCTCCAGCAAAGGAGTCGGGGTCCCCGCGGCGTTGTTCGGCGGCGGAGCGAAGCGGGGGAGACGAAGAACGTCGTGGGGTGACATCAGTTGTAACTCCTGCGCTGGTCGGGGGGCGGGATCGTGCCGCCCTTGTACTCGACCGGGATGCCGCCCAGGGGGTAGTCCTTGCGCTGCGGGTGGCCGGGCCAGTCGTCGGGCATCAGGATCCGCGTCAGGGCGGGGTGTCCGTCGAAGAGCAGCCCGAACATGTCGTAGGCCTCGCGCTCGTGCCAGTCGTTGGCGGGGTAGATCGCCACCGTGGAGGGCAGGTGCGGGTCGGCGTCGGGGACCGAGACCTCGATGCGCACGCGACGGTTGTAGGTCATCGAGAGCAGGTGGTAGACCGCGTGCAGCTCAGCACCGGTCTCGTCGGGGTAGTGCACGCCGCTCACGCCGGTGCACTGCTCGAAGCGCAGCGCCGGGTCGTCACGCATCGACGACATCACCGCGGTGAGGTCCTCGCGACGGACGTGGAAGGTCAGCTCGCCGCGGTGGACCACGACCCGGTAGGGCCCGGGGCCGGCTGCCTCGAGGGCGTCGGCCACCTCGTCGAACCAGCCGCCGTAGGGGCGCTGGGTGTCGCCGGGGAAGACGACCGGGGCGACGAGTCCACCGAAACCGCTGGTGTCGCCGGTGCCGCGGGTGCCGAACATGCCGGTGCGGACACCGACCGTACGGACCTCGGGGTCGTTGGTGGCCGGGACACCCGGCGCCGGGTCACCGGTCGACTGGTCGGGACCGGTGGTCTTGTCCTCGTCACTCACCGAAGAAGGCCCTTCATGTCGGAGGTCGGGAGGGCGCGCAGCGCCTCGCTCTCGAGGTCGGCGATCTGGGCGCGGCGGTTGGCGCCGAGCTTGGTGGCCTGGACCTGGTCGTGGAGCTTGAGGATCGCGTCGATCAGCATCTCGGGCCGCGGCGGGCACCCGGGGAGGTACATGTCGACCGGCACGATGTGGTCGACGCCCTGGACGATCGCGTAGTTGTTGAACATGCCGCCGCTGCTGGCGCACACGCCCATGGCCAGGACCCACTTGGGCTCGGCCATCTGGTCGTAGATCTGGCGCAGGACTGGAGCCATCTTCTGGCTCACCCGGCCGGCCACGATCATCAGGTCGGCCTGACGGGGGCTGGCTCGGAAGACCTCCATGCCGAAGCGGGCGAGGTCGTACTTCGGACCACCCGAGGTCATCATCTCGATGGCGCAGCAGGCCAGGCCGAACGTCGCCGGCCAGAAGCTGGCCTTGCGCATGTAGCCCGACAGTCCTTCGACCGAGGTCAGCAGGACGCCGCTGGGGAGCTTTTCTTCGATACCCACGTCAGCACTCTCAATCCGGGTCGGGGGTCAGTCCCACTCGAGCCCACCGCGACGCCAGACGTAGGCGTAGGCGATGAACACGGTGGCGATGAACAGGACCATCTCGACGAGGCCGAAGACGGCCATGGCGTCGAAGTTCACGGCCCAGGGGTAGAGGAAGACGATCTCGATGTCGAAGATGATGAAGAGCATCGCGGTGATGTAGTACTTCACCGGGAACCGGCCACCGCCGACAGGCTGGGGCGTCGGCTCGATGCCGCACTCGTAGGAATCGAGCTTGGCGCGGTTGTAGCGGGCCGGCCCCACCAGCGCACTGGTGATCAGGGAGCCCACGGCAAACAACGTGGCCAGGGCCGCCAGCACGAGAACGGGCGTGTAGAGCTCCATCGAGGCCTTCCTTCTCACAGGTCCGGACGCACCCGTGGACCCCCACGTTTGTGGCTTTGTGAACAGAATCACGAGTGGCGCGGGTCTCATACTGCCACTCGCCGAGGTGCGCGTCACACCGGGGTGCTGGGGGTGCGGAACCCGCTCCGACCTGCGGATTTAACGCAGGCCGACGTTGCCTAAATGAGCCGGGCCGCGGGGCTCGAGGAGCTGCTCAGTCGGTGTAGGCGCGGTGCAGGGCGACGATGCCGCCGCTGAGGTTGCGCCACTCGGGCCGCTGCCAGCCGCTCTCGGCGATCAGGTCGGCCAGCCCCTGCTGGTCGGGCCAGGCCCGGATCGACTCGGCGAGGTAGACGTAGGCGTCCGGCGAGGACGACACCGCACGGGCCACCGGCGGCAGGGCCTTCATGAGGTACTCGACGTAGGCCGTGCGGAACGGCGCCCACGTGGGGTGGCTGAACTCGCACACCACCAGACGACCGCCCGGTCGCGTCACGCGGCGCAGCTCACGCAGCCCGGCACCCGGGTCGACGATGTTGCGGAGCCCGAACGAGATCGTCACCGCGTCGAACGAGTCGTCGGCGAACGGCAGCCTGGTGCCGTCACCGGCGGTGAAGGGCAGGTGCGGACGCGCCTGCTTGCCGACCTGGAGCATGCCGAGGGAGAAGTCGCACGGCACGACGACCGCGCCGCGGTCCTCGAAGGGTTGGCTCGAGGTGCCGGTGCCGGCCGCGAGGTCGAGCACGCGCTCGCCGTACTGCGGGTCGACGGCCTCGATCACGTCGCGGCGCCACCGCCGGTCCTGACCGAGGGAGAGGACGTCGTTGGTCAGGTCGTAGCGACGAGCGACCTCGTCGAACATGCGACGGACGTCGGTCGGCTGCTTGTCGAGATCGGCACGGGCCACGCCCAGAACCCTAGGGCGTGCCCTGCCCGACCGGTTCACCTGGATGCCGAGGGAAGTGATCGGAGCCGACTGGCAACCAACTGCCCCGGCTCTGCGTCTTCTCAGTTGTACCGTCGAATCGTGCGTCGCCCAGCGTCGCCCGTCAGGAAGTGACCTATGACCGCCCTCCGCCGCACCGCCCTCGCCCTGCTCTCTCTCGTCGCGCTCGCGACGACGGGGCTCGGCATCGCCTACGCCGCCGATCTCTCCGACTTCCGCGAGACCGCCGACGGCTGGGTCGGCCGCGACGACCCGGTGACCGCAGCGCCCGGGCCGTCACCGACGGTGGTCGAGACCCCGACGGCTGCACCCGAGACGGCGTCCCCGACGCCTCCGGCGCCTACCGAGGACGTCACGGTCGCGCCGAAGCCGAAGCCGACGCCGAAGCCGAAGCCCGAGCCCGCTCCCCCGTTGCAGGGGGGTCCGGTCCTCATCGGAGCCGGCGACGAGGGTGACGACGTACGTGCCCTGCAGGCGCGGCTGCGCCAGATCTCCTGGTTCAACACCGACGTCACCGGCTACTACGGCGACGTCACCACCGCTGCCGTCCGCGGGTTCCAGGCCAAGCGGGAGATCGCGGTCACCGGAGCCGTCGACCGCGAGACGATGGACCGGTTGCTCGCGATGACCCACGAGCCGACCGCCGATGAGCTGGCCAACCGGATCGGGCACAACGTGCCTGGCTCCCTCGACGCCCGGTGCCTGACCGGCCGAGTGCTGTGCATCGACAAGACCAGTCGCACGTTGCGCTGGGTCGTCGACGGCACGGTGCTGCGCACGATCGACGTGCGCTTCGGTGCGGAGTACACGCCGACGCGCGAGGGTGCCTTCACGGTGAAGTTCAAGAACCGGGACCACGTGTCGTCGCTCTACGGCTCCGCGATGCCGTTCTCGATGTTCTTCTCCGGCGGCCAGGCCGTGCACTACTCCTCGGACTTCGCCGCCCAGGGGTACGCCGGCGCGTCGCACGGGTGCGTCAACGTGCGCGACTACGCCGCACTGGAGAGCCTCTTCGACGAGGTCCAGGTCGGTGACCCGGTGGTGGTCTACCGCTCCTGAGCCAGGGCCGCGGCGATGTCGACGGCCTCCTGGGCGCTGATGCCCTGGCCGCTGACCTCGTAGACGCGGCCGTTCTCGGCCAGCTGGCAACGCAGGGTCTGGGGCAGCCCCTCGGTCGGGACCGGCGTGCCCTGCGGGATCTGCTCCCCCCAGGCGATCGAGCACACCGCGTCGTCGATGCGGGCGACCTCGGTGGCGGGGCGCGCCGCGCCGATCAGCTCGGGGTCGATGGGCAGGGCGTCGGGCACGAAGAGCCCGAGCGAGCCGTTGATCGCGGTCACCTGGGCGACCGCGGAGCCGTCGGTACGGCCGTAGACGCGGAAGGCGCCCTCGCCCTCGAAGATCTCGCCGAGGTTGGCCGCGACCGAGGCCTCCTGCTCGGCCAGGGCACTGATGTCGCCGAACTGAGCGGCGACCTCGGCCGGGAACTCGGGGCTGTCGACGGCCACGAAGCCACCCTCGAGGGTGTCGGGCAGGTCGATCGGACCGGTGGCTGCCTCGGAGGTCTCCTTCTCGGCGCCACTCACCTCGGGCAGACCGACGGCGAACGCCACCATTCCAGCGAGAAGCAGCAGCCCGAGCAGGGCGGCGAGCAGGGGGGCCCGGAAGGAGGACCTGGACGAGGACGTGGGGCTGGTCATGCCCATGATCGTCTCAGCCGGGTCCTGACGGCTGCTCGCGGGCTGCTCGGTACCGTGGTCCCGTGAGCATGGGTGCGATGAAGGACACGGCGACTGCGCCGTTGGTCGTCCGCACCCTCGCCCTCGATCTCGACGCGGCCACCGCGCTCGTCGAGCTGCTCCCCGGCGCCGACCCCGTCGCCTGGCTGCGCAACGGTGAGGGACTCGTCGGCTGGGGGGTAGCCGCCCAGGTCCGCACGAGCGGTCCGACCCGTTTCGCCGACGCCGACGAGTGGTGGTCCGAGACGACCTCCCACGCGATCGTGCGCAGCGAGGTCGACCTGCCCGGCTCCGGCCTGGTCTGCTTCGGCACCCTCGGCTTCGCCGACGAGCCGGGCGACTCGACCCTGGTGGTCCCCGAGGTCCTCGTCGGCCGACGCGGCGACGTCGCGTGGCTCACGACCGCCTCCGCCGCCGGCCTCGACCTGCTCGACGTCGAGATCGGCCCGGCCGATCCTCCCCCGGCCCCCGAGGGGCTCCGCTTCGCCGACGGGGCGCTGCCGAGCGAGGTCTGGCTGGGCGTCGTCGCCGACGCCGTCGCCCGGATCGCGGCCGGCGACCTGGAGAAGGTCGTCCTGGCCCGCGACCTCATCGCCACCGCCGACGCGCCCATCGACGTCCGCTGGCCGCTGCGACGCCTCACCGACCTCTACCCCACGTGCTGGACCTTCCACGTCGACGGGATCTTCGGCGCCACCCCCGAGCTGCTGGTCCGACGGGAGAAGGGCCTGGTGACGTCGCGGGTCCTCGCCGGCACCATCCGCCGTACCGGCGACGACGAGCGCGACCTCGCCCTCGCCGCCACCCTCGCGCGCTCCTCCAAGGACCTCGCCGAGCACGAGTACGCCGTCCGCTCGGTCGCCGACGCGCTCGAGCCGCACTGCTCGTCGATGAACGTGCCCGAGGCGCCGTTCGTGCTCCACCTGCCCAACGTGATGCACCTCGCCACCGACGTGGCGGGCGTCGTCCACGACGCCGAGACGGTCTCCTCGCTCCAGCTCGCCGCCTCGTTGCACCCCTCCGCTGCGGTCGGCGGCACCCCCACCGAGGTCGCCACGGCCCTCATCACCGAGATCGAGGGGATGGAGCGCGGACGGTACGCCGGTCCCGTCGGCTGGATGGATGCCCGCGGCGACGGCGAGTGGGGCATCGCCCTGCGTTCGGCGGAGATCTCCGGCTCGACGGTGCGGCTCTTCGCCGGCTGCGGCATCGTCGCCGACTCCGACCCCGACTCCGAGCTGGCCGAGACGCAGGCCAAGTTCGTCCCGGTCCGCGACGCCCTCGGTCGCTGACCTGAACCGGTCGACTACTCCAGGTCGGCGCCGTCGGGGAGCTGCACGAACGACTGCTCGCCGATCAGGTTGGTCATGTGGGTCTTCACCATGCCCAGACCGGCCTCGCTGTAGACGCGGTCGTGGATGCCGAGGTTGCGCGGCGCCCCGACCTCGCGCACGAAGTCGACCGCCTCGGAGACCTTGAGCCACGGAGCCGAGACCGGAGCGAGCAGCACGTCGATCGGCACGCCGGGTCCGGTGAGGGCGTCGCCGGGGTGGAAGACCCGCTCGGTGCCGAGGGTGAGGAGGTAGCCGGAGTTGTCGAAGCGCGGGTAGTCGGGGTGGATGACGGCGTGCTTCTCACCGACGACCTCGACCGGCACGCCCACGTCGAGGCGCTGGCCCGGCGTCACCACCACGAGCCGGTCGGCGAGGTCGGGCGCCTCGGCACCGATCACCTCCGCGACCGCACCGATCGTGTAGATCGGCGCCGTCGTGGCGCGCAGGTGCTCGGCGTCGTAGTGGTCGGGGTGCTGGTGGGTGATCAGGACGACGTCGGCCGCGCTGACGGCGTCGGCCTCGGTGAAGCAGCCGGGGTCGATGACCACACGCACTCCGGCGTGCTCGACGCGCACGCAGGCGTGGCCGAACTTGGTGATCCTCATGACTCCAACCGTACGGCCGCCGGGTCCAGCACCAGCCCGAGATCGCGCACGGCGCCGAGCAGCTCACCGACGTCGTCGATCCGGGGTCCCGTCGACCACGTCGGCCACGATGCAGGTGACGTTGTCGTGGCCGCCGGCTGCCAGGGCGGCCTCGACCAGCGCCGCGACCGCCTCGTCGAGGTCGGCGATGTCGAGCAGGGCGGCGAGCGTCGCGTCGTCGACGAGGTCGCTCAACCCGTCGCTGCACAGCAGGAGCCGGTCGCCCTCGTGCAGGTCGAGCCAGTCCAGGTCGGGCTCCGGCAGCCGCTGCCCGCCGAGGGCCCGCACCACGATGTTGCGGTGCGAGGAGGCCCGCGCCTCGTCGGGCGTCATCTTCCCGGCGTCGACCATGGCCTGCACCAGGGTGTGGTCGCGGCTGAGCTGGTGCAGCTCGCCGGCGCGCACGAGGTAGGCCCGGGAGTCGCCGAGCTGGGCGAGAGCGAAGTTCTTGCCGTCGGTGTGGATCGCGGTCACCGTCGTGCCCATGCCGTCGCGGGTCGGGTCCGAGATCGTCCCGGCGCGCAGCTGCGACGCGGCCTCGTCGACGGCCAGCCCGAGCAGCGCGAGCGGGTCGGGCTCGATCTTGAGCATCGAGAGCGCGCAGGCGACGTACGTCGCGGTCGCTGAGGCGAACTCGCCGGCGGCGGCGCCGCCCACGCCGTCGGCCACCAGGAGCAGGTAGGGCCCGGCGAACCCGGAGTCCTCGTTGTTGTCGCGCACGAGGCCCACGTGGCTGGCGCCGGCGCGACGGAACTGGAGCATGGCGCGAGTCTGCCACCCCGCCGCGCGCTGCCTCTACGCTGAGGCGATGCAGCTCGACCTGTCGGACCCGGCCTTCGACGTCACCTCGAGCGTCGTCCACGACGCGCGCGAGCGGGACTGGTACGTCGAGACCACCTGGGGCTGGGCGGTCCTGCGCCATGCCGAGGCCGCCGCGGTGCTGCGCGATCGGCGCTTCGTGCAGGGCAACGCGCGTTGGCCGGAGCAGAACGGCGTCCACGACGGCGAGTTCGCACAGTGGTGGAGCGAGACCCTGCTCAGCCTCGAGGGCACCGATCATGCGCGGATCCGACGCCTGCTGGTGCCGGCGTTCCGCAACAAGACGATCGCCGCCCTCGCCCCCCGCTTCACCGCGCTCGCCCACGAGCTGATCGACGCCTTCGCCGAGCGCGGCACCGTGGAGTTCATCGACGAGTTCGCCGAGCCCTACGCCGCGCGGATCATCTGCGTGCTGCTCGGGCTCGACGAGGACGCCTGGGCGCAGGTGGCGCACTGGGCCGACGACCTCGGGGCGTCGTTCTCGATCGAGGTCGGGCGCCGCGTGCCGCAGATCGAGGCCGCGATCGCCGGCCTCGGCGGCTACCTCGACGAGGTCGTCGCGGCGCGGCGCGCCGAGCCGCGCGACGACCTGGTGACCACGTTGATCGCCGGCCAGGACGAGCCCGACGGGCTGAGCGACCGGGAGCTCAGCGTGGCGCTGGTCTTCCTCGCGTTCGCCGGCATGGAGACCACCCGCAACCAGCTCGGTCTCGCCCTCCAGACCCTGCTCGCGCACCCCGACCAGTGGCGCCTGCTCGGCGAGCGTCCCGACCTCGGCGCCAACGCTGTCGAGGAGGTCATGCGGGTCAACCCCACGGTCACGTGGGTGACCCGCGAGGCGACCGAGGACCTCGAGCTCAACGGCCTGCACATCCCTCGCGGCGGCATCGTGCAGGTGCTCTCCCACTCGGCCGGCACGGACCCGGCCGCGATGCCCGACCCGTCGTTCGACATCACCGCGCAGCGCCCGCCCCACCACGGGTTCGGGGCGGGGTTGCACCACTGCCTGGGCCACTTCGTGGCGCGCACCGACATGGCGGTGGCCCTGCCGCTCCTCGCCTCGCGGATGCGGGACGCCGTACCCGACGGACCGGGCGAGTGGCTCCCGGTCTCGGGCAACACCGGCGCTGTCCGGTTCCCGATCCGGTTCACCCCCGAGACGAGCGCCGCGCGCGATAGTCCCTGACGTTTGGGCCCTTTTCGGCCGGATTCGGGGCCCAAACGTCAGGGACTATCGCCGGCGGGGTCAGGGATGCAGGGCGCGGATGCGGGCGTCGAGGTCGCGGCGGTTGTCGCGGCGTACGCGGACCTCGACCACCTCGATCCCACCGTTGGGGCTGGCCAGCGCCTGCTCGAGCTCGGGCAGGCTCTCCACCCGCAGGTGCGGCGTGCGGGTGGCGGCGCACAGCGACGCGATGTCGACGCCGTGCGGAGTGCCGAAGAGCGCGTCGAAGCGGTCGGCGTACGTCGGGTCGCCCTGCTCGAGCATCGCGAAGATCGAGCCGCCGTCATCGTTGACGACCACGATCGTGAGGTCCGGGACCGGTTGGCCGGGCCCGAGCACGAGCCCGTTGGCGTCGTGGAGGAACGTCACGTCGCCCATCAGCGCCAGGCTCCGGCTGCTCCACTCGCGCCCGAGCGCCACCCCGATCGCGGTCGACACGACCCCGTCGATGCCCGACAGCCCGCGGTTGGCGACGGTCTTGCGGCGCGAGCCGACCGGCGTCGGCCGCGCCATCAGGTCGAGGTCGCGGATCGGGCTGGACGGTCCGACGACGAGCAGCCCGTCGGGCGGCACCGCGCGACTCACCGCGCGCCACCGCCTCGTACGGCGTGAGGTCGGCCTCGGCAGCCAGCAGCGCGTCGAGCCGGCGACCCACGGCCCGATCGGCCTCGCTCCACCGCTCACGCCACCCCTCCCCCGCGACGTCAGGCCCCGCGACGGTCGGGTACGGCGCCACGGTCGCGACGGCGAAGGGGCGCTCGGTCCACACCCCGCCGGTCGGCACCGAGACCACCTCCACGTCGTCGCGGGCGAGCAGCCGGGAGACCGGACGCGACAAGGTGGGGCGACCGACCACCACCACCCGCTCGATCTCGGCACCGAGGTCGGTGTCGAGGAGCAGGCGGTAGCAGCGCAGCGCATGCTCGCCGGTGCGGGAGCCGCTCGAGGGCTCGGCGAGCAGCGGCCAGCCGGCGAGCTCGGCGATCTTGCGGGCGCTCGGTCCGGCGTCGTCGCCGGCCACCACGACCGTGCGCGGTCCGAGCGGCAGCTCGGTCGGCGCCGGACGCGCCTGGGGCGGGGTCGGCGGCGGCGACGGGGTGCGTGGCACCCACGGCCGCGCCTCGGCGGGCGGTGGGAGGAGCGGGTCGTCGAGCTGCACGTTGAGGTGGGTCGGGCCGTCGCTCGCCCGCTCGGGGAGCGCGTCGAGGAGCCCGCCGTCCACGTCGTACGACGTCACCAGCGCGCCGAAGACGCCCACCTGGTCGGTCGTCTGGTTGGCGCCGGTGCCGCGCAGCCGTGCCGGACGGTCGGCGGTGACCGCCGTCAGCCGTACGCCGGCGTGCGCGGCCTCGAGCATCGCCGGGTGCAGGTTGGCCACGGCCGTGCCGGAGGTGCAGACCACCGCGGCGTCGCGGCCCTGCTTGGTGAGACCGAGCGCGAGGAAGCCGGCGCTGCGCTCGTCGAGGCGCGTGTGGAGCCGCAGCAACCCGGCCTCGGCGGCGTCGAAGGCCGCAAAGGACAGCGGGGCGTTGCGGCTCCCGGGAGCGATCACCACCTCGCGCACGCCCTCGTCGAGCAGGTGCTGGAGCACGGCGCGCGCCAGCGCGGTCGCATCGGCGGAGTCAGGCATCGGTGACCTCTCGGAGTCGGGCTTCCCAGTGCGCCACCCGCTCCGGCGCGGCGGCGAGGCGCCGCAGCGCCGCTTCGTCGACGACGGGGCGGCCGACCGGCAGCATCCCGTCGACCGGGAGGAGCGGCGCGGTCGCGACGTCGTCGGTGAGCAGCTGCACGGTGGCGAGCCCGCAGGCGAACGGCAGCTCCGGGAGCGCCGCGGCCAGCGCCACCCCCGCTGCGATCCCGACCGAGGTCTCCAGCGCGGACGACACCACCACCGGCAGCCCGATGTCCTCGGCGATCCGCAGGCAGGCCTGCACCCCGCCCAGCGGCTGCACCTTGAGCACGGCCACGTCGGCGGCCTCCAGGTCGCGCACGCGGTAGGGGTCGGCGGCGCGGCGGATCGACTCGTCGGCGGCGATGCGCACGTCGACCCGGCGGCGTACGACGGCGAGGTCCTCGACGGTCGCGACCGGCTGCTCGACGTACTCGAGACCGCCGGCGGCGACCTCCAGGGCCCGGATCGCGCTGACCGCCTCGTCGAGCGACCAGAGCCCGTTGGCGTCGACGCGGATCGCGCCCTGCGGACCGAGCGCATCGCGCACCGCCTCCAGCCGCGCCTCGGCCTCGGCCAGGCTCTGACCGGGCTCGGCGACCTTCACCTTGGCGGTGCGGCAGCCACCGGCGAGCACGATCGCGTGCGCCTGCTCGGGGCCGACCGCAGGCACCGTGACGTTGACCGGGATGCTCGTCCGTCGGGCCTCGGGCCACTCCTGAGCGGCCGACTCCTGGGCACAGCGCCACCAGGACGCGGCCTCGGTGGCGTCGTACTCGAGGAACGGGCTCCACTCCCCCCAGCCGGCCGGGCCGCGCACCAGCGCGACCTCACGCACGGTGATGCCGCGGAAGCGGGTGCGCATCGGGATCGACAGCACGTGCAGGTCGCTCATGCCTCCACCCCCACCAGCGAGCGCAGCCGCACCCGGTCGGGCTTGCCGTTGGCGAGCAGCGGGATCTCCTCGACCGCCACCACCTGTCGCGGCGCCCACGACCGCGGGTGTGCCTGGGTCACCCAGTCGCGCAGGGCCTGCTCGGAGGCCTCGCCCACGACGAAGGCCACCAGCCGGTTGCCCCACTCGGGGTCGGGCACGCCGAGCACCTCGACCTCGCGCACGTCAGGGTGCTGACGCAGGCGTGCCGCGACCGCCGGTCCCGGCACGTTGACCCCGCCGGTGACCACGACGTCGTCGACGCGACCGAGCACGTGGAGGCGCCCGTCCTCGTCGAAGCGGCCGGCGTCGGCGGTGACGAACCAGCCGTCGACCAGCACCTGGGCGGTCAGCTCGGGATCGCCGTCGTAGCCGTCGAAGAGCGTCGGCCCGCCGATGCGGATGCGTCCGTCGGGATCGAGCGCCACCGCCACGCCGTCGAGGGGCACACCGTCGTAGACGCACCCACCCGCGGTCTCCGCGGCGCCGTACGTCGCGACGAGGTGGACGCCGGCTTCCTCCGCGCGCGCCCGCAGGGCCGGGTCGATGGGCCCGCCACCGAGCAGCACGGTGTGGGCCCGGCGCAGGGCGGCGAGGTCGTCGGGCTGCTCGAGCATCCGGTGCAGCTGGGTGGGCACGAGCGAGACGAACCACCCCTCGCCCTCGGGCCAGGGCTCCTCGGGACCGACCGGGTCATGGCCGGCCACCAGCGAGCGGCACACCACCTGGATCCCCGCGACATAGCTCGGCGGCAGGCGCAGCACCCACTGCCCGCTCCCGCCGAGACGACGCTCGGTGGCGGCGACCGAGGCCAGGACCGCCCGTCGCGACAGCCGCACCCGCTTGGGTGCTCCCGAGGAGCCGGAGGTCTCGACCACCAGCGGGTCGGGCTCCCGAGGGCTCTCGAGCCACGCACGCAGATCCACCCGAGGGACCCTAGTCCAGCCCCGGGTGCCCGAGGTCAGGGTCGTGCCCCCGCGCCACCTGGCGCGGGCGGGCCCCGCGCCGCCTGCTTGAATCTCGTCTCGTGGCAACAGCGGCGGAGTGGGTCCAGGGCGCGCGTCCGCGCACGCTGCCGGCGGCGGTCGCGCCCGTGCTCGCCGGCACCGGCGTCGCGGCGTACGTCGACGGCGCGGTGGCGTGGAAGGCCCTGCTGGCCCTCGTGGTGAGCCTGGCGCTCCAGGTGGGCGTCAACTACGCCAACGACTACTCCGACGGGATCCGCGGCACCGACGACGTGCGCGTCGGCCCGCTGCGGCTGGTCGGCTCGGGCCTCGCAGCCCCGGCAGCGGTGAAGCGCGCTGCGTTCCTGTCGTTCGGGGTGGCCGGCGCAGCGGGGCTGGTGCTCGCCGCCACCACCGCCTGGTGGCTCCTCGCCGTCGGCATCGTGAGCGTGGTCGCGGCGTGGTTCTACACCGGCGGCTCGTCGCCCTACGGCTACCTCGGCCTCGGCGAGGTCATGGTGTTCGTGTTCTTCGGGCTCGTCGCCGTGGTCGGCACGTCCTACGTGCAGAGCCAGGAGTGGACCCCGGCCGCGTGGTGGGCCGGTGCCGGCATCGGCGCCCTGGCCTGCGCGATCCTGGTGGTCAACAACCTGCGCGACATCCCCACCGACACCGTCGCCGGCAAGCGCACCCTCGCGGTGCGGCTCGGCGATGCCACCACCCGTCGTCTCTACCTCGCGCTGGTGCTGCTCGCCGCCGCTCTGTGTGGTGCTGGTCGCCGTCTCCACGACGTGGTGGGCCCTGGTCGGCCTCGGCTTCCTCGTTCCCGCCCTGCCCGGCCTGCGCCTGGTGCTGGGCGGCGCCACCGGTCCGGGCCTCATCCCGGTGCTCCAGCAGACCGGCGTCGCCGAGCTCGCCTGGGCCGTCCTGGTGGCCGGTGCGCTGCTGAGCGTCGGCTGAGTCGCGACGCCGACTCCGACGTCAGGTCGACCGCCCGGACCCGGCGTAGGCTGGAGCCATGCTCTGGTTCCTGCTGATCGTCGTCGTCCTCGCGGCCGCGTGGTTCTTCCGCGTGCCGCTGCTGGCCAAGCTCCTCGGTCAGCCCGAGAGCCGCATCCGAGGGCAGCTCAACCGCAAGAAGCGCTGACCCGGCACGAGGCTCGGGCTCAGTCCTCGACGTCTTCCTTCGAGCGCATGCCCTCGAAGCGGTCCACCGCGCGCGAGGCACGCTGCTCGACGCGGCGCGCCAGGGCCTCGCGGGGCCCCCGCAGCACGAAGTAGGACGCGATGCCGGTGACCACGAAAGCGATCAGCAGGGTCAGTCCCGGCGCGACCTTTCCGAACGCCAGCACCCAGGCGCCAGTCAGCGCTGCCCAGGTGACGAGCAGCAGCGCGATGCGGGCAAGTGTGTAGACCCAGAACTCCTTCACGGGTTCAGGGTATGCCGTCACCATGTGGGGCCTACTCTGGAGGGGTGCTGCGGTTCTTGTTCGTGCTGATCCTGTTCGCGGTCGCGACCTATCTCCTCGTCCGCGCTTTCCAGCAGCGCGGACTACTTCCCAACAAGCCGGTCCTGCCCAAGCGCTCGGCGCCGAAGCGGATCGTCGCGCCGGACGATGACGAGGACTTCCTGCGCGACCTCGACCGCAAGCGACTCAACCCCGAGGACCCCGAGGGTCACTAGCGCCCCTGAGTCCCGCTGAGGGCCCCTGAGGGCCACCAGGTCCGGGCGTCAGCGCATCCCGGCGGCCTTGAGGTCGCGGCGCAGCTCCTTGGGCAGCGAGAAGATCAGCGACTCCTCGGCCGTGTGCACGGCCTGGGCGTCGGGATAACCCCGCTCGGCGAGGTAGCTCAGCACGCCGTCGACGAGCGACTCCGGCACCGACGCGCCCGAGGTCACCGAGACCTTCTCCACGCCCTCGAGCCAGGCCTCGTCGATCTCGGAGGCGTCATCGACGCGGTAGGACGTCTTGGCGCCGGCCTCGAGCGCGACCTCGACCAGGCGCACCGAGTTGGAGGAGTTGCCGGAGCCGACCACGATCACCAGGTCAGCGTCGCGGGCGATGTCCTTGACGGCCAGCTGACGGTTCTGGGTGGCGTAGCAGATGTCGTCGCTGGGCGGGTCGAGCAGCAGCGGGAAGCGCTCGCGGATCGCCGCCACCGTCTCGAGCGTCTCGTCGACCGAGAGCGTGGTCTGCGAGAGCCAGGCGACCCGGGCGGGGTCGCGGACGACGATGCCAGGCACGTCGGCCGGGCTCTGCACGAGCTGAATGTGGTCGGGGGCCTCGCCGGCGGTGCCCTCGACCTCTTCGTGGCCCTCGTGGCCGATGAGCAGGATGTCGTAGTCGTCGGCCGCGAACCGGATGGCCTCGTGGTGGACCTTGGTCACCAGCGGGCAGGTCGCATCGATCGTCTTGAGCGCGCGCTCCTCGGCCTGGCGGTGCACCTCAGGCGAGACGCCGTGGGCGGAGAAGACGACCGTGGCCCCCTCGGGCACCTCGGCGATCTCCTCGACGAAGATCGCCCCGCGCGCCTCGAGGTCGGCCACGACGTGCTTGTTGTGCACGATCTGCTTGCGGACGTAGACCGGCGACCCGTAGAGGTCCAGGGCCTTCTCCACCGTCACCACGGCCCGGTCCACACCGGCGCAGTAGCCACGGGGGGCCGCCAGCAGGACGCTGCGGGCCTCGTCGGGCGACAGGATCGGGGGGGTGCCGAGGTCGGTGCTCATGGGTCCGAGTCTACGGGTGCGAGGTCGTCGCTCCGCGCCGGTCAATCGGCCTGCACGTAGAAGGCGATCCGCACCCGGTCGTCCTCGGTGAAGACCCCTCGGTCGAGACCGGCCCGCACCGTGCCGCCGTCGGCGACCACGGCGTTGGTGGCACCGGACTGTCCGGCGCTCATGACCGTGTTGTCGCGCTGCCCGTCGTAGTGGACGACCACCGGTCCCGCGGCGAGGTCTGTGCCGACGACGGCCAGGATCGGTCCTCGCCCGGCCGGCGCAACGACCTCGAGCGCTGCCTCGCCCGGCGTGACGTCTTGGGTGCCGACGAGCTCCCAGGCGTGGCCCGCTGACTCCACCGACCGTGGGAAGAACCCGTCGAAGGTGCCGGGCACACCCGGGCCGTCGAGGGCATAGCTGCCCACCCCGATGCGCAGGTCAGGATCCTCGATGACCGGTCCGTCCTTCCCTGCCGTGACGTAGAGGCGCGTGCTGACGTCCTCGCCGGTCCGGGTGGGGAAGGCGCTCCCGCCGCGAGCAGCGGCGTCGATCGGCACCGACCGATCGCCGCACCCGCTGCCGCTGATCACCTCGCCCGCGTCGCCGATGGCCACGTGGAGGAAGGCGTCATCGGGCCCACCGCTGCAGAAGTACTTCAGCGCCACCCCCTTGGTGCGGGCCGCTGCGGTGAACGACACGTCGGCCTCCCCCGGCGCCCCGATGGCGGCACCCAGCAGGCTCCCGCCGGCGATCTCCTGGCGGTAGGTCACACCCTGCGCCGTGACGCCTGCGGGCCGCTCATCGGTGAGGGTGTACGTCGCGAGCCCGGCTCGGCCGGTGCCGACCTCGGCGACGACCTCGTAGGCATCGCCGGCGGGCACGTAGACGAAGTCGGCGAAGTCGCCGTTCTCGTAGACCACGGGCTGCTCGCCGGGGCCGGTCACGGTCACGGTGTCGTCGGCTCCCGAGGTGGCCCAGGAGATCAGGCGCGGCTCCGATGATGCCTTCAGCTCCACGCGTGCGCGGCCGCCGTCACCCTCGACGGCCTCGTCGAAGGCATAGGTGAAGCCGTACGACGTGAGCGTCCTCGGCGCGAGCACCCCCACCACGCGGGAGGCCGGTGCGACGTCGCGGTCCTGGCCGACGAGGGGCAGCAACGCCACCCCGCCGCCGACCACGGCCAGCGCTGCGGCGGCCCCGGCGGCGGCACGACGACGGCGGCGCATGATGCCGACCCGGGTGCGGACGCCGCCGACGCGCGCGGCGACGTCGTGGTCGACGAGCCCGTGGGCGTGCTGGTCGAGGGTGGCGCGGAGGTCGTCGATGGTGTTCATGCTCGGTCCTCGTTCGTGGTCGTGTTGCGGGGCTGGAGGTCGGTGGCGAGCGCGGGATCGATCCGCAGCTTGGCCAGGGCCTTGCTCTGCTGGCTCTTGACGGTGCCGATCGCGCAGCCGAGCAGGTCGGCGGTCTGCGCCTCGGTCAGGTCCTCGAAGAAGCGGAGGACCACCACCGCGCGTTGGCGCCGCGGGAGCCGGTCCATGGCCGACCAGAGGTCCGTCCCGGCGCTCACCGCCTCGCTGCTGTCGGCCACCCCGCGGTCCGGGAGCACCTCGGTGGCGTGCTCGCCGTTCCACTTCCGGCGCCACCACGTGGCGTAGGTGTTGACGAGGATCTTGCGCACGTAGGCCTCGGGGCTTCCCGAGATCCGGCCCCAGGCGAACCAGGCGCGCGTCAGGCTGGTCTGGAGGAGGTCCTCGGCCTGGCCGTGGTCGTGGGTGAGCAGGTAGGCGGTGCGCAGCAGCGCCGAGGACCGCGCGGCGACGAACTCGTCGAAGTCCGCACTTCTCGCCATCTGGTGCCCTCCTGCTCGCGGCGGCGCACTGTCGCGCTCCGCGCCGGGTGTCGTCGTGGTGGTCATACCTGGTCAGACCTGCTGGCCGGTCCCGAAGGTTGCCCGGCGGCAGAGCCTGACGTCGTCCAGGGTCAGACCCGCACGGCGAGCCAGGCCTCCAGGGTGCCCGTGGCCTCGCGCAGCCGGCGGAAGTACGTCGTCCGACTGAGGTGCAGGGCGTGCATGGCGCGGGCGTGGTTGGCGTCGGGCTCGAGGTAGCCGTGGAGCAGCACCTCGCGCTGCAGGCGAGCGTCGGGACCGTCACCGAAGGCGTCGTGCACCCCTTGGCGCAGCAGCGTCACCACCGAGGCCGCCCGGGTGGCCGGGTCGGTGCCCTGGGCCAGTGGTGAGGCCGCCAGCCAGACGGGGTCGTGGCAGTGGCGCAGCGCCTCGCGCACCTCACCGGGCACCGGTCGAGCCGTGGGCCCGGGCACGGTGTCGACCAGCATCGCGGCGAGCGGATCCTGGGCAGCGACGGACATCGCCGCCACCGCCCCGTCGGGGCCGTAGTCGATGACGTGGCCGGGAAGTCGCAGCGCGCCGAGGACGATGTCGAAGCGTGGGTCCGGGGTGCCCCCGCAGTGGGTGGGATCCGGCGCGGGCGGATTGCGCGGCACGACCCAGCGGCGGAAGTCGCTGAGTCCGCAGTGCTGCACCAGGGAGACGAGCACGAGGGCCACGACCTCGGGCACGTCGACCGGTGCGACGTCGACCTCGGTGACGGGGTTGAAGAGGGTCTCGCCCGTCCAGTTCTGCGCGGCCGCCAGCCAGGGCGCGAGGACCGGGTCATTCGCGAACGCCGCCGGCACCTGCGCATCCGTGGCCCACACCGTGGCCGCCACCACCTCGCCCGAGCCACGATGCCGCACGACCAGGACGTGCTGCGGGGCCTCGCGCACCCACCGCGCCAACCAGGCGGCGTACGCCGGGCCGCGGTGGGCCGCCAACCCCTGCACGGCGTCGGCGTCGCCGACGACCGCGGGCTCGGCGCGCCAGGTGGAGGCGCGGGCCTGCGACGGCGTGATGCCCTGGTCCTGGGGCGGCGCCAGCACCTCCCGCACGTCGAGGAGCAGCTCGGGGCGCCCGGCCCGCGCGTGGATCAGGTGGTCGATGATGCGCAGGCGCAGGTCGCGCTCCACCACCGGCTCGCACTCGCGCAGCTGCGCGGCCAGCAGCCGTCGTACCCGTTGGTGGAGGGTCACCCGGTGACCGAGCCGCTCGGCGAACGGCAGCGCGCGCAGCCACCGCTCCGCGGCCTCGCCGTCCTGCTCGGGCAGCACCGCGCGGAGCAGGGCAGCGTCCACCGCCGGCGCCAGCGCTGCCACGGCGAGCACGAGCCGGTCGCTGCCGACCAGGTCGGGACCGTCGAGACGGCCCCCGGTCAGCTGGTCGAGCAGCTCGGTCTCCAGCGAGACGAGGTCGAGGGCGTCGAGGGAGCGGCCGGTCGCGCGTCGTACGGCGGCCGCGAGCGTGAGCGAGAGCGCGTGGCCCTCGGCCCACGTGAGCACCTGCTCGACCTCGTCCGGCTCCACCACCCCGCGAGCGGCGAGGAAGGCGGCGGCTGCTCCCGACTCGAGCGGGCCCACCGGCAACGACACGATCGAGGCCGCCCAGGGCGAGCCCCACCACGCCGCCTGGAGGGGGCGCCGACTCACCAGCACGACCCGGGCGGCGCTCGGGAGCAGGGCGAGGCCACGCTCGCGCAACCGGTCCTCGTGGTCGCCGAGCTCCTCGGCGGAGTCGACCACGAGCAGGGGGCGCGCCAGCGCCCTGGCCTGGGTCATCACCGCGCGACCGTGGTCGGGATCGGTGAGCTCGCGGGCATCCACCCAGATCGGGGTGTAGCCGTGGCGGTGCGCACGACGTAGCGAGGCGCGCACGAGGGCGGTCTTGCCGGCGCCCGCTGCGCCGGTGACGTGCGCGATGCGATGGGGCGAGTCGTCAGCAAGCAGGTCGGCGAGGGCCGCCAGCTCGCTCTCGCGCGCGACGAAGGTCGCCGCTTCGCGAGCGGCGGCCTGGTCCCCGAGCGTCATGGCCGCAATGTATGACAACCCGGCCTCGCGCGGAACTGCTCACGGTGGGGCAAAACGGCCCGAAGGCCCGCCACCGCTGAGCGGTGACGGGCCTTCGATGCTGGTGCGATTGACCTGAGATCAGGCCTTGGGCTCCTCGGCAGCCTCGGCGGCCTCGGGCTCCTCGGCGTTCTCGGCGGTCTCGGGCGCCTCGGTGTCCATCCGCTCGACCGGGGTCTCGGTGTCGACATCGGCCGGGGTCTCGTCAGCAGGCGCCTCGTCGACCGGAGCCGCGACGGGCTCGGCCTTGGGGGCGGACTTCTTCGAGGTCGACGACTTCGGCGCGAAGGCCTCGGTCACGAGCTCGATGACGGCCATCGGCGCGTTGTCGCCCTTGCGGGGACCGATCTTGGTGATGCGGGTGTAGCCACCGGGACGCTCGGCGAACGTCGGCGCGATCTCGGTGAAGAGAATGTGGACGACGCCCTTGTCGCGGACGGTCTTGAGGACCTCGCGACGCTGGTGCAGCGGGTTCTCACCGTTGTGCGCCTTGACCGCCTTGGTGATCAGCTTCTCGGCGTGGGGACGCAGCGTGCGCGCCTTGGCCTCGGTGGTCGTGATCCGGCCGTGCTCGAACAGCTGCGTCGAGAGGTTGGCCAGGATGTGGCGCTGGTGAGCGGCGCTCCCGCCGAGGCGGGTGCCCTTCTTGGGAGTAGGCATCGTGCTTCTCGATTCTCCCGAGCCGTGTCAGGTACTCGGGTTAGAGGATTCCCAGGCGGAGCCTGGGGATTCTGTTTGTTCCTGGTCGGGGCGAAGCCCCGGACCACTTGTGCGTGTTCCCGAGCCGTGGACGGCATCCACGGACCGGGGGCGGTCGGGGGGCGGAGCCCCCCGACCGGATCAGTACTGCTCGTCCTCGACGAACGCGTCGTCGTCGTCGTCGCCGTAGGCGGCCAGGGCCGCGTGCGGGTCGAAGCCGGGGGCGGAGTCCTTGAGGGACAGGCCCATCTCGACGAGCTTGGCCTTGACCTCGTCGATCGACTTCGCACCGAAGTTGCGGATGTCGAGGAGGTCCTGCTCCGAGCGGCTGATGAGCTCACCCACGGTGTGGATGCCCTCGCGCTTGAGGCAGTTGTAGGACCGGACGGTCAGCTGCAGGTCCTCGACCGGGAGGGCGAGGTCGGCGGCGAGCTGCTCGTCGACGGGCGACGGGCCGATGTCGATGCCCTCGGCCTCGACGTTGAGCTCACGGGCGAGACCGAAGAGCTCGACCAGCGTCTTGCCGGCCGAGGCGATGGCGTCGCGCGGCAGGATGGACGGCTTGGTCTCGACGTCGATGACGAGCTTGTCGAAGTCGGTGCGCTGCTCGACACGGGTGGCCTCGACCTTGTAGGTCACCTTCAGCACGGGGCTGTAGATCGAGTCGACCGGGATGCGGCCGATCTCGTTGTCGGCACCCTTGTTCTGCACGGCCGACACGTAGCCGCGGCCACGCTCGACGACGAGCTCCATCTCCAGCTTGCCCTTGTCGGACAGCGTGGCGAGCTTGAGCTCGGGGTTGTGGATCTCGACGCCGGCCGGGGGCGCGATGTCGGCACCGGTGACGTCACCGGCACCGGACTTGCGCAGGTACATGGTGACCGGCTCGTCGTGCTCGGAGGAGACGACCAGACCCTTGAGGTTCAAGATGATCTCGGTGACGTCTTCCTTGACGCCCTCGATGGTCGAGAACTCGTGGAGGACGGTGTCGACCTTGATGCTCGTGATCGAGGCACCGGGGATCGACGAGAGCAGCGTGCGGCGCAGCGAGTTGCCGAGGGTGTAGCCGAAGCCGGGCTCCAGGGGCTCGATGACGAACCGCGAGCGGAACTCGTCGACGGTCTCTTCCGACAGGGTGGGGCGCTGTGCGATGAGCACTGTTGTTTTCCTTTCCGGACCCACCCACTATTTGACGGGCCCGAACTGCAGAGGTGAAAAGGAAGTTGGTCAGGCGGAGCCTGACCGTTGCCCCCAACCGGCGATCGGTGACCGCCGGTCGGGGGGATCCTGGGGGGCGGAGCCCCCCAGGCGGTTACTTCTTGGAGTAGAACTCCACGATGAGCTGCTCCTGGACGGGCATCTCGATCTGCGCCCGCACGGGGAGCTGGTGCACCAGGATGCGCATCCGCTCGGGGAGCACCTGGAGCCAGGCCGGGACGATCCGCTCGCCGTGGGTCTCGCGAGCCACGATGAAGGGGGTCATCTCGAGCGACTTCTCGCGCACGTCGATGATGTCGTAGGCGGTCACCTGGAACGACGGGATGTCGACCTTGTGGCCGTTGACCAGGAAGTGGCCGTGGACCACGAGCTGGCGAGCGTGACGACGCGTGCGGGCGAACCCGGCACGGTAGACCACGTTGTCGAGACGGCACTCGAGCAGCTGCAGCAGGTTGTCACCCGTCTTGCCGGTGCGACGCGAGGCCTCGACGTAGTAGTTGTGGAACTGGCGCTCCATCACGCCGTAGGTGAAGCGAGCCTTCTGCTTCTCCTGCAGCTGCGAGCGGTACTCGCTCTCCTTGATGCGGGCGCGGCCGTGCTGGCCGGGAGGGTACGGGCGCTTCTCGAACGCCGCGTCGCCACCAACGAGGTCGACACCGAGACGGCGCGACTTCCGGGTCATGGGGCCGATGTAACGGGCCATGTGTCAGTCTCCTAAATCTCGGGTCGGTCAGACGCGCCGGCGCTTGGGCGGGCGGCATCCGTTGTGCGGGGCGGGGGTGACGTCCTGGATGGTGCCGACCTCGAGGCCGATCGCACCCAGCGAGCGGATCGCGGTCTCGCGCCCGGAGCCGGGGCCCTTGACGAAGACGTCGATCTTCTTCATGCCGTGGTCCATCGCGCGGCGTCCGGCAGCCTCAGCGGCCATCTGCGCGGCGTACGGGGTGGACTTGCGCGAGCCCTTGAAGCCGACGGTGCCGGCAGAGGCCCACGAAATCACAGCGCCCGTGGGGTCGGTGATCGTGACGATCGTGTTGTTGAACGTGCTCTTGATGTGGGCTTCGCCCTGAGCGATGTTCTTCTTCTCCTTGCGGCGCACCTTCTTGGCTGCCGCGCGAGCCTTGGGAGGCATCGGTTATCTCCTTGTGAGACTAATGAGCTGGTCGGATGGTGGAGGAAGTCGTGATCACGCCGTGAGGCGTGAGATCACTTCGACTTCTTCTTGCCGGCAACCGTGCGCTTGGGACCCTTGCGGGTACGCGCGTTGGTCTTGGTGCGCTGACCGCGGACCGGGAGGCCCTGGCGGTGGCGGCGTCCCTGGTAGCTGCCGATCTCGATCTTGCGGCGGATGTCAGCCTGCACTTCACGACGGAGGTCACCCTCGATCTTGAACTGCTGGGCCTCGATCTCGTCGCGGAGCTTGACCAGCTCGTCGTCGCCCAGCTGGTGCACCCGCATGTTGGGGTCGACACCGGTGAGCTCGAGGAGCTTCTGGGAGCGGGTACGGCCGATGCCGTAGATGTAGGTGAGCGCGATCTCGACGCGCTTGTCGCGCGGGAGGTCGACGCCGACGAGGCGTGCCATGTGATGGCCTTTCGAATGCTGCAGAGGTTTCGTGCGTGAGGCATCTGGTCGATCGACCAGCTCCGGCCTGCTGCTCCGGAGGTGATTCAGACCTGGGACGAACCCGGGGTCCTAGCGTTCACGTTGAGGTGGTGGTTGTTCAGTTGTGTGCTGCTGGTGTGCTGCGATTCAGCCCTGGCGCTGCTTGTGACGCGGGTTCTCGCAGATCACCATGACGCGGCCGTGGCGACGGATCACCTGGCACTTGTCGCAGATCTTCTTGACGCTCGGGTTGACCTTCATGTCAGCCCTTTCTTGCTAGTCGGCTATGGCTACTTGTAGCGGTAGACGATGCGCCCACGGGTCAGGTCATACGGAGAGAGCTCCACCACGACGCGGTCCTCAGGAAGGATCCGGATGTAGTGCTGGCGCATCTTGCCGCTGATGTGAGCGAGCACCTTGTGGCCGTTGGAGAGCTCCACGCGGAACATCGCGTTGGGGAGGGCCTCCGATACGGTGCCCTCCATTTCGATCACGCCTTCTTTCTTCGGCATGTCCTCACAATCTGATCGTGTGTCGTTGTCTACCGTTCGGCCCGGGAACCTCCCCGCCGGACACCTGTCGGTGATTGGCGCAGTGGACCTCGTGAAGTCGTGTCGCGTGCCCCATCCCGAGCACGACGCTGAACTCTCGTGAGAGAGTCATCAGCGCGAGATCGGGCAGCCGCAAGGCAACACGAAACAGACCCACGTTGGGCCGACACACCAGTCTAGGTTCGTCGCCAGGCAAAAGACGAATCGTGGTAGGAAGGCCCGCTGCTCAGCCGGCGAGCAGCCGCAAGGTCTCCTCGCGGGCCGGCGCCGAGCCCGGCTCGGTGCCGACGTAGGCGCCCGAGACGGGGTTGACCATGATCTCGTCGACGCCGTACGTCGCCGCCAGCTCGGCCAGCTGCGCCCGGGCGCTGTCGGGGTCACCGATCACCCAGCGCTTCGCCATGGAGTCCATCAGGTGGTGCTGCTGCTCGGAGAAGTCACGCTTCTCTGCTTCCTCGACGAGGAGCTGGCTGGTGAGCGGCTGGCCGCTGACCAGGGCCAGCATCATCTGCAGCTGCGGCTCGGCGCGGCGGCGCGCCTCCTCGGCGGTGGGTGCCACCGAGGCGTTGACGGTCAGGAACGTGCGCGGCTCCGCGGGCCCCGAGCCGTCGACCGCAGGCGTGAACGTGCTGCGGTAGAGCTCGAGCGCCTCGGCGGTGCCCTTGCCGGAGAAGTGGTGGGCGAACACGTAGGGCATGCCCTTCTCGGCGGCCAGCCGGGCGGAGTAGTCCGAGCTGCCGAGCAGCCAGGTCGTCGGCACGGACGTGGCGCCCGGCGTGGCGGTGAGGGTGTGGACGCTGCCGCGCACCTGCAGGCCGACGCCGCTGGGCTCCAGCATCGCCCTCACGTTGTCGACGTACTCGGGGAAGTTGGTGACGTTGTCGTCGCTGACCCCGCCGGCGCCGTGGCGCAGAGCCCAGCTGGTGACGGGGTCGGTGCCGGGGGCGCGGCCGATGCCGAGGTCGATGCGGCCGGGGTGGGCGGCCTCGAGGAGCGCGAACTGCTCGGCCACCACCAACGGCGCGTGGTTGGGCAGCATCACCCCGCCCGAGCCGACCCGGATGCGCTCGGTGACCGCGGCGATCATCGCGATCAGCACCGGCGGGTTGGTCGAGGCGACCGCCGGCATGTTGTGGTGCTCGGCGACCCAGTAGCGCTCGTACCCGGCAGCATCCGCGGTGCGCGCCAGGGAGCGCATCGCGGCGAGGGCGTCGGACGTCGTCTGGTCCGAGCGCACCGGCACCAGGTCGAGCACGGACAGGGTCAGCGGCGAGGAAGTCATCGCCAGCCTCAACAGGCAAGCCTCGCCCGGCATTCCGCGCCCTCAGGCGCTGGATCGCCCCCGCGAGTCGGCGCACTTGTGCGCCGACTCGACCTGCTTGCTATGCCGAGTCGGCGCATATATGCGCCGACTCGGCAGCGCTCGGTCCGGCGCCCGATAGCCTGACCGGCGCCCGACCGGGTCGGGCCCCAGACCTCAGGACGGAGCCGTCACGGTGCGCAACCGCCTCGCCGCCATCGCCCACGAGCGCATGCACCTCGGGCTGATGCTCGCGCTCACCTTCGGGACCGGCATCGTCGATGCGGTCGGCTACCTCGGCCTCGACCGCGTCTTCACCGGCAACATGACCGGCAACGTCGTGATCCTCGGGATGGCCCTCGTGGGAGCTGACGACCTGCCGATCGTCGGGCCCGTCCTCGCGCTGGTCGGCTTCATGGCGGGAGCGGCGCTGGCCGGGCGCGTGCTCAAGCGGCAGCCCGGCGCCTGGACGCTGCGTACGACGGGCCTGCTGGCCCTCGTCGCCGCGCTGGTCCTCGGCCTCGCGGTCGCCCTCATCGTGGTCGGCACCGACCCGCCCAGCGGCGTGGCGCTGACCGTCACCGCGCTGCTCGGCGCCGCGATGGGCCTCCAGGCCGCCACCGCCCGCGTGATCGCGGTCAAGGACGTGACCACCGTCGTGGTCACCTCCACGATCACCGGTCTCGCCGCGGACTCCGTGCTCGGATCAGGCAAGGGCGGCGGGAGCGGGCGCCGGTTCCTCGCGGTCGCCCTCATCGTCGCCGGCGCCATGGTCGGCGCGCTGCTCCAGCGCTGGCACCTCGGCGGCGGGCTGCTGCTCGCCGCGGTGCTCATCGCCGCGGTGACCGTGCTCGGCACCGTGCACCACCGGGTGCACCTGCTCCACGCTCAGTAGTGGGTGCGCTCGCCATGGGCGAGCCAGGCGTCGAACGGCGCCACCGCCCCCGCCACCACGCCCTGCTCGATCCTGGTCGGCCAGGTGGCACGGTCCTGGTCGAGGAGCTCGTAGAAGGCCCGGTCGTCGAACCCGCCCCGCGCGGCGTCGTACCGATCTGCGGCGAAGACCACCCGGTCCAGGCGCGCCCACAAGGACGCCGAGAGACACAGGGGGCACGGCTCGCAGGAGGTGTAGAGCACGCACCCGGCCAGCGAGAAGTCGCCGATCGCGCGTCCGGCCGCCCGGATCGCCTGCACCTCGGCGTGCGCGGTGGGATCCAGGTCGCGGGTCACGCGGTTCTGCCCCTCGGCCACGAGCACGCCGTCGCGCACGATGACCGCTCCGAACGGGCCGCCACCATCGGCGACGTTGGCCACCGCCAGCGCGACCGCGCGAGCCAGCCACTCCTCGGCGCCCCTCGCCTCGCTCATGCCCTCACTCTCCCACGCCGAGCCCGCGCCGGAGGTCGAGCCGGAGTCGAGCCGCCCGAGCCCCTGGGCGAGGCCGTCCCACCGCCCCTCGCTCGTCGCCATCCAGGCGCTCGGAGGGCGTCCCTGACGTCACGATGCGGGTCGAGTCGCCGCTCGGCACTAGACTCGGGGTGCCTGTCAGGCCTCTCGGGCCCTCCTGTACCTCCAGCGAAAGCGACGCCGTTCCGTCATGTCTACTCTCCGTTCCGACCTGCGCAACGTCGCGATCGTCGCCCACGTCGACCACGGCAAGACCACGCTGGTCGACGCCATGCTCCGCCAGGCCGGTGCCTTCACCGCCCACCAGGCCGAGAGCGTCGCCGAGCGGGTCATGGACTCCGGCGACCTCGAGCGCGAGAAGGGCATCACGATCCTCGCGAAGAACACCGCGGTGCACTACGAGGGTCCCGCCGGTGGCGGCCAGCCGATGGTCATCAACATCATCGACACCCCCGGCCACGCCGACTTCGGTGGCGAGGTCGAGCGCGGCCTGTCGATGGTCGACGGCATCGTGCTCCTCGTCGACGCCTCCGAGGGCCCGCTCCCCCAGACCCGCTTCGTGCTGCGCAAGGCGCTCAACGCCGACATGCCGGTGATCCTGGTCGTCAACAAGACCGACCGAGGCGACGCCCGCATCGCCGAGGTCGTCGACGAGACCTACGAGCTCTTCATGGACCTGCTCGACGAGACCCACAGCCAGGACGCGCTCGACTTCCCCGTCGTCTACGCCTCGGGCCGCGCCGGCATCGCCAGCCTCGTCCAGCCCGAGAACGCCACGATGCCCGAGGGCAACGACCTCGAGCCGCTCTTCAAGACGATCCTCGACACGATCCCCGCCCCGACCTACACCGAGGGCGCGCCGCTGCAGGCGCACGTCACCAACCTCGACGCCTCGCCGTTCCTCGGTCGTCTCGCGCTCGTCCGCGTCCACGAGGGCACGCTGCGCAAGGGCCAGCAGGTCGCCTGGATGCGCCGCGACGGCGAGGTCAAGAACGTCAAGATCACCGAGCTCCTCGTCACCGAGGGCCTCGAGCGCAAGCCCGGCGAGTCCGCCGGCCCCGGCGACATCGTCGCCATCGCCGGCATCCCCGACATCACCATCGGCGAGACGCTCGCCGACCCGGAGAACCCGGTCGCGCTGCCGCTCATCCACGTCGACGAGCCGGCCATCTCGATGACCATCGGCACCAACACCTCGCCGCTCGTCGGCCGGGTCAAGGGCGGCAAGGTCACCGCTCGCCTGGTCAAGGACCGCCTCGACCCGGAGCTCGTCGGCAACGTCTCGCTGCGCGTCCTGCCCACCGAGCGTCCCGACGCCTGGGAGGTCCAGGGCCGCGGCGAGCTCGCGCTGGCCATCCTGGTCGAGCAGATGCGTCGCGAGGGCTTCGAGCTCACCGTCGGCAAGCCGCAGGTCGTCACCAAGGAGGTCAACGGCAAGCTGCACGAGCCGTTCGAGCGCCTGACGATCGACGCCCCCGAGGAGTACCTCGGCACGATCACCGAGCTGCTGGCCAGCCGCAAGGGCCGCATGGAGCAGATGACCAACCACGGCACCGGCTGGGTGCGCATGGAGTTCATGGTCCCGGCCCGTGGCCTGATCGGCTTCCGCACCGAGTTCCTCACCGACACCCGCGGCACCGGCATCGCCCACGGCATCTCCGAGGGCTACGAGCCCTGGGCCGGCGAGATCCGCTCGCGCGTCAACGGCTCGCTCGTCGCCGACCGCAAGGGTGCGGCCACGGCGTACGCCATGACCAACCTGCAGGAGCGCGGCACGATGTTCCTCGAGCCGACCACCGAGGTCTACGAGGGCATGATCGTCGGCGAGAACTCCCGCGCCGACGACATGGACGTCAACATCACCAAGGAGAAGCAGCAGACCAACATCCGGTCCGCCACCTCCGACAACTTCGAGAAGCTGATCCCGCCGCGCAAGCTGTCGCTGGAGCAGTGCCTGGAGTTCTGCCGCGACGACGAGTGCGTCGAGGTCACCCCCGAGATGGTGCGCATCCGCAAGGTCGTCCTCGACCAGAACGAGCGCGCCAAGACTGCGTCGCGGGCGCGAAAGTCGAAGTAACCCTCAAGATTCGTCCCCTAGGGCCACACGCGCACCATCTGCGCCTGTGGCCCTAGGGCTTTTTCAGCAGCGTCTGCCTAGGCTCTCGAGATGAGCCCACAACTCGAAGCCTCCCTGCAGCTCGCGGCGCAGTCGGCGGAGGCGCTGGTGTGGCTCTTCCTCGCCATGGCCTGCGTCCGGCGGATGGACGACGCGCCGTGGGCGCGGCTCGGCGCGGTGGGCGCGATGCTGCTCTTCGTGCCGGCGATGACCTACACCACCGCCCAGGCGCAGCTGCGCCTGACCGGCGATGCGTCGATCTTCATCAACTACGCCGCGAGCCCGCTCACGCTCGTCTTCCCGAGCCTCCGGCTCGCCGGCGCAGCGCTTCTTCTCGCGGCCGTGGTGGTCGGACGAGCCCGGGTGCTGACGCCGCGCACGTGAGGCCCGCAGGCGTCCACTAGCCTGCCGCCATGAGTGCTGAGCGCGGTCTGTTCGAGGGGCTGCAGTGGCGGCGCGGGCTGACCACAGCCGCCGTCACGGTGGCTGCGGTCAACGCCGTCGGCCTGCTGATCGGTCTGCTGGCCGAGTCGTTGCAGGGCGCGATCGACGAGCCGATGTTCGACCGGATCAACCGCGCCGGCAACACGGCCTGGACCGACAAGGTCGAGACGATCACCAAGATGGGCAACGTCCCGCAGACCCAGGTCTACACGGTGGTCTTCGCGCTCGTCCTCGCCGCTGTCTTCGCAGCCAAGGGCTGGCGGTGGTGGATCCCGCTGTTCGTCTGCCCGATGGCATGGATCACCGAGAAGCTGAGCCAGAGCTTCCTGGCCAAGGTCATCGACCGCGACCAGGACCTGATCAGCCTCATCGGCACCCCGATCGGCAACTTCCCCTCCGGAGGGTGCGCCCGGCTGATCGTGGTGACCGGCACGGCGGCGTTCCTGATCGTGCACTACGCGCGGACCACGCGGCGTACGACGACGCTGCTGTTCGCCGGCGTGGCCGTGCTCGGCTTTATCGAGGCCTACGCGCGCGCTCGGCTCAACCAGCACTGGGTCACCGACATCGCCGGCGGCGTGATCTTCGGCTGGCTGCTGCTCGGCGCGGTGATCCTCACGCTGCGGGCCTTCGACCCCGATCCGCCGCAGCGCCGGCTGGCGGTTGAGGACGCCGAGCGGCCGAGCGCCCCGACGGCCGCCTGAAAGATTGTTGTCGAGCGACCCCTCCTTCCACGCCGCTCGATGCGTAGGAGTGGGCATGCCCGAGAGCTGCCTGCGATGACCGACGCCCCCACCGACCTGCCCCAGCGCCTCGGCGCGCTCGCCGACCTCGGCACCGTCGACGCCACGGCCCCCGGACCAGGCGACGCGGCTGCGGCCTGGCAGCGCGGGGTGCGCTACCGGCGGCGCCAACGCCTCGGCACCGCCACCATCGCGGCGATGACCGTCGCGCTGCTGACCGGCATCGCCGGCTTCTCCGCCGTGCGTGGCGAATCCACGATCCAGCCCGCGGGGAGCCAGGCACCGGCCGGCCTCCCGAACCGGTTCTATGCACCGAGCACCTGGCTGCCCAGCACCTCCGACGACCACCCCCTGGGTCAGCTGGCGGCGCTCGTCCCGGCTGAGCGTGGCTCATGGTGGGGCACGGACGAGGGGCTCGTCGGCATCTCGGCCACGACCGGGGAGTACCGCTTCCTCGACCTGCCGGACTGGGCCGAGGGCTCCGCGCTCTCCCCCGATGGCCGGCAGGTGGCGTACTGGACGACCGGGCCGACCACCGGCACGCCCAACACCTCTGGGGGTCAGGCTCTGGCTGTGTCCGGTGTCGCGCTCTACGACACCGTCACGGGCGAGGTACGGCGCGCGGCGATCAAGACCGAGCACGGGCTCGCCACCGACGGCCTCCTCTGGGCCGACAACACGACGTTGCTGCTCGGTCATGGGCAGTACATGGTCGGCGACGAGGCCGAGGGCACGCCGCTGGGCACGGGTCAGAGCAACGGCCACCGTTGGTATGTCTGGGCCGCCGAGGATGCCGCTCCCGCGGCCACCGAGGCCCTGCGCACGGGCCAGGGCGTCGAGGACGCCACCGGCCCGTACGTCCTGCTCGAGGCGCGCCGCACAAAGATCGTCAACCTCGCCGATGGCTCGCGTCGGCGCGTGTCCTACAACCCACCCCTGGCCCAGATCACGGCCCTCGACCCGACCGGCACCCGGGTGGCGTTCCCTGGGAACGGGGGCGCCAACAACCGCACCCCCAACCGGATCCAGGTCAACGGGGTCGACGGCAGCACGTCCGTCGTGCCTGACTCCCAGGGCACCCTCGCGGTGCTGGCGTGGACCGATGCCACCCGCGTCGCCGTGCTCGCCACTACTGCTCCTCGTCGCAGCTTCGACACCCTGCAGGTTGACCTCGTCAACATCGGCGACGGCACCCGCACGACCGTGCTCGAGACCCACGGAGTCGGCTCCAACTCCTTCCAGCTCGCCACCGACCTGCTCGGCGGCCCCACCGTGGCTGCCGCCCGGCCGCCACAGCCCCTGGACCCGCGCTGGGTCACCGGGGGGCTCGTCGCGATCCTGCTGGCCGGTAGCTTCTCCCTGATCCGGTGGCGGCGACGTGTCCAGCCCTGAGCTCGACTCCTTCGAGGAGTTCGTGCTCGCCCGACGCAGCGCGCTCCTGCGTACGGCGTACCTGTTGACCGGCGACCTGCACGACGCCGAGGACCTCGTGCAGGTGGCGCTGGCCAAGGCAGTGCCGCAGTGGCGGCGCATCCACGCCCGGCCCGAGCCCTACGTGCGCCAGATCCTGGCCCGCGAGAGCATCACGCGGTGGCGTACGCGACGCTGGCGGGAGTCGCCGCGCGACGTGCTGCCGGAGCCGACCGCGGCGGGCGGCGACGCGGGGCTCGGCGCGGACGAGCGGTTGGCCCTGCGGGACGCCCTCGCGAGGCTGCCACCCCGTCAGCGTGCGGTCGTCGTGCTGCGCTACTTCGACGACCTCACCGAGAAGGACACCGCGGCCGCGCTCGGCATCGCGATCGGCACGGTGAAGTCACAGGCGCGCGATGCGCTGGCCCGATTGCGCGACGTGCTCGCCGAGGACCTCGACGAACCCCTCGCCAAGAACTAGAACACGTTCTAGGCTGCGGGTCATGCTCCTCGACGTCCAGCTCGACGCCCGTCCCGACCTCGCCGCCGACCGGGCGCGCGCGCTGGTGGGCGCAGGGGTCTCGGGCCTCTTCACGTTCGAGGGGCCGCACGACGTGTTCCTGCCGCTCGCAACGGCGGCCAACGTGGTCGAGACCGACCTGATGACCAACGTGGCGATCGCGATGCCGCGCAGCCCGATGCACCTCGCGAACGCCGCCTGGGACCTCCAGCTGATGAGCAAGGGCCGCTTCCGGCTGGGTCTGGGCTCGCAGATCAAGCCCCACGTCGAGAAGCGGTACGGCGCCACGTGGTCACCGCCGGCGGCTCGGATGCGCGAGATCGTGCTGGCCGTCAAGGCGATCCTGACGTCCTGGCAGGACGGCACCCGCCTCGACTTCCGCGGCGAGCACACCCAGCACACGCTGATGCCGCCGACGTTCGTGCCCGGCCCGAACCCCTACGGCCCTCCGCCTGTGCTGCTCGGCGCGCTCGGCCCGCTGATGACGCGCACCGCCGCCGAGGTGGCCGACGGCCTGCTGGTGATGCCGTTCCACAGCCACCGCCACGTCCGCGAGCGCACCCTGCCGGCCGTCGCCGAGGGCCTGGCGCTCGCCGGGCGCGACGTCGGTCGCGATCTACCCGCAGGTGATCATCGCGATGGGCCGCACGGCCGAGAGCAGGCCGCGGCCGACGCCGGCGTGCGCGTGCTGCTGGCCTTCTACGGCTCCACCCCGGCGTACCGCCCGGTGCTCGACATCGAGGGCTGGGGCGACGTGCAGCCGGAGCTCAACGCGCTGTCCAAGGCGGGCGACATCGCGGCCATGCTCGACCTGGTCACCGACGAGATGCTCGCCACGCTCGCGGTCCGCGGCACCCCCG
>CAVXDL010000003.1:0-180527 GCA_963760515.1 uncultured Actinomycetota bacterium
GGGAAGTCAGTCAGCGCGGCGCGCTTGGTTGTCGGTACCAGGACACTTACAATTGCCGGCGTTCTTTCAGCGTGAAGTGTTCGGTGACGCTTCGAGCCAGGTGAGCGCGGCCTCTCGTAAACGATGTGTTCACTTGGAATCGTCCGCAGCCGCGATGCGATCACGTCGGCGTCGACGAGATTTGCCGCGAGCAGGGCGGCGACGAAGTTCCGGTCCTTCTCGCGTAAGGCGCAGAGCTTGGCGACGCAGAGGTCCTCCTTGTCGAGACACCAGCCGGTGAATTGCGGCTCGCCGGCTGGGCGCCGCGGTGTTTGCGTTCTGCACCTTGACCAGGCGGTCGCGCCAGCCGTCGGGGAGGACAGAGGTCTCGAGGTCGACACCGTCGATGCTGAAGCCGTGAAGTTCCTCGAAGGGTGAGAACTCGCCGGCGACACCTTCGATGAGGTCGGCGAGTCGCGCGGTCTCGTCGTTGGTGTCGGCGATGGGGAGGATGTCGACCTCGACCGACATGGTCGCGGCGGCGGGCAGTTGCGCTCGCGGAAGGTGCCGAGGATGGACTGGGAGCCGACAACGATGACCTCGGACTGACCGATGATCTGGCAGGCCGTGCGGATGGCGTGCTCCAACTGGTCCCGTCGCATCAGCCGACCAGTTGCAGGACTTCGCGGCGCTGCTCGTCAGGGAGAAGCCCGGACATAGGGGAGACTTCGCGCATCTCGATCGATCTCGGTCAAGACCGGTGAGGACGCGGTGCAGTCCGGGGAGGTCGCCGCGCTCGACCAGCTGGTGCCACTGCTCGAGGTTCCGTTCGTGCGGCTGGCCGTTCACGCTGCCGCCGAGGCGGTCGAGGTTGCGCTCGATCATCGGCCGCCACCCCTCGAAGCTCGAGCGGGTCAGAAGGGTCGAGAGGTGGCGGTGCAGCTGCCACGAGCGGCGTTCGGAGCGAGTCAGCTGGGGAACGACGGGGCGTCGTACGACTTCGAGGCGGAAACCCATGCACGACAGCAGACGGTCGAGCTGGTCATCGCTCAGGTCGATCTTGCCGGAGAGGAAGTGGCTGATGCTCGGCTGCCGCACGCCGCTGAGCCGAGACAGGCTCGGACTGGGTGGTGCCCGTCTCGACCATCACCTCGCGCAGCACGTCACTCTTGTTCGTCATGAACGCACTATAGCAAGAGATGCTATAGGCGTCAGGGTTGCGGCCAGGCCTCTCGGGCAACACTTGGGCAACACAAGGGCCAGAAACAGCCCGAAACGACCAACGAGTGCCAATCGTCAATAGTGCCTCTGACCTGCACGTTCAACGATTTCCAGCATCGTCCGGGGACTCCTCGTGGTGGTCGCCCTCTCACGGCGGTAGCGCCGGTTCGAATCCGGTCGGGGGTACAAGTTCGGCACAGAGGTCCTGGCCCGCGGAGACGCGGGGCGGGACCTTCGTCGTTTTCGGTGCGGGGTTCTCTGTGGTGGCTACAGTCGTGCGCACAGTCGGCACACGACTGCCGGACGACGGAGCCGTACCCGGACTGCGACAAGACGGCCATGAGGAGAAGTCATGGCATGGCTGGTGCTGGTCCTGGCAGGCGGGCTCGAAGCAGTCTGGGCCGTGGCCCTGGGCAAGAGTGACGGCTTCACCCGACTCACGCCCAGTGCGGTCTTCCTCGTCGCTCTCGCTGCCAGCATGGCCGGCCTCGCCTACGCCATGCGCTCCCTGCCCATCGGCACCGCGTACGCCGTCTGGGTCGGCATCGGAGCATCGCTCACGGTGGCCTTCAGCATGGCGACCGGCGACGAGTCCGCCAGCGTGGTCAAGGTCTTGCTGCTGTGCGGACTCATCGGCTGCGTCATCGGGCTCAAGCTCGCCCACTGAGCGGTTGGGGCGCGGCCTTCTTCCGACCCGCGCCGGGTCTCGGCACGCGTGCCGGCCTTCCTCGTGCCGGCCTTCCTCGTGTCGCACCGGGTCTCGACACGCGGGGGTGCGGACCTCCTTGTGTCGCACCGGGTCTCGACACGCGGGTTCGTGCTTCGCGAGCTCAGCACGACCGCTTGCTCGACCACCATCGAGCAACCCTCGCGCCTCGCAGGCTCGGCGCGGGCTTGCTCCCCGTCAGGCGCAGAGGCCGGCCTGGAGGCGGGCCTGAGCGCGCGCCTCGGCTGCGGCGTCCTCGGTGGGCTGATCAGTCGGCTCGTCGGTCGGCTCGTCGGTCGGCTCGTCGGTCGGCTCGTCGGTGGGGCTGTCGGTGGGATCGGTCGTCCCGACGGGATCGTCGGCGCCGATGCTGTTCTCGCTGAAGTCCTTGCCGAGCTGCTGGTCGGCGATGACCCGCTGCCAGAGGTCCTCGGCGTCCTCGGTCCAGATGAGCCGGTTGGGGTCGAGGGGGTACTCCGCGATCGGCACCGTGATGAACTTGATCTTGTCGAGCCCGGTGTCCTTGAACTGCGTGGCGAGGTCGACGAGCTGGCCGATCGAGTCGATCGTGGAGTCCACCTGGATCGACGACGTGGCGGCGTTGAGGAAGCTGTAGACCCGGACCGGCTGCGACAAGGTGCCGGCCGACATGACCTTCTTGACCATCGAGGCGATGAAGGCCTGCTGGCGCTTCATCCGGCCGATGTCGCCGGTCACCGAGAGCACGGAGCGCTCGCGGACGTAGTTGAGGGCGTCCTGACCGGTCAGGGTCTGGTTGCCCGCGGTGAAGTAGATGTTGTGCTCGGGGTCGTCGACGTCCTTGGGGATGCAGACGTCCACGCCGTTGACGGCGTCGACCATGTCCTTGAAGCCGTTGAAGTCGAGCACGAGGAAGTGGTCGATGAAGATCCCGGTCAGGGCCTCGACGGTCTGCACCGTGCACTGGGCGCCGCCCACCGAGAACGCGGTGTTGAACATGACCGCTTCCTCGCCGGGGACCGTCTCGCCGTCGGTCATCATGCAGTCGGGCCGATCCACGATCGCATCGCGCGGCAGGCTGATGCCGTAGGCATTGCGCCGGTTGGCCGAGACGTGGAGCAGGATCGTGGTGTCGGCACGCTCGCCGATGTCACCGAGGCCGTCGATGTCGTTACCTTCTCCCGAACGGGAGTCGGAGCCGAGGACCAAGATGTTGAGCGCCTGCTTGGGCGTCGTGTCGTCGGACGAGGCAGCCTTGGCGATGCCCGGGGCGTGGTTGACGATCTCGCCGTCGGAGATGTTGCCGCTGAGGTTGGTGTAGGCCCAGGAGACCCCTCCGACGGTCAGCGCCGCGATCACGATCTGGGTCACGCCGACGGTCCACCACACGTGGCGGCGGTAGCGTCGGTTGCGCGACGTGAGCGCAATCTCCTCGGTCATGGCTAGATCATCGCAAATCCTGTGAAACGCCGAGGCCGATCGACCGGCCCGATGCGTCGTGGGGCGATGTGGCCACGGTGTCGTCACGATGTCGCCATGTCCGATTCCCGCTGGACCACACGCGGGGCGAGCCAGGATGATGGAGCCATGGCCGCCCGCGATCGTCTCGAGCCCGAGACCTGCTACCGGGCCGTGGCCTCGCGCGACCGCCGCTTCGACGGCATGTTCTACACCGCGGTGCGCACCACCGGGATCTACTGCCGCCCGTCCTGTCCGGCCCGCACCCCGGCGTTCGCCCACGTCAGCTTCCACGCCAGCCCCGCCTCGGCGCAGTCGGCCGGCTACCGGGCGTGCAAGCGGTGTCTTCCTGATGCGACGCCGGGCAGTCCGGACTGGGATGTCGCCGCGGATCTCGCGGGGCGGGCGATGCGGCTGATCGCCGACGGGGTGGTCGACCGAGAGGGTGTCGACGGCCTGGCCCACCGGGTCGGCTACACCTCGCGCCACCTGTCGCGGGTGCTGACGACCGAGCTCGGCGCCGGACCGCTGGCGCTGGCTCGCGCGCGACGCGCCCAGACCGCGCGGGTGCTGCTGGAGACCACCGACCTGACGTGTGCCGACGTGGCCTTCGCAGCGGGGTTCTCCAGCATCCGTCAGTTCAACGACACGGTCCGCGAGGTCTACGCCGCGAGCCCCACGCAGCTGCGCGGTCGGCGACCGGCGGAGCCGACCACCGGCGAGGTGACGATGCGCCTGGCGGTGCGTACGCCGTTCGCGGGCCGCGCACTGCTCGACTTCTTGGCCTACCACCTCGTGCCGGGGGTCGAGGTCGCCGGACCGGGTTGGTATGCCCGCACGCTCGACCTGCCCCACGGTCCGGGCACCCTGCGTCTCGACATCGACGATGCCCTGACCGCCGGCCCCACGGCCTTCGTGAGCGCGACCTTCGCGCTGCGCGACCTGCGCGACACCGCCGCCGCCGTCGAGCGAGCGCGCCGCCTGCTCGATGCCGACTGCGACCCGATCGCGGTGGGGGAGGCCTTCGAGGCGGACCCGGTGATCGGTCCGCTCGCCCGGGCGTGCCCCGGCCTGCGCCTTCCCGGTCAGACCGACGGCGACGAGACCGCCGTACGCACCGTGATCGGCCAGCAGGTGAGTGTGGTGGGCGCCCGCACGGTCACCGGCCGCGTCGTGGCGATGCACGGCACCTCGGTCGAGACGACCATCGACGGGCTCACCCATCTCTTCCCCCGACCTGCGGTGCTGGCCGAGGTCGATCCGGAGACGTTGCCGATGCCGCGGGCCCGGGGCCGTGCGCTCGTGGGGCTGTGCGCAGCCCTCGCCGAGGGCGCCATCGTGCTCGACCGCGGCGGCGATCGGGACCAGGTCCGCGCCGCCATGCTCGCACTGCCCGGCATCGGACCGTGGACCGCCGACTACGTCGCCATGCGTGCGCTGGCACATCCCGATGTGTTCCTGCCCACCGACATCGGCGTCCGCAACGCGCTGCGGGGCCTGGGTCACGACCCGGTCGACGTGATCAGCCACAGTCAGCAGTGGCGGCCCTGGCGCTCCTATGCACTGCTGCACCTGTGGAACACCCTCATGCCCGCCCCCGCCCTCGCCCCGCCCTTGGAGACCTGACATGTGGACCGTCCTCGACTCACCCATCGGCGAGCTGCGCCTCGTCGAGCAGCACGGCTCCATCACCGCGATCGAGTTCACCCCCTTCGGCGCCGCCGACGGGCGGGTTCGCGGCGAGCGTGACGACACCCACCCCGTGCTCGTCGAGACCGCGCGCCAGCTCACGGCGTACTTCGCCCGCGAGCTCAAGGAGTTCGACCTGCCGTTGGCGCCCCAGGGCTCGGTCTTCCAGCAGCTCGTGTGGGCCGCCCTGCTCGACGTCGGCTACGGCGAGACCGCCTCCTACGGCGAGATCGCGCGCCGCATCGGGCGTACGAACGCCGCCTCGCGAGCAGTGGGGTTGGCCAACGGCGGCAACCCGATCCCGATCGTCATTCCGTGCCATCGCGTGATCGGCGCCAACGGCACCCTCACCGGCTATGCCGGCGGACTCGAGCGCAAGCAGCTGCTGCTCGGGCTCGAGCAGGAGGCGTTGTTCTGAGGTTTCGTCGGCGAGGGTTTACCCGGCTGGCCGGGTATCCACCCACTTGTCGGGCATTGCAGTGGCCGACAAGTGAGGGTTTACCCGGTCGACCGGGTAAACCCTCCGCGACCTAGGCGCGTTACTCCGCAGCAGCGCGCCGCAACGACTCCGACAACCGCTCGGCAGCGGCGAGGACGGCGGGGGCGTGCATGCGGCCGGGCTGGCGCGAGAGGCGCTCGAGCGGACCGGAGACCGAGACGGCGGCGATGATCTTGCCACCGGGGGAGCGGACGGGGGCCGAGACCGAGGCGACACCCTGCTCGCGCTCGCCCACCGACTGGGCCCAGCCGCGCCGGCGGATGCCGGAGAGCGCAGCGGCGGAGAACGCGGCGTTCTGCAGACCGCGGTGCATGCGCTCGGGGTCCTCCCAGGCCAGCAGCACCTGGGCTGCGGAGCCGGCCCGCATCGTGAGCTGGGAGCCGACCGGGATCGTGTCACGCAGCCCTGAGGGGCGCTCGGCGGCGGCGACGCAGACGCGGTGCTCGCCCTGACGACGCCAGAGCTGAGCGGACTCGCCGGTGATGTCGCGCAGCCGGGCCAGCACGGGGCCTGCGGTGGCGAGCAGCCGGTCCTCGCCGGCGGCTGCGGAGAGCTCGGCCAGGCGCGGGCCGAGCACGAAGCGGCCCTGCATGTCGCGGGCGACCAGCCGGTGGTGCTCGAGGGCCACCGCGAGACGATGGGCCGTGGGCCGGGCCAGGCCGGTGCCCGCGACGAGACCGGCGAGCGTGGCCGGTCCCGACTCGAGGGCGGTGAGCACGAGAGCGGCCTTGTCGAGCACGCCCACACCACTGCTGTTGTCCATATGGCAAGATTAGCGTCTCACTACATGGGATGCAAGCGGTACGGTAGTGACCTACATCGACCTCGGCCCCCACAGGAGCCGCGGCCCCAGCACGCACAGGCACCCCGGTGCCGCACGAAGCGCCTACCTACGGCGCAGCCATCGAACGGAGATCAGTCATGGGCAGGACGCTGTCGGAGAAGGTCTGGGACGAGCACGTCGTCCGCTCCACCTCAGGGGAGCCGGACCTCCTCTTCATCGACCTCCACCTCATCCACGAGGTGACCAGTCCGCAGGCCTTCGACGGCCTCCGGCTCGCCGGTCGCCCGGTCCGCCGTCCGGACCTGACGCTGGCCACCGAGGACCACAACGTGCCCACGATCGACTGGGACAAGCCGATCGCCGACCCGGTCTCCAAGACCCAGGTCGACACCCTGCGTCGCAACTGCGCCGAGTTCGGCGTGCGCCTGCATCCGCTCGGTGACATCGAGCAGGGCATCGTGCACGTCGTCGGACCGCAGCTCGGGCTGACCCAGCCGGGCATGACCATCGTCTGCGGCGACAGCCACACCAGCACCCACGGTGCGTTCGGCGCGATCGCCTTCGGCATCGGCACCTCCGAGGTCGAGCACGTGCTCGCCACCCAGACGCTGATGCAGGCCAAGCCCAAGACCATGGCCGTCACGATCAACGGCAGCCTGCCGCCCGGCGTCACCGCCAAGGACATGGTGCTGACCCTGATCACCCACACCGGCACCGGTGGTGGGCAGGGCTACATCGTGGAGTACCGCGGCCAGGCCATCGAGGAGCTCTCGATGGAGGGCCGGATGACGGTGTGCAACATGAGCATCGAGTGGGGCGCCAAGGCCGGTCTCATCGCCCCCGACCAGACCACCTTCGACTACATCGAGGGCCGCCCCGAGGCGCCGAAGGGTGCCGACTGGGACGCTGCGGTGGAGCACTGGAAGAGCCTGGTCACCGATGACGACGCGGTCTTCGACGAGGAGATCGTCCTCGACGCCAGTGAGATGACGCCGTTCGTCACCTGGGGCACCAACCCGGGGCAGGGCGTGCCGCTCGGCGGCTCGGTGCCGCACCCGGAGCAGTTCGAGAACGCCGAGGACAAGGTCGCGGCCGAGCGGGCGCTGGAGTACATGGCGCTCGAGGCCGGTACGCCGATGCGCGAGGTCAAGGTCGACACCGTCTTCGTCGGCTCCTGCACCAACGGCCGCATCGAGGACCTGCGTCTGGCCGCCGACATCATCAAGGGCCGTACGGTCGACGCCGACACCCGCCTGCTGGTGGTGCCCGGCTCGGTCCGGGTGCGCCTCCAGGCCGAGGCCGAAGGTCTCGACGTGGTGTTCAAGGACGCCGGCGCCGAGTGGCGTGGCGCGGGCTGCTCGATGTGCCTGGGCATGAACCCCGACATCCTCCAGCCCGGCGAGCGCAGTGCCTCGACCTCCAACCGCAACTTCGAGGGCCGTCAGGGCAAGGGCGGTCGTACGCACCTGGTCTCGATCCCGGTCGCCGCGGCCACCGCCGTGCGCGGCACCCTCTCCTCGCCCGCCGACCTCGCGCCGCTCGCCGCCTCGAGCTGATCAGGAGCAACTGACATGGATGCCTTCACGAGCCACACCGGCGTCGGCGTGCCGCTGCGCCGCAGCAACGTCGACACCGACCAGATCATCCCGGCCGTCTACCTCAAGCGGGTCACCCGCTCGGGGTTCGAGGACGGACTCTTCTCCGCCTGGCGCAACGACCCGGCGTTCGTCCTCAACGACCCGGCCTACGCCGGCGGCTCGGTCCTCGTGGCCGGCCCTGACTTCGGCACCGGCTCGTCGCGTGAGCACGCTGTCTGGGCCCTGCAGAACTACGGCTTCAAGGCCGTGATCTCCTCCCGCTTCGCCGACATCTTCCGCGGCAACTCCGGCAAGGCCGGACTGCTCGCGGCGCAGGTGGACGAGAAGGTCGTGCAGCGGCTCTGGGACTACCTCGCCGAGCACCCCGGTGCCAGCATCACCGTCGACCTCGAGTCACGCACGGTCCGCGCCGGTGAGGGTGCCGACGCGATCGAGGATGCCTTCGACATCGACGACTACACCCGCTGGCGCCTGCTCGAAGGACTCGACGACATCGGGATCACCCTCGGGCACGCCGAGGACATCGACGCCTACGAGCGCACCCGTCCGTCGTGGAAGCCCGCCACGATCCACGCCTGACCGAGGTTGCGCTGCGGCGAGGTCCTCGTCGCAGCGCAACCGGCAGGACCCCCACCGTTGAGCGGGAATCTCCGCAACGGTCGGACTCGGACGAGCAGCGCACTTCGCGTCGTACGCCGTGCTCGTGCCGCGGTGCTGCAGAGCGGAAACGCCTCAGTGGTGCGGTTTTTCGCCCCGAACACGCGACAGCACGCCCAGAAATAGTGCAGGGTCACTACGGCGTGGCGATTGTGGCGACCCCGTCACTTACCTAGCGTGCCAAGGGAAGTCGGGCGCGGGCTCGGCACGAATCGAAGTTCGATCGAAGGGAAGACCGTGAACAAGTCTCAGCTCATCGACGCGCTGGCTGCGCGTTACGAGGGAAACCGCAAGGCTGCTGCACACGCTCTCGAGTCCGTCCTGGACACCATCACGCGGGAGGTGGCCAAGGGCGAGAAGGTCGCCATCACCGGCTTCGGCTCGTTCGAGAAGCGCATCCGCGCAGCCCGGATGGTCCGCAACCCCCAGACCGGCGACAAGATCAAGGCGAAGAAGAAGGCAGTGCCGAAGTTCACCCCCGGCGCGGACCTGAAGAACGTCGTCTCCGGCGCGAAGAAGCTGCCCAAGCTCACCGTGGCCGCCGCAGCGCCCGCCGCCAAGAAGGCGACGGCGCCCGCGAAGAAGGCCGCTGCTGCTGCCGGGGCCGCGGCCAAGAAGGCGACCCCCGCCAAGAAGGCCCCGGCCAAGAAGGCGCCCGCGAAGAAGGCTGCTCCGGCGAAGACCGCGGCGAAGAAGGCTCCGGCCAAGAAGGCTGCTCCGGCGAAGTCCGCGGCGAAGAAGGCGCCGGCCAAGAAGGCTGCTCCGGCGAAGACCGCGGCGAAGAAGGCGCCGGCCAAGAAGGCTGCTCCGGCGAAGACCGCGGCGAAGAAGGCTCCGGCCAAGAAGGCTGCTCCGGCGAAGACCGCGGCGAAGAAGGCGCCGGCCAAGAAGGCTGCTCCGGCGAAGACCGCGGCGAAGAAGGCTCCGGCCAAGAAGGCCGCGTCCTCCGGCTCCAGCAGCTGACCCTGCACCGACGCACCATCCCGCCACGGGCCGCCCTCGTCACGAGGGCGGCCCGTGGCGCGTCCGACCCGAGGCGTCCGACCCGAGGCGTCCGACCCGAGGCGGTCGGCCCGAGGCGGTCGGACTGATGCCTCAGGGCAGCTGATCGACCAGCGCGGCAGTGGCCGCTCCGACACCGATCTCGATCGCGCGGTGCAGGCCGTCGAGGTCGTCGACGTCGTGACGCAGCCCGATCAGGTCGCCGCGCACGGGCAGCGCTCCCGCAGCGGCGTGGGCTGCGGCCGAACCGAGTCCGAACTGCGGGTCGAACTCGTCGTACGGCGCGGTGTACATCGTGGTGCCGGTGCCCTCGGCGTCGGCGACGAAGGACGGGCCGCCCGGCACGAGGGCACCGAGCGCCTCGTCGAGGTCGGCGGCCCGCAGCGCGGGGAGGTCGGCGCACAGCGCCACCGGGACCAGGCCGGGCCACCTGCGGTGAGCGTCGGCCACGGCTTGACGCAGGGCGGCGTTGAGTCCGCTGGAGTCCCCGTCGGGGATGGTGGCGCACCCGATCGCAGCCAGCCGGGCTGCGAAGAAGGCGTCGTCGGTGGCGACCAGCACCTGGGCGACTCGTCGCGAGTCGAGGCAGGCGGTCGCGGTGTCGAGGGCGAAAGCCGCAGCGAGCTCGCGGCGCAGGGCGTCGGAGAGCCCCTGCAACCGGGACTTGCCGAGGGTGGGTGGCTTCACCGGCACCACCACGACGTACTGCTCGCTCATGACCCGAATCCAATCAGGTGGCGTGCTGGAGCCGACCCCGGGCGCCTGCGACGAGTAACCTGCCAGCCGTGAGAGTACGCAAGCTGGACCAGCGACGTCCCTGGCCGTTCCTCGTGGGGGCAGTCATCCTCAAGCCGTTCTTCCTGCTGACGACCAAGCCCGACTGGGTCGGCGGCACGAAGATCCCCGCCACCGGCGGATGCGTGCTGGTGATCAACCACCTGAGCCACATCGACCCGCTCACCGCGGCCCACTTCGCCTACGACCACGGTCGGATCCCGCGCTACCTCGCCAAGGCAGGGTTGTTCAGCAACCGGTTCCTCGGGTACTTCCTGCGGGCCGCCGGCCAGATCCCGGTCAAGCGCGCCACCGCAGAAGCCGCGGGCGCCTACGCCGCGGCGGTGGAGGCCGTGCGGGCCGGGGAGTGCATCGTCATCTATCCCGAGTCCACGATCACCCGCGACCCCGACATGTGGCCGATGACCGGCAAGTCCGGGGCCGCCCGCATCGCCCTGGAGACCGGCTGCCCGGTGATCCCGATCGGGCAGTGGGGTGCGCAGGAGCTGCTCGCGCCGTACGCCAAGAAGCCCGACCTGTTCCCCCGCAAGACGATGCACGTCCGCGTCGGAGATCCCGTCGACCTGAGCGACCTGGTGGACCAGCCGCGCAGCGCGTCGGTGCTGGCCGAGGCGACCGACCGGATCATGACCGCCATCACGACCCAGGTGGAGGAGATCCGCGGCGAGCGAGCGCCGGACGAGCGCTTCGACTGGCAGAAGGCATGCAAGGACGCCGCGGACGCAGGGCTTCGGCCCCCGCGTCCCGGCGACAAGCGAACGGAGCGTGAGTCCAGATGAGCGTAGGCAAGGTGGCGGTGCTGGGAGCAGGCTCCTGGGGGACCGCGTTCTCCATGGTGCTGGCGGACGCCGGCAACGACGTGATGATCTGGGCGCGGCGCGAGGAAGTGGCAGCGGGGATCAACCGCGATCGCGAGAACGCCGACTACCTGCCCGGCATCCAGCTGCCGGAGGCGGTCTCGGCGACCCACGACGTCGCGCAGGCACTGAGCGGCGCGGACGTCGTCGTGCTCGCGACGCCGTCGCAGACCCTGCGCGACAACCTCACCACGTGGGCGCCGCACGTGGAGCCCGACGCGGTCTTCGTGTCGCTGATGAAGGGTGTCGAGCTCGGCACCCTCAAGCGGATGAGCGAGGTGATCAACGAGGTCACCGGCGCCGGGCCGGAGCGGATCGCCGTCATCAGCGGTCCCAACCTGGCCAAGGAGATCGCACGGCGCGAGCCCGCGGCCTCCGTGGTGGCCTGCGCTGACGAGGAGGTCGCACGCCGGCTCCAGGCGCGCTGCCACTCCGCAGCCTTCCGCCCCTACACCAGCGTGGACGTGCTCGGCTGCGAGCTGGGCGGGGCCTACAAGAACGTCGTCGGCCTCGCGGTCGGCATGGCCGTCGGTCTGGGGTTCGGCGACAACACCACCGCCTCCTTGATCACCCGGGGACTGGCCGAGACCGCCCGGCTGGCGATGAAGCTCGGCGCCAACCCGCTGACGCTCATGGGGCTGGCCGGCCTCGGCGACCTCGTCGCCACCTGCTCCTCGCCGCTCTCCCGCAACCGCAGCTTCGGCGAGAAGCTCGGCCAGGGCCTCACGACCGAGGAGATCTACGCCTCCACCCGCCAGGTGGCCGAGGGCGCGAAGTCGTGCTCCTCGCTGCGGGCGTTGGCCGAGCAGTCCGGCTGTGACGCCCCCGTGGCCCGCTACGTCGACGAGGTCGTCGCCGGCCGGATGACCGCGACCGAGATGATGGACACGATCCTGGCCCGCAACATCAAGTCCGAGATCGACTGACTGCACCGGAGGGTGCTCGGCCTACGGGGGGTTTCGTCTCGTCCTCGCCAGGGACTCGGACGGCTCGACCTCCGGGGTCAGAGGGCGTCGAGGGCGGTGCGGAGGTCGTCCCAGAGGTCCTCGACGTCCTCGATGCCGACCGACATCCGCACCAGGCCCTCGGGGATCGTCGCGGCCTCGGACTTCCAGCGGCGGCGGCGCTCGAAGGTGGACTCCACGCCGCCCAACGAGGTGGCGTGGACCCACAGGGTCGTGGCGCGCACGAGCAGGTCGGCGGCGAGCTCGCCGCGAGCCAGGACGATCGAGACGATCGCGCCGAAGCCGGGGTAGCGCACCTCGGCGATCTCGGGGTGCTCGCGGAGCCGGTCGAGCAGGGCTTGCGCGTTGGCCTGGGCGCGCTCGACGCGCAGGTGCAGCGTGCGCAGGCCGCGCAGGGCCAGCCAGGCCTCCAGGGTGCCGGGCGTGGAGCCGGTCAGCGAGCGTCGGTTCTTCAGGACGCCGTAGAGCTCGTCGTCGGCGGTGACCAACGCGCCGAGCAGGACGTCGCTGTGCCCGCTGAGGTACTTGGTCGCGGAGTGCACCACGATGTCGGCGCCGAGCAGGATCGGCTGCTGGAGCAGGGGAGTGGCGAAGGTGTTGTCGACGACGACGTAGGCGCCGGCCTCGTGGGCAGCCGCGGCGATCGTCTCGATGTCGGCGACCTCGAGGGCGGGGTTGGTGGGCGACTCCAGCCAGACCAGCGCTGCGTCCTCGCAGGCGGCCACGACGGCGGCGGTGTCCTCGATGTCGACGAGGTGGGCCACGAGCCGCCCGCGGGCCTCGAGGTCGGCCAACGACATGATCGAGCCCTGGTAGGCGTGGCGGGGAGCCACGACCTTCGCACCGTGCCCCACGAGGTCCAGGACGGTGGTCACGGCCGCCATGCCGGAGGCAAAGGACAGGCAGCGCCCGCCCTCGAGGTCACCGAGCACCTCCTCGAAGGCGGTCCACGTGGCGTTGCCGTAGCGGCCGTACTCGAGGTCGCCGGTCGCGACGTAGGTCGACGCCATGGTGATCGGCACGTTGAGCGGCTGGTCGGCCTCGCGAGGCGGACGACCGCGCGTGACCGCGACGGTCGCCGCGCGGAGGCCGGGGGTGGGGGCGGGTCGGGTTGCCGGTGCATCGCTGGGCATGCGACCGAGGATAGGGTCGGGCCCGTGAATGGCACCGACGGCACCCGTAAACCCCGTGTCGCAGTGGTCTTCGGTGGCCGCTCGAGCGAGCACTCGATCTCCTGCGTGACCGCCGGCAGCGTCCTGGCCGCCATCGACACCGACGCCTACGACGTGATCCCGATCGGGATCACCCGCGACGGTCGGTGGGTGCTGGAGTCGGGCGACCCGCAGCGACTGCGGCTCGAGAGCACGCAGCAACTTCCCGTCGTCGACGGCGACGGCGCGGCCGTGGCCCTGGCCCGGGTCTCCGGCGGCACCGACCTCGTGGTCTCCGACGCCGGCAAGCCGCCCGAGACGCTGGGGGAGGTCGACGTCGTCTTCCCGGTGCTCCACGGGCCCTGGGGCGAGGACGGCACGATCCAGGGCATGCTCGAGATGGCGGGTGTGCGCTACGTCGGCGCCGGCGTCCTGGCCTCGGCGGTCAGCATGGACAAGGCCTACATGAAGGTCGTCCTCGGCGCCGCGGGCCTGCCGCTGATGCCGAGCATCACCGTCACCGCCCGCGAGTGGGCCGCCGACCCGACCGCCGTACGACGTCGCAGCGACGCGCAGGGCTACCCGGCGTTCGTGAAGCCGGCTCGCGGCGGGTCGAGCCTGGGCATCTCCAAGGTGCGCAGCGTGGCCGAGCTCGACGCAGCCCTCGAGTCAGCGCTCGAGCACGACCCGAAGGTGTTGGTCGAGGTCTCGGCCGAGGGTGCCCGCGAGGTCGAGTGCGGGGTGCTCCAGGAGCTCGACGGCACGGCGCAGACCAGCGTGCCGGCCGAGATCCGGATCACCGACGCCCACGACTTCTACGACTTCGAGGCCAAGTACCTGCCCGGCGAGGCCACCGCCATCGACCTGCCGGCCGACCTGCCTGCCGCCACGACCGCCGAGCTGCAGGCCCTGGCCGTCCGGGCCTTCGAGGCGGTCGGCTGCGAGGGGCTCGCGCGGGTGGACTTCTTCGTGCACCCCGACGGCTCGCTGGTCGTCAACGAGATCAACACGATGCCGGGCTTCACCCCGCTGTCGATGTTCCCGCAGATGTGGGCGGCCTCGGGCGTGGACTACCCGGCGCTGGTCGACCGGCTGCTGCAGCTCGCGCTGGCCCGCGAGACCGGCCTGCGCTGAGACGGCCTGCGCTGAGACGGCCTGCGCTGAGGCCGGCTCAGTCGCAGTTCTCGACGAGCCTCAGGTGCTCGTCGACGCCGGCGGCGAGCTCGGCGATCGCCGCCGCCGGGCTGTCGGGTCGATAGCTGCCCGGCACGTCGACCTGCACCACGGGCCGGAAGCCGGGCGTGGTGAGCGTGACGTCAGCGCTCTGGTCGTCGAACTGCTCCGGCGGGACGTACCAGCCGACGCCGTTGGCGACCTCGCACGAGGACGTGAGCCGGTCGAAGCCGTCGGGCGGGTCCACGCCGCAGGTGACCACGATCGCCGGGTCGCCGTACGCCGCGCCCAGGGCGTCGGGCGGCTCGACCTCGCGGCGTTCCTCCCCCGCCAATGTCGCGGGAAGCGCGTCGACGAAGGCCGTGCACGCTGCCAGGTCGCTGCCGGACAGCGTGGGGGAGGCGATCTCGACGGGGCCACCGCAGGCGCCGGCCAGCAGCGCGACCAGGGTCAGCGGGAGGGCAGAGTGCACGACGCCCCGTGTCCGTGAGGACACAGGGCGTCGAGAACGCACGGACACGTTCAGATGTGAACGACCGGGCAGGTGAGCGTGCGGGTGATGCCCTCGAGGTTCTGGACCTTGGAGACCACGAGCTTCCCGAGCTCGTCGACGTTGCGCGCCTCGGCGCGCACGATGACGTCGTAGGGACCCGTGACGTCCTCGGCGAGGGTGACGCCCTTGACCGCGGCGATCGCCTTGGCGACCTCAGCAGCCTTACCTACGTCGGTCTGGATCAGGATGTAGGCCTGGACGACCATGGCGAGCGCTCCTTTGCGACAGCGGATGAGCCGGGGTGATGCGCTGCACAACCTATCGCGCGTTCCCGTGGTGTCGATACCCGCGTCGGGACCTTCGTCGGACCCGACGTCTGATGGGATGGGGTCATGCCCGAATCGACTGGCCCGACCCTTGCCGATGCCGGGGAGTTCGGGCTCATCGCCGACCTCGTCGCACTCTTCTCCCAGGGCGAGCACGTGCTCATCGGACCGGGGGACGACGCGGCGGTCCTGCGCGTGCGCACGGGCCACGTCGTGGTGTCGACCGACCTCCTCGTGGAGGGCCGCCACTTCCGCCGCGACTGGGTCTCGGCCGAGGACGTCGGGCACCGGGCAGCTGCCCAGAACATCTCCGACATCAACGCGATGGGCGGGCGGGCGCACTCCTTGACCATCGGCCTCGCGGCCCCCGCGGACCTGCCGGTGGCCTGGGCCCTGGACTTCGCCCGCGGCTTCGCCGACGAGTGCGCCTCCGTCGGGGCCTCGGTGGTCGGCGGCGACCTGACCGGCGCCTCGGAGATCGTGATCGCGGTGACCGTCATCGGGGCCTGCACCCAGGCGCCGGTCATCCGCTCGGGGGCCCGCGCCGGCGACGTGCTGGCCCTGGCCGGACGCCAGGGCTGGGCCGCGGGCGGGCTGGCGGTGCTGGGGCGAGGCTTCCGCTCGCCGCGCGCGCTCGTCGAGGCCTACCGCCGCCCCGAGCCGCCGTACGACGCCGGACCGGCGGCCGCCGATGCGGGCGCCACGGCGATGATCGACATCTCCGACGGCCTGCTCGCCGAGGTCGGCCACCTCGCCGCTGACTCGGGCGTGGCCATCGACGTGCGCCGGGGCGCCTTCGACCTGCCGGACCCGCTGCACGCGGTCGGTGCGGCGCTCAACATCGACCCGGTCTCGCTGGTGCTGAGTGGGGGAGAGGATCACTCGCTGCTCGCGACCTTCCCGGCCGGCACGACCCTGCCCGAGGGCTGGAGCGCCATCGGGACGGTGCACGACCGCGGTGAGCCCGGCGAGGTCACCGTCGACGGTGCGCCCTACGACGGCCCGACGGGCTGGACCCACTTCTGACGTCCGCGCCCAGCCGGGGCGAAGCCTCAGCGGGGTGGAGGGAGAAACGGAAAGACCGCCACCCCTCCAGGTGGCGGTCTTCCGACATGCTCCGAAAGTCAGGTCAGCGCGAGACCTTGCCGGCCTTGAGGCAGCCGGTGCAGACGTTCATCCGCTGCGGGGTGCCGTTGACCGTGGCACGGACACGCTGGATGTTGGGGTCGAAGCGGCGCTTGGTGATCTTGCGCGACCACGGCCGGTTGTTGCCGAAGCCAGGCTTCTTGGCGCAGATGTCGCAGACGGCAGCCACGGGACACTCCTGAATAAGTCTTGGTTCGAATGATCTGGATCTGGGGGCCTGCACAGCAGGCAACCGCGCAAGAGTATCCGACCAGCGTCCCTGCCCGAAATCGAGCGGACTCCTCGCTAACGTGTGCCCTTCCGAGCACGACGCAGCGGTCGAGACCCTTGCGGACGCCATCATCCACGACAGCAGGAGAGCGATGGAGCAGACGCCCAGCAGCGACGGCATCGACCTGGCCATCGTGCTCCGCTTCGTCGACATCGCCACCGACGCGCTGGCAGCCGCGCGCGAGGAGATCGACGCCCTCAACGTCTACCCGGTGCCGGACGGCGACACCGGCACCAACATGTACCTCACCGTCTCCGCAGCCCGTGACACGGTGCGCGAGGCACTGCAGGACCTCGACCCCGACGCCGATGAGGTCGACGAGCAGGCGACGCTGGCGGCGTTCGCCCGGGGAGCGCTGCTGGGGGCGCGCGGCAACTCCGGTGTCATCCTCAGCGAGATGCTGGGGGCGATCGCCCGCCGCATCGGTCAGGTCACCGGGCCCGAGCGCAACGGGCTGGTGATGGCCGAGGCGCTGCGTGATGCCACCGAGGCCAGCTACCGCGCCGTGGGTACGCCGGTCGAGGGCACCATGCTCACTGTGGCCCGCGCGGCCTCGGACGCCGCGATGGCGCAGGCCGCATCGCCCGACGTGCGGGCGCGAGACGTGTTCACCAGCGCCGCCCAGGCAGCGCGTGAAGCGCTCGCCCGCACCCCCGAACAGCTCCAGGCGCTGCGCGACGCCGGCGTCGTCGATGCCGGTGGTCGCGGCATCTGCGTGATCCTCGACGCCGCCGAGACCGCCTTGACCGGGCGCCGTCCGCTGGCTGTTTCCAGCGCGCTGGGCCACCGCAAGATCCCGCTCCCACAGCCGCTCACCGCGCCGGAGGGCGACCTGACCCCCGACGGCCCGTCGTACGAGGTGATGTATCTCCTCGAGGCCGACGACGACCAGGTCGCCGGGTTGCGCGCGACGCTCGCCCGCCTCGGCGACTCCCTCGTCGTCGTCGGCGGCGACCGGTTGTGGAACGTCCACGTCCACGTCGACGACGTGGGCGCGGCGATCGAGGCCGGGATCGAGGCAGGTCGTCCCTACCGGGTGCGGGTGACCCACTTCGCCGAGCAGGTCGCGGAGAAGGCGGCCGCTGATGCGGACTCCTCGTCGCGGACCGGTCGAGCCCGGCCGACCGTACGGCGCGGCCGCGCGGTCGTGGCCGTCGCCGCCGGCCCCGGACTGGTGCAGCTCTTCGAGGACGCCGGAGCGGTGGTCGTCGTCGGCGGACCTGGACGCCGTCCCTCCACGGGTCAGGTGCTGGAGGCCATCACCGGCTCGGGCGCCCAGGAGGTCGTGGTGCTGCCCAACGACGCCGACTCGGTGCGCGTGGCCCAGGTGGCGGCCGGCAACGCCGAGACCGACCTCGGGCTGCGGGTGGCGGTGATCCCCACCCAGGCGCAGGTCCAGGGGCTGGCCGCGATGGCGGTGCACGAGCCCGGCCGCAGCTTCGACCAGGACGTGCTCGAGATGACCGCCACGGCCCGGCACGCCCGCCACGGCGCGATCACGGTCGCAGCCAAGGCAGCCATGACGATGGCGGGCTGGTGCGAGCCCGGCGACGTGCTCGGCGTCATCGCCGGCGACTTCGCCGTGGTGGGCGCCGAGGCCACCGAGGTCGCCACCGAGGTGCTGCGACGGCTGCTGGCCGGCGGTGGGGACTTGGTGACCCTGGTCGCCGGCGAGGGCGCCGACGGGCTCGCCGAGCAGGCCGCCGCCTGGGTGGGGGAGACCCATCCCCACGTCGACGTCGTGGTCTACGAGGGCGGGCAGGAGCGCTACCCGCTGCTGCTGTCGGTGGAGTGAGGCAGGGTTGAGGCTGTGATCACCCTCGACTCCCCGGTCACCACGGTGCTCGGCGCGACCAGCAAGAAGCACGACAAGATCCGCAACAACCTCCACATCGAGACCGTCGGCGACCTGCTGCGTCACTTCCCGCGACGCTACGTCGAGACCGGCAAGCTCACCCGGCTCGCCGACCTCGAGGTCGGGCAGATGCTGACCGTGATCGGCGAGATCGTCAGCAGCAAGCTGATCACCTACCAGGACCGGCGCACCGGGACGCCGGCCTACCGGCTCGAGACGACGCTGCGCACCGACGGCCCGCCCCTGAAGATGACGTTCTTCGCCAAGAAGCAGCACATCGCCCAGTGGCAGGCCTCGCGGCTGCCGGAGGGCCGCACCGGGCTCTTCCTCGGCCAGGCCGGCAACTTCAACGGCACCTGGCAGCTGACGAACCCGCGGATGGTGCTCTTCGGGGTCTCCGACGATGCCGGCGGCGAGGGCGCGGGCGGTGACATCGCCGCGGTCGAGGCCATCGGTGCGCTCTACCCCATCTACCCCCTCACCAAGACCGTCGAGTCGTGGGACCTCCAGCGGGCGATCACGTTCGCCCGCTCGGTCGTCGACGACCTGCCGGAGGTGATTCCTGACGACGTGCGCGCGAGGTTCGACCTGATCGACGTGCGCAGCGCCTACGACTGGGTGCACGCTCCCGAGGACTTCAGCCAGGTCAAGCGGGCCCAGCGGCACTTCCGGTTCGAGGAGGCGCTGGTGACCCAGCTGGTGCTCGGTCGGCGACGCCGCGCCGTACGCGCGATGGGAGCGGTGGCGCGCGACGGCGGCAGCGGCGCGCTGCTGGCGGCGTTCGATGCCCGCCTGCCCTTCCAGCTCACCGACGGCCAGCGCGAGATCGGCGCCCGGCTCGAGGCCGACCTGGCGTGCCCGCACCCGATGAACCGGCTCCTGCAGGGCGAGGTGGGCTCGGGCAAGACCCTCGTCGCGCTGCGCGCGATGCTGCGCGTGGTCGACTCCGGCGGCCAGGCTGCGCTCCTCGCTCCCACCGAGGTGCTCGCCCAGCAGCACCACCGCTCCATCACCGCCCTGCTCGGCGACCTCGCCGCCGGCGGGATGCTCGGGGGCGCTGCCGAGGGCACCGCCGTGGAGCTCCTCACCGGATCGATGACCAAGACCCAGCGCACCGCGCCGATGTCGCGCCTGGCCAGCGGCGAGGCCGGCATCGTGATCGGCACCCACGCCCTGCTCGAGGAGCGGGTGCAGTTCGCCGACCTCGGGCTCGTGGTGGTCGACGAGCAGCACCGCTTCGGTGTCGAGCAGCGCGCAGCCCTGACCGCCAAGACCGGCGGCACACCGCCCCACGTGCTGGTGATGACCGCGACCCCGATCCCGCGCACCGTGGCGATGACGGTCTTCGGTGACCTCGAGACCTCCACCCTGACCGAGCTCCCCGCGGGCCGTGCCGCGATCCAGACCAACGTCGTCAACCTGCTCGACCACCCGGGGTGGGTGACCCGTGTCTGGGAGCGGGTCCGCGAGGAGGTGGCCCGAGGGCACCAGGCCTACGTCGTGTGCCCACGCATCTCCGGCGACCAGCTCGAGGAAGGCGGGCAGGACCAGCCCGACCTCGACGAGGACGGTCAGCCGGTCGTGCGCGACAAGACCGCCGCGCAGCCGCCCCTCGCCGCGGTCGAGGAGATCGTCGTCGAGCTCGCCGCCGGCCCGCTGGCCGGACTGCGCGTGCGACCACTGCACGGGCGGATGTCGCCGGAGGAGAAGGACGCCACGATGCGGGCCTTCGCCGCCGGTGAGGTCGACGTGCTCGTCGCGACCACGGTCATCGAGGTCGGCGTGGACGTCCACAACGCCACGGCCATGGTGCTCCTCGACGCCGACCGCTTCGGCGTCTCCCAGCTCCACCAGCTGCGTGGTCGGGTCGGTCGTGGCGGGCTGCCGGGGCTGTGCCTGCTGGTCTCCTACGCCCCGCTGGAGTCACCGGCGCGCGTGCGGCTCGACGCGGTCGCCTCCACCACCGACGGCTTCGAGCTGAGCCGGGTCGACCTCGAGCAACGCCGCGAGGGCGACGTGCTCGGGGCCTCGCAGTCCGGAGGTCGCTCCACCCTGCAGAATCTCCGGGTGCTGCGCGACGAGAAGACGATCCTCGAGGCGCGTGATGCGGCCGAGGACCTCCTCGACACCGACCCCGACCTCGCCGGGGCGCCCCTGCTGGCCGCCGAGGTCAGCAAGCTCGAGGCCACCACCGGAGCCGACTTCATCGAGAAGTCGTGAACGGAGCCATCCTGTGACCCGCATCATCGGCGGCACCGCGGGCGGACGCCGCCTGCAGACCCCCACCGGCGACAAGACCCGCCCCACCAGCGACCGAGTGCGCGAGGCGTTGTTCAGCGCGCTGGAGTCGTGGTGCGGCTCGCTGCACGACCTGCGCGTCCTCGACCTGTACGCCGGCAGCGGTGCCCTCGGGCTCGAGGCGTGGTCACGGGGGGCAGCAGCGGTGACGTTCGTGGAGTCCGACCGGCGCACCGCAGCGCTGATCTCGACCAACGCCGGCGTCCTCGGGTGTCGGGTCGCCGACGTGCGCGCCGCCTCGGTGGCCTCGACGCTGGCCGGCACCCCGCCGGCGCCGTACGACGTCGTGCTCAGCGATCCGCCGTACCCCCTGAGCGAGGAAGAGCTGGCCGCCGACCTCGAGGCGCTCCAGGCCTGGCTCGCTCCGGACGCACTGGTCGTGGTGGAGCGCTCGCGGCGCAGCCCCGAGCCCACCTGGCCGGCCGGGATCGAGGCGGGGCGCTCCAAGCGCTACGGCGAGACGACGCTTTGGTACGGTCACGCAGCCGAGCCGATCGGTGCGCACGAGCGGGACGACGCCGGCGCCGACGACAGCGAGCAGGGGGAGGGCGCACCATGAGCAGAGCAGTGTGTCCCGGGTCCTTCGACCCCGTCACCCACGGCCACGTCGACATCATCGGCCGTGCATCGCGCCTCTTCGACGAGGTGGTGGTCGCGATCGGCGTCAATCCCTCGAAGAACCGCATGTTCGACGCCGACGAGCGCATCGCGATGCTCGAGCAGGCCTGCGCACCGTTCGCCAACGTGCGAGTCGCCGGCTTCACCGGTCTGGTGACCACCTTCTGCGTCGAGCACGACGCCCAGGCGATCGTGAAGGGCCTGCGCGCGGCGACCGACTTCGACTACGAGATGCCGATGGCGCAGATGAACCACGCGCTCACCGAGGTGGAGACGATCTTCCTGCCCACCGCGACCGGCACGTCGTTCGTGTCCTCCAGCCTGGTCAAGGAGGTCGCCTCCTTCGGAGGTGACGTCTCGGCCTTCGTCCCGCCGTTCGTGCTCGAGCGGCTCACCGCACGTCTGGCGGAGCGCGGATGAGGCGCAGCGCGGGTGACGGCCATCGAATTGGGTCGTCGGTCACGCGGGCGCTAGTCTTCTCTCTGATCTGTTTGTGCCCGGACCCGGAAGTGAACCCCTGACCAGCCTGGACCCGAGAGCGCCGCTCGTGCTCGATACTCGCGAGCTCGGCCGCCGCCCGGGGTCCCAACGTGAGGTGTCGCTGACGGTGCCGGCTCCAGCAGGTCTGGGCATCGATGTCCTTCAGATCGCAGAAGGTGCGCCGATCGAACTCGATCTGCGCCTCGAAGCGGTCATGGAAGGGGTGTTGATCACCGGGACCGCCACGGCGGCTCTGGACGGCGAGTGCGTCAGGTGCCTGGATCCGATCGAGGAACCTCTCGATGTGCGGTTCCAGGAGCTGTACCTCTACGACGACCAAGGTGATCAGGCTCCCGACGACGAGGACGACGAGGTCAGGATGCTGGAGGACGACTTGCTCGACCTCGAGCCGCTGTTGCGGGACGCGGTGGTGCTTGCACTGCCGTACCAGCCGCTGTGTGAAGAGGACTGTCCCGGGTTGTGCATCGAGTGTGGTGCCCAGCTGCGAGATGATCCTGATCACACGCACGAGGCCCCGATCGACCCGCGGTGGGCAGCACTGACCACACTCGAGCAGGACAGCACCACCGAGCAAGACCCCCAAGACTGACCAGAAGACCGACCAGAGCTCGACCGAGAAGGCCTTGACCGGGAAACCGGCCGGGTCCTGTGAATGAGGAGAAGACAGTGGCTGTTCCGAAGCGGAAGATGTCGCGCAGCAACACCCGGCACCGTCGTTCGGCGTGGAAGGCTACGGCGCCGACCCTGGTGACCTGCGCGAACCCCGCGTGCGCCGCCAAGCACCTGCCGCACCGTGCCTGTGGCACGTGCGGCCAGTACGGCGCCCGCGCCGCGCGTCGCCAGGTCCTCTGAGCCGTCGGCTCGCGAGGCCGTCATCAGCAACTACGCAGAGCTGCGCTCGGAGCTCGGGGATCCGATCCTGGACCCCGAGCTCCTTGAGCGCGCCCTGACGCATCGCTCGTTCGCCTACGAGAACGGCGGGCTGCCCACCAACGAGCGGCTCGAGTTCCTCGGCGACTCCGTGCTCGGGGTCGTGGTGACCGAGACTCTCTACCTCATGCACCCCGACCTGTCCGAGGGTCGGCTCGCCAAGCTGCGCGCCGCCGTCGTCAACGCACGGGCCCTGGCAGTGGTGGCGATCCGGATCGGGCTCGGCGACCACGTCAAGCTCGGGCGCGGCGAGGAGTCGACCGGCGGACGTCACAAGTCCTCGATCCTCTCCGACACCGTCGAGGCCGTGATCGGCGCGGTGCACCTCAGTGGCGGGATCGAGACGGCCTCCGCGGTCGTCCACCGCCTCTTCGACCCGTTGATCGAGGAAGCCTCCGCGATGGGGGCCGGCCTCGACTGGAAGACGTCGCTGCAGGAGCTCTCGGCCGAGCACGGTCTCGGTGTCCCCGAGTACGTCCTCGCCGACGACGGTCCCGACCACGCCAAGACGTTCACCGCTCAGGTGCGCGTCGGCGACCAGCTCTACGGCAACGGCACCGGTCGCTCGAAGAAGGAAGCCGAGCAGGCCTGCGCCGAGACGGCGTACGGCGAGATCGTCGCGGCCGTCACCGCCGCCCAGACCGCCGCCGCAGACCGACGACGTCGTCGGCACCGAGCCGGTCTCGGCCGACTGACCGGCAGACCCAGTGCCCGAGCTCCCCGAGGTCGAGGTCGTCCGGGCCGGGCTCGAGCGTCACGTGCTCGGCTCGAGGATCGCCCGCGTCGAGGTGCTGCACCCGCGCCCCGTACGGCGCGACCCCCGTGGGGCCGAAGGCTTCGCCGAGGCCCTCACCGGCCGCCGGATCGAGGCCGCCCGGCGCCGCGGCAAGTACCTCTGGCTCCCGCTCGACAACGGTGACGCCCTCCTCGGCCACCTCGGCATGAGCGGTCAGCTGCTCGTCCAGCCGCCGACCGCGCCTCCCGAGCGGCACCTGCGGGTGCGGCTCGTGCTCGACGGCGCCGACGAGGGTCGCGAGCTGCGGTTCGTGGACCAGCGCATGTTCGGCGGGCTGTCGGTCTCGTCCGGGGGAGCCGAGCTGCCGCCCGAGATCGCCCACATCGCCCGCGACCCGCTCGACCCGGCGTTCGAGGACGAGGTCTTCGTGGGGCGGGTCCGGCGTCGCAGCTCGGGGATCAAGCGGCTGCTGCTCGACCAGGGGCTGATCTCCGGGGTCGGCAACATCTACGCCGACGAGGCGCTGTGGCGCGCACGGCTCCACGGTGAGCGACCCGGCGACAAGCTGACCGCGCCCCAGGTCCGCCGGCTCCTGGCCCACGCCCGCGACGTCATGGGGGAGGCCCTCGGCCAGGGCGGCACGTCGTTCGACGCCCTCTACGTCAACGTCAACGGGGAGTCGGGCTACTTCGACCGGTCGCTGCACGCCTACGGTCGTCAGGACGAGCCGTGCGACCGGTGCGCGACGCCGATCCGGCGGGTCGCGTTCATGAATCGCTCGTCCTACTACTGCCCGCAGTGCCAGCCCGCGCCCCGGCGCCGCAGCGCGGCGCGAGGGGCCGCGCCGGTCACCGTGATCGCGCCGGATTGACCCACTCCCGCCGGAGTGGGACTCTTGTAGACGGCCCCTTTCCAGGGACCCCCTCTCACCGGAAGGCTCACTTCATGGCCAAGGCGCTGATCGGCCACCTGAACAGCGACCTGCGCGACCCCCGCCTCACAGCCGACAACGCTCGGCTGCGCCAGCGGGTGGCCGAGCTGGAGTCCCTCGTGCTTCGTCTGTCGGAGGAGAACGACAAGCTGGTGGCCGCTCGTGCCGCCGAGCTGATCGACTCCGCACCCCTGCAGGAGATGCAGCCCGCCTGATCGTTTCAGGGTCACCCCGTGACCCTGCGCACGTTGGCGCGTTGGTACTCCCGTGCGCCGATTCCTCGCTGCCCTGCTGACCGTTGTCCTTCTCGGGACCCTGACCTCCCTGCTGACGCCGCTGTCCTCGGCCTCGGCGCACGGCGATCGCGACCGCATCCGCCGGATGGCGCAGCTGCGCGACAGCACTGACGTCTCGTTGGAGAGCAAGAAGATCGCCCACCTGGGCGTCAACCCCGGGCAGGTCGGGATCTCGGGCTGCTTCTTGCAGACCGCCCCCTTGTTCGTGACCAGCGGCGTCGACTCCCTGCGGGTGTGGAACGTCAAGAACCCCGCTCGTCCCGCTCTCGTCGGGGTCCTGCCCAACGTGCTCTTCGAGAACGAGGCGATGACCTGCGGTGAGCGCCGCACGAAGAAGGGCGTCCGCCGCTTCGCCCTGATCGGGGTCGACCTGGTGCAGGCATCGCCCGACGACATCGCGCACAGCAACCTCGGGGGCGGCGAGCTGATCGTCGTCGACGTGACCAAGCCGTCCGAGCCGCGGATCCTCTCGCGCACCGAGGGATCGACGAGCACCCACACCGTGGCGTGCGTCGACGACCGCAACTGCACCTACGCCTACTCGGCCGGCGACAGCGAGTCGAACCCCTACTTCTCGGTCTTCGACCTGCGCAACCTGCGCAAGCCGAGCGAGGTCGACCGCAACCCCAAGAAGGACGGGCTCCAGGCCTTCTGGTCACCCACCGCCGGTCACAAGTGGAACTTCGACGCCGCCGGCATCGGCACCCACACCGGGTGGGGCGGCGCCTCGATGTGGAACGTCGAGGCGCCCGCCAAGCCCCGCCTGATCACCACCACCGGCGCGGCCGGCCGTGGCGAGGACCCGCGCTACGAGGGCTGGAACGACTTCATCCTGCACAACGCCTTCCACCCCAACGCCAAGGCGTTCAAGCCCGGGCGCAAGCCGTCGCTGAAGAACGGCAACATCCTGCTCATCACCGAGGAGGACTACGAGCAGACCGACTGCACCCGCGCGGGCTCGTTCCAGACCTGGTGGATCAAGAAGCTCGACGGCACCAAGAACGCCATCAAGCCGCTCGACAAGGTCGAGATCGCCGACCTCGGCTCCTTCCCCCTGCCCCAGGGTGCGTTCTGCTCCTCGCACTGGTTCGACTACCGCCCCGGCGGTCTCGTCGCGGCCGGCTTCTACGGCGGCGGCACCCAGATCATCGACGTGCGCGACCCGCGCAACATCCGCACCTACGCACACTCGGTCTTCGGGCTCTCCGAGGTGTGGGACGCGATGTGGGTGCCGGTCTACCGCAAGGGCCGGATGACGCAGCAGAAGACCAACGTCGTCTACTCCATCGACCTGGTCCGCGGCCTCGACGTCTACGCCGTCGACGTCCCCGGCGACCGCCGCGGCGCCCTCCCCCCGACCTCGAAGGAGGACCCGACCGCGCTCGGGCGTGCCGCTGGTGGCGCCGTACCGCTGGGCCTGGTCGGGGCCGCGATGCTGCTCGCCCTGGGTCTGCGCCGGCGCCGCGTCGTGGGCGGGCTCGCCACCGCCTGACCCGGGTCGGCCCCTCGGTGCCGAAACCGGATTGAGGCGCAGGAGCGGCAGCGACTAACGTCTCGACGTTGTGAGCAGCGTCGTGGAAGTCGTCGTGCCCCGGCGCCTCGGCCCGGGGTTCCGCTGGCTGCTCTCCTCCTCCTGGATCTCCAACCTCGGCGACGGTGTCGCGCTCGCTGCCGGACCGCTGCTGGTGGCTTCGCAGACCGACTCGCCGTTCGTCGTCTCGCTCGCCGCCCTGGCGGTGTGGCTGCCGCCCCTGCTCTTCGGGCTGTTCGCCGGCGCCCTGACCGATCGCCTCGACCGACGCAAGATCGTGGTCGCCGTCGACCTGGCGCGCGCGGGCGTGCTGGTGGTGCTGACGACGTTCCTGGTGACCGGGGCGGTCTCGATCCCGGTCGTGCTGGCGGCGCTGTTCCTGCTCGGCACCGCCGAGGTGTTCGCCGACAACGCCTCCTCCACGATCGTGCCGATGATCGTGGCGCGCGACGACCTCGCGCTGGCCAACTCCCGTCTCCAGGCCGGCTTCATCACCGTCAACCAGCTCGTCGGACCGCCGTTGGGTGCGGCGATGTTCGCGATCGGCATGGCGTGGCCCTTCGCCGCCCAGGCTGTGCTGGTGCTGCTCGGCGCCGCGCTGATCAGTCGGCTGCGGCTCGCCCCGCACGCGCGCACCCCCGAGGAGCACACCCACGTGCGCGACGACATCGTCGAGGGGTTCCGCTGGGTGCGTCACCACGCAGCCGTGCGCACGCTGGTGCTGACACTGTTCACCTTCAACGTCACCTTCGGGGCCGCGTGGTCGGTGCTGGTGCTCTACGCGACCGAGCGTCTCGGGCTCGGCGAGGTCGGGTTCGGCCTGATCACGACCGCAGGAGCGGCCGGTGGCCTGCTCGGCATCGTGTCCTACGGCTGGATCACCCGCCACGTGAGCCTCGCCGACGTCATGCGCATCGGCCTGGTGATCGAGACCCTCACCCATGTCGGGCTGGCGCTGACGAGGTCGCCGGCGGTGGCCCTGGCGATCTTCTTCGTCTTCGGTGCGCACGCCTTCATCTGGGGCACGACCTCGATCACGGTGCGCCAGCGCGCCGTGCCCAGCTCGCTCCAGGGACGGGTCGGGTCGGTCAACCTCGTCGGCAGCTTCGGCGGGCTGGTCATCGGCTCGGGGATCGGCGGCGTGCTCGCCCAGCACTTCGGGCTCACCGCGCCGTTCTGGTTCGCAGCGGTCGGCTCGGCGGTGTTCGTGGTGCTGATCTGGGGCCAGCTGCGCCACATCGCCCACGCCGAGGAGTCCACCGAGCCGGCGATGCCGTGAGCACCCCCACGCCGTACGTGCGCGTCGATCCGGACCTGCTCCAGGCCAACATCGAGGCGATGCAGGCGGCCTGCGACGCCCGGGGCATCGCGCTGCGTCCGCACGCCAAGACCCACAAGTCGCGGGAGGTCGGACGCCGTCAGCTCGCCGCCGGCGCCGTCGGGCTGAGCGTCGCCACCGTGGGGGAGGCCGAGGTCTTCGCCGACCTGGTCGCCTCGCACGAGAAGGACCTGCTCATCGCCTATCCCGTCCACGGCGCTGCCGAGCGACTCCGTGGCCTGGCCGCACGGGTGCGCACCATCATCGGCGTCGACGCCCCGAGCGGCGTCGACCTGGCAGCAGCAGCCGGGGTCGCGGTCAGCATCGAGGTCGACTGCGGGCTGCGCCGCTCCGGCGTGGCCCCCGACGAGGCGGGCCGACTCGCCGCGTACGCCGCGGAGCGCGGTGTCGAGGTGGTGGGGGTCTTCACCTTCCCCGGTCACGGGTACGCCCCCGGCGGTGCCGCGGCTGCCGCAGCCGCCGACGAGGCAGCGGCGCTGGGCGCAGCGGGGGACTCGCTGCAGGCGCACCAGGTCGCTGCGCCGGTGCGCAGCGGGGGAGCCGCGCCGACGGTGGCCCACAGCCTGCTCGACCTCGCCTCGCCGGTCACCGAGCTGCGCCCCGGGGTCTATGTCTTCGGCGATGCCCAGCAGCTCGCCCTCGGGTCCACCACGCTCGAGCGGGTCGCGCTCACCGTGCGCGCCACGGTGGTGAGCACCGCCGTGCCAGGCCAGGTCGTGCTCGACGCCGGGGCCAAGGTGCTCGGCGTCGACCGGCCGGCGTACGTCGACGCGCACGGCGTGGTGCCGGCCTACCCGCACGCTCGGCTGGCGAGGATGTGGGAGCACCACGGCGTCCTCGAGACCGGCGCGGGACCGCGCCCGGAGCTCGGCGAGGTGGTGGAGATCGTGCCCAACCACGTCTGCTCGGTGGTCAACCTCGTCGACGCGCTGCACGTCGGCGTCGGCGACGAGGCGTGGCCGGTCGACGCGCGGGGCCGCAACAGCTGAGCCCCCGGAGGGTCCAACAGCGTCAGGGACACACCCCCTCGACAGCAGTCACTGCGCGGCGTCGGCGCCGCTCGCGGGTAGGGTGAAGCCGCTGAGCTTCCCTGCGGCAGTGCCTGTCCGACGTACCCGATCACCGGCGATGGAGCCACGCGTTGTATCTGAAGAGCCTGACCCTCAAGGGGTTCAAGTCCTTCGCCTCGGCGACGACGCTCCAGCTCGAGCCCGGGATCACCTGCATCGTGGGCCCCAACGGCTCCGGCAAGTCCAACGTCGTGGACGCCCTCGCCTGGGTGATGGGCGAGGCCAGTGCCAAGTCGCTGCGCGGCGGCAAGATGGACGACGTCATCTTCGCCGGCACCTCCGGGCGCCCCCCGCTGGGCCGCGCCGAGGTCGTGCTCACGATCGACAACTCCGACGGCGCGCTGCCGATCGAGTACGCCGAGGTGACGATCAGCCGCACGATGTTCCGCAGCGGCGGCTCGGAGTACGCCATCAACGGCACCACCTGCCGCCTGCTCGACGTCCAGGAGCTGTTGAGCGACTCCGGCATCGGGCGCGAGATGCACGTGATCGTCGGGCAGGGCCAGCTCGACCAGATCCTGCACGCCACCCCTGAGGACCGCCGCGGCTTCATCGAGGAGGCGGCCGGCGTCCTCAAGCACCGCAAGCGCAAGGAGAAGGCGCTCCGCAAGCTCGACTCCACCGAGGGCAACCTCACCCGGCTCAACGACCTGCTCAGCGAGCTGCGGCGCCAGCTCAAGCCGCTGGGCCGCCAGGCCGAGGTCGCCCGCCGGGCCGCCACGGTGCAGGCCGATGCCCGCGATGCCCGCGCCCGCCTGATGGCCGATGACCTCGTCATCGCCCGCACGGCCCTCGAGCAGGAGATGGCCGACGAGACGATCCTGGTCGAGCGCCGCGCCGAGGTGGAGGCTGCCCTCGCCACCGCCCGCGCCGAGGAGGCCCGGATCGAGGCTGCCCTGCGTGAGGACCTGCCGGCCCTGAGCCGCGCGCAGGAGACCCAATATGCGCTCACCGGGCTGCGCGAGCGGTTCCGCGGCACCCAGGGGCTCGCGGCCGAACGCATCCGCAACGCCGCCCGGCAGGGGGAGACCACCACCGAGCAGGGTCGCGATCCCGACCAGCTCGAGGCCGAGGCCGAGCGCGTGCGGGCCCAGGAGCGCGAGATCGCCGAGCAGGTCGAGGCGCAGCGCGCCGCGCTCGAGGCCGCCGTGGCGGCCCGCAAGGTGGCCGAGGAGGCTGCGGCGGCAGAGGAGCGTCGGATCACCGCGCTCCAGCGCGCCGCTGCTGACCGCCGCGAGGGACTCGCGCGACTGACCGGTCAGGTCAACGCGCTGAAGTCCCGCGCCGCAGCAGCAGACGACGAGGTGGGGCGGCTGACGCTGGCCCGCGAGGACGCCGTCGCCCGCGCCGACCGGGCCCAGCGCGACTTCACCTCCCTGGAGACCAAGGTCGCGGGCCTCGATGCCGGCGAGGAGGGCCTCGATGCCGAGCACGAGGCGGCCGTCGCCCTGCTCGACGACCTCGAGGAGAAGCTCGCCACCATCCGTGCCGAGGCCACCCAGGCCGACCGCGACCGCTCGTCGCTGGCTGCCCGCAAGGACGCCCTCGAGATGGGTCTCAACCGCAAGGACGGCGCCGGCGCACTCCTCGCCGCGGGCGACGACGTCGCCGGGCTGCTGGGCTCGGTCGCTGCTCTGCTCACGGTGCGCAGCGGTTACGAGACCGCCGTCGCCGGCGCTCTCGGCGCCGCCGCGGACGCCGTCGTGGTGGCCGACGCTGCGGCAGCCGTGGCCGCCATCGACCACCTGCGCGAGCACGACCTCGGACGCGCCGACCTCGTGCTCGGCGGCGCCCCCGAGGCCGCCCGCGACTGGCCGACCCTGCCCGCGAGCGCGACGTACGCCGTCGACGCGGTGGAGTGCCCCGAGACCCTGCAACCGGCGCTGGTGCGGATGCTGGCCCTCGTCGCCGTGGTCGACGACCTCGATGCGGCTCGAAGCCTGGTCGACGACCTGCCCGACGTCGTGGCAGTCACCCGGGACGGCGACCTGCTCGGCTCCCACCGCGCAGCCGGCGGATCGGGGGCCCAGCAGAGCCTGATCGAGATCCAGAGCGCAGTCGACGAAGCCGCCTCGGCACTCCAGACGGCCACGGCTGCGGGGGAGCGGCTGGGGTTCGAGCTGTCCCGGCTCGAAGCCGAGCGCCTCGACGCCCAGCAGCGGGTCGACGTGGCGCTCGCGCGGCTCCACGAGTCCGACGCCAACCTCGCCGCCGTCGCCGAGGAGCTCGGCCAGTACGGCTCCCAGGCCCGCTCGGCCCGGGGCGAGGCCGAGCGGCTCACCCAGGCGATCGCCAAGGCGGAGGCTGCCCGCGAGGCCGACCTGGCCGGTCTGGCCGAGCTGGAGGAGCGCCTCGCCGGCGCCGAGGCCGCGCCCGAGAGCGACAACGAGCCCGACACCACCGAGCGGGAGCGACTGGTCGAGGCCGCCCGCACCGAGCGGCAGAAGGAGATGGATGCCCGCCTGGCCCTGCGCACCGCGGAGGAACGCGCTCGCGCGCTGAACGGGCGCGCCGACAACCTGATGCGTCAGGCGGCCAAGCAGCGCGACACCATCGCCCGCGCCGCCGAACGCCGTGAGCGGCTGGCCCGAGAGGGCGAGGCCGCCGAGGCGGTCTCGGTGGCCGTGGCGTTCGTGCTGGCTCGGCTCGAGGTCGCGATCTACGAAGCCACCCAGGCGCGGTTGCGCGTCGACCAGGCGCGCAGCAGTCGCGAGAAGGCCCTGCTCGAGGTGCGCTCGACCCTGCGGGAGCTCGGCAAGGAGCACGACGAGCTCGTCAACTCCGTCCACCGCGACGAGATGGCCCGCGCCCAGCAGCGCATGCGCATCGAACAGCTCGAGGAGCGGGCGCTCGACGAGCTCGGCCTCGACATCGAGGCCCTCATCCGGGACTTCGGTCCTGACCAGCCCGTCCCGCGCTCGCTCGAGCCGGGGGAGGACCCCGAGGATCCTGAGCAGGTCGCCGCCGACGACGACGTGCGCGACGAGGCCAACGAGGAGAACACCACCGGCAACCGGCGCCTGCCCACGCCGTACGTGCGCGAGGAGCAGCAGAAGCGGCTCAAGCAGGCCGAGCGCCAGCTGACCATGCTCGGCAAGGTCAACCCGCTGGCGCTGGAGGAGTTCTCGGCGATGGAGGAGCGGCACAAGTTCCTCACCGAGCAGCTCGAGGACCTCAAGACCACCCGCAAGGACCTCCTCGACATCGTCCGCGAGGTCGATGCCCGCGTCGAGGAGGTCTTCACCGAGGCCTTCGCCGACGTCACCAAGGCCTTCGACAGCACCTTCGCCCGACTCTTCCCCGGCGGTGAGGGCCGGCTGGTGCTCACCGACCCCGGCAACATGCTCACCACCGGCATCGAGGTCGAGGCCCGTCCGCCGGGCAAGAAGGTCAAGCGACTGTCGCTGCTCTCCGGCGGCGAGCGCTCGTTGGTCGCGGTCGCGTTCCTCGTGGCGCTCTTCAAGGCGCGACCCTCGCCGTTCTACATCCTCGACGAGGTCGAGGCCGCCCTCGACGACACCAACCTCGGCCGCCTGCTGGAGATCTACGAAGAGCTGCGCGAGAACTCCCAGCTGCTCGTCATCACCCACCAGAAGCGCACCATGGAGGTCGGCGACGCCCTCTACGGCGTGACCATGCGCGGTGACGGCGTCAGCGCCGTCATCAGTCAGCGGCTCCGCGAGCTCGCCTGAGCCGCTGCCCGACCGACCTCCGGTGCTCTGGCACCATGCCCGCATGAGCGAACGCCCGGCCCGTCCCACCCGCGCCGACTACGTCGACTGGCGTATCGCCACCACGCGGTGGTCCGACGACGACGTCTACGGCCACCTCAACAACGCGCGCTACTTCGACCTCATCGACACCGCGGTCAACGCCCACCTGGCCGAGGCGACGGACAGTGACATCCGGCAGCTGCCCCAGATCGGGGTCGTGGCCGAGGTGTCGTGCCGCTACTTCGCCGAGATGGGTTATCCCCGCCCGATCGAGCTCGGGCTGGCGGTGGAGAAGCTCGGCACGTCGTCGGTGATCTACCGGGTCGGTCTCTTCCAGGGTGGGTCCGGTGCTCCCGACGAGCCGGCCTGCGCCGAGGGTCGGTTCGTCCACGTCTACGTCGACAACACCGACCCGGCCCGCCCCGTCGTGCCCGTGCCGGACGTGATCCGCACCGCGGTCACGCCTCTGGTGACGGGGCGCGACTGAGTCCTGGGTCACACCCGGGGTGCTGGTTCGGCTTCACCCCGATGGAGCGGCGGGCGTCGCTGACACAATCGCGAGTGCATCAGCCCTACTCGGAGGAGCCCCCGCCATGACTGCTGTCATCGTGTCCATGATCGTCGTCCTGGCCGTCGCCGTTGCCGCCCTGGCAGTCGCCTCCTACGTGCGCTGGGAGCGGCACCTGCCGCTGACCCCGCGGCTGCGCGACCTCGTCGACCGGGTGTCGGCCGCGCTGCCGACGCTGCGCGACGGCGACCTGGACCACGGGCGCGCCGGGCTGAGCGACGACCGCGAGGCGGAGTCCGTCCTGCCGGCCCACTGACCGTGCCCGGTCCCACGCACCGATCAGGCGTGCGTGGGTGCTTCCTGATTGGATGAGGTCATGCTCACCCTGATCATCGTCATCTCGCTCGCGGCCCTGGTCCTGGTCGGAGCGACGGTCGGCCTGCTCGTCTCCCGTGGTCGGCGTACGCCGCCGGCGGGCGGTGCCACCGACGTCCTGGCCCCGCCGCAGGACACCGGTCTCGACACCCCGGTCGACACCGAGATCCCGCTCGACCCGGCGACCGCGCCGCCGACGCTGGAGATGCCGGGCACTCCCACCCTGGAGAAGCCCGAGGGCCGCGCGTCGCGGCTCGTCCGGCTGCGTCAGCGGCTGGCCGGCTCGCAGGGCGGGCTGGGCCGCGGCCTGCTGGCGCTGCTGAGCCGCGACCGCCTCGACGAGGACACCTGGGAGTCGATCGAGGACCTCCTGCTGACTGCCGATGTCGGCGTCGCGCCCACGCAGCAGGTCGTGGAGAACCTCCGCACCCGCCTGCGCGTCGGTGGTGACGAGGCCGGTGACCCACGAGCGGTGCTGCGCGACGAGCTGCTCAGCCTGGTCGACCCGACGATGGACCGGAGCCTGCAGGTCAGCGGCACCGACGGTCGCCCCGGCGTGGTGCTCGTGGTCGGCGTCAACGGTGCCGGCAAGACGACCACGGTCGGCAAGATCGCCCGGATCCTCGTGGCCGACGACCGCACCGTCACCCTCGGCGCAGCCGACACCTTCCGTGCCGCCGCCGTCGACCAGCTCGCCACGTGGGGAGAGCGGGTCGGGGTCGAGGTCATCCGCGGCGCCGAGGGCGGCGACCCCGCCAGCGTGGCCTTCGAGGCGGTCAAGCACGGCACCGACAACGGCATCGACACCGTGATCGTCGACACCGCGGGCCGCCTGCAGAACAAGGCCGGCCTGATGGACGAGCTGGGCAAGGTCAAGCGGGTCATCGAGAAGCAGGCCCCGGTCACCGAGGTTCTCCTCGTGCTCGACGCCACCACCGGCCAGAACGGCATGATCCAGGCGCGCGTCTTCAGCGAGGTCGTCGACGTCACCGGCATCGTCCTGACCAAGCTCGACGGTTCCGCGAAGGGCGGCATCGTCGTCGCCGTCCAGCGTGAGCTCGGCGTCCCGGTCAAGCTGGTGGGGCTGGGCGAGGGTCCTGACGACCTGGCGCCGTTCGACGCCGGCGCCTTCGTCGACGCCCTGCTCGGCTGACCCGACCGCTGTCCGGCCGGGTCCGACCCACCGGTCCGGACCGGACCACCTACGTCGGCGCGCCGGATCGGCCGCAAGCCTTGCGGCCCCCGGCAGGCGTGTTACGCGCTCGAAACAATCGGGGCGACTTGGTTACCTGATGCACACACGGTCTGGACGATCTGGAAATCTCGCGCCCACAGGCTGATGGGGAATCGGAGGAGCACGAGGTTCGACACCGACGTCGTCCCCGGCCCTCCCGCCCGATATCCAGACCCATGGAGGTCCTGTGGACGGCTATAACGCCTTCATGCTCGTGGCCACGTTGCTCGTGCTCATGATGACGACACCCGCGCTCGCCCTGTTCTACGGCGGCATGACGCGCTCGAAGTCAGTGCTCAACATGATGATGATGTCCTACGTGGCCATGGCCATCGTCGGCATCCTCTGGGTGCTGTACGGCTACTCGATGGTGTTCGGGGGCGACGGCACGTTCTTCGCCTCACCGTTCACGAACTTCGGCCTGAAGGACGTCGGCTACGACGGCTACACCTTCATGATGTTCCAGCTCACCTTCGCGGTGATCACCACAGCCCTGATCAGCGGCGCGATCGCTGACCGGGTCAAGTTCTCCGCCTGGGTCATCTTCGTCCCGCTGTGGGCGACGCTGTCCTACTTCCCGCTGGCCCACATGGTCTTCGGCTGCACCGACGACGCGCTGATCTGCACCTCGATCGGCGCCCAGGACTACGCCGGCGGCACCGCGGTCCACATCAACGCCGGTATCGCGGGCCTCGTGCTCGCCCTGGTCGTCGGCAAGCGGGTCGGTTGGCCCCGGGACAAGATGCGCCCGCACAACCTGACGCTCACGATGCTCGGCGCCGCCTTGCTGTGGGTCGGCTGGTACGGCTTCAACGTCGGCTCGCTCGTCTTCAGCGACGACATCGACACCAGCACGCAGTTCCTCAACGAGACCGGTCTCACCTTCGCCAACACCACGCTCGCCACGATGGCTGCGATCCTCGGCTGGCTGGTCGTCGAGCGTCTCCTGCACGGCAAGGCCACCTCGCTCGGCGCGGCCTCGGGCATCGTCGCCGGTCTGGTCGCCATCACCCCGGCCGCTGGTGCGGTCGACATCTTCGGCGCCCTCGCGATCGGCGTCATCGCCGGTGCGCTGTGTGCCGTGGCGGTCGGCTACAAGTTCAAGATCGGCCTCGACGACTCTCTCGACGTCGTCGGCGTCCACCTCGTCGGTGGTGTCGTCGGCACCGTGTTGATCGGCCTGTTCTCCACGACCGCCGACGCCGACTCCGGCATCGCCGGCGGCGCGGTCGACGGACTCTTCTACGGCGGCGGCCTCGGCTCGCTGGGCGATCAGGTCCTCGGTGTCCTGGTGGCTGTGGCCTGGTCGGGTGTCGCGACGCTCGTGATCGCCCTGGCCATCAAGTACACGATCGGCTGGCGGGTCGCCGAGGAGGCCGAGGTCGGCGGGATCGACCTCGACCAGCACGGTGAGTCGGCCTATGACCTCCACTCCGGTGTCGGCGGCAGCAGCAGCGTCCTGACCCCCTCGATGAGCAAGCAAGGAGCCCTCCAGTGAAGCTCGTGACCGCGGTGATCAAGCCGCACAAGTGGGAAGACGTCCGTGAGGCTCTCGAGACCTTCGGCGTGACCGGCATGACGGTCAGCGAGGTCAGCGGCTACGGCCGCCAGAAGGGCCACACCGAGGTCTACCGGGGGGCGGAGTACGACATCGCCCTGGTGCCCAAGATCCGCATCGAGATCGTCGTCGACGACGACGACAGCGCCGACATCGTCGACATCATCGTCAAGACCGCCCAGACCGGGCGGATCGGCGACGGCAAGGTGTGGGTGAGCCCCATCGAGACCGTGGTCCGGGTCCGCACCGGTGACAAGGATGCTGCGGCACTCTGAGCTCTCCCCCTCCCGATGACGTCGGGACTGACACAGCACGTGCGGACGGCCCGGATCTGTCGATGACATCCGGGCCGTCCGCACGGGCGTGACCGCGGCGCGACGGCGGCGATCCTGGTGCTGTCGACGTCGGGGGGCACTCGTCGGCACTGGGCGGCGGCGCGGTGCTCGTCCACGCCTTCGTGATGTCCGGCATGATCGGTCTCGTGGTCGACAAGCTGATGGGCTTCCGGATCGACGAGGAGCACGAGCTCAACGGCATCGACCTGGTCGTGCACGCCGAGGCGGCCTACGACCTGCACGCGACCGCGGGGGCGCGTGCCACCGGCTCGCTCCTGGGGACAGGCTCTGCGATGAGAAGGGACCAAGCATGAAGCTCGTGACCGCGGTCATCAAGCCGCACAAGTGGGAAGACGTCCGGCAGGCGCTCGAGGCGGTCGGCGTGACCGGCATGACCGTCAGCGAGGTCAGCGGTTACGGCCGCCAGAAGGGCCACACCGAGGTCTACCGCGGTGCCGAGTACGAGATCAGCCTCGTGCCCAAGATCCGCCTCGAGGTCGCGGTGCACGACGACGACGTCACCACCATCGTGGAGACGATCGAGAGCAGCGCACGCACCGGTCGCATCGGCGACGGCAAGGTGTGGGTCTCGCCCCTGGACACGGTGGTGCGCGTGCGCACCGGTGACCGCGACTCCGAGGCGCTCTGAGCCACACCCGATGACAGCAGCTGAGCGATCCAAGCGGACCCAGCTGGCTGACGACCTCTGCGCGCGTGCCTACGCCGAGGTCTCCGGGCCCGAGGTCGGGGTGGCGATGGTGGCGGTCGGCGGGTACGGCCGCGCCGAGCTGGCGCCGTACTCGGACCTCGACGTGGTGCTCGTGCACGACGAGGACGTCGAGCCGGGCCAGGTCGCCGAGCAGGTCTGGTACCCGATCTGGGACTCCGGCGCCAAGCTCGACCACTCCGTGCGCTCACTGCCGGAGATGACCGCGGCTGCCGACGCCGACCACCGCGTCGCCGCCGGGTTGCTCGACATCCGGCACGTGGCCGGTGACCCCAACCTCACGCTGCGCCTGCGCGCCACGATGCTGGCCGCCTGGCGGCGAGGCGCGCGCGAACGGCTCCCGGAGATCCGCACGTCGCAGGAGACCCGACACCAGCTGATGGGGGAGCTCGCCCACCTCTCGGTGCCCGACCTCAAGGAGGCCGAGGGCGGTCTGCGCGACGCGACGACGCTGCGCGGCATGGTCGCGACCTGGCTGGTCGACGTGCCCCACACCGAGCTGGAGCACAGCCGGCAGGTGCTGCTCGACGTCCGCGACGTCGTGCAGGGCGCGGCCGGGCGAGCCGTCGACCGGATCTCGCCGGAGCACTGGTCGGAGATCGCCGCGGGCCTCGAGCTCGCCGACGAGCGCGCCGCGCAGGTGCTCGTGCGGGAGAACGGTCGCCGGATCACCCACCTCACGCGGCTGGCCTGGCGCCGGGTGGACGGCGTCCTCACCCGCCCGGCGTCGCCCAGGACGGCTCGGCGTCCGGTGCTCGAGCCGCTCGCCGCCGGGGTCGCGCTCTCGGCCGGGGAGGTCGTGCTCGACCGCCGCGCCGATCCTGCCGGCGACCCGGTCCTGCTGCTGCGCGCGGCCACCGCCGCCGCCGAGAACAACGTGCTCCTCGCCCCCGCCACCGCCGCTCGACTCGTGCGGGAGGGGGCCGCGCTGCCGGACCCCTGGCCCGAGGAGGCGCGCCGGCTGCTCGTGCGGCTGCTGGCCTCGGGGCGCGGGTTGCAGGAGGTGTGGGAGACCCTCGAGGAGACCGGGGCCCTGGCGCGCATCCTGCCCGAGTGGGAGCGGGTGCGGATGCTGCCTCACGCCTCGGTGATCCACCGCTTCACCGTCGACCGGCACATGGTGGAGACCTGCATCGAGGCCTCCGGTCTCATCCGCACCGTCGCCCGCCCCGACGTGCTGATGGTCGCGGCACTGCTGCACGACATCGGCAAGGGCGGGCTCACCGAGCACAGCGTGGCGGGGGAGCCGATCGCCCGCACGATCGCCCGTCGGATGGGCTTCGACGACGAGTGCGTCGAGCTGATCGCCCTGCTCGTGCGCTGGCACCTGCTGCTGGTCAGCACCGCCACGACCCGCGACCCCGACGACCCTGCGACCGTGGAGCTCATCACCTCGACGCTGCACACCAGCGAGGCGCTGTCGCTGTTGGCGGCGCTCACCGAGGCCGATGCCAAGGCGACCTCGCCCAAGGCCTGGACGTCGTGGCGAGCCGGTCTCGTCACCGACCTGGCCCGCCGGGCGCGACGAGCGCTCGACTCGGGCGCTGCCGCGCCGGCCCTGTCCACCGACCCGATCGCGGTACCCGACGACCTGCGCCCGGGCTCGGTCTGGATCGAGGTCGAACCCGCAGGCGACGGCAGCCGGATCACCACCGTGGCCGTCGACCGGGTCGGACTGCTCGCCGACTTCGCCGCCATGCTCGCCCTGCAGCGGATCCCCGTGCGCGCTGCCCGGGTCTGGGGGCAGGGGGAGCACGGGGTGTCGGTCTGGGAGGTCGGGGCCGAGGCTGTCGACCCGGCGATCCTGCGCACGAAGTTCGACGGGATCGTGGCGGGTCGCTTCGACCCCTCCGAGCGCTTCATGCCGACGGCGCCCCAGGCGCTCGCGCCGAGCGTCGTCGTACGGCCCGAGGCCAGCGACCAGGCGACCGTGCTCGAGGTGCGCACCGCCGACGGTCCGGGCGTCGTCTACCTCGTCTGCCAGGCCCTGGCCGAGCTCGACGTCGCCGTCCGCTCGGCCCACCTCGACACGTTGGGTCCGCAGGCCGTCGACGTCTACTACCTGCAGGAGGCCTCGGCCGGCGCGCTGTCGGAGACCCGGGCCGCCGACGCGGCCCACGCCGTGCGCGCTGCCCTCACCGGTACTGCCGGCTGAGCCGACGCCGGAGGGCGAGTCGGGCCCGCCCTGCCATCAGGTCAGCGTGGGGGCCGACGGAGGCGGATGTGCCCCTCGCCGATCGTCGAGCCGGGGTCCTTGCCGGGAGCAGGCGCGTCCTGACGCATGGTGTTGTGGCTCTGCAGGTCGGCGTCGGCCCGTGCCCGAGCGGGCTCGAAGGCCTCGACCAGCCCGCCGAAGGGGTCCGAGCCGCCGGAGCCCCCGGTGCCGTCGGCGTGGGTGGTGGTGAGCATGCGGTGAGAGGCCCAGAGCACGGCCGGAAAGGCCAGCAACCCCGCGCCGATCCCGGCGATCCACAACACCATGCTCGGAGCCTACGCGCGCGACGGTAGTCTTGCGTCGTCCCTGATCTCTCTCGTCCGATGAGGACTCATCTGTGTTCGCCACCCTTTCCGACCGTCTCGCCGATACCTTCAAGAACCTTCGAGGGAAGGGTCGGCTCTCCGAGGCCGACATCGACGCCACCGCGCGCGAGATCCGGATCGCCCTGCTCGAGGCCGACGTCGCGCTCGGCGTGGTCAAGGAGTTCGTCGCAGCCGTCAAGGAGCGCGCTCGCGGTGACGAGGTCAGCGCTGCGCTGAACCCCGCCCAGCAGATCATCAAGATCGTCCACGAGGAGCTCGTGACGATCCTCGGTGGCGAGACCCGGCGACTGCGCTACGCCAAGTCCGGCCCCACCGTGATCATGCTCGCCGGCCTCCAGGGTGCCGGCAAGACGACGCTCGCGGCCAAGCTCGCGCTCTGGCTCAAGGAGCAGGACAAGACGCCGCTGCTGGTCGCCTGCGACCTCCAGCGCCCCAACGCCGTCAACCAGCTGCAGGTCAACGGAGAGCGGGTCGGGGTCCCCGTCTTCGCCCCGGAGCCCGGCAACGGCGTCGGTGACCCCGTCTCGGTGGCCCGCTCGGCCATCGAGGAGGCCAAGCGCAAGCTCTACGACGTCGTCATCGTCGACACCGCCGGCCGGCTCGGCGTCGACTCCGAGCTGATGCAGCAGGCCGCCGACATCCGCGACGCCGTCGAGCCCGACGAGGTGCTGTTCGTCGTCGACGCGATGATCGGTCAGGACGCCGTCATCACCGCGCAGGCCTTCCTCGACGGTGTCGGCTACGACGGCGTGGTGCTGACCAAGCTCGACGGTGATGCCCGCGGTGGTGCGGCGCTCTCGATCCGCCAGGTCACCGGTCGCCCGGTCATGTTCGCCTCCTCGGGCGAGAAGATGACCGACTTCGACGTCTTCCACCCCGACCGCATGGCCTCGCGCATCCTCGACATGGGCGACATGCTCACCCTGATCGAGCAGGCCGAGAAGTCCTTCGACCAAGAGCAGGCCATGCAGGCCGCGGCGAAGCTCAGCGGCCAGGGCGGCGAGTTCACCCTCGACGACTTCATGCAGCAGATGCAGCAGGTGCGCAAGCTCGGCTCGATGTCGAAGATCCTCGGGATGCTGCCCGGCATGGGTCAGATGCGCGAGCAGCTCGAGAACTTCGACGACCGCGAGATCGACCGGATCCAGGCGATCATCCAGTCGATGACGCCCGCCGAGCGCCAGAACCCCAAGATGATCGACGGCTCGCGCCGGGCCCGCATCGCCAAGGGCTCGGGCCGCACCGTCAACGACGTCAACACCTTGGTCGACCGCTTCTTCGAGGCGCGCAAGATGATGATGCAGATGATGAAGGGCGGCGGGATGCCCGGCATGCCGGGCATGCCCGGGATGCCAGGTGCCGCCGGTGGCGGCAAGCGCGGCAAGGCCAAGCAGCAGCCCAAGAAGGCCAAGGGCCGCCGTACGAGCGGCAACCCCGCCAAGGCCGCTCAGCAGGCTGCGGCCGAGAAGGAGAAGGCGGCCGCTGCGTCGGCTGCCAACCCCTTCGGGATGCCCGCCGGCGACATCGACTACGAGAAGGCTGCCGCCAACCTCGACCTGCCTCAGGACTTCTCCAAGTTCCTCAAGTAGTCGCACGCCCAGGAGCAGGAGACCTCATGGCGACGGTGCTCATCGTCGACGGTGCCAACGTCGTCGGGGCCCGCCCCGACGGCTGGTGGAAGGACCGGGCCGGAGCCGCGGCCCGTCTCCACGAGGCGCTGATGGTGGCGCCGGTGCCGCACGACGTGGTGGTCCTCGTGCTCGAGGGCGCGGCCAAGGGCGGCGTACGCGCTGGTCGCGACGCCCACGTGCGCACGGTGCACGCCAAGGGCAGCGGCGACGACACGATCGTGGCCGAGGCCGCGAAGGCCGCCGAGCGGGGCGACCGGCTCAGCGTGGTCACCGCCGACCGGATCCTGATGGGGCGCGTGGAGTACCACGGGGCGCAGATCCTCAGTCCCACCTGGTTGCTCGGCGAGCTCGACGGGGGCTGACCGACGTCGGTCGACGCCGGTCGACGCCCGGGCGCGTTGCTCCGGGCGGTGCCGAGCACGCGTGGGTAGGTTGCGGGCATGACGGTTCTGCGATTCCGAGGCCCGGTGCTGCCCGACGGCGAGGCGCGCGACCTGTACGTCGTCGAGGGGCGGATCACCTACGAGCCGCAGTCCGGCGCCGAGACCGTCGCCGAGGGCTGGATCGTCCCGGGGCTCGTCGACGCCCACTGCCACATCGGCCTCGACGACGACGGCGCGGTCAGTGACCGCGAGGCCGAGGCCCAGGCCATCGCCGACCGCGACGCCGGGGCGCTGCTCATCCGCGACTGCGGGTCGGCGCTCGACACGTCGTGGATGCACGAGCGCGAGGACCTGCCCCACCTGGTGCGCGCCGGTCGTCACATCGCGCGCACCCGCCGCTACATCCGCAACTATGCGCACGAGGTCGAGCCCGAGGACCTCGTGGCGACCGTCGTGCAGGAGGCGCAGCGCGGTGACGGGTGGGTCAAGCTCGTCGGTGACTGGATCTCGCGCGACGACGGTGACCTGGCCCCGTCGTTCCCGGCCGAGACGTTCGCCGCCGCGATCGCTGCCGCTCACGAGCACGGCGCGCGGGTGACCGCCCACTGCTTCGGCGAGGGCGTGCTCCCGGGCCTGATCGAGGCCGGGATCGACTGCATCGAGCACGGCACCGGGCTCTCGCCCGACCTCGTCGAGGCGATGGTGGAGCGTCAGGTGGCGCTGGTGCCGACGGTCATGCAGATCGAGAAGTTCCCTCAGTACGCCGACGCCGGGCGCGAGAAGTTCCCCCGCTACGCCGAGCACATGACCGACCTGCACGCGCGCCAGCGCGCCACGATCATGACCGCCTACGAGGCCGGGGTGCAGCTCTACGCCGGCTCCGACGGCGGCGGGGTGAGCCGCCACGGCAACCTCGGCGGCGAGATCGTGGCGATGGCCGAGCTGGGCCTGAGCGTGCACGATGCCCTGGGAGCGGCCTCGTGGCGCGCCCGCGACTGGCTGGGACGCAACGCGACGCTGGAGGAAGGCGCGCCGGCCGACTTCGTCGTGCTCGACGCCGACCCCTACGTCGACCTCTCCACAGTCCTCCGCCCGGCCTGCGTCGTGCTGCGTGGCCGGGCGGTCGGACGTACGATCTGATCGTCGCGGGCCTCCTCCGCGGCGCTCCGGCGGGGGAGAGGTCGGGGCGGGCTGCCATCGGTGGTGCGGATTTCGACGGCCCGGCCACATCTGGCAGACTTCCCTGTTGAGTCCTGCGCCTTCGGTCCCTCTCACCGATCGCATCCAGGCCCCATCGAAGGTCGCGACCCGGTGTTTCCCCACCTCGGTCGACGTCCCTTCACCCACACACGAGTTCCAAGGAGACACCAACACGTGTCGGTCAAGATCCGTTTGAAGCGCCTGGGCAAGGTCCGGGTCCCGCAGTACCGCATCGTCATCGTCGACTCGCGCAAGAAGCGCGACGGCAAGGTCATCGAAGAGATCGGCCTCTACCACCCCAAGGAGGACCCGAGCTACATCCGGGTCGTCTCCGACCGGGCGCAGTACTGGCTGGGTGTCGGCGCGCAGCCGACCGAGGCTGTCGCCAAGATCCTCCGGATCACCGGTGACTGGCAGACCTTCAAGGGCATCTCGGGCACCGAGGGCACCCTCAAGGTCGCCGAGCCCAAGCGCGCCAAGATCGACATCTTCAACGAGGCCCTCAAGGAGGCCGGTGGCGAAGCCTCCGGCGCCGCGGTGACCAAGAAGTCGTCGAAGAAGGCTGACAAGGCCGAGGAGAAGACCGAGGCCAAGGCCGAGGAGACCCCCGAGGTCAAGGCTGACGAGACCCCGGCCGAGGCTCCGGCCGCCGAGGCTCCCGCCGCCGACGCCGAGCCGAGCGCCTGATGCTGGCCGACGCCCTCGAGCACCTCGTCCGGGGTGTCGTCGACAACCCCGACGACGTGCGGGTGCGTGACAAGCAGCTGCGTCACGGCTCGATCCTCGAGGTGCGGGTGCACCCCGACGACCTGGGCAAGGTCATCGGTCGGGGCGGTCGCACTGCGTCCGCCTTCCGCACCGTGGTCTCGGCCCTGGCCGGCCGCGAGGGTGCTCGCATCGACTTCGTCGACGTCGACCGGCGCCGCTGAGCGCCACGCTCCACCAGCACACCTCAGGCCCTGTGTCCCCTTCGGGGGGCGCGGGGCCTGCTGGTTTTCGGGGGTGGCGGAAGGGCTGCGGTGGTTTACCCGGCCAGCCGGGTAAACCTCCACTTGTCGGCCAGAACTTTGCACGACAAGTGAGGGTTTACCCGGTCGACCGGGTAAACCCTCCCAACCTCTACCCTGACCCGGTGAACACCCTGGAGGTCGTCGTCGGCCGGATCGGCAAGCCGCACGGCGTCCGCGGCGAAGTCACCGTCGACGTGCGCAGCGACGAGCCCGAGCGCCGGTACGCCGAGGGCGCGGTCCTGCGCGCCGAGGCGCCGCGCGGCTCGGCGTTCACCAAGACCTCGATGACCGTCGAGCGCACCCGGTGGCACCAGGGCACCCTGCTGGTCACCTTCGCCGGGCTGAACGACCGCAACGAGGCCGAGGCCGCCCGCGGCGTGGTGCTGCACGCCACGATCGACGTCGACGAGACGCCCGAGGATCCCGACGAGTTCTACGACCACCAGCTGATCGGGCTCGGCGCCTACGACGTCGACGGCACCCACCTCGGTGAGGTCACCGGACTGGTGCACGGGGGAGCGCAGGACCTGCTCGCGATCAAGGCCGTCGACGGGCGCGACACCCTCGTGCCGTTCGTGGCTGCGCTGGTGCCCGAGGTCGACCTCGAGGCCGGCCGCGTGGTCATCGCCGACCAGCCCGGCCTGGTCGCGCCGCTCCCCGAGGACTGAGCCCGTGCGTCTCGACTACGTCACCATCTTCCCCGACTGGTTCGCCCCGCTGCAGCTCTCGCTGCCCGGCAAGGCCATCGCCTCGGGCCTGCTCGACCTGCACGTGCACGACCTGCGCGACTGGGCCACCGACCGGCACCACACCGTCGACGACACCCCCTACGGCGGTGGGGCGGGCATGGTGATGAAGCCCGGCCCGTGGGGCGAGGCCCTCGACGCCGTGCTGCCCGACGGCGCCACGCTCGTGGTGCCGACGCCCTCAGGCACGCCGTTCCGCCAGGACACCGCCCGCGACCTGGCCACCCGCGAGCACCTCGTCTTCGCCTGCGGCCGCTACGAGGGGATCGACCAACGGGTCCTCGACCATGCCGCCACCCGCGCCGAGGTCTACGAGGTCAGCCTCGGCGACTACGTGCTCAACGGCGGCGAGGTCGCGGCACTGGCGATCACCGAGGCCGTGGTGCGGCTGATCCCCGGCTTCATGGGCAACGCCGCCTCCCTGGTGGAGGAGTCGCACGAGGACGGGTTGCTGGAGTACCCCGGCTACACCAAGCCCGCGTCGTGGCGCGGGCTCGACGTGCCACCGGTGCTGCTCTCCGGTGACCACGGCGCGATCGCGGCGTGGCGTCACGAGCAGTCGGTGCGGCGTACGGCGCAGCGGCGCCCCGACCTGCTGCCCGCGACAGCGGTGGCCGGGCTGCCGGGTGGGTCCGACTCGTGGTCGATCGTCCGAGCCACCCGCGCCGACGCCGCCGAGATCCTCACCATGCAGCTCGCCTGCTGGGTCTCGGAGGCGCAGGTCAATTCCGACCTCACCATCCCGCCGCTGCAGGAGGGCCTGAGCGATGTCGAGGAGGGCATCGCCGTCTGGGACACCTACGTCGTCCGCGTCGACGGTCGTCTCGTGGGTTCGGTGCGTGGCCGCCTCGACGAGACCGCGTGGGAGATCGGGCGGATCATGGTCGCCCCCGACCTGCGCGGTCGTGGGCTGGGACGGGCGCTGCTCGAGCACGGGCAGGCGGTCGCGCCGCCGACGGCGACGTCGTACCGGCTCTTCGCCGGCAAGAACAGCCAGGCCAACCTGAGGATGTACAAGAAGGCCGGTTTCCGAGTCCGTGAGATCCTCGACGGGCCCTCGGGGCCGGCGTTGCTCACCAAGCCCCGCCGCTGATCGCAGCAGCCGGCGCAGCCGCAGTCGATTCACACCCGTCCGTGGCGCTGTGGCAGACTCCGTTCTTGGTCCAGCCGACCGAAGGACCGCTCCGAGGATCACACGGAGGGTCTGCGTCGGGCCCCTGCCACAGGGGGAGCCCCGCGCCGCCGGTCAGCAGCGCTGGACCGCCCTTTCCAGCACCATCACCAGATTCCGCGGCTGACCTGTGGCACTCGCGAGGAGAAACATCATGAGCCACGACCTGGTTGCCGACCTCGGCAACGCCCAGAAGCGCGACGACGTCCCGGCCTTCCGCGGCGGCGACACCATCAAGGTCCACGTCAAGGTCGTCGAGGGCACCCGCTCGCGCGTCCAGGTGTTCCAGGGCGTCGTCATCCGCGTGCAGGGTTCCGGCATCGGCCGCACCTTCACGGTCCGCAAGGTCTCCTTCGGCGTCGGTGTCGAGCGGACCTTCCCGCTCCACTCGCCGATCTTCGAGACCATCGAGGTCGTGACCCGCGGTGACGTGCGTCGCGCCAAGCTCTACTACCTGCGCAACCTGCGCGGCAAGGCTGCCAAGATCAAGGAGCGCCGCGAGGCGTGAGCCGGGTCCCCACCCAGCTTTCCTAGACTCATCACGTGACAGACGACGAGCGCACGCCCGAGGCGGACTCCACGGAGTCCGACTCGGGCGTGACGACTGAATCAGGCACTGCTGTCGGCGGTGGCGACACCGGACGGGACGCAGTGGCAGACAAGTCCATCGAGGCCGACACCGAGCACGCGCAGCATCGTCGGCGCTCGCTGCCCATCTGGCAGGAGTCGATCCTGCTCCTCGTCGTCGCGGTCGTCCTGGCGATCCTCGTCAAGGCGCTGCTCGTGCAGGCCTTCTACATCCCCTCCGCCTCCATGGAGCCGGGGTTGGTCACCAACGACCGGATCCTGGTGGAGAAGCCGTCGTACTGGTTCGGCGGCACGCCCTCGCGTGGCGACGTCGTGGTCTTCGAGGACCCGGGCGGCTGGCTGGAGGGCGGCGAAGGCATCCAGGTCTCCGGCCTGCGCAACGTCTTGTCGAAGATCGGGCTCTACCCCAGCGGTGGACACCTGGTGAAGCGCGTCATCGGCGTGCCCGGGGACACCATCGTGTGCTGCGACGACGAGGGTCGGATCTCGGTCAACGGGGTCGCCCTCGACGAGGACGACTACATCGCCCCGCGACGCGAGAACATCCAGTGCAACGGCCCGATGATCTCCCAGTGCGACTGGACCGCCGGTCCGGTCCCGGAGGGCAGCATCTTCGTGATGGGTGACAACCGGGCCAACTCAGCCGACTCCACGGTGCACCTGTGCCTGCGCGGCGAGACCGACTGCACCGACAACCCCTTCGTCGACACCGATCTGGTGGTCGGCAAGGTGTTCGCGGTCGTCTGGCCGCGTCGCAACATGCAGCTCGTCCGCACGCCGGGCGACTTCGACGACGTGACCGACGCGAAGTAACGCCTCGTGAGCCAGCTGCCACGCGGCTCCACGGTACGGCGCGACGCCGGCCTCTACGGCTACGAGCGCGCACTGCGGCGCCACGGGATCGAGGTCGTCGCCGGTGTCGACGAAGCCGGCCGCGGCGCCTGCGCAGGACCCCTGGTCGCCGGAGCGGCGATCCTGCCTGCCGGACGCGCCGGCATCGTCCCGGGCCTGGCCGACTCCAAGCTGCTCACCGAGAAGGCGCGCGAGCGCTGCTACGACCAGATCGTGCGCCGAGCCCTGGCCTGGTCGGTGGTGGTCGTGGAGCACGACGAGTGCGACCGCCTCGGCATGCACGTGGCCAACATCGAGGCACTGCGTCGCGCGGTGGCCCGCCTCGAGGTGCGCCCCGAGTACGTCCTGACCGACGGCTTCCCCGTCGACGGCCTCGGCGTGCCGGGCCTGGCGGTCTGGAAGGGCGATCGGGTCGCCGCCTGCATCGCTGCCGCCTCGGTGCTGGCGAAGGTCACCCGCGACCGGATGATGACCGAGCTCGACGCGCAGTGGCCGGCCTACGACTTCAAGACCCACAAGGGCTACATCACCGACGTCCACACCGCTGCGCTCACCGAGCACGGCCCCTCGCCGGTGCACCGGATGCGTTTCGTCAACGTGCGTCGCGCGGCAGGTCTCGAGGAGACACCGGCGGCGTCAGAGTCGCCGGGGAAGTCCGAACTGCGTGCGGACGCCGGGGGAGAACAGCACCGAGTCGGGCGCGCCTGAGGCCACGCCCGGCAACCCGGCGGCCGCGACGAGCTCGTCGTCCAGTGCGGTGATCCTCCCGCGGTGCAGGGGCCACGGTCCGTGGGTGTTGGGGATCCACCACGTGCGGCCCAGCCGGCGCGTGTGCAGCCCGAAGCGCGCAGTGAGGAAGATCTCGAGCGCGGAGGGCTCGGGGATCGGAGCGCCGACCTCGACCTCGAGCAGGCTGTGCGGGTGCGGCCGGGTGCGGCGGATGGTCTCGTAGCGCAGTCGCCGTCCGTCAGGAGCGGTGCCCGCGGGCCTCGCAGTGTCGGCGTAGGTCATCCGCGCGAACTTGTACGGCACTCCGAAGCCGGCGTTGGCCCCGAGGACCACCGCGAGCCGGTCGGCCTCCAGGGAGCAGAACACGACGCCGTGACGACCGAGGTCGTCGACGGAGTAGAGACGGACGTTGGTCTCGAGGAAGGTGCCGAGCCAGGGGACCCCCGGCCCGTGGCCCAGGCCCGCGTCGAGCATCCGGAACGGGATCAGGCCCACCCACGACGATCCGTCGTGGACGTCGGGCCGGACACCGGGCGGCAGCAGCGAGGCGATCGCCGCCGGATCCACACGCCAGTGCGCGAAGGTGATGTCGCGCCACCGCTGGCTCATGATCGCTCGCCCCGGCAGCGGTGGACCTTGTGGGTCGAACGACGGCTGGTCGGCGTCCCTGGGCTGGCTCACCCCACTACGATGACAGTGTCGGGGAGACCCGCAAGTAGATCCCGAGCAGACCGACCCGACAGGAGTGCGATGAGCGCCGAGGACCTCGAGAAGTACGAGACCGAGCAGGAGCTCACCCTCTACCGCGAGTACCGCGACGTCGTCGGCATCTTCAAGTACGTCGTGGAGACCGACCGACGCTTCTACCTGTGCAACCAGGTCGACGTGAAGGCCCGCACCGAGGCCGGCGACGTCTTCTTCGAGGTGTCGATGTCGGATGCCTGGGTCTGGGACATGTACCGGCCGGCGCGCTTCGCCAAGAACGTCAAGGTGCTGACGTTCAAGGACGTCAATGTCGAGGAGCTCGCTGACCAGGACCTCGAACAGCCGTTGCCCTGAGACAGGTAGTCCTTTCGGGCATACTTGGACTAGTCCCCTCCCCATCGAGCGCGCCAGCGCCTAGCCTCCAAGATGGAGGTCCATGGGGGGCCGGCCGGTGATGACTCGAGGTGGACCGATGAGCGTAGGCAGGAAGCCGAGAACCGGCGACCGCGGCGCTGCGGCAGTCGAGTTCGCGCTGATCGTCCCGATCCTGCTCGTGCTGCTGTTCGGCATCATCAGCTACGGCGTGATGCTCAGCTTCCGTCAGTCGATGAGCCAGGCCGCGGCCGAGGGCGCTCGCGCTGCTGCGGTGAGCTATCAGACCTCGACCGCCCAGGCCTCGGCGTACGCCTCGGTCAACGAGGCGCTCAACAGCTTCGGCGTCACCTGCACGACAGGCGTCCTGCAGAAGGGCGCCACGACGGTCGGCACGTGTGCGGTGTCGGCTCCCGGCGCTTGCACGCCGGCCGCGGCCACCGGCATCCAGTGCGTCACCGTCGCCTTGTCCTACAACTACCGCGCCAACCCCTTGGTCCCGTCGTTCCCCGGTGTCGGGGCCGTCATCCCGCAGACGCTGAGCTACTCCGCCCAGGCGCGGGTGAGCTGATGATGAACCGGCGGCGCGACGAGCGCGGAGCGGTCGCGGTCCTCACCGCAGCCCTCCTCACGGCCCTGGTGGTCATGGCTGCCTTCGTCGTCGACATCGGCATGCAGCGGGTGGCTCGTCGAGACATGCAGGCATTGGCCGACGTCGTGGCGCTCGACCTCTCCCGCGAGCTCGACGGTCGCAGCGTCGGCGTGCTCAACCCCCTCATGCCGGGCCTCGCCGCCCAGTCGCGTGCTCGCAACGGCGGCACGATCGGCAGCACGCCGGTGCTGAGCGTCGATCTGGGTCAGCTCAGCTCGACCGGTGCGTTCTCGACCATGAGCAGCGGCGTGCCCTCGGCCGTCCGGGTCAACGCCGCGACGACGGTGGCCTTCGCTTTCGGGGTGAGTCCCTCCGGGAGTGCCTCGCGCAGTGCGGTCGGGGTGAGCGAGAAGACCGCCTGCTTCAAGCTCGGGAGCTATGCGGCCGCGGTGAAGACCGGCAACGGCTCGCTGCTCGGACCGCTGAACTCGCTCCTGGGCCTCAACCTGTCGTTGCTCAGCTATCAGGGCATCGCCGGGGCCGGGATCACCCTCGACGAGCTGGTCGCCACCGGACAGGTCGGCACCCCCGACCAGCTGCTGACCGGCGCCACGACCTACGGCACGCTCGCCAACGCGACCCTGACCGCCCTGCAGAACCAGAGCCCGCAGAACTCCGCGGCCATCACCGCGCTCGGGCTCCTCATCAACGGCTCCGGCAACCTCGGGCAGACCGTGCGGGTGGGCGACACCCTCAACGTCGCCGCGGGCGACGGCGCCGCGCTGGCCTCGACGTTCAACGTCCTGGACCTGCTCGTCGGAGCCGTGCTCGCCACCAACGGCACCAACGCCCTTGCGGTCAACGGTCTCTCGGCCGGCACCGCCACGACCGGTGCTGTCACCGGATCGTTGAGCGTGATCGAGCGGGCACGCACCGCCTGCGGCAACCTCACCAACGTGCCGTCCATGGCCACCTGCCAGAGCGCTTCGCCCATCCCGCGTGGCTGCGCCCGCAACTCCCAGCTCACCGGTGCTGTCACCATCCCGCTGTCGATCCCCACCCTCAACGGGTTCGCGATCACCACGACCGGAAGCGCGCTCAGCCTCAACCTCGGCAACGCCACCGGACGCCTGGTCGCTCCGGAGCCGACCTGTGCGGCCGGGACCCCCGCCTCGCCCGACACCCAGTCCGTGGAGGTGGCGACGTCGTTGGCGACGTCCACGCTCTCGACCGCGCTGCACTTCAAGCAGGTCCTGACGGTCCCGCTGGTCCTGTCCACCGTGAAGGTCGTCGTCGAGTTCGACATCACCATCGGCGCCAGCATCCCGCAGTCGGCCGGCACCACCATCGCGCCGCTGAAGATCCCGCCGAACGACGTGACCGCGGTCGGCGGTGGCTCGAAGGCCGCCCTGGGCGCGCCGGTGACCGGCACACAGTCCAACCTCAGCGTCAAGATCGACAACGACGGCGACGGGATCGGCGACGTCGCGGTCTCGACGTTGGGTCCGGTCGTGCAGGCCACGATCAACGCCGTGGTCGACCCGCTGCTCTCGACGACGCTGAGCCAGGTGGTCACCGTCCTGGTGCCCAACGTCTTCACCCCGCTGACCGACAGCATCAACTCGCTGGTGATCGGACCGCTGGCCAACCTCCTCGGCCTCGACGTGGCCGGCGCCGACGTCTTCGCCGTCGACCGGCCCCGCTGCATGGCACCACTGCTCGTCGGCTGACCCAGCACCGGCTCGGCGCTACCCACCAGTCGTCCACAGAGACCGCTCCGGCGGGCTTCTCCACAGCGGGCTCGGCGACCGGTCCTCCTCGGGGGTGGGCACGACGACGCTGACTCCTGAGGAGGTCAGCGATGACGATGGCGAAGACAGGACCGGCCACGGCAGCCAGCAGGCAGGCGCTCGGCAGGTACGGGGAGCAGGTGGCCGAGCGGCACCTGGTCGAGCAGGGGCTGGTGGTGCTCGACCGCAACTGGCGGTGTGACGAGGGCGAGATCGACCTCGTGCTGCGCGAGGGCGCCGTGCTGGTGGTCTGCGAGGTGAAGACCCGCACCAGCACCGCCAACGGCACGCCCCACGAGGCGATCACCGACGCCAAGCTGGACCGGTTGCGCCGGCTCGGCGAGCGGTGGGCCCAGGCGCGCTGCTTGGCGCCGCCGGACACCCGGGTCGACCTGGTGGCGGTCATGCGGCCACGTCAGGGTGCGGCCGTGGTCGATCACGTGCGGGGGATCGGCTGATGGCGGTGGCGACCGCGAGGTCGGTCTCGTTGCACGGCGCTCTGGGCCACCTCATCGACGTGCAGGCCGACGTCTCACCCGGTCAGGCCGGGGTGACCATGGTCGGGCGGGCTGACGGTGCGTTGCGCGAGGCCGCCGACCGGTGCCGGATGGCGATCATCAACAGCGACCTGGGCTGGCCCGCGACCAAGCGCGTCACGGTGCTGTTCTCCCCGGCCGACCTGGTCAAGCGAGGCCCGCACTTCGACCTCGCAGTTGCCGTTGCCATCCTCGCTGCCGACGAGTCGGTGCCGCGTGGCTCGTTGATCGACACGTTGTTCATCGGCGAGCTCACCCTCGACGGGGGCCTGCGCTCGGTCCCGGGGGTGCTGCCGATGGTGCTGGCCGCGGCCGAGCGCGGGGTGCGGCACGTGTTCGTGCCCGAGCCCCAGGTGCGCGAGGCGGCGATGGTGCCCGGGATGGCGGTGCTCGGGATGCGCTCGCTGGCCCAGGTCGTCGCCGAGCTCTGCGGGGAGCAGGTGCCCGAGGCGCCCCCGGTGGCGCCCATGTCGGGCTCGCGCCTGCTGACCTGGCGCGGGGAGGAACGGCTCGAGCAGGTCGACTTCGCCGACCTGGTCGGCCTGCACGACGCGAAGTACGCCACCGAGGTGGCTGCGGCCGGTGGTCACGCGATGCTGCTGTCCGGTCCGAAGGGGGCCGGCAAGACGAGCCTGGCCGAGCGCATCCCCTCGATCCTGCCCGACCTCATCGCCGAGGAGGCGCTCGAGCTCACCGCCATCCACTCCCTGGCCGGTGCGCTCGAGCCCGGTGACGACCTGCTCACCACCCCGCCCTACTGCGCGCCGCACCACGACGCGAGCAAGACCAGCATCGTCGGTGGGGGCAGCGGTCAGGTCCGGCCCGGCGAGATCAGTCGGGCGCACGCGGGGGTGCTCTTCCTCGACGAGTTCCCGCTGTTCCGAGCCGACATCATCGAGGCGCTGCGTCAGCCGCTGGAGAGCGGCGACATCACCGTGGCCCGGCGCGACGAGTCGGTCACGCTCCCGGCTCGCGGGATGCTCGTGCTGGCCTGCAACCCGTGTCCGTGCGGCAACTACGCGGTGAAGGTGGGCCAGAGCCAGTGCAGCTGTCGGCCCCAGCAGCTGCGCGACTACCGCAACAAGCTGACCGGGCCGCTGGCAGACCGCATCGACGTGGTGCGCCACGTCGGTCCCCTACAACCCCACGAGCGCGGCGGCCCGCCCGCCGAGCCCTCGGCCGCCGTACGCGCCAGGGTCGCCGAGGCACGCAGTCGACAGCACCGCCGGTTCGCTGCCTGCAGCTGGCGGCTCAACGGCCAGGCGCCTGGTCCGGCGCTGCGCGACCGGTGGCCGTTGGCCGACGACGCGCGACGCGCCCTCGACATCTCCCTGTATGCCGGTCGGCTCAGCAGCCGGGGAGCGGTCCGGGTCCATCGACTGGCGCTCACGGTGGCCGACCTCGCGTCGGTGCGGCTCGGTCGTGAGGTGGTGCCCGGGGTCGACGAGGTCGACGTGGCCCTGCGGTTGCGCACCGGGGAGCCGTTGCTGGTGGCACAGCTCGGGCAGGTGGCCGGATGAGCGGGCAGCTGCCCGACGAGGAGGAGCGGCTGGCTCGGGTCGCGCTGAACCGGCTCACCGAGCCCGGCGACCTGCGCCTCTCGGCGCTCGTGGCCGAGATCGGAGCCGTCGAGCTGCACCGCCTGCTGGTCGAGGAGCGAGGCCCCGACGGGTTGCGCACCGACGTCGCGGCCCGCCTGGACTGCGTCGACGCCGAGCGCGAGCTGGAGCGTGCCGCGCGCGCCGGGCTGCGCTTCGTCGTCCCCGGCGACCCGGAGTGGCCCACCCGTGCTCGACGACCTGGCCGGGGTGGCGCCGTTGCACGAGCGGGGCGGGGTGCCGGTGGGGCTGTGGGTCAAGGGACCGCTGCGCCTCGACACCCTCGAGGCCTCGGTCGCGGTCGTCGGCTCGCGAGCCGCGACGACCTACGGGGCCGAGGTGGCGGGCGAGATCGCCGCGGTCACCTCGCTGGCGGGGGCAGCGGTCATCTCGGGCGGAGCCTTCGGCATCGACCTCGCGGCACACCGGGGTGCCCTGGCCACCGACGGCCCGACGGTCGCGGTGCTCGCGTGCGGGGCAGACCGGGTCTATCCGGCCGCCCACCGTGAGCTGCTCGACCACATCGCCACCACCGGGGCGATCGTCTCGGAAGGCCCGCCGGGCTGCGCTCCCCAGCGGATCCGCTTCCTGGCACGCAACAGGCTGATCGCCGCCCTGGCCGCCGGCACCGTCGTGGTCGAGGCGGCGAGCCGCAGCGGAGCGCTCAACACCGCCAACTGGGCCGGACGCCTCAACCGACCGCTGATGGGGGTGCCGGGGCCGGTGACCAGCGTGAGCTCCGCCGGCGTGCACGAGCAGATCCGCCTCGGGGCGATGACGCTGGTGACCTCCGGGGCCGATGTGCTCGAGATGCTCGGGGCGGCGGGGGAGCACCTCGTGGAGGTGCCGCGCGGTCCGACGACGCCGCGCGATCGCCTCACCCCACGCCAGCGTCAGGTGCTGGACGCCGCCCCCGTCGTGCGTCACGCGGGCCCGGAGTCGATCGCCCGGGTGGCCGGCCTCGGGCTGCTCGAGGTGCGGGCCGCGCTGGAGAAGCTCCAGCGGGCCGGCCTGGTCGAGGGCAGCGAACGGGGGTGGCGGCTCGCGCAAGGGGTCTGACCGACCGACCGAGCCGTCGGACGGTGAGGTCGGACTCGGCGCGCCGTCGTCGCTCACCCGCTGCCACGGACGGGGTTGCGACAATCGAGGGGTGAGCACACCCGCGGAGAGCCAGAAGGGTCAGGACAGCGCCGATGCGGCCGACGTCCTGCCGGAGGCCATGGCCCGGGTGCTCGTCGACTACGAGCGGCACCTCACCGCAGAGCGAGACCTGACCCCGCACACCGTGCGCGCCTACGTCTCCGACATCGGGAGCGTGCTCGAGCACGCACACCGGATGGGCCTGGACGACCCGGCCGTGCTCGACCTCCGGGTGCTCCGCAGCTGGCTGGCCAAGCAGCAGAGCCTGGGGCGCTCCCGCACCACGATTGCGCGCCGGGCCACGGCCGCGCGGGTCTTCACCGGCTGGCTGGCCCGCACCGGACGTGCCCCCCACGACGTCGGCGCCTCCCTCGGGTCTCCGCGCGCTCATCAGAGCCTGCCGGCGGTGCTGCGCGTCGACGAGGCCCGCGACCTGATGACGGCCGCCACCGAGCTCGCCGACGACGGCAGCGCGATCGGGCTGCGCGACGTGGCGATGCTCGAGCTCCTCTACGCCACCGGCATCCGGGTCGGTGAGCTCGTCGGCCTCGACCTCGACGACGTCGACCGCGAGCGCAACGTGGTGCGGGTCTTCGGCAAGGGCCGCAAGGAACGCATGGTGCCGTTCGGCCGCCCGACGGCGCGCGCCCTGGACTTCTGGGTGCGGCAAGGGCGCCCGACGATGGTGGTGGAGGGCGCGGGAGCCGCGCTCTTCCTCGGTGCCCGCGGGCGGCGCATCGACCCGCGCGCCGTACGCACCCTCGTCCACCGTCGGATCGCGGACGTGCCGGGTGCCCCGGACATCGGCCCCCACGGCCTGCGCCACACCGCGGCCACCCACCTCCTCGAGGGCGGCGCGGACCTGCGGTCGGTGCAGGAGCTCCTCGGGCACGCGTCGTTGGCCACGACCCAGCGCTACACCCACGTCACCACCGATCGACTGCGCCGAGCCTTCCAACAGGCCCACCCCCGCGCCTGAGTCAGACCGCTTCCGTCGAGATCACCTCAAGAGGCCGACCAGCGCAGCCCAGGGTGCGAGCGGGCGGGGTGTCACCCGGGTGGCCACGGAGCCGGCGGCAGGGCGGTCACGCCACAGCGGCAGCAACCGCACCGGACCGGCACCGACCAGGCGCAGCGGGTCGAGGTAGACCTCGCCCCGGATCCAGCCCCAGTGGAGGCAGGCTCGCGGGAAGCAGTGCGACCGGGGGAGGGCGAGAGCGCCGATCACCGCACCTGCGCTCACCTCCTGTCCGACGACGACGCTCGCCGTCACCGGTTGGTACGTCGTCCGCGTGCCGCCGTGGTCGACCGTGACGATGCCGGTGCCGGCCAGCAGGCCGGCGTAGGAGACGACTCCGGCGAGGGCCGTGCGGACGGGCTGTCCGGCACGGCCGGCCAGGTCGACGCCGCGGTGCCCCGAGCCGTAGGGGTCCTCCGGCGGGTCGAAGCCCGCCACGACCGAGGGCGCCGGGTCGAGCGGCCAGACCCCCACCGGCGCCGGGTCGCCGGGAGTGGCGCCGGATGCGTGGCCGCTCGCCACGAGGCAGAGGCCGAGCACCGCGCCGGCGAGGGGGCTGCTTCGTCGTCTCATCACCCGAGGATCGCCGCGTCACACCACCGCCGCGGCAGGCCCGACGCTCGCTGTGGAGGACGGGTCGAAGCCGCGGCCGGTGGACACTTCGTGGTGTGCCCGACAGGCGCCGCTACGTGTCCCGCGCTGGCTGCCGGATTTCCGCTGCACCGGCCGCTGGACTAGGCTGGGCCCATCACTCCCCGGAGTGACAATTCGCACGCTCGCAGACCACGACGGCACTTCCTCGCACGAGGCGGCACCGATCACCCGTGGGTGACGATCCTCAGTCCAGTCCGACGCTCTCACAGGCCGGACAGGTCGGGTCGCGCGTGAGCGTCAGGGCAGCCGACAACCCGTCGGTTGCAGCAACTGGAAACACGACCGGAGTCACCGCCGGTGCGTCCTGAGCCGAGGCTTGATCAAGGACGCGCGCACGGAGGTGTCTCCACAGGAGAGAGAACATCATGGCAGTCGTCACCATGCGCCAGCTCCTCGAGAGCGGCGTCCACTTCGGGCACCAGACCCGTCGCTGGAACCCGAAGATGAAGCGCTTCATCATGACCGAGCGCAACGGCATCTACATCATCGACCTGCAGCAGTCGCTGGCCTACATCGACCGCTCCTACGCCTTCGTCAAGGAGGTCGTCTCCAAGGGCGGCACCGTGATGTTCGTGGGCACCAAGAAGCAGGCGCAGGAGGCGATCGCCGAGCAGGCGACCCGCGTGGGCATGCCCTACGTCAACCAGCGCTGGCTCGGTGGCATGCTCACCAACTTCCAGACGGTGCACCAGCGGATCAACCGCCTCAAGGAGCTCGACGAGATCGACTTCGACGACGTCGCCGGCAGCAGCCGCACCAAGAAGGAGCTGCTGCAGATGCGTCGCGAGCGCGACAAGCTGAACAAGTCGCTCGGCGGCATCCGCGAGATGACCCGGACGCCTTCGGCGATCTGGATCGTCGACACCAACAAGGAGCACCTCGCTGTCGAGGAGGCCCGCAAGCTCAAGATCCCGATCATCGGCATCCTGGACACCAACTGCGACCCCGACACCGTCGACTTCCCGATCCCCGGCAACGACGACGCGATCCGCGCCGTCGGCCTGCTGACCCGCGTGATCGCCGACGCCGTGGCCGACGGCCTCATCTCGCGCTCGGGTGTCAAGACCGGTGAGGTCGCCCCCGGCGCCGGCGAGCCCCTCGCCGACTGGGAGCGCGAGCTGCTCGGTGGCGACGCCGCTGCTGCTGCCGCCGACGCGACCGCTGCTCCTGCTGCCGAGGCGCCTGCCGCCGAGGCCACCGGTGCATCGTCCGAGGGTGCGGAGGCTGCTGTTGCCGCCGACGCCGCCACCGAGACGCCTGCCGCCGAGAAGCCTGCTGCCGAGGCGCCCGCCGCCGAGGAGCCTGCTGCTGAGGCGCCCGCCGCCGAGGCCCCCGCCACCACCGAGGCCTGAGCCCCGGTCGACCGAGATTCGAGGATAGAGATCCCCATGGCGAACATCACCGCCGCCGACGTCAAGAAGCTGCGTGAGCAGAGTGGCGCCGGCATGATGGACTGCAAGAAGGCCCTCACCGAGGCCGACGGCGACTTCGACAAGGCTGTCGAGATCCTCCGGATCAAGGGCGGCAAGAAGATGGCCGAGCGCGCCGCCGAGCGCGAGGCGTCGGCCGGTCTGGTCGCCACCTCCGGTGGTGCCCTGGTCGAGCTCAACTGCGAGACCGACTTCGTCGCCAAGGGCGAGCCGTTCATCGCGGCTGCCCAGAAGATCGTCGAGGCCGCGGACGCGGCCAAGGCGGGCGACACCGCGACGCTCAAGGCTGTCGAGATCGACGGCGTGACCGTCGAGACGATGGTCAACGAGCTCGCGGTCTCGATCGGCGAGAAGATCGAGCTCGGTCGCGTGGCTTACTTCGACGGCCCGGTCGCGGTCTACATGCACAAGCGTGCCGCTGACCTGCCGCCCGCGGTCGGCGTCCTCGTCGAGTACGAAGGTGACGAGGAAGCCGCCAAGGGCGTGGCCATGCAGGCTGCTGCCATGCGCCCGCAGTACCTCACCCGTGACGAGGTCCCCGAGGACGTCGTCGCCAAGGAGCGCGACATCGCCGAGGCGACCTCGCGCGAGGAGGGCAAGCCCGAGCAGGCGATCGCCAAGATCACCGAGGGTCGGCTCAACGGCTTCTTCAAGGACGTCGTGCTGCTCGAGCAGCCGTCGGTGACGGAGAACAAGAAGTCCGTGCAGGCCGTCCTCGACGCCTCCGGCACCACCGTGAAGCGGTTCGCCCGCTTCGAGGTCGGCGCCTGATCGGTTTCTGAGCCTGAGGTGCGCTTCGGCGCAACCGCTCGACGGCGCCGGTGCTCCTGGTCTTGCGACCAGGTCGCACCGGCGCCGTCGTGCGTTTTCCGACGGCGCCGGAGCGGCAGAAGCCAGTACGCTCCGCGTGGAGTACGACGACCCGCGTTGCGGGCCGTCCCGGTAGTCACGAGAGGCGCGGTTTCATGGGTCTGTTCGACAAGGTCAAGGGCCAGTTCATCGACATCGTCGAGTTCCTCGACGACAGTCGCGACACGTTGGTGTGGCGCTTCCCGCGTCAGGGCAACGAGATCAAGAACAACGCCCAGCTCGTCGTGCGTGAAGGCCAGGTCGCGGTCTTCGAGAGCGAGGGCCAGATCGCCGACGTCTTCACCCCCGGCACCTACACGCTGGAGACCAAGAACCTCCCGATCCTCTCCACGATCAAGGGCTGGAAGTACGGCTTCAACTCCCCGTTCAAGGCCGAGGTCTACTTCGTCGGGATGCGCCAGTACACCGACATGAAGTGGGGCACCCAGAACCCCGTCACGATGCGCGACGCGGAGTTCGGGATGGTGCGGCTGCGTGCGTTCGGGACCTACTCCCTCCAGGTGGTCGACGCCGCCAACCTGCTGCGCCAGCTCGTCGGCACCGACCCGCACTTCCGCACCGACGAGGTCTCGGAGTTCCTGCGCCAGACCATCGTCAGCCAGGTCGGCACCGCGCTGGGCAACTCCAACCTGCCGATGCTCGACCTCGCCGCCAACCAGCAGACGATCGCGGCGACCCTGGCCGGCACGCTCACCACCAACCTCGCCGACTTCGGGATCAGCGTCCCGCGCTTCGTCATCGAGAACATCTCCCTGCCCCCGGAGGTGGAGGAAGCCCTCGACAAGCGCACGTCGATGGGGGTGCTCGGCGACCTCGACAAGTACACGAAGTTCCAGGCCGCCGAGGCGATCGGCGATGCCGCCAACAACCCCGGCGGGGCAGGGGAGGGCATGGGCATGGGCATGGGGATGGCGCTCGGCCAGCAGATGGCCAGCTCCCTCAACCAGCAGTCGCCCCAGGCTGCCCCGGCCGGCGGTCCGCCGCCGATCCCCGGCGCTGCCGCGGCCTTCTTCCTCGCCGTCGGCGGCCAGCAGGTCGGACCGGTCAGCGTGACCGACATGCCTGCTCGCATCGCTGCCGGCGAGCTCACGCCCACGACCTTGGTCTGGCGCGACGGCCTGCCCCAGTGGATCGCCGCCTCCGAGCTGCCCGAGCTGCGCGGGCTCTTCCCGGCCAGCCCGCCGCCGCTGCCTCCGCAGGCACCGCCCGCAGTGCCCCAGGCCTGACGGGAGCCCGATGTCCGACCCAAGCGGCCCCGCCCCCACCGGACCTGCGCGCTCCGGGGAGGAGCCACTGAGCTCGTCGTGCCCCAACTGTGGAGCCCAGACCGCCTATGCGCCCGGCACCACAGCGCTCCGGTGCGGCTCGTGCGGGAGCCATTTCGAGATCGCCGGTCCCGAGGTGGAGATCCGCGAGCACTCCTACGACGAGTGGCACGCCCACCACGGCGACGTGCAGGTGGCTGCGATCGGCGGTCAGGTCGTGCAGTGCCGGGGCTGCGGCGCGACCACGGAGACCACGGACCTCGCCGGGTCGTGCCAGTTCTGCAGCGGTGCGCTCGTCGCCCTCGACCACCCGCCCGGCCTGGTGCCTCCCGAGGCAGTGATCCCCTTCGGGGTCGATGCGCGAGGGGCTCAGGAGGCGTTCACGGCGTGGGCGGGATCGCGGTGGTTCGCGCCGAGCGCCCTGAAGAAGGTCGGATCGACCGAGGGGCTGCAGGGCACCTACGTGCCGCACTGGACCTTCGATGCCCAGACCGACACCCGCTACGACGGTCAGCGCGGTGACTACTACTACGTCACGGTCACCCGCCAGGTCCCCGACGGCCAGGGGGGTACCCGCACCGAGAGCTCGCAGGAACGACGCACCCGCTGGCGCCCGGCGTCGGGTCGGGTGTCGCGCTTCTTCGACGACGTCCTGGTGGTGGGCAGCACCCGGCTCCCTCCCAAGAAGCTCGCCAAGATGGGTCCCTGGGAGCTGACCCAGGCGCGTCCGTTCCAGCAGGAGTACGTCACCGGCTACTCCGCCCTGCGCTACGACGTCGACCCCCAGGTGGGGGCGCAGCAGGCCCGCTCGGTGATGAAGCAGGTCATCGAGGGCGACTGCCGCGACGACATCGGCGGTGACGAGCAGCGGGTCGCCCACATGGACGTCACCTACTCCGAGGCGATGTTCAAGCTCGTGCTGATGCCCCTGTGGATCGCGACCTACCTGTACTCCGGGAAGACCTGGCAGGTGATGGTCAACGCCAACACCGGTGCCGTGGTCGGCGACCGGCCGTGGAGCGTGGTCAAGATCGTCGCGGCGGTGCTCGCTGCGATCCTGGTGGTGGCGACCGTGGTGATCCTCGCAACGCTCTAGACCACCTCGCCAGACCGCCGCTGACCGCAGTGGCCGCGATCGGATAGGTTTCAGGCGAGCCTTGCCCCCGCGGGCTCGACGACGAAGGTGAGCAGGAGGTTCACGGGTGGCCGAACACAAGCGCGTCTTGCTCAAGCTGTCAGGAGAGGTCTTCGGCGGCGGCAAGGTCGGGGTCGACCCCGACGTCGTCCAGACGATCGCCCGCGAGATCGCCGAGGTCGCCGCCTCGGGCGTGCAGATCGCGATCGTCACCGGCGGCGGCAACTTCTTCCGCGGAGCCGAGCTCCAGCAGCGCGGCATGGACCGGGTGCGTGCCGACTACATGGGCATGCTCGGCATCGTGATGAACTGCCTGGCCCTGCAGGACTTCCTGGAGAAGATGGACGTCGAGACCCGCGTGCAGACCGCGATCACGATGGGGCAGGTCGCTGAGCCCTACATCCCGCGCCGCGCGATCCGCCACATGGAGAAGGGCCGCGTGGTCATCTTCGGTGCCGGCATGGGCATGCCGTTCTTCTCCACCGACACCGTGGCGGTGCAGCGGGCCCTCGAGAGCCGGTGCGACGCGGTGCTGTTCGCCAAGAGCGGCGTCGACGGGGTCTACTCCGCCGACCCCAAGAAGGACCCCACGGCCGTCAAGTACGACAACCTGACCTTCGACGAGGCCATCTCCAAGGGGCTCGCGGTCATCGACCAGACCGCCTTCACCCTGTGTGCCGAGAACAAGCTGCCGATGGTGGTCTTCGGGATGGAGCCCGAGGGCAACATCACCCGCGCCATCAGAGGTGAGAAGATCGGGACGCTCGTCAGCGCAGGCTGACGACCCTCGACCGTTCATCGGATCCAGCTCGGATCCGCCAGGACCTGCACCACCGGAAAGGTTGGACCGTGATCAACAGCATCCTCAAGGAGGCCGACGCCAAGATGGGCAAGTCGGTCGAGGCGACGCGCGAGGAGTTCGCCGCGATCCGCGCCGGTCGCGCCACCCCGAGCATGTTCAACAAGATCCTCGTCGACTACTACGGTGCGCCGACCCCGCTGCAGCAGCTGGCGTCGTTCACCGCGACCGAGGCCCGCATCATCTTGATCGCCCCCTTCGACCAGGGCGCGATGGGTGCGGTCGAGCGTGCGGTGCGTGACTCCGACCTCGGCGTCAACCCCTCGAGCGACGGCAAGGTCCTGCGCTGCGTGTTCCCCGAGCTGACCGAGGAGCGCCGCAAGGAGTACGTCAAGCTCGCCCGCGGCAAGGCCGAGGACGGCCGGGTCGCCGTGCGCAACCTGCGCCGCAACGCCAAGCAGGCCCTCGAGAAGCTCGAGAAGGACGGCGAGGTCGGCAAGGACGACGTCACCGGTGCCGAGAAGCGCCTCGACGGCCTCACCAAGACCCACACCGACGCGATCGACGAGATGTTGAAGAAGAAGGAGGTCGAGCTGACCGAGGTCTGAGACCTCGTTCGGCTCGCCGACTCCATGACCGACTCCAGCGCCGGGACCGCAGCCGCCCCCCAGAAGGACCACGGGCGGGCCGGGCGCGACCTCAAGGCAGCCGTCGCCTCGGCGGTGGTCCTGCTCGGGGCGATCGCAGCCTCGCTGCTGGTCTGGAAGACCGCGTTCATGCTGATCGTGGTCGTGGCGGTCGTCGTCGCGATCTGGGAGATGCGCCGAGGCCTCGGCGCCAAGGACATCGACCTGCCCGAGCAGCCGCTGATGCTCGGTGGCGTCGTCATGGTCGTCGTCGCCTACTTCTTCGGGGCCGAGGCGCTGGTCACCGCCACCGCCGTCACCGCCCTGGTGGTGATGCTCTGGCTGCTGCGCCGAGGCATCGACGGCTACGTCAAGAACGCCACCGCATCGGTCTTCACCCTCATCTACATCCCGTTCCTCGGCTCGTTCGTCGCCCTGCTGCTCTCCGAGGGCGGTGTCAGCGGGGGAGGGATCGACAACGACGGGGTCGCCGGCATCCTGACCTTCATCCTGGTCACGATCGCCTCCGACATCGGTGGCTACGCGGCGGGGGTGCTGTTCGGCAAGCACCCGATGGCGCCGGTGATCTCGCCCAAGAAGTCGTGGGAGGGATTCATCGGCTCGGTGCTCTTCACCGTCGCCGCCGGGATCGCCTTGGTCGTGCTGCTCCTCGAGGGCGACTGGTGGGTCGGGGTCTGCCTGGGGCTGATCGCCGTGGTCATGGCCACGCTGGGCGACCTGTGCGAGTCGGTGATGAAGCGCGACCTCGGCATCAAGGACATGAGCCAGGTGATCCCCGGCCACGGCGGACTCATGGACCGCCTCGACTCGCTGCTGGCCACGATCGCCCCCATCTGGCTGCTGCTCCACCACCTGGTCTTCTAAGCCCTTCAGGGCTGCCGGCGCGAACTCGTCCGCCTCACCTGTTGGTTTCTGCCCAGGCCGCGGCGCCGACGGGCCTACGATCGCGGTGATGACCACCGACGACGACAGCGGCCGGGCCGCCACGGCGCCCGAGGCCACACCCCAGCCGGGCGCCGGCGGACGACGCGCCCAGCGGGCGACCGCGGCGCCGAGCTGGTGGCACCGTTCGCACCCGGTCTTCGTGCCGCTCAGTGGCTTCTTCACCGGCCTGGTGCTGGTGATCCTGCTGCCCGCGGCCTTCGGGGCCGTCCTGACGCTCTTCCTCGACGACGCCGCGGTCGAGAGCCTGCTCCCGGCGGCCCTGGCGGTCTTCGCGATCCCGCTCGTCCTCGTCGTCCTCCCGCGCACCCGACGATTCGGTCGCTACCTCGGGCTCGGCATGATCCTCACCGCCCTGGTGGTGCTGGCCGTCGCTGCACTGACCCTCTGGGTCCTCGTCCAGATCGACGCCTGACCGAGCAACGGACCAGACCAGTTGATGGTCGCGGGATTGAACCGCGCCCATCGGGGCACCGTGTGACCAGCGCCACTCGGGCGCGACCTCGGTGAGGAGGACGCCGTGCTCAACCAGAAGAAGCAGACGCGGAGGAACCCGCTGGTCGGAGAGCTCAGTGCTGAGTTCGCCGGCACCATGATCCTGATCCTGTTCGGTGTCGGGGTCGTGGCGCAGGTCGTCACCGCCCCGGACGGCACCGGGGGCGACCACGACTCCATCGCCTGGGCGTGGGGTCTCGGCGTGACGCTCGGTGTCTACACCGCGGCGCGCCTGTCCGGCGCCCACCTGAACCCAGCCGTCACCATCGCGCTCGCGGCGTTCAAGGGCTTCGAGTGGCGCAAGGTGCTGCCCTACTCCCTGGCACAGACCGCCGGGGCGTTCGTCGCCGCCCTCATCGTCCGGTTCGCCTACGCCGACCTGATCAGCTCCGTGGACCCTGACCACACCATCAAGACCCAGGGCATCTTCTCCACGTTGCCGGGCAACGGCAACGACATCGTCACCATCCCCACCGCCTTCGCCGACCAGGTCATCGGTACTGCGCTCCTGGTCTTCGTGATCTTCGCGCTCACCACCGCCTGGAACAACCCGCCACTGGCCAACCTCGGCCCCGTCGTCGTGGGCCTGACCGTCGTGGCGATCGGGATGGCGTGGGGCGTCAACGCGGGCTACGCCATCAACCCGGCCCGCGACTTCGGTCCGCGCCTGGCGTCGCTGATGACCGGCTACGGCGGCGCGATGAGCGACCAGTCGGGCAATCTCTACTTCTGGTTGCCGATCATCGCCCCGATCCTCGGCGGCCTCATCGGCGGAGCGATGTTCAAGTACCTCATCGAGCAGCACCTCACCGAGGTCGAGGTCGTCGACGAAATCGTCAGCGAACCGATCTCGCAGCCCTGAGGTCCTCGACCTTCGGGCTCATCACCGACACGATCTACCCGTCAGCACCACGACATCACGCGACATCACGCGACATCGCGACATCGAGCGCAAGGAGAGGCACACCATGGCTGAGTACGTCGGAGCCGTCGACCAGGGCACCACCAGCACGCGGTTCATGATCTTCGACCACTCAGGCAACGAGGTGGCGCGACACCAGCTCGAGCACGAGCAGATCATGCCGCAGGCCGGCTGGGTCGAGCACGACCCGGTCGAGATCTGGGAGCGCACCAGCTCGGTGCTGCAGAAGGGCCTGCAGAAGGCCAACCTCTCCGCCGAGGACCTCGTGGCGCTCGGCATCACCAACCAGCGCGAGACCACGGTGGTGTGGGACAAGCGCACCGGCCGGCCCTACTACAACGCGATCGTGTGGCAAGACACCCGCACCGACAAGATCGCCAGCAAGCTCGAGCGCGACGGCCACGGTGACCTCATCCGCGAGCGCGCCGGGCTGCCGCCCGCGACGTACTTCTCGGGCGGCAAGATCCAGTGGATCCTCGAGAACGTCGACGGCGTCCGCGAAGCAGCCGAGGCCGGACACGCCCTGTTCGGCAACACCGACTGCTGGCTGCTGTGGAACCTCACCGGTGGCACCGACGGAGGCGTGCACGCCACCGAGCCGACCAACGCCAGCCGCACGATGCTGATGGACCTCGAGACGCTGCAGTGGGACGACGAGCTGCTGGCGCTGTTCGACATCCCGCGCGCGATGCTGCCCGAGATCAGGTCCTCCAGCGAGCCCGGTGGCTACGGCACCACCCGGAGCAACGGACCGCTGCGCGGGGAGGTGCCGATCACCGGCATCCTCGGCGACCAGCAGGCCGCCACCGTCGGCCAGGTCTGCTTCGAGCCGGGGGAGGCCAAGAACACCTACGGCACCGGCAACTTCATGCTGCTCAACACCGGCACCGAGCTGGTGCGCTCGAAGTCCGGCCTGCTGACCACCGTCTGCTACCAGTTCGGCGACGACAAGCCCGTCTACGCCCTCGAGGGGTCGATCGCGGTCACCGGCTCGGCCGTGCAGTGGCTGCGCGACCAGCTCGGCATCATCAGCGGCGCGTCGCAGAGCGAGTCCTTGGCCCGCCAGGTCGAGGACAACGGCGGGGTCTACTTCGTCCCTGCCTTCTCGGGGCTGTTCGCTCCCTACTGGCGCTCCGATGCCCGTGGCGCGATCGTCGGGCTCTCACGCTTCAACACCAACGCCCACCTGGCGCGCGCCACCCTGGAGGCGATCTGCTACCAGAGCCGCGACGTCGCCGAAGCGATGGAGAAGGACTCGGGCGTGCAGCTGGAGGTGCTCAAGGTCGACGGCGGCGTCACCGCCAACGAGCTGTGCATGCAGATCCAGGCCGACGTCCTCGGCGTCGAGGTCAGCCGGCCGGTGGTGGCCGAGACGACCGCGCTCGGCGCTGCCTACGCCGCGGGACTGGCGGTCGGCTTCTGGAACAACACCGACGAGCTGCGCGAGAACTGGAACGAGGCGAAGAGATGGTCGCCACAGTGGGATGAGGAGCAGCGCGAGCAGGGTTATGCGCAGTGGAAGAAGGCCGTGAGCCGCACGCTCGACTGGGTCGACGTCGAATGACGTCACGCCCGGCACAGCCAGCGCGGCGTCACCGGCATCCGTCGTCCCCCCGAGAGGAAGGCCCTCGATGAGGTCTGTCGCACTGTCGCCGGAGTTCCGCGAGCAATCACTGAAGGCCATGGCCGAGGAAGAGCTCGACATCTTGGTGATCGGGGGCGGTGTCGTCGGCGCGGGCAGCGCGCTCGACGCTGCGACCCGCGGCCTGAAGGTGGGACTGGTCGAGGCACGCGACTTCGCCTCCGGCACCTCGAGCCGGTCCAGCAAGCTCGTCCACGGCGGCCTGCGCTACCTCGAGATGCTCGACTTCCGGCTCGTCGCCGAGGCACTCAAGGAGCGCGGCCTGCTGCTGCAGGAGCTCGCCCCGCACCTCGTCCACCCGGTGGCCTTCCTCTACCCGCTCCAGCACCGCGGGTGGGAGCGCTTCTACGCCGGCGCCGGCGTCGCCCTGTACGACGCGATGTCGCGGGTCTCCGGACGCGCCGGGGTGCCGCTCCACCAGCACCTCACCCGGCGCGGTGCGCGGCGGCTGGCGCCGTCGCTGCGCAAGGACGCGCTGGTGGGGGCGTTGAAGTACTACGACGCCCAGGTCGACGATGCACGGCACACGATGTTCATCGCCCGCACCGCCGCCGCCTATGGCGCCCACGTGGCCTCGCGGGCCCGGGTCGTGGAGCTGGTCCGCGAGGGTGAGCGGGTCACCGGCGCGGTCGTCCGGGACCTCGAGAACGGCACCGTCCTGACCATCCGGGCCAAGCAGATCGTCAACGCCACCGGTGTGTGGACCGACGAGACCCAGGAGCTCGGCGGTCAGCGGGGCCAGTTCCACGTGCGCGCCAGCAAGGGCGTTCACCTCGTCGTCCCCAAGGACCGGATCCGCTCCGACGTGGGGCTGATCCTGCGCACCGAGAAGTCGGTGCTGTTCGTGATCCCGTGGGGCCGCCACTGGATCATCGGCACCACCGACACCGACTGGGACCTCGACAAGGCGCACCCCGCCGCGAGCAGGGCCGACATCGACTACCTCCTTGAGCACATCAACGAGGTGCTCGAGGTGCCGCTCACCCGCGACGACGTCGTCGGGGTCTACGCCGGGCTGCGACCGCTGCTCGAGGGGGAGTCCGACGCCACGTCGAAGCTCTCGCGCGAGCACGCCGTCGGTCACCCGGCGCCGGGGCTGGTGGTCGTGGCGGGCGGCAAGTACACGACGTACCGGATCATGGCGCAGGACGCCGTCGACGAGGCGGTGTTCGGCATGTCGTCGCAGTTCGACCGCAAGGTCGGGCCGTCGGTGACCCAGGACGTGCCGCTGCTCGGCGCCGAGGGCTACCACGCCCTGGTCAACTCCCGTCGGGTGCTGGCCGAGGGCTCGGGGCTGCACGAGGTCTGGATCGACCACCTGCTCAAGCGTTACGGCTCGCTGGTGCACGAGGTGCTCGACCTGGTGAAGCAGGACCCGTCGCTGGGCGAACCGCTCGCGGCGGCGCCGGACTACCTACGGGTCGAGGCGGTCTACGCCGCCAGCCACGAGGGTGCCCGTCACCTCGACGACATCCTCACCCGGCGCATCCGGCTCTCCATCGAGACCTTCGACCGCGGTGTCGGCGCGGCCGACGAGGTGGCTGACCTGGTCGGGCCGATCCTGGGCTGGAGCGCCGAGCAACGGGCCGTCGAGATCGAGCACTACGCCAAGCGGGTGCAGGCCGAGCGGGAGAGCCAGGAGATGCCCGACGACGAGACAGCCGATGCGGCTCGCCTGGGGGCGCCGGACGTCGTACCGCTGAGCTGAGTCCGGGCGTGTGCGCGGACCCACGTCGGTGTGGGTTCGCCGCGGGGTTGCGCGGAGTGGGAGCATGGGACACCTGATGTCCGAGACTCCCACCCCGCCCCCCAGCTCGCCCGACGGTCCGCCCGCCGGCATCACGACGCTGCCGTTGGTCTTCGACGAGCCCCGCGGCCGCAAGAAGCCGCCGCGCCACCTCGCCGACCTCACCGGTCCCGAGCGCAAGGCCCTCCTCGAGGAGCAGGGTCTGCCGGGGTTCCGGGCCAAGCAGCTCTCGCAGCACTACTTCGGGCGACTCGTCGACGACCCCGAGGAGATGACCGACCTGCCGGCCGCTCAGCGAGCCGATCTCGTCGAGGCGCTGCTGCCCAACCTCATGACGCCCCTGCGCACGATGGAGGCCGACAAGGGCACGACCCGCAAGACGCTGTGGAAGCTCTTCGACGGTGCGCTGGTGGAGTCGGTGCTGATGCGCTACCCCGACCGCGCCACGGTCTGCGTCTCGAGCCAGGCCGGCTGCGGCATGGCCTGCCCGTTCTGCGCCACCGGTCAGGGCGGCCTGCAGCGCAACATGTCGACCGCCGAGATCGTCGAGCAGGTCCTCGCTGGAGCGCGCTCCATGACCCGCGGCGAGGTGCCCGGTGGTCCCGGGCGCGTCTCCAACGTGGTCTTCATGGGCATGGGGGAGCCGCTGGCCAACTACAAGGCCGTCATCGGCGCCGTACGTCGCCTCGTCGACCCCGCGCCCGAGGGCCTGGGCATGTCGGCTCGCGGCATCACCGTCTCGACCGTCGGCCTGGTGCCGCGGATCAAGCAGCTGACCGAGGAGGGGATCCCGGTCACGCTCGCGCTGAGCCTGCACGCCCCTGACGACGAGCTGCGCAACGAGCTGGTGCCGATCAACACGCGCTACTCGGTCGAGGAGACCGTGGAGGCAGCGTTCCAGTACGCCGAGACCACCAAGCGCCGGGTCTCCATCGAGTACGCCATGATGCGTGGCATCAACGACCAGGCCTGGCGCGCCGACCTGCTCGCCGACGTGCTGATGCGCGGTGACTGGGGCTGGGTGCACGTGAACCTGATCCCGCTCAACCCCACGCCAGGCTCCAAGTGGACCGCCTCCGACCCTGCCGACGAGCGTGAGTTCGTCCGGCGCTTGGAGGCCAAGGGGATCCCGACGACCGTGCGGGACACCCGCGGCAGCGACATCGACGGCGCCTGCGGCCAGCTGGCCGCCACCGAGTAGGCCTCCTCGTGGGCGACGGGGCGGGTCTCGACGTCGACGCGGTGATCGAGGCCGTGCGGCGGTGGAGCTATCTGCCCCATCGCACCGTCCGCGTCGAGACCGGCGAGTACCAGCTGCTGCGGCTGCCGGACTGGTGGGCGCAGCCGCTCGAGCTGCGCCGGTTCACTCCCGCCCGACCGCTCGAGACCGTGCTCGACGAGGTCCTCGCGGTCTGTCGTCGCTTCAAGCTGCCTCGGGTGTGCTGCTGGGTGCGCATGGATGCTCCTGCGGGATGGGAGGAGCTCCTGCGCTCGCGCGATGCGCAGCCCGACGAGACCCTCGACGTGCTGGCTCGCAGCATCGAGCACGGACTGCCCGACCTCGTGCCTGCCGAGGACCTCGAGCTGCGGTGGGCGTCCGACCGCCCCACGATGGCTGACGCGCTGCGCCTGGGTGGGGAGGTCTTCGGTGGCGACGCCGACGTCGACGACGCCACCGTCGACGACGAGCTCGCGCAGGAGGGCGACAAGCCGGCCCGGGGCGAGGGCGGCAGCCTGGTGGCCTACGACGACGGGCGCGCCGTCGGCACCGCCGGGCTCTCGCTCGTCGGACCCGACGCCCGGCTCTGGGGCGGCGCCGTGGTGGAGGATGCCCGCGGTCGCGGCGTCTACCGCGCACTCCTGGCCGAGCGGCTCCGGTACGCCGTCGAGCACGGCGGCCGGCTGGCCCTGGTCAAGGGGCGGGTCGAGACCTCGGGGCCGACGTTGCGACGAGCCGGGTTCGAGAAGGTGGGCCAGGAGCGGAGCTACCTGCTCGCCCTCTGAGCCGACCCCGACCCTCCTCAGGTGGGCAGGCGGTCGCCGCGCCGTTCGACCACCTCGTCAGGAGCGGTGAGCCGCCAGGCCTCGAACGTGAGCTCGGCCAGCTCGTCGCGTTCGACCCCTTCGAGCTTGACCACCACCCAGCCGAACGGGCCCGAGGTGAACTGGACCTCGAACGTCTCGGGCCGTGAGGCGACCAGGGTGAGCTGCTCCAGGACGGTCTGCTTGAGGCCCACCGTGCGGGTGGGCTCCCAGAGGTAGGCGAAGGTCTGTCCGCTGACCTGGAGCCGCCAGAAGCGGCCGTTGTCTGACCGGGTGACGTCGGGGAGCTGGTCGACGAGCGAGAAGAAGTCCGTCGTGCTGCAGCCGCTCACCCGCCCATCTTGGCAGCAGGGCGTGCGTGGTCTGTCACACGCGGCCCGAGTCGATCGTCAGGGGAGTGACGATCGCGCGTGGAAAGGTGGGGGCGTGGACCAGACGGACCTGTTCGAGGCTGAGCGACCGCGCTTGGTGAGTCTTGCCACCCGGGTGCTCGGGGACCATGCGGAGGCACACGACATCGTGCAGCAGGCCTGGCTGCGGTTGCACAGCACGCACGCCGAGATCGACGTGCTCCCGGCGTGGCTGACGACGGTGACCACGCGGCTGTGTCTCGACCGGCTCCGCGCACGCACGCCCGTGCCCTCGGACGAGGTCGACCCGGGGGAGACCGGCCCCGACCCGGCCGACGACGTTGCGCTCGCCGACACGGTCGGTCTCGCGCTCCAGGTCGTGCTCGACCGGTTGTCCCCGCGCGAGCGCGTGGCGTTCGTGCTCCACGACAGCTTCGCCTTCGAGTTCTCGACGATCGCCACGATGCTCGACACCACGCCGGTTGCGGCCCGCAAGCTCGCCTCGCGGGCCCGGGCGAAGGTGACCCAGCCTCCTGCCGAGGACCGTCTCGCCGACGGGGAGGTCGTCGACGCCTTCATGGAGGCAGCCAGGAACGGCGAGTTCGACCGGTTGCTGCAGCTGCTCGCCCCTGACGCCGTCGTGACCGCCGACGCCGACGCCGTGCTCCTCGGGACGCCTGAGCAGATGACGGGGAGGGAGAAGGTGGCCACGTTCTTCAACGGAAGCGCCAAGGCCGCGCTCCCGGTCCTCCTCGGAGATCGGCCCGGTGCGGCGTGGTTCCACCGCGGCGTGGCCAAGGTCGTCTTCGACTTCACCGTCGCCGACGGCCGGGTGCGCGCCATCACGTTCCGTGCCGAGCCCGAGATCCTTGCCCACGTCGTACGCCGCAACCCCACCACCAGGAGATGACCGTGAAGACGATGACCTGCCGTGACCTCGGAGGCCCCTGCGACCTCGAGCACCGGGGCGCGAGCGCCGACGACGTGATCAAGGCCCAGGACCGCCACCTCAAGGAAGCCGAGAAGGCGGAGGACGCGAGCCACCAGGCGGCCCGGGACGAGATGAAGAGCCGCTGGCGACACCCGATGAAGGCGATGGGGTGGTACCGCGACACCAAGAAGGCGTTCGCGGCGCTCCCTGACGACTGAATCGAGGTCGCGCAAGGCGGTGCGGGGCTGGTGGTTCGCGGTGTGGGCCTCAGGCCGGGTCAGGAGCCGGGAGGACGCCGACCTGTCCGTGCAGCGCGGCGATGTCCGTGATGATGCGGCTCTCCACGAAGATGTCGTCGCAGAACCGGTTGAGGGTCCGGGCCCCGACGTCACCTCGCGTCCGGTCGGAGGATCCCTGGGAAGGCACCCTCGCGGGTGCGCACCACGTCGAGAAGCCCGGAAGAATGCGGCGGCCTTCGACGTGGCCGGTCTCGACCGGGGCCCTGACCAGGAAGCGGCTTCAGCTCTCGTTCGGGCCGGTGTCCGGCGTAATCGGAAGCGGCAGCGCGAGCTTGAAGCCCTCGTGGGAGGCGATGAATCCGAGCTCAGAGTAGAAGCGGTGAGCCTCAGGACGGTGCTTGTCGCTGGTGAGCTGGACCAGGCCACATCCGCGATGCTGTGCCTCGGTGATCGCCCAGCCGACCATCGCCCTGCCCAGACCACTGCCGCGCAGGTCGGCGTGGACCCGGACGGCTTCGATCTGGGCTCGCAGTGCTCCGCGACGGGCGAGCCCGGGGATGAAAGTCACCTGCAGGGTGCCCACTACCCGACTGTCGAACTCGGCGACCGCCAGGAGGTGCGCGGCATCAGCGTCGATGCTCTCGAAGGCCCGTGCGTAGGGGTGCAGCGCCTCGGCGTTGTCCGCGCCGTCCCGTGCGGCGCCGAGCGGGTCGTCGGTCAGGAGCGCAACAATGCTCGGCAGGTCTTCGAGGACCGCTCGCCGCAGATATGCGGTGCCGCATGACGTGATGAGTCGGCCTAGTTCTGTCACGTATCAGATGGTGCCCCAAGATCCTCGCGCGACGGGGCGCGGCCGGGGACGCGGCTCGTCAGACAGCCCGGACCCGAGCAGGCGACGCCCGATGAAGGCGATGGGGTGGTACCGCGACGCCAAGAATGCGTGCCCGGCGCTTCCTGATGAGTGACCCCTCCTCAGGTGCGGAGCGGGTAGCTCGCGCCGGTGGCGTGGGCCTGGTGGTGGTGGAAGGGGCACAGGAGCGAGGCGTCCTGGGTGTTGGTGCTGCCGCCTTGGCTCCAGGGGGTGTTGTGGTGGGTGTGGCAGAAGGCGCCTGGCGTGTCGCAGGTGGGGTGCTGGCAGGTCTGCTGCTCGATCGCCAGGGCTGTCCGCTGCGCTGCTGTGTGGAAGCGCTTGGAGCGTCCGAGGTCGAGGACGTGGGAGGCGCCGTCCATGACGGCGGGGAGGATCTTTGCCTCGCACGCCCACCTACGGAGCTGCCCGGGGGAGATCGCGTGGCCGGTGTCGAGATGGGCCGCCTTGTGTGCGCCCTGGAGCACGGACACGTCGACGGTCACGATGACGGTGGCGTTGATGCCACCCATGGAGGGCAGCTTGTCGGCTGGGTACCGCTCGACGTACTCGCAGAACGCCTTGCCGAGCTTCTCCGGGGTGGGCTTCTCGTAGTCGTACGAGCCGGCACCCTCGGTCGCGCGGACGTGCTTCGGGGCAGCCAACGCCTTGAAGGGCTTTGCGGAGCATCGCGGCCTGCGCGGTCGGCATCGTGAACCGGCCATGGGAGAGGCCTTCGCCGTCGTCGTAGAGCCGGAACTGGGTCTTCTTCGCCGCCCGCGCCTCCTGCTTCCCCAGCAGCTTCGCCTCGTGCTCATCAGCCTTGTCGGGGTCGACGGTCTCCAGGATCCGACGGCCGAGATCGGCGAGCTTGTGGGCGTCGAAGTGCGCGGCCTCCTTGATCAGGTGCGCCTCAGCCGCGTCACGGTGTCCGGTGTTGTCCAACGCATCGACGGCTTTCGTGATCACCACCGCCTGCTGCGGCAGGACCGCACCGCGGGTCATCGCGTGGCGGGTCTGGTCGTGGGCGACCAGCTGCTTGGCCAGGCGGGTCCGGCGGTCGGCGTCGGTGCGAGTGAGGCGGGTCGTCATCGCGAGCCAGACCGCGATGGACTTCGCGCCGGCTGCGCCGTGGAGGTCGAGGGTTTCGGCCTGGGTGATCGTGCGGGCTTCGACCTCGGCCAGTCGGGCCAGGTCGGCCTCCAACCTCGTCATGACCTGCGTGGTCTCAGCCGTGGTGAGTGACCAGGCGGGTGCCTCGGCGATCTCGTCCAGACCGCGCTCAAGGACGTCGAGGAACCGCAGGATCGGGTGACCCGGGGTGTCGTCGAGGTGCTTGGCCATGGGTCTACTCAAGCACTGACCACCGACAGTCAGGGATCGTGAATCTGGCTCAACCATGGGGTTGTGGACAACCTCGTGATGTCGCCAGTTGTGGATGATCGGTGGGTAGCGAACGGGGCTGCTTCGTGCCTCACCGCGTCTCGATACGCCGGGTTCTCGCTCCTTCGTCGCTCGTCCCCGACTACTCGACGGACCTCGAAGTTGGGGTCGCGAACGGGGCTACTTGTTGGCCTGCGGCGGTTTCGTCTCGCCCTCGCCCAGGGGCTCGGGCGGCTCAACCTCCGGTGCCACTCCCGGCGATGAAACCGGGTGAGACGCAGAGCAGCCTGAGGTGGTCCGGGGCTGCGCCTCGGATCACTTCACCCGAGCGAACTCTCCGCTCTCCACCTTGCTCAGGTGACTCCGGATCTCGTTGCGGACCGTCCGGGCCAGGATGTAGAGGCCGGTGACGTTGGCGATCGACATCGAGAAGATCATCGCGTCCGAGAAGCCGATCACCGGGCCGAGCGACAACGAGGCGCCCACCACGACGAACAGGCAGAAGATCACCTTGAACACGACCTCGGCGGTGGTGCTGTCGCCGAACAGGTAGCCGGTCGCCTTCATGCCGTAGTACGACCAGGAGATCATCGTCGAGAACGCGAAGAGGACGACCGCCAGCGCGAGGACGTTCGGGAACCAGGGGATGACTGTCTCGAACGCGCTCGAGGTGAGCGCGACCCCGCCGAGCTCGGAGGCCTCCGGATCGAGGTACGCGCCGGTGATCACGATCGTGAGTGCGGTCATGGTGCACACCACGATGGTGTCGATGAACGGCTCGAGCATTGCCACGAAGCCCTCGGTCGCCGGCTCCTTGGTCTTGACCGCGGAGTGCGCGATCGATGCCGAGCCGATCCCGGCCTCGTTGGAGAAGGCGGCGCGCTGGAAGCCGACCATCAGCACCCCGAGGAAGCCGCCGGCAACGCCGGCAGGGTTGAACGCGCCGGTGATGATGTCACCGAACGCGCCGGGGACCTGGTCGATGTTGCCGCCGATGACGATGAGGCAGGCTGCGACGTAGGTGCCGGCCATGAAGGGCACGATCTTCTCCGTGACCCGGGCGATGCTCTTGATCCCGCCGATGATCACGGCACCGACCGCTACCGCGAACACCAGGCCGATCACCCAGTTGATGCCGGCGAACGGGCTGTCCTCGCCACCGGTGACGGCGACGATCTGGGCGGTGGCCTGGTTGGCCTGGAACATGTTGCCGCCGCCAAGCGAGCCGCCGATGCAGCAGACGGCGAAGAACCCAGCCAGGAACTTGCCGAGTCGTGCGTTGCCGGTGACCTTCGCGACGCCGTCGCGCAGGTAGTACATCGGTCCGCCGGAGACCGACCCGTCCGCGTGCTCCTTGCGGTACATCACCCCGAGGGTGCACTCGGCCATCTTGGAGGCCATGCCGAAGAACCCCGCCACGATCATCCAGAAGGTGGCCCCGGGTCCACCCAGGGAGATCGCCACGGCAACGCCGGCGATGTTGCCGAGGCCGACGGTCCCGGAGACCGCCGTCGCCAGGGCCTGGAAGTGCGAGACCTCGCCGGCGTCCTCCGGGTGGGAGTACCGACCGCGGACCAGGTTGATCGAGTGCGGTACCGAGCGCAGCTGGGGGAAGCCGAACCACACGGTGAAGAAGACGGCCGCACTGATCAGCCACAGCACGATGAGGGAGACGTCGGCGCCGAAGACCGTCACGGAGTAGAAGACGATGTCGACGATGAAGTCCGAGATCGGGCCGAAGTACTTGCTGACGGTCTCGTCCACGCCCAGCGGGATCGGGGCGGAGACGCTGCTCACGGGACCACCGTCACGGGCACGGTCGCCAGCTGCACGACGTGGGAGGGAGTGCTGCCGAAGAGGACCCGTTTCACCCGGCTGTCTCCGGTGCGTCCCAGCACGATGTGTCCGCTAGATCGCCGTTTGGCGATCTCGATCAGCGTGTCCACCGGGTCACCGTGCTGGATCAGTGTCTCCACGTCCACGCCCTCCTCACGCGCCAGGGCGCCCAGCGGCTCGACGATCTGTTCGGTCGCTGCGGCGATCTCCTCGGCCCTGCGGGTGGAGCGGTGCTCGTTGTCCTCGGGAGTGTTGAAGGAGAACGGCGACCAGGGGATCACGTGGACCACGAGGACGCTTCCGCCGAGCTGTCGGGCACGCTCGGCAGCGAACGCGACCGCCCTCCTGCTCTGCTCGCTCCGGTCGACACCGACAAGGATCTCTGACATGTCATCACCTCAGGAACGGCCTAGGGACGGGCAGGGACCTGACCCTAGGGTGCTTCCGAGGCCGCTGTCACCCCCCTCCAACCATCCCGTGTTCGGTCAGAGAGTGGGACGAGTAGTTGGTGAACTACGGTCTGCCAGGCGCTGACCGGGTGAATGGACGACCGGTGCCGCTCGTGGACGGACCTCCACCTGGTCGAGCCCCGCCTGCGCTTCTCGCGTGCGAGCAGGAGGCGGCTGCCGGCGCCGATGCGATGGACCTGGCGTGCCGGCTGCACCGGCCGGTGGTCCGGTAGCGGAGAACCCAGACCACTAGTCGTTCGGTACGGCCTCCCTGGGTCAGGCCGGTTCGCAGACGCAGAGCTGGAGAGCTGCTTCGGCCGTGAACGGGGCGCGTGACCAGTCGCCGAACCGCTCGACGAGCCGAAGGCCACCCAGTGTCAGCAAGAGAAGCAGCTCCTGCGGGAAAATGCTCCTGAGCTCCAGCGGAGCAGCAACATAGTCGGGCTCTGAGTCGGTCGAGAAGTGCCACGTCCCACGAGTCACCTGAGCCGCCGCGTCGTAGGCCTCGGCGACATCGAGGCTGACGTTGCCACGTTCGGGGTCCCAGAACCCCAACGCTTCACGAGGGCGGCGCACCCCATCGGCGCCGGCGAGCATCTGCACGCTCGGGTTGAACACGTCCAGGACGAGCCGTCCTCCTGGCGCCAGGTGCCTGCGCACCGATCGGAGGCAGCTGACGAGGTCCTCGGTGGCATGCACGTGGAGCAGCGAGTTGCCCGCGATCACGATGAGATCGAACGTCCGGCCGAGGTCGAAGTCGCGCATGTCGCCGCGCACCCATTCCACCGTCACCCCGTGTTCGTTCGCCTTGCGCTGAGCCTCGGCGAGCATGGCCGGTGAGAGCTCCAGGCCGACGCACGGGTGCCCGTCGGCGGCGATGTGGATCAGCTTGTGCCCAGTGCCGGACCCGAGCTCGAGGACGGACCCACCCTGCCGATCGGCTTCAGTCCGGTAGAACTCGACGGCTCGCTCGTCTGCGGGGAACAGCCGGTCATACAACCTCGCGTCGGAGTAGAACTTCTCGCTCATCATCGCCCTTCGGTGTCGGAGTCTCGGCGGGCCGTATGTTCGGTCACCAGGAGGATGGTCAGTTCTCGCTCGCGCGTCGTTCGGCGACCACGGTGTACCCATCGGCCGACGGGTCGAACGTGGTGGTGACAACCTCGAAGGTTACGGTCTCCAGCTCTGCGACGAGGTCCTCGTACCTGTAGGGCCAGATGGACAGGCGCTCGGAGCAGGCTCGCACTGCCCCGTCCGGCTCGATCTGGGCGACCGAGATCTCGAGGAAGTGTTCCTGCTCCCACTGCTGTTCGATGTGCCAGTAGTAGCTGACGACCGCGTCACGGTTGTTGCGACGGATGAGTCGATCGCGGATGTCGACCCGTGAGCCGGTCGAGCGCACGAGCTGCCAGTTGCGGGACGTGAGCACGAGGCGCCCACCCGGCTTCAGCAGCCGTGACATAGCCCCCAGTGCCGCCAAACGCCCGGCTGCGCCTTCGGCGTGGCCGAGCGAGTTGCCGACGCAGAACACCACGTCGAACGTGGAAGGCTCGAGGTGAGCTGGCAGCTCGTCCCAGCTCGCGCGGATAGCTCGCAGAGTGACGCCGTGCTCGCGGGCAAGTTCCTCGGTACGTCGAACCATCCCCTCGCTGGCGTCCGAGGCGACCACGTCGAGGCCCAGCCCGGCGAGGCCGACGGCGAGCTGGCCGGTTCCGCACGCGCAGTCGAGGATGCGCGCGTCGAGGGGAAGCGCACCCACGACATCGCTGGAGTAGACCGCGGCTGCCTGGGCGGGTGTGACCTTGTCGTCCCCGATCAGCCACTCGTAGACATCCGAGAGCTCGCCATAGCCAGCCACCGCAGTTCACCCCTCATGCCCGGCGAGCGCGGCTTGTCCGCGCCGGCACTCGTACCGCTGGCTTCGCCTCGCGCCCGGTTGGGTCAGCGAAGCACTAGGCCCGACTCAACCACCTTTCGTCGAGATCCCTCCACCGGCTTTCGGGCGGCAACCGCGACATGTCGCACCGCACCGCCTCCGGAGGGGCCGTCCCCGGGACGGGCATGGGGAGACCCTCGGCCCACCTGGCGCCGTTCGTGAGTGCGGGCGGTCGTGCACCAACCACTCGTCCCACCCTTCGACCGAACACGCGACCATCCAGGGATGTGGGACGACCGGCGTGCGCAGGACGATCGTTCGCCATTTTGGCCGGGCGACGTGGCGGCGGTGGGAACTCGTGGACTGTCGCCGTTCACGTGGTGGCCACCCGGCGCTCCGGGGGTGTTGGCGCGGGCTTCCTAGCGTGCAGGCATGGCCGAGCTGGCAGTCCTCCCAGTCCCTGTCCTTCCCACTGATCGGCTGCGGGTCCTCGTGGTGGCGGAGTCGTTCCTCCCGCAGGTCAACGGGGTCACCAACTCCGTGCGCCGTGTGCTGGAGCACCTCGCCGCCGAGGGGCACGAGGCCGAGCTCGTCGCACCGACCGGTCCCGACACCTACGCGGGGTTCCGGGTGCGGCACGCGCGCGGCGCGACGCTCCCCTTCTACCGGGACTTCAAGATCGGCCTGGAGACACGCCGGCGCCTGCGCGCCACGATGCTGCGGTTCCGACCTGACGTCGTGCACGTCGCTTCGCCGGCGACGCTGGGCTACCAGGCGGTCAAGGTCGCCGGCGAGCTCGGCATCCCCACCGTCGCGATCTATCAGACCGACCTGGTCGGCTTCGCCGAGCGCTACGACGTGCCGGGAGGCACGCGGGCGATGGCGTCGTTGACCAGGCGCATCCACCTCCGGGTCGATCGCACGCTGGCCCCGTCCACGGCCAGTCTCGCCCAGCTCGCCGAGCTCGAGGTCCCGGACACCGCGTTGTGGCCGCGTGGGGTCGACCTCCAGCAGTTCCACCCCGTACGCCGGGACCCTGCCCTCCGCCGCCGGCTGCTGGCCGGCCGTGCCGACGGCACCGTGCTCGTCGGGTACGTCGGTCGGCTGGCCCCCGAGAAGGAGCTCGACCTGTTGACCATCCTGGCCGACGACCCCCGTCACGCACTGGTGATCGTCGGCGGCGGCCCGGAGGAGCAGCGGTTGCGCACGTTGCTCCCCGGGGCGGCCTTCCTCGGGGTGCTCCACGGCGACGAGCTCGGCGCGGCGTACGCCTCGTTGGACGTGTTCGTGCACACCGGACGCCACGAGACCTACTGCCAGTCGGCGCAGGAGGCGTTGGCCTCGGGCGTGCCGGTCGTAGCACCGCGGGCAGGGGGTCCGATCGACGTGGTCGTCGACGAGGTGGCCGGCTACCTCTACCGCCCCGGCGACGCCGACGACCTGGCCCGGCACGTGGCTCGTCTGGTCGACGACCGGCTGCATCGCCGTCGGATGGGTCTTGCTGCCCGACGGAGTGTGGGAGACCGGTCGTGGAGATCGGTCAACGCCGCGCTCGTGCGGCACTACCGCGACGTCGTGGCCGAGGGTTCCGACTGTCGAGCAGTCGGCTGATCGTCAGCCGGTGACGATCGCCACGGCCTCCTCGACGCTGTCGACCAGGTGCACCCGGTCCTGCATGACACGTCCCTGGGCGAGCCGGTGGAGCAGTGGCCACGCAGGCACGGTCTCGGTCCAGTGCTCGCGACCTACCAGCACCATCGGGGCCACCTCGGCCTCGTCGCCGTAGTAGTTCTCGCAGGCGTCCTGGAACACCTCCTGCACGGTGCCGGCGGCACCGGGCAGGAAGATGATCCCGGCGTCGCAGATCTCGAGGAGCACGGCCTCGCGCAGCGCGTTGGCGACGTACTTGGCGATCGCGGTGGCGAACAGGTTGCTCGGTTCGTGGCCGTAGAACCACGTGGGGATGCCGAGGGTCTCGACCGCCGGAGAGACGTCCGCGAGCACCCGTCGGGCCGCGCCCACCCATGCGTCGATGGACGGGACGAACGACGGCACCGTGGCCAGGTGCTCGAGAGCTCGCTCGAGGGCGGCGCCGTCCTCGTGGGCGAAGCGCGCACCGAGGTTGGCTGCCTCCATCGCGCCGGGGCCGCCCCCGGTCGCGACCACCAGGTCGCGCCCCAGCGCCTGCCCCAGGCGCGCCGCCGCGGCATAGTCCGGCTCGCCCCGCTGCGCGGCATGGCCCCCCATCACCCCGCACACCCGCCGGTCGACCCGCCAGGCCTGGAGCGCCTCGCCGATCGCGTGGTCGTGCAGGGCCGCGGCGAGGGCGTCGTCGCGGTCGGGCAGCCGCTGGGACCAGGCGTAGATCCGGCCGTCGAGGGAGCGCTCGTAGTGGGTGGTGTCGTAGAGGTCGTCAGGGGTGTAGAGCCGCGCGGGATAGGAGTCCAGGGGTGCGTCGGTCACGATCGGGAGCACGAGTGCGCCGGCACTGCTCAGCACGGCTTCCTCCTCCGGATCGAGGCGACATCCCAGGAACGTCGCTCCGGACAACCGGTGGGTCGCCAGCTCGGCCACCCGCCCGCGGAGGTCGAGCCCGTGCACGCTCCAGCTGCCCAGCGCGGTCGCCCCGCGGGCCAGCCGCCGATCGAGCTCGGCAAGGGAGTCCACATGCACCAGGCGTCCGCGGGTCCGTCTCACGGGTGCGACCCTAGCCAGGAGGAGCGGGTCGTGTGCCTCACGTCGGCCGCTGCGCCGTGCTCAGGCACACGACCCCGAACTTTCGCCCCGAGCTCTCAGCCCGAGCTCTCAGCCCGAGCTCTCAACCCGGCGTCCGGCTAGAACGCGTGCGTCATGAGCTCCCCGAAGAGCTCGTGCTCGTCGGCCGAGGCCAACCCCTTGCTCTGGAACCACGCGCAGATGTTGGCGCAGTCACGCTGCAGGAAGTCCAGACCGTTGACGTTGCCGGCCAGGTCGACGATCTGGGGCAGGTCGATGACGACGAGACGGTCGCCCGCGGCCAGGATGTTGTAGGCCGACAGGTCGCCGTGCACGAGCCCGGCCTGCACCATCGTGGCCAGGAAGTCGCGGACCTGGTCGAAGTAGGAGCTCAACAGCTCGGGAGCGGGCCGGGTCTGCGCCAGGCGCGGAGCGGTCTCGCCGTCGACGGTGATCCACTCCATCAGCAGCTCGGTGCCGTCGATCTGCACCGGGTAGGGCACCGCGAGACCGAGGCCCCACAACCGCTTCAGTGCGTCCCACTCCGAGACGGCCCACTCCCCGGCAGCCACCTGCCGCCCGAAGGTGGACTTCCGCTTGACCGCGCGCTCGTCGCGAGAGCGCTTCATCGAGCGACCCTCGGTATAGCTGGCCGAACGGTGGAAGGTGCGGTGCTCGGGGGAGCGGTAGCGCTTGGCTGCCATCACCACCCCGCCCTCGGGGTCGAGGGGGTCAGCGCGCTCGAGGAGGAAGACGTCGGCCTCCTTGCCGGTCTTGAGGATGCCGAGCTCGGTGTCGATCGCGCCCTGGGAGGTCACCACCCAGTCCGGGCGCGGCTCCGGGCCGCGCGAGAGCGGTTCGACGCTGAGCCACGTGGACCAGCGTTGGTGGGACGACTCGAGGTCGTCGTAGACGGTGAAGTCGAAGGTGAACGACGGGTCGAGGTCGTCGTGGGTGCTGCTGGGGTCAGGCGTGTGGGCCCAAGAGGTCATGGCTGGCAGTGCTCGTTTCGAGGAGGAGGTGGTCGGCGGGCAGGCCGAGGACAGTCATGGACATGTCACGCTCCTCTCGACGGCACCGGGCGATCCCCGGCAGCGGTGTGGTCACGATGGCGCACCCGATGGTCGAGGTGCAACCGAATTAAGCCAGCAGTCCGGCCACCGATGCCGACGTCCAGTCCGGCCCGATGCCCGGTCGGTCGAGCAGGTACGACGTGACCTGCTCGGCATCCCACCCGTGGCTCTCCACCAGGCCCTGGCCCATCGTGGCCAGGTAGGCGCCGGCCGGCGGGTTGTAGGGGACCTGCTCCGACCAGGACGCGGTGAAGGTGACGACGGGGTGCTCGTCGATGACGCCGACGAGGTGCATCGTCTCGTAGTGGCCGGGCCCGAACGTGTGGGTGCCGGTGGCGAGCAGCGAGTCGAGGTCGAGGTCGTCGCTCGGAGCCCGGTGCATCTCTTGGGCAGCGACGTCGGCGAACTGTCCGCGGGTGAGCAGGTAGGCGCTGCCGGCTGACGTCCCCGACGCCGCCGGGTCGTAGAAGGCCACCCCACCGCCCCACGTGGGCGACTCCCAGGCGAAGTAGACCGATCCGGACAGCTCTACGGGCCGTACGTCGAGGGGCGGGCTCGGGTCGCGCGCCCCCGGGGTGGCGAGCGCCGCGCCGGGAGGGGTGCCGCCCTCGAGGTAGCAGGTGAGTCGTCGGCGGGAGAGGTTCGTGCCGTAGGCGGCGTACCAGACGGGGTGCTCGCTGGTGGTGGTCATCGCTTCGACCCAAGCACAGTCCGGGGCGGCCCGTGCGGCAAACGCGGGCACCCGCGGAGCAGTCCGAGATGCAAGACCTGCGCAATCGCCGCCCGATGCGGCCCGGATGTCGTGCGGTCGGCAGTACCTTGGGCACATGCGTTCCTTCGCCGGGATCCGGGACCGGCTGCTGCGGCGCCGCGGGTCGGCGCTCGCCCTCGTGCTCGCCCTGGGGCTGGTCTCCGTGCCCGCCTCCGGCCCGGCAGCAGGGCCGGCCGACGATCCGCGCCCGCGCGCCATCGGCACCGCCGGCATCGGCGATCCGTACTGGCCCTGGGACGGCAACCGCGGGATCGACGTCCTGCACTACGACATCCGCACCTCCTACGACTTCGCCACCGGCAAGCTGGCGGGGGCCACGACGTTGACCATCCGGGCGACGACGCGGTTGACCCGCTTCCAGCTCGACTTCCTGCTCGCGGCTCGCTCGGTGACGGTCGACGGGGTGAACGCGCGCTTCGGCCGCTTCGCCGGCCACGAGCTCGACATCGTGCCGCGCTCGCCGATCGCGCAGGGTCGGACGTTCCGGGTGCGGGTGACCTACAACGGCCGTCCCGGCTCGAAGACCTACGCCGGTGAGCGCAACTGGCTCGCTGACGGCAACGAGGTCGTCACGATGAACCAGCCACACATGGCGCCGTGGTGGTTCCCCGCCAACGACCACCCCCGTGACAAGGCCACCTACGACATCACCGTCACCGGCCCGATCACCCACCAGGTCGTCTCCAACGGGCTCCTCGTCGACCGGACCACCGACGGGTTGAAGGCCACCACCCACTGGCGCTCGACCCGGCCGATGGCCAGCTATCTGGCCTTCTTCGCCCTGGGTCGCTACGACATCGCCCAGGGGACGCACAACGGCCTGCCCTGGTACGTCGCGGTCTCGCAGGAGCTGGACCCCTCAGCCCACCAGGTCGCCATGGACGTGCTGGAGCAGAGCCCCGAGGTGACGGCGTGGCTGACCCGACGGCTCGGGGCCTATCCCTTCGAGTCGACCGGCGGGCTGACCACCTCCCTCGACGTCGGGTTCGCCCTGGAGAACCAGACCCGTCCGATCTATCCGCGCTCGTTCGGCAGCGACGGCTCGGTGCTGGTGCACGAGCTCGCGCACCAGTGGTTCGGCGACTCGGTCTCGGTGCGCCGCTGGCGCGACATCTGGCTCAACGAGGGCTTTGCGACGTTCATGGAGGCCGCCTACGACGAGAAGCACGGCGGACCCTCAGCCACCCGGTGGCTCAAGCGCACCTATCAGGACGCCCGCACCTACTACGGTCCGTCGTACTGGCGCCTGAACCTCGCCGACCCCGGTCCGGCCCACGTCTTCGACGACCCGATCTACACGCGAGGTGGCCTGGCGCTCCAGGCCCTGCGCAACCGGGTGGGCAACGCCGACTTCTGGAAGATCCTGCGCACGTGGGTGCGCACCCGTCGCCACGGTCACGGCTCGGTGCCGGCCTTCGAGGCACTGGCGAAGCGGATCTCGGGCAAGCAGCTCGACGGGTTCTTCCGAGCGTGGCTGCGCGCGCCACGTCCGCCGGCGCGCACCCGCGCCAACGGCCTGCGCTGAGCGGTCGCTCCGGGCGCGAGCCTCAGGAGCGCGCTGCCGGCCGCGTTCCGGCGTCGGGTCCGGCAGCGGAGCGGGGTCGGGATCCGGCTCGGGGTCGGGGTCGGGGTCGGGTACGGGCGGTCGGGGGCGGATGGCGATCGTCGCCGGTGCGCCACGGCGTACGCGGTGGGCGGTGGCCACGGCGACGGTGAAGCTCTCCTCGGTCTCGACCGGGCCATCGGCGGGGTCTGCGCTGTCGGGGCGCAACGTGACCGCGACCCGGAACGTGCGGGTGCCCGGAGGCAGGGTGACCCGCGTACGGGCCGGGACCACGTCGTGCTCGTCGGCGGTGCCCGGTCGGGCTTCGACCACGACGGTGATCGAGCGGCCGGACACCTTGTCGAGCCGGAACTTCACCGCAATGGTGCGTGCCTCGTCGGCCGGCTCGTCGACCGTGCGGTCGATCCCGCTCAGCCGGGGCGCCGGGTCACGATCGAGCACCAGCACCGACGCGCTGCTGCGTGCCCGGACGATGCGTAGGCCGGCTGCGTCGACGAGGCGCAGGTCGAGGCGCTCGGAGCTCTCGTCGAGTCCGTCTCGCGGCACGAGGAAGGAGCCCGAGCCCTTGGTGCGTCCGGCCTTGAAGGTCGCCGGGACCCGCGCGAGCACCTGCCGGGTCGCCCGGCTGCGCACCTCGACGCGCACCGTCGTCCGCCGAGCGGTGGGCTTGTCGAGCGAGAGCCGCCAGCGCACCCGCTCACCCTCGGTCACCCGCTTGGTGGTGGCGTTGAGCGAGACGGCAGGCGTGGGGAAGCCCGGCAGCCCCCGCTCGTCGAGCGCCGTGAAGCAGTAGCCGCGACGTCGTGCCTCCTTCACCACCCGCGGCACGGCCTCCACCGAAGCGGGGGAGTTGCGGACCCCGTCGTGCTGGAGGACGACGTTGCTCCGGTGGGGGCGCAGCTGGGCCAGGATCGAGGAGGCGATGGCTGAGGTCGAGCCCCCGTCGTAGTCGCGGGGATCGATGTCCCAGAGCACCGGGAGGAGCCCGGCGCGGCGCACGGCCTGACGCACGTCGTCGTTGATCGCGCCGTACGGCGGCCGCATCAGGCCGGTCGGCTGGGTGCCGGCCTGGCGCAGCTCGGCGTCGGTGCTGCGCAGGGTCTGGACGACCTGGCTCTGGCTCTGCCGGGTCATGTCGGTGTGGGCGTAGCTGTGGTTGGCGACGAGGAAGCCCGACCGAGCGACCAGCCTCGCGGCCTCGGGGGCCGAGGCCACGCGCTGGCCGACCATGAAGAACGTCGCCGGCACGCGAGCGTCCTTCAACAGCTTGACCAGGCGCGGGGTCACCGTGGCCGACGGGCCGTCGTCGAAGGTGAGCGAGACGAAGCCGGAGCGGCAGGCCTTGCCGCGTTCGGAGGCGCCCGTCGCCCGCCCGGCCGCACCCGGTGCCGCGGTCAGCGGCAGCAGGGCGGCCAGGACGACGAGGGCCAGACACCGCGGGAGGAGGGAGCGCGTGGCAGTCACGTTCCTCACTGTGCCGGACCGATGACGGTGAGGGGCGCGAACTGCCGTACCCGTGCGCGCACCTCAGCCCAGGTTGATCCGCTTGGTGTCCTGCCCGGGGAGGATCCCGTTCCTGCCGGGGACCTTGGCCAGGAGCGTGACGCGACGCTGCGGCAGGTTGCGCACGACGCGCCGAGCGACGCCGCGGTCGTTGGTCCACAGCGTGGTGACCTGGCGCGACGGCTTGCCCTTCACCAGGAGTCGGACCGGGTAGGAGGCACGGCGCGGGCTCAGCTGCACGCGCACGAGCGCGGTGCCCGCGCGCACCCGGGTAGCCCTCAGCCGCACTCCCATCACGACCTTGGTCGTGGCGATCCGGGAGAGCGGGGCGCCCGCGACCGAGGCGCGCCAGCTCGTGCGTCGTCGGATGTCGACGTTGAACTGGTAGCGACCGCGGTTGTCGGCCCGGGTGGTCTTCCTCAACGAGAACGAGGCCGGGCTCCGCAGCCTGCTGAAGAGGAGGCCGACCTCGGCCCGGGGCTGCGTCGTACCGGTGATCTCGACGACCTGACGACCCACGATCCGACGCGGGGCCGAGATCGTCGGCGCCGCCGAGTCACGCGAGACGGCGTCGAAGATCCACGACGTCACCTCGGTGCCCTCACAGGTCAGGTGGGCGACCAGCCGGCCGGGCGAGCCCATGGTCACGTCCCGGGTGTACGTCGGCGCCTCGGTGTCGTCCTCGGGACCGACCGTCACGTCGTCCGCCGGCGAGCCGTCGGGGCGGGTGAAGGTCACGGTGGGAGCGGCCAGGCACGAGTAGGTGGCGGTGAACGGCTCGTCCACGTAACCGTGCCGCGGGGTCACGGTGATCCCGCCCGAGGGCACGCAGAACGACTCGTCCGCGCCGAGCCAGGTCAGTCGGACGGTGACCGACGAGGGCTCGCCGGCCAGGCCCGCGAGCGAGATGAGGAACTGCGGCAGCCCGGTCTCGCTGTTGAGCTCGAGATCGGTGAGGTCCACCGCGCCGTCGGCGTCGAGGGTCCGGTCGGCGATCGCCCCGAACGGTTGGCCGTTGCCGTCGATGAAGGAGACGGTGCCGTCGGTGTAGTCGCCCCGGGCAGGGGAGAGCACGGCGAGCTCGGTGTACTCGTCGGGCACGCAGTCAGGGGTGTCGATCACGAACGACGACGCGAGCACCCGGGTCGGGTCGTTGGTGCAGCCACCGCCCGAGTAGGCGTCGAAGTTCTGCAGCTGCGCGGAGCCGAAGTCGGCGTTCACCCAGATGCACGTCGGCCGTTGCGGGTCGGGGTTGACGGTGTAGATGTAGCCGGCGCCCGGGGTCGGTCGCGGGAAACCGTCGCAGCCGGCCGAGGCCGCGAAGTCGTAGCAGCCGACGGTGTCGGAGTTGCCGTTGGCGAGGTAGACCCGGGCACCGAGGGTGAACGCGGGACCGTTCCACGGGGAGTTGCCGGGCAGCGCCGCCGTCATCCCGGCGGGAGCCGAGGTGGGGGCCCCGCTCAGGGTCCAGCAGTCGTCGGCACTGCCCGTGGGCAGGCACACCCCCGAGGTCGTGCCGTTGCTGGTCAGCATCGGGAACGAGGACCCGTGGGTGCCGACGTAGCCGCCCGGGATGTCGACCGGCCACGAGCCCGCACACGGGGTCCGCGCGACGCCGTCGAAGCAGGCCATCGTCGGCGTCCCGTCGATGGTCGCCGGCACCATCACCCGGGTGCCCACCCGGCCCGAGGGCGGGGAGGGGAAGCTGCCGTTGGTGTAGGTGCCGTCGGGGAGACCGACCGCGAAGGGCTGCCCCGCGCAGGCCTCGCCTGCGAACAGGTCGAAGCAGAGCATCTGGTTGCGAGCGCCGGTGATCCCGGCGCCGGTGACGTAGTTGAAGGCGTACCAGCGACGTCCGACCTGGATCGGGCCGCTGATGGTGCTCAACCCCCCGTTGATGGCGGCCTCGCCGGGCGGGGTCAGCTCGGTGAACCCGCAGAAGGGGTTGGCGACGTCGTCGTCCTGGAGGAGGTCCACGCACACGACGCCACCGGTCTGGTCGGACTGACGGGTCGCGTAGACGTAGAGCACCCCTTCCTGCTGGTCGATCGCGAGCCCGGGCTGCCCGTTGACGCCGAAGTGGACGCCGTCATCGGTGATCGTCCGTGGTGACCCGCACTCCTCACCGGTGGTCTGGAGGTGACAGGCGACCTGCAGCGTGCTCTGGTGGTGGAAGACGTTGTAGACCGCGCGCGGTGTCATCGCCAGCGCCCAGCCGTCGCCGCCACCGCTGCCGCCGTACGACGAGGTCGGCGCCACCGGGATGGTCCGCGTCGCCGAGTACTCCTGCAGGGGCGGATCGGCCGAGGCCGGTGCGCTCGAGCCGGCGCCGGCCGCCGAGGCCGTCGAGGTGGTCAGGGCGAGGGGCGCGGCGCCGGTGACCACCAGGGCCAGCGTCAGGGTCGTGGCTGCTCGTCGTCGGAGCCGCAGCCGAAGCCGGCGCCTCCCTCTCGACGTGGCTGTGTCCGATGTTGCAGAGGACCTGATGGCTGACTTCGACATGGTCGCGCTCCCAACGTGTGGCCACGCCGGACGGCGCCGCTGCCGCTCGGCGACTCCAGAGGAGATAGCCGAGAATAGAACCACCCGAAGGGGTGTGAACAGAGGGCAAAATGCAAGAGATCTGCTCGGACGTCTGACGTGCGGTGTCCGCAACGGCCGGCGCTGTCCCGCCTGCCACACTGGCACCGTGAGCAGCCACCCCCTCCTGCCCCGCGAGACGTCGGTCGAGCGGCGCGACGTCGTCGTGCTCGGCTCGACCGGATCGATCGGCACCCAGGCCCTGGACCTCGTGCGGGCGCACCCCGACCGCTTCCGGGTGGTCGGCCTGACCGCCGGCGGGTCGCAGCGCGAGCTGTTCGAGCAGCAGGTGGCCGAGTTCGCTCCGGCGTACTCCGGACTGGGGGAGGAGGCCTCCACCGAGGCCGCCGCTCAGCCCTGCGACGTGGTGCTCAACGGGATCACCGGAGCCGTCGGCCTGCGCCCCACGCTCGCGGCCCTCGACGCCGGCAACACCCTCGCCCTGGCCAACAAGGAGTCGTTGATCATGGGCGGCCCGCTCGTGCTCGAGCGCGCCGCGCCCGGCCAGATCGTGCCGGTCGACTCCGAGCACAGCGCGATCGCCCAGTGCCTGCGCGGCGGCACCGCCGCGGAGGTACGCCGCCTCGTGCTCACCGCCAGCGGCGGTCCCTTCCGTGGCCGCACCCGCGAGGAGCTGGCCGACGTGACGCCCGAGCAGGCGATGGCGCACCCCACCTGGGACATGGGTCCGGTCATCACGATCAACTCCGCCACCCTGGTCAACAAGGGTCTCGAGGTCATCGAGGCCCACCTGCTCTTCGACCTCCCCTTCGACCGCATCGAGGTCGTGGTGCACCCCACCAGCGTCGTGCACTCCATGGTGGAGTTCGTCGACGGCTCGACCCTGGTGCAGGCCAGCCCCCCGACGATGCTGATCCCGATCGCGCTGGGTCTGGGCTGGCCCGACCGGGTGCCTGACGCCGCTCCCGCCGTCGACTGGACCCGAGCCGAGACCTGGGAGTTCTTCCCGCTCGACGAGGAGGCCTTCCCGGCCGTCTCGCTGGCCAGGGAGGCAGGCAAGCGGGGCGGCACCGCGCCCGCGGTCTACAACGCGGCCAACGAGGTCTGCGTCGAGGCCTTCCGCCGCGGACAGCTGGCCTTCACCGACATCGTGGCCCGAGTCGGGGACGTGCTTGCGCGCCACGACGTAGGCTCGGAGCAGGGGCTCACCGTCGACGACATCCTCGCTGCCGATGCCTGGGCCCGTGCCACCACCGCCAGCATCATCGGGAGACCTCAGTGACCGCCCTGCTCTACGCCCTCGGGCTGATCCTGTTCTTCGTGGCGATCCTCGCCTCGATCGGCCTCCACGAGCTCGGCCACATGATCCCGGCCAAGGCGTTCGGCGGGAAGGTCACCCAGTACTTCATCGGCTTCGGCCCGACCGTGTGGAGCAAGCAGGTCGGCGAGACGGAGTACGGCGTCAAGGCCATCCCGCTCGGCGGCTACGTCAAGATCGTCGGCATGCTGCCCCCGGGGGCCGAGCAGCTGGCCGACGTGGTCGAGGTCGACGCTGCGGGCAACCAGGTGGTCAAGGTCCGCAAGTCCAACACCGGGATGTTCACCCAGCTGATCTCCGATGCGCGCGCCGCCGAGTGGGAGCGGATCACCCCGGCCGACTCCGACCGGCTCTTCTACAAGATGACCTGGTGGAAGAAGGTGATCGTGATGGCCGGCGGACCGTCGGTCAACATCGCGATCGCGTTCTTCCTGTTCTGGGGCGTCTTCTCCACCTTCGGCCAGCAGGTCGGCTACGAGGCCGAGCCCGGCGCTCCGGTGCTGTCGTCGGTCTCGGCGTGCGTGCTGCCCTACGTCGAGGCCGAGCGTGCGTGCACCGACGCCGACCCGCTCTCGCCCGCTGCCGAAGCAGGTCTGCTGCCCGGTGACACGATCACCGGCTTCAACGGCGTACCGGTCACCGACTGGGACCAGCTGCGCGAGCTGATCCGCGACAACCAGGGCGGCCAGGCGCTCATCGACTTCCAGCGCGACGGCGTGGCGATGTCCGGCACCACCAACACGACCGTGGAGGCCCGGCCGACGTCGCAGTCCGACCTGACCCTGCGGCAGGTCGGCTTCCTCGGGGTCACCCCCCAGACCCGGATCGTCACCGAGCACGGTGGCCCGATCTACACGGTCCAGCAGATGGGCACGATGACGATCGACACCGCGAAGGCGATCGTCACCCTGCCCGAGAAGGTCTACGGCGTCGCCCAGGCCATCGTGGGGGTCAAGGAGCGCGCGATCGACAGCCCGGTGAGCATCGTCGGGGGCGGCCGCCTCGCCGGGGAGACCACGTCGACCGACCAGCTCGAGGTGACCGAGAAGGTCGTCTTCCTGCTCCTGCTCATCGCGGGCTTCAACTTCTTCATCGGGATGTTCAACTTCATCCCGCTGCTCCCGCTCGACGGCGGCCACATCGCCGGCGCCCTCTGGGAGGCCGCGCGTCGCGGAGCGGCCCGGCTGCGTCGTCGGCCCGACCCGGGCTACGTCGACGTGGCCAAGCTGCTGCCGGTGGCCTACGTCGTGGCCTCGCTCTTCTTGGTGATGGGCGTCGTGCTCATCATCGGCGACCTCGTCGTCCCGCTCCGCCTCACCTTCTGACCCACGTCTCGCCGAGTCGGCGCACACGTGCGCCGACTCGGCGGGTGGGGTGCCTCGGCGGGCGCGAGTCGGCGCATGAGTGCGCCGACTCGGGCGGGTGCCGGGCCGCGCAGTAGATTGGCCGACATGAGCACTCCGATCAGCCTCGGCATGCCGGAGGCCCCTCCGCCCGTGCTGGCCCCCCGCCGTCAGACCCGCCAGATCAAGGTCGGGAAGGTCGGGGTCGGCAGCGAGTCGCCGATCTCGGTGCAGTCGATGACCACGACCCTCACCTCCGACGTCAACGCGACCCTGCAGCAGATCGCCGAGCTCACCGCGACCGGTTGCGACATCGTGCGCGTGGCCTGCCCCAGCCAGGACGACGCCGACGCGCTCGCCGAGATCGCCCAGCACTCCCAGATCCCGGTCATCGCCGACATCCACTTCCAGCCCAAGTACGTCTTCGCCGCCATCGATGCCGGCTGCGCCGCCGTCCGGGTCAACCCGGGCAACATCCGCAAGTTCGACGACCAGGTCAAGGAGATCGCGCGTGCGGCCTCCGACCGCGGCACCTCGATCCGGATCGGCGTCAACGCCGGCAGCCTCGACCAGCGGCTGCTGGAGAAGTACGGCAAGGCGACCCCCGAGGCGCTGGCGGAGTCGGCGACCTGGGAGGCGAGCCTCTTCGAGGAGCACGGCTTCCGCGACTTCAAGATCTCGGTCAAGCACAACGACCCCGTCGTGATGGTGCGCGCCTACGAGATCCTGGCCGCGCAGGGCGACTGGCCCCTGCACCTCGGGGTGACCGAGGCCGGCCCGGCGTTCCAGGGCACCATCAAGTCGGCCACCGCCTTCGGGGCGCTGCTGAGCCAGGGCATCGGTGACACGATCCGGGTCAGCCTGTCGGCGCCTCCGGTGGAGGAGGTCAAGGTCGGCATCCAGATCCTGCAGTCGCTCAACCTGCGCCCGCGCAAGCTGGAGATCGTCAGCTGCCCCAGCTGCGGTCGCGCCCAGGTCGACGTCTACACGTTGGCCGAGCAGGTCACCGCCGGACTCGAGGGCCTCGAGGTCCCGCTGCGCGTGGCGGTCATGGGCTGTGTCGTCAACGGCCCCGGCGAGGCGCGCGAGGCCGACCTCGGCGTCGCGTCGGGCAACGGCAAGGGCCAGATCTTCGTCAAGGGCGAGGTCATCAAGACGGTGCCGGAGTCCCAGATCGTGGAGACCCTCATCGAGGAGGCCATGCGCATCGCCGAGGGCATGGAGAGCGTCGAGGGCGGCGGAGCGCAGGTCAGCGTCTCCTGACCCGGTGGGGGCGGAGGCTCCGACGATCGGCGAGAGGCGACCACTAGGCTCGGCGTCGTGCCAGCAAGTCGATACGGAGTCCGCGCCCTCGGTGCGCCGGACCTCGAGGACTTCCTGGCCCTGGCCAACCGGGACCCGGTCACCAACGTCTTCGCCCTGTATCGCGCCCGCACGACCCGTCTGGAGCCGCGCTGGCTCGGCGGTGAGGTCTGGGGCCGCTTCGACGACGGACGGCTGGTGGCGGCCTGCCACGTCGGCGCCAACCTGGTGCCGATCGAGTGCAACGACGACGACGCCCGTGCCTTCGCCGAGAAGGCACTGACGCGCAACCGCACCTGTACGACGATCGTGGGGCCGCACGACGCGGTGCAGACGCTCTGGAACGAGGTCGCCGGCAGCTGGGGCAAGCCTCGGGAGACCCGCTGGCAGCAACCTCACATGGTCATCAACGGCCCGGCCGCCATCGCGCCGGACCCGCACGTGCGGCGGACCGATCGCCACGACATGTCGCTGGTCTACCCGGCGTGCGTGGCGATGTACACCGAGGAGGTCGGGGTCTCGCCCGAGGCCGGCGGCACGGGCGACATGTACCGCGCCCGGGTGGCTCAGCTGATGTCGCGCGGGTGGTCTTTCGCGCGCTTCGAGGAAGGACGGCTGGTCTTCAAGGCCGAGGTCGCCTGCGCCACCGACGACGTGGCCCAGATCCAGGGCGTGTGGGTGCCGCCGGACCGGCGGGGCGAGGGCCTGGCCAGCCGGGGCATGGCAGCGGTGGTCGAGCTGGTGCGCACCGAGATCGCGCCCACGGTCTCGCTCTACGTCAACGAGTGGAACCACGCGGCGCGGCGGTCCTACGAGCGGGCGGGGTTCGCCGAGCTCAACCGCTTCTCGACGATCATGTTCTAGGACGTCTGCTCGGCGTCACTACGCTGAGCGACGTGAGCATCCACCGCAGCACCCGTGTCCTGGCCGGCATCTTCACCGTGAGCGGGATCATCCACCTCGTGAAGCCCGAGGTCTACGAGCCGATCATGCCGAGCTGGGTGCCGGCGCACCGGGAGGTCATCCTGGGCAGCGGTGTCGCCGAGCTCGCACTCGCCGCCGGCCTGCTGACCCCGTCCACCCGGCGACTGGCCGGCTGGGCGAGCGTCGGGCTGCTCCTCGGGGTGTTCCCGGCCAACGTCAAGATGGCCACCGACTCCCTGCCACGTGCCAGCACCGGCCTCAAGGTCGGCGCCTTCGCCCGCCTGCCCCTGCAGGTGCCGATGATCAAGGCCGCCCTCCGGGCCGCCCGCAGCTGAGCGGCACCGGAGGTTCAGCCCGCCCCAGGGGCTCGCCCGGCTCAACCTCCGGAGCCCGCGGGCTCGCCGGCTCGACGTCAACCTCAGAGCTCAGGGGTGGGGCGGACGGCGCTGGCTCGCTCGCAGTCGCCCTCGGAGCACCGCACGGTGGCGCCCCGGTGGCGGCCGTAGGCCTCGGTGAGGAGCGTGTGGGCCGACTCCCACCGCACTGACTCGAAGAACCCGCCCACGGTGTAGCGGGCGAACAGGCGTCCGCGCACGGTGCGCTCGGTGATCTGGTTGGGGCCGGGGCCGTCGGCCATCTTGTGGATGGTGACGATGCGGCCGCCGTTGGGGGAGAAGGCCCAGACCCGCTCCTGGCAGGAGCGCCACAGCGCCTTGTCGGGTCGCGCCAGGGTCGTGACCATCGAGCAGCCACCGTCGTAGGGGTCGCCGTCGAAGTAGGCCAGGCGGTTGCTGCTGAGATCGGCGGCGTAGACCCGCTCGGTGCTGATCGTGCGCCTCGTGCCCTCGCGCCAGTTGAAGTCGATGGCGCCGCGGTCATAGCTGCCCACGACGACGTGGTCGCCGTCGATGTCGAGAGCCATGGGGAAGCCGCGGAACACACCGGAGGCGAGGAGTCGGCCGGTCCGCGACGAGCGCACGTCGATGCGGGAGCGCCGCGCGACCCGGTCGATGACGGCGAGGGTCTCGCCGTCTCCGGAGACCGTGACCTGGGCGGCGTCGCCGCCGACCACGGTGCGCTGCTCGCGTCCCGGGGCCACGCGGACCGCCTGGTACTCGTGCTCGGCCCGCACCGCGACGATGTAGCCGTTCTTGCCGGACCTGCCCATCAGGAGCGGCCCCTGCCCCTCGACCTTCACCCGCACGTCGCCGTCGACGACGGTGTTGCCATGGAGGTGAGGGATCGCGACGTCAGCGCCGCGCTCCATCTTGTGCGGCTCGATCCGTACGTCGGGTGCTGCCGCGGGAGCGGGCGCCGCGAGGGCTGCGGACGCGACGGCGGCGGCCGCCAGGGCGGCGAGGGTGCGGTGGAGCAGGGACATGACGGGTTCCTCCCGAGATCGGTGCCGGGGTCCGTGCCCGGCTTACCTGAGATGACGCACGCCGATACCCATTGGTTGCCTCCCAGGTCTCGCCAGTAGCCTGCGGACATGATTCTGCGGATGTCGAGCCTGTTCGTGCGCACCCTGCGAGACGACCCCGCGGACGCCGAGGTGCCCAGTCACCGCCTGCTCGTCCGGGCCGGCTACATCCGTCGCGCGGCGCCCGGCATCTACACCTGGCTGCCGCTGGGCCTGCGGGTGCTGCGCAAGATCGAGGCCATCATCCGTGAGGAGATGGACCAGATCGGCGCGCAGGAGCTCTCGTTCCCCGCGCTGCTGCCCAAGGAGCCCTACGAGGCGACCGGTCGCTGGACCGACTACGGCGACGGCATCTTCCGCCTCCAGGACCGCAAGGGCGCCGACTACCTCCTCGGACCGACCCACGAGGAGATGTTCACCCTCGTGGTCAAGGACCTGTACTCGTCCTACAAGGACCTCCCGCTGTCGATCTACCAGATCCAGACCAAGTACCGCGACGAGGCGCGCCCCCGCGCCGGCCTGCTGCGCGGGCGTGAGTTCGTGATGAAGGACTCCTACTCCTTCGACGTCGACGATGCCGGGCTCGAGGAGAGCTACCAGAAGCACCGCGACGCCTACATCCGGATCTTCGACCGGCTCGGTTTCGAGTACGTCATCGTCAAGGCGACCGCCGGGGCGATGGGTGGCTCGAAGTCGGAGGAGTTCCTCGCTCGCGCCGCCGTCGGCGAGGACACCTACGTGCGCTGCACGAGCTGCGACTACGCCGCCAACGTCGAGGCCGTCCAGGTCCGCGCGCCGCAGGCACTGCCCTTCAACGACGCCCCCGCGGCCCACGTCGAGGCCACGCCGGACACCCCGACCATCGCGACCCTCGTCGACCACCTCAACGAGGCCTTCCCTCGCGACGACCGTCCCTGGACGGCTGCCGACACGCTCAAGAACGTCCTGGTCATGCTCAAGCACCCCGACGGCACCCGGGAGCCGCTCGCCATCGGCGTGCCCGGCGACCGCGAGGTCGACCAGAAGCGCATGGAGGGCCAGCTCGAGCCGATCGAGGTGGAGGCGTTCGACGAGAAGTCGTTCGCCGACCACCCGGGCCTGGTCAAGGGCTACATCGGGCCGGGCGTGCTGGGTGAGGAGAACGCCTCCGGCATCCGCTACGTCGTCGACCCCCGCGTGGTCGAGGGCACCCGGTGGGTCACCGGAGCCGACGCCGCGGGCAGCCACGTGCTCGACCTCGTCGCCGGGCGTGACTTCACTCCCGACGGCACCATCGAGGCCGCCGAGGTGCGTGACGGCGATGCCTGCCCGAGCTGCGACGAAGGCACCCTGGAGTCGGCGCGCGGCATCGAGATGGGTCACATCTTCCAGCTCGGCCGCAAGTACGCCGACGCGCTCGACCTGCGGGTCCTCGACGTCAACGGCAAGCTCGTGACGGTCACCATGGGCTCCTACGGCATCGGTCCGTCGCGCGCGGTCGCTGCGATCGCCGAAGGCACCCTCGACGACATCGGCCTGTGCTGGCCGCGCGACGTCGCCCCCGCCGACGTGCACCTGGTCGCGGCCGGCCGTTACGAGGAGGCCTTCGCCGCAGCCGAGCAGATCGCCCGCGACCTCGATGCCGCCGGTGTGCAGGTCCTCTACGACGACCGCGCCGGCAAGGTCAGCCCCGGTGTGAAGTTCAAGGACGCCGAGCTCATCGGGGTGCCCACCATCGTGGTGATCGGCAAGTCGTTCGTCGAGTCCGGCCTGGTCGAGGTCAAGGACCGACGGACCGGTGAGCGCGAGGAGATCGCGGCCACCTCCGTGGTCGACCACCTCGTCTCGCTGGTCCGCTCCTGAGCCGAGCCCGGGTCGCGGCCCGGGCTCACGTCCGGACGAGGCCACCGACCAGGGTGAACAACGCTGCCCGGACGTCGTGGGTCGCTGCGTCGCGGTCCTCGGCGCGGGCTGCATAGGTCGCGGCCTCCTCCAGGGCCCCGACCAGCACGTGCGCCAACGGGCGCACGGGCTGAGCGTCCAGCACGTCGTGCTCGATGAGGCCTTGGAGCACCAGCTCGACGAGCCCGACGGAGTAGTGGCGCCCGAGCTGGCGCCAGCGCTCCCAGCCGAGTGCGGCCGGCGCCTCGATGAACAGGATGCGGTGCATGTCGGGCTCGGCACACGCAGCCAGGAACGCATCGATGTTGGCGTGCAGCTCACCGAGCGGGTCGGCCGCGCTGGCCGCGGCCACGGCGCTCTCGCCGAGGCGCGCCACGATCTCGTCCTGGAGCTCGCAGAAGACCGCGACGAACAGCTCCTGCTTGCCGCCGAAGTGGTGGTAGAGCGCGCCGCGGGTGACCCCGGCAGCGGCGGCCAGCTCGTCGGTGCCCACTGCGGCGTACCCGCGTCCGGCGAAGAGCGGACGGGCCGCAGCGACGAGCGCGGCTCGGGTGCCGGCGGTGCGTTCGGCCTGGGTGCGCCTGCTGGTCATGGGTGCGGGTCCTCGCCTGTCGTCAGTCCCCGAGCCTAGTGGTGCGTGTGGGAGGAGAGTGTTGCTGCTCGGCGATAGGGTCGCAGCCATGAGTGGGGCACGCGGCGTCGAGGCCGTGATCTTCGACTGGGGCGGCACCCTGACCCAGTGGCACGACATCGACTTCCACGCTGAGTCGCTGGCCCTGGCACAGGCAGTGATCGAGAGCGACCACGACCTCGAGGTGTCGCGCGAGCGCCTGCACCGCGCCGGCAGCGTGGTGTGGAGCCGCAGCCGCGACCACCAGCAGAGCGCCACCGTGGCCGACCTCTTCGACGTTGCCGGGCTGGCGCACGACCCCACGCTGCTCGCTGCCTACTACGAGTTCTGGGAGCCCCACACCCCGACCGATCCCGAGGTCGCTCCGCTGTGGACCGGGCTGCGCGAGCGCGGGATCTCGGTCGGCGTGCTCTCCAACACGATCTGGCCCCGCGAGGTCCACGAGGGGATCTTCGACCGCGACGGGGTCCGTCACCTGATCGACGGCGACGTCTACTCCAGCGAGATCGCCTTCACCAAGCCCTCGCCGCACGCCTTCGCGGCTGCGATGGATGCTGTCGGCGCCAGCGATCCGGCTCGTTGCGTCTACGTCGGCGACCGGCTGTACGACGACATCTGGGGCGCCCAGCAGGCCGGCCTGCGCGCCATCCACGTCCCGCACAGCAACATCCCCCGCGAGCAGGTGGGTCACAGCGAAGGCAGTCCGGACGCGGTGGCCCACACCCTGGGCGACGTCCTGACGATCATCGACGCCTGGCGCTGAGCTCCGCGACGCGGCTCCAGCAGGGCACTGACTCCACAGGGCACTGGGCCCGCCGCGCCACGACCAGTGGTCACCGAATGCAGGTTTGTGCACCGCAGAGATGTGAGGCAACTCGATCTCGTCGCGTGAGCCCTGGGGCCGGAAGACTTCCGGCACCCGGTCTCGACTCCCGTCGATCTGCCGCCCTGACGAAAGGCACCGTCACTCCCATGCGCCGCATCCCGTCCACCTTGCTCGCTGCCAGTGCAGCCAGCGCCGCGATCCTCGCCCTGGGGACCGTCTCCCCGGCTACCGCCCTCAACCCGGCCGCGTCCGCGCCGGCGACGAGCGCTGCGGAGTGCTTCACCCCTGACGCCGACATCTCGGCCTCCGCCCGTGGGGGCCAGGAGCGCGACCACCGCGACATCTCGGCCCGCGAGCAGCGCCAGATCGAGGCGCGCACCCAGCGGATCCTGGCCGAGCAGTCGAAGGCCGGCAAGGGCAAGCCCGGTGGTGGCAGCGGTGGAGGTGCCTCGACCGGCGGCGCGATCCCGGTCTACGTGCACGTGATGGCGGCCGCCAACGGGGCCGGCGACGTGACCGACAGCCAGATCACCCAGCAGGTGGCGGTGCTGAACACGACGTACGGCGGCCAGGAGTCCTCGGCCGCCGCCAACACCGGCTTCACCTTCACCCTTGCCGGGATCGACCGCTACTTCAACAACACCTGGCACACCGACGGCGCCAGCAGCAAGTACCGCAAGGCCACGCGTCTCGGCGGCGCCAACGCCCTGAACATCTGGCTGGTCGACTTCAGCTACCTCGGCATCGCCACCTTCCCCTGGGACTACGCGCGCAACGGGGGCATCGACGGCGTCCGGGTCCACTACGACTCCCTGCCGGGCGGCGGGATCGCCAACTACAACCTCGGCGAGACCGCGACCCACGAGGTCGGTCACTGGCTCGGGCTCTACCACACCTTCCAGGGCGGCTGTACCTCGACGAACGACGAGGTCTCCGACACTCCCGCCCAGAGCAGCGCCACCAGCGGCTGCCCCGAGGGCCGGGACTCCTGCTCGCTGCCGGGCCTGGACCCGATCCACAACTACATGGACTACAGCTACGACTCCTGCTACAACCAGTTCACCGGTGGTCAGAGCACCCGGATGTCGCAGATGTTCAGCGCCTACCGCGCCTGAGGTCTCTGTCTGAGACCTCCACCTGACGACGCCGCGAGGAGCGTCCCTCATCGAGAGGGGCGCTCCTCGTGTTTTTGGGTGCCCTGCTTTTTCGGTGCACTGCTGTTCTGCAGTTTTATGCAATGCGACTTTGTGATGATCGCGCGACGTAGCCGCTGGGCCGTCGACCCAGGAGACTTCTACCTGTTGGGTGTCCCCCCGAGGCTCGGGCCTCGGATCCCTCCACCGGCCTCTCGTCCAGGCCACGTAGTTCGCCGCTCGCCTCCTCCGGGGGACATCTCGGGAGTTCCTCGGAGGGCGAGTGGGCGGACCGCTCAGCGGCCGGGATAGCGCCGCGGGGAGCCGCCGAAGCCGAGCTCGCGGCGCGCGGAGTCCAGCAGGGCGTCGATCGCCCACCGGCGCTGGTCGGCCGGGCTCGCGGCCACCAGGAAACCGTAGGCCCGGCCCAACGAACGTTCGAGGCCTAGCGCCTGGTCGGTGATGCGCCGGGGATCGCCCGCGACGTCGGTCAGCTCGTAGGACGACGCTGCCGCAGCGGGGACCTCGCCGGCGGCGCGCAAGCGCGCGCTGAGCTCGTCGCGCCGGGCGCGGTGGACCTCGAAGGCCGAACGGAGCGCGTCGGCGAGGACCGGCTGAGCCGACTGCGAGGTCTGCGCCCCGAGGTAGCCGAGGACGAACACGCACCCGTGCTCGGCGACCAGGGTCGTCTGCAGCGCTTCGACGTAGGTCACAGCAGGGGTCACAGCAGGCTCCTGGCCTGGGTGACCGCCGCCGCCATCGAGGCCAGGAGCTGCGCGAGGGCGCCGCTCTCGGCTGCGGTGGCGCTGCGCACGAGCCGTCGTTCGAGCCGGCGTTCGGCCGCGGAGACCCGCGCGATGACCCGGGCACGACCCTGGGTTGCGTCGGCGACGGTGGTGGACAGCTCCACGAGCTCGCCGAGCTCGAGGGCATGCGCACGGTGCAGACGCTCCAGCGGACGCAGGATCGGGGCGAGGTCCGGATGCGCGCGGCGGTTCTCCCGCACCAGGTGTCGCGCCGTCGCGAGGTGCTCGAGCGTCGATGTGACGAGCGCGACATCGGGATCGACATCGTCGGGGACGCCGGTCGCCCCCTCGCCGTCGCTGGTCGTCGAGGGCCCGGTGGGCTCCGAGAGGGAGGGCAGCGAGGAGCAGCCGGCCGCGCTCAGCACCAGGGCAGCGGTGCCCCCGAGCGCCGTACGGCGACGGGTGCGGGGGAGCGGACTGAGCACCGGGGGAGCCTATCCGTCCCTGCCGGTACCACCGGCGCCCCGGTGGCGGCCACGATCCGTCAACCGAGGCCTCGGAGCGGTAGTGTGGGGGTGCTCGACCACAACAGCACAGGGAGGTCCGATGTCCGCCAGCTCGACATTGCCGAGCCGTATCGAAAGCGTGCTCGCCGACCCCCTGGGCAGGCTCGGGCTCGACCTGGAGGCGGTGGAGCTCACTCCCGCCGGCAACCGGCGGGTCCTGCGCATCGCCGTCGACCAGGACGGCGGGGTGACCATGGACGACGTCGCCGAGGCGACCCGTGAGGTCAACCGCGTGCTCGACGACTCCGACGTGATGGGCACCCAGCCCTACACCCTCGAGGTCACCTCCCGGGGCGTCGATCGGCCGCTCACGCTGCCGCGGCACTGGCGGCGCAACGCCGACCGCCTGGTCAAGGTGACGCTGATGGACGACTCGTCGTTCACCGGCCGCATCGGTGACTGCGGCGAGGAGACCGTGGTGGTCGAGGTCGCCGGCACCGACCGGTTGGTCTCCTACGAGGACGTCCGCCGAGCCCTGGTGCAGATCGAGTTCAACCGCAAGAAGACCGCCGTCGAGGACGACGACGCAGACGACCTGGCAGATCTGGGCGACGACCCGGACGACGACATCGAGGTGGACGACTGATGGACATCGACCTGAACATCCTGCGGATGCTCGAACGCGAGAAGGAGATCAAGTTCGAGGTGCTCGTCGAGGCCATCGAGCAGGCGCTCCTCACCGCCTACCACAAGACGCCCGGCGCGCAGGACAAGGCGCGGGTGGAGCTGGACCGCAAGAACGGCCACGTGACCGTGCTCGCCACCGAGATCGATGCCGAGGGCGCGGTCGTCGGCGAGTACGACGACACCCCTGACGGCTTCGGCCGGATCGCGGCGACCACCGCGAAGCAGATCATGATGCAGCGGCTGCGCGACGCCGAGGACGAGATCAAGTTCGGTGAGTTCGCCGGCAAGGAAGGCGACCTGATCTCCGGCGTCATCCAGCAGGGGCGCAACCCCGACGACGTGCTCGTCGACCTCGGTCGTCTCGAGGCGCAGCTGCCGCTCAGCGAGCGGGTGCCCGGCGAGACCTACGAGCACGGCCAGCGCATCAAGTGCCTGGTGCTGTCGGTCCGCAAGGGCATGCGTGGCCCCCAGGTCACCCTGACCCGCTCCCACCCCAACCTCGTCAAGAAGCTCTTCGCCCTCGAGGTCCCCGAGATCGCCAGCGGACAGGTCGAGATCGCAGCCCTCGCCCGCGAGGCCGGGCACCGCACCAAGATCGCGGTCTTCCCCAAGGTCTCGGGCGTCAACGCCAAGGGCGCGTGCATCGGTCCGATGGGACAGCGGGTGCGCAACGTGATGTCGGAGCTGCACGGCGAGAAGATCGACATCGTCGACTGGTCCGAGGACCCGGCGCGACTCGTGGCCAGTGCGCTCTCGCCGGCTCGGGTCAGCAGCGTCGAGATCATCGACCTCGCCGCGCGTTCGGCTCGCGTGGTCGTCCCGAGCTTCCAGCTGTCGCTCGCGATCGGCAAGGAGGGCCAGAACGCCCGGCTCGCCGCGCGCCTGACCGGCTGGCGCATCGACATCCACGGCGACGAGGAGAGCTCGTAGCGACCTCGCGAGGAACGAGCGGGGCCGCGGCGGCTCGCGACAGGCCGCTCGGTTCGGTGATGGGCCCTGAAGTGGCTAGACTGGTCGGCGGTGACTCACCCAACGACTTCCACGCCCCGTACGGACCCGGTCCGCACGTGCGTCGGGTGTCGTGAGCGGGTCACCACACGCGAGTTGTTGCGGGTGACCGCCGGCTCGGATGCGCAGGGCCGACCGGCCGTCGTACCCGATCCGACGAGAACCGCTCACGGCCGCGGGGCGCACCTGCACCCCACGACCGCGTGCTACGACCTCGCGGTGCGGAAGAAGGCTTTCGGACGTGCCTTGCGCTCGTCCACGACTCTCTCCTCCACGCCGGTGAGCGACTACCTGACGACGAGCACCACACCAGACACGTGACGACAAGAAACTGGAGCAGCAGCTCATGAGCACTCGATGAGTACTTCCCGATGAGTTTGCAACACCACTGACGCTCGATCACGCCTAGGACGCGGGTCGGGCCAGAAGGAGAATTGTGGCCAAGACCCGAGTTCACGAACTCGCCAAAGAGTTCGGAGTCGAGAGCAAGTTCGTTCTCGAGAAGTTCAAGGAGATGGGTGAGTTCGTCAAGTCGGCGAGCTCGACCGTCGAGCTCCCTGCGGAGATGCGTTTCCGCAAGGAGGTCGGTGCCTCGCTGAAGGAGGCCGCGCCTGCTCAAGAAGCAGCCGCCCCCGCGAAGCCGACCGCGAAGCCGGGCCCCAAGCCCGGCCCGAAGGCTGCCCCTGCCGAGCCGGAGGCGCCCGCTGCGGCCGCTCCCGCCCCGGTCGAGGCACCTGCCCCGACCCCGGAGGCTGCTCCGGCCCCGGCTGCTGAGAAGCCCGCGGCCCCGCGCTCGGCGCCCGGCTGCCGCAGCCGAAGCCCCCGCAGCGCCGCCGGCCACCGAGCCGCCCGCCGCTGACGGTGGCGCCTCGCCCAAGACGCCCACCCCGGCGCCTCGCCCCGTGGGCCGCCCCGGCGCCCCGCGTCCGGGCAACAACCCGTTCTCGTCGAGCCAGGGCATGGGACGTCGTCCCAGCGCCCCGCCCGCAGCGCCTGCTGCCGATGGCGGCAACGCCGCCGGTGGCACCGGTGGTGCCGACTCGGCCAACCGTCCGCCTCGCCCGCCTGCTGGTCGCGACGCTCCGGGTCGCCCCGGCATGCCGCGCCCCAACCCGGCGATGATGCCCAAGTCACCGGCCGCCTTCGGTGGCGGCCCCGGTGGCCGTGGCCCCGGCGGTGCCCCCGGTCGCGGTGGCCCCGGCGGTGCCCCCGGTCGCGGTGGTCCCGGTGGTCGCACCGGTGCCCCCGGTCGCGGTGGCCCCGGTGGAGCCCCCGGCAGCACGCCGGGTCGCCCCGGTGGCTTCCCCAGCGGTGCCCGTCCCAGCCGTCCCGGCCAGCGTGGTCAGACCCAGGGCGCGTTCGGTCGCGCCGGTGGTCCCTCGCGTCGTGGTCGCAAGTCCAAGCGGGCGCGTCGTCAGGAATTCGAGGCCATGGAGGCCCCGACGATCGGCGGCATGCGGGTCCGCAAGGGCAACGGCGAGACGGTCCGTCTCGCTCGTGGCGCCTCGCTGACCGACTTCGCCGACAAGATCGGCGTCGAGCCGGCTTCGCTGGTGCAGATGCTGTTCCACCTCGGTGAGATGGTCACGGCCACGGAGTCGGTCAACGACGCCGTGCTGCACCTGCTCGGCGAGGAGCTCAACTACTCAGTCGAGGTCGTCTCCCCGGAGGACGAGGACCGCGAGCTGCTCGAGACCTTCGACATCGAGTTCGGTGCCGACGAGGGCGACGACTCCGACCTGGTGGTGCGACCTCCCGTCGTCACCGTCATGGGTCACGTCGACCACGGAAAGACCAAGCTCCTCGACGCGCTGCGCGACGCCAACGTCGTCGACAAGGAAGCCGGCGGCATCACCCAGCACATCGGTGCCTACCAGGTGGCTACCGAGGTCGACGGCGACGAGCGACGCATCACGTTCATCGACACCCCCGGTCACGAGGCCTTCACGGCCATGCGTGCTCGTGGTGCCCAGGCCACCGACATCGCGGTGCTGGTGGTCGCGGCCGACGACGGCGTCATGCCGCAGACGGTCGAGGCGCTCAACCACGCCAAGGCTGCCGGCGTCCCGATCGTCGTGGCGATCAACAAGATGGACAAGCCCGAGGCCGACCCGACGAAGGTCAAGGGTCAGCTCACCGAGTACGGCCTGGTCCCCGAGGAGTACGGCGGCGACGCGATGTTCGTCGAGGTCTCGGCCAAGGCCGGGCTCAACCTCGACAAGCTGCTCGAGGCGATCGTGCTCACCGCGGACGCCTCGCTCGACCTGCGGGCCAACCCGACGCAGGACGCCCAGGGCCTCGTGGTCGAGGCACACCTCGACCGCGGTCGCGGCCCGGTGGCCACGATCCTGGTCCAGCGCGGCACGCTGCGCGTCGGTGACTCGATCGTCGCCGGTCCGGCGTACGGCCGGGTGCGCGCCATGCTCGACGAGCACGGCGAGGAGATCCTCGAGGCCGACCCGTCGCGTCCGGCGATGGTCCTCGGTCTGAGCGCCGTTCCCGGTGCTGGTCAGAACTTCCTCGTCGTCGACGACGACCGGATGGCTCGCCAGATCGCGGAGAAGCGTGAGGCGCGCGAGCGTGCGGCCATGCAGGCCAAGCGTCGCGTGCGTCGCACCCTCGAGGACTTCATGGCTTCCATGGAGAAGGGCGAGAGCCAGGAGCTCAACCTCATCCTCAAGGGAGACGTGTCCGGTTCGGTCGAGGCTCTCGAGGACGCCCTGTCGCAGCTCGACGTGGGCGACGACGTGGGCATCCGGGTCATCGACCGCGGTGTCGGTGCGATCACCGAGACCAACGTCGACCTCGCTGCAGCCTCCGACGCGATCATCATCGGCTTCAACGTCCGCCCGCAGGGCAAGGCGACCGAGATGGCCGACAAGGAGGGCGTGGAGATCCGGTACTACACCGTCATCTACCAGGCCATCGACGAGATCGAGGCAGCCCTCAAGGGCATGCTCAAGCCCGAGTTCGAGGAGTCCACGCTGGGCCAGGCGGAGATCCGTGCGATCTTCTCCAGCTCCAAGATCGGCAAGATCGCCGGTTGCATGGTCACCGGGGGCACGATCCGCCGCAACGCCAAGGTCCGCGTCATCCGCGACGGCAAGGTGGTGGCCGACAACCTCGACCTCGCCTCGCTCAAGCGCGAGAAGGACGACGCCTCGGAGGTCCGCGAGGGCTTCGAGTGTGGTCTGGTGCTGCGCAACTTCCAGGACATCAAGGAAGGCGATGTCGTGGAGGCCTTCGAGATGCGCGAGATCCCGCGGGCCTGACGGCCCTCGGGCTTCGCCCGGGGCCTGGCGGCCCTGGGCTTCGCCCACCGGCTTCGCCCGGAAATGCATGGAGCGGCTTCGCCGCACTGATCGCTGGTTCCGCCCGACCAAGCTCGCTTCGCGAGCGGTCGGGCGGGCCGGCGGCACTCGCTTCGCTCGCACCACCGGCTGGTGCTCCCCACTGTTGATCCTGAGAAGGTAGTCCCATGGCCAGTCCCCGCGTTCGTAAGATTGCCGACCGTATCCAGGTGATCGTCGCCGAGATGCTCGAGCGGCGCATCAAGGACCCGCGGCTGGGGTTCGTCACGATCACCGACGTCCGGATCACCGGCGACGGTCAGCAGGCCTCGATCTTCTACACCGTCCTCGGTGCCGAGGAGGAGATGGCCTCGACCGCCGCAGCGCTGGAGTCGGCCAAGGGCGTCCTGCGCTCCGAGGTCGCCAAGCAGCTCGGCACCCGGATCGTCCCGACCCTGAGCTTCTTCCACGACGCCCTGCCCGAGGAGGCTCGCGCGCTCGACGAGGTGCTGGCCCGTGCGAAGGCACATGACGACGCCGTCGCCGCTGCCCGCGGGACCGCCTACGCCGGCGAGCAGGACCCCTACAAGAAGCCCCGCGAGGCCGGTCTCGACGACGAGGACGACGCCACTGACGCCGACCTCGACGACGAGGACGGCGAGGACGAGGGCAAGGACTCGTGAGTGTCGCTCCCGGCCTGGTGATCGTCGACAAGGCCGGAGCGATGACCTCGCACGACGTGGTCGCGCGGGTACGCCGGCTCGCCGGCACCCGCAAGGTCGGCCACGCCGGCACGCTCGACCCGCTCGCCACCGGCGTGCTGGTGCTCGGCGTCGACCGGGCCACCCGGCTGCTGGGACACCTGATGCTCACCGAGAAGGCCTACGACGCCACCATCCGGCTCGGGGAGCGCACCACCACCGACGACTCCGAGGGCGAGACGCTCACCACCGCCTCGACCGACTCCCTGACCGAGCAGCAGGTGCGCGACGCGCTGGCGACGTTCGTCGGCGACATCGAGCAGGTCCCCACCGCGGTCTCGGCGATCAAGATCGACGGCAAGCGTGCCTACCAGCGCGTGCGGGACGGCGAGACGGTGGAGATCCCGGCGCGACCGGTGACGATCCACGAGCTCGTCGTGCACGACGTGAGCCTGCCCGACGTGCGCATCAGCGTGCGGTGCTCGAGCGGCACCTACATCCGGGCGATCGCGCGCGACGCGGGGGAGCTGCTCGGCGTCGGGGGGCACCTGACGGCGCTTGCGACGCACGGCCGTGGGCGTCTTCGACCTCGAGACCGCGCGCACCCTCGACGAGCTCGCCGACGACTTCGCCGTGATCCCGATCGCGGAGGCGGCCCGGGCGGCGTTCCCGGCCCTCGAGCTGGACGCGGAGCAGGCGGGCGACGTGCGGGTCGGACGTCCCCTCGACCTGGGGCTGGCGACGATCACGGCGCTGTTCGACCCCGCGGGGGAGTTCCTGGCGCTCTACGCCTCCGCCGACCCCATCCAGGGTCCGGCCAAGGCGGTCGCGGTCTTCGTGTGAGGCTCGGTCGCCGGGGACGGGTCCCGGGCGACCCGTCCGCGCGGCACCGCCTATCTTTGTCCCGTGACGATCTGGCGCGACTTCGACGAGGTCCCGGGTGACCTGACCGCCAGTGCGGTCACCATCGGCAACTTCGACGGGATGCACCGCGGGCACCGCGCCGTGGTCGCGCGTGCCCGGGCGGTCGCCGACGAGCAGGGGCTGCCCCTGGTGGCGATCACCTTCGACCCGCACCCGATGGCGGTGCTGCGACCCGAGCACGCCCCTTCGATGCTCACCACCATCGAGGAACGAGCCGCCCTGCTCGGCGCGGCCGGCGTGGACCACGTCTTCGCCCTGCCCTTCGACCTCGACGTGGCCGCCTGGACGCCCCAGAAGTTCGTGGACCTGGTGCTCGTGGAGTCCCTTCGCGCCCGGGCGCTGGTGGTCGGGGCCAACTTCCGTTTCGGTTACCGCGCTGCGGGCGATGTGGCGTTCCTCCGCGAGGTCGGCGCGGAGGCCGGGTTCAGCGCTGAGGGGGTCGAGCTCGACGGGGGACCTCAGGTGTGGTCCTCCACCTACGTCCGGACGTGCCTGGCCGCCGGCGACGTGACCGGTGCGGCTGAGGCCCTCGGTCGTCCCTTCAGCGTGCGCGGTGTCGTGGCTCGCGGCGACCAGCGCGGCCGCGAGCTGGGCTACCCGACGGCCAACGTCCCCACCGACGGCCTCACCGCGGTGCCGGCCGACGGGGTGTACGCCGGGCGTCTGCGACGCCTCGACACCGACGAGGTCTACCCCGCAGCGATCAGCGTCGGGACCAACCCGACGTTCGCGGGCGAGCGCGACCGACGGGTCGAGTCCTACGTCATCGACCAGACCGACCTCCAGCTCTACGGCGTCGAGGTGGAGGTGGAGTTCCACGAGCGGCTGCGCGGCATGGTCACCTTCGACGGGATCGACCCGCTGCTCGCCCAGATGGCCGACGACGTGACGCGCGCCCGGGAGGTCCTCGGTGCGTGAGCGGTCGCCCGTCCGGACCGCTGAGCACTGGTTCCAGCACCACGGTCTGCCCTACTTCGTCGACGACGTACGCGCGTTGGTGGCCTCGCGGCTGAGCCGGGGACGTGTGGTCGTGGTGGTCGGTGTGGCCATCGTGCTGGGCGCGGTCGCCGGCACCGCGGTCGCCCTGCTCACCGGCACGCCCTCGTGGGGCGGTCCCACGGGCGCAAGCGTCGCCGGCGCAGTGCTGCTGCTCTACGCCTTGCGCGCCCTGCGTGCTTCCGACATCGCGGTCTGGGCGTTGCGCCGTGGCTTCGGCAGCCTGGGGCTGCTCCTGCCGCTCGCGACGCGGGCGCTGCCGATGCTGCTGCTCTTCATCACGTTCTTGTTCATCAACACCGAGGTCTGGCAGGTCGCCTCGGCGCTCCAGGGAGGGGTGCTGTGGGGCACGGTGCTGTTCTTCGCGGCGGCTGCCGTGCTGTTCCTCGTGCCGCGTCTCGCCGAGGAGCTCGACGTCTTCGACGACAACATCGGCGCCGACGACGTGCTGCGGGCGACCGCCGGCACGCCGTTCGCCGACGTCGCCCGCGAGGTGGTCGCGGACCCCGAGGTCGACCTTCGCGTGGAGGCCCAGGTGACCGGGCTCCAGATGGTCAACCTGGTGCTCGTGCTGGTCGTGGCCCAGGCCGTGCAGGTGCTCCTCCTCGCCCTCGCCGTCTTCGGGTTCTTCATGGTCTTCGGCGCGGTGGCGATCGACGAGAGCGTGATCGTCAGCTGGCTCGGCGAGGACGGGCACCCGCAGCCGCTCCTGGGCCTCGACTTCGTGAGCGTCGAGCTGCTGCGGGTCTCGATCTTCCTCGCCGCGTTCTCCGGCCTCTACTTCACCGTCGTGGCGATCACCGACGAGCTCTACCGCAAGGAGTTCTTCGGCGAGATCCTCGGTGAGCTGGCGCGCGCGGTGGGCGTGCGCGTGGTCTACCTCGAGCTGCGCCGCCGTCACCTGGCGGAGGCCGAGCAGATCCCTCAGCGAGGCTCGACCGACACCAGGTGACCGAAGGCCACGAGCCGGTCGTCGGTGTGGAACAGCTCGGCGCAGGTGGTCAGGGTGAGCAACGCCTTCTCGCCCTGGACAGGCCCGACGCCGTTGCTCGGGTTGACCGGTGGGTCGCCCAGCACCCAGGAGGCCGTGAAGGGCACCCGCAGGGCGTCTCCGGCGGTGTCGAGCTCGTAGCGGTAGACCGCGTCGCGCGTCTCCACCACGATCTCGTCGCCGGGGGCCAGGTCCGGCATCAGACGTAGCGGCTCGCCGTGGGTGATCCGGTGGCCGGCGACCGCGAAGTTGCCTGGCTCGCCCGGCCCGGCCGAGTCGGGGAAGTGGCCGATCCCCGAGGCCAGGGCGTCGTCGTCGATGCCCTCGATCAACGGGACCGCGAAGTCGGCACCGAACGCCGGCACCCGCAGGATCGCGCTCGCGGTGCCGTGGTCGGTGCGCACGCGGGCGGAGCCGCCGGCGTCCGACCAGGACTCCTGCAGGCGGCCGACGGTCTGGTCATGGCGTCGTGCGGAGACGACGTCGGTGCCGTAGAGCTGCCAGCCGACGTAGCCCAGCAGGCCGAGCCCGAGGCTGATCAGGACCATCCCCACCCAGAAGCCGACCCGCCCACGACGCGAACGCCGTCGCGGGCGCCGTGGCTCGACGGTCGGTGGGAGGGCGGTCATGGAGCCATCATCGCCCCCTCCGTCGGGTGCGTGCCTCTCAGGTGGCCGGCACCTGGTCGCGCACGGCCGCGGTGTCGGCGCCCGACGCGCGGCTGAGTCGTTGCTCGAGCCAGATGGCGAGGCGGGAGAGCGCGTAGTTGATGACGATGAAGATCAGCGCGACGATGAACAGGGTCTGCAGCCGGTTGCCGAGGTTCTGCGAGATCTGGTTGCCCCGGTTGAGCAGCTCGAAGTAGGACAGCCCGATGAGTGCTGCCAGGGACGTGTCCTTGAGCGCCACCACGAACTGGCTGATCAGGGCAGGGAGCATGACGCGGAACGCCTGGGGGAGCAGGATCGCCTTCATCGACTGCCAGGGGGTCAGGCCGATCGCCAGCCCGGCCTCTCCCTGCCCGCTGGGGAGCGAGGCGACGCCGGCGCGCAGGATCTCGGCGATGATCACCGAGTTGTAGAGCGTGAGGCCGATGACGAGGTACCACAGGCTCGTGTCGCCGGGCAGTGGGGCGACGACGTCGTCGAGGCCGAGCTCGACCATGAAACGCCACACCATGACGATGGTGATGATGACCGGGAGCCCGCGGAAGAGCTGGATGAAGAGGAAGATCGGGGTGCCGAGCGCCCGGCCGAGCATCATCCGGCCCACGCCCAGCAGCACGCCGACGACCAGGGACAGGACGATGGCCAGCGCGGCAGCGATCAGGGTGTTGGTCAGCCCCTTGCCGATGAGCTGCCACACGAGGGAGAAGTCGGCGTCGGAGGGATTGAGGAGCGGGCTCCACTTGTCGGCCTCGAACTGGCCGTTGTCGGCAAGACGCTTGAGCCCGACGGCGAGCAGGGCCAGGCCGACGAGCACGCTGACGATCGTGCCGATGAGAGCGAGTCGGCGAGCCTTGGGCCCGGGCATGTCGTAGAGGACGGACGTGCTCATCGCGCGATCGCCACCTTCCGCTCGAGGATCTCCAGCAAGAGGCTCGCGGAGAGCGTGATGATGAGATAGCCCACAGCGACGCCGGTGAGCACCGGGATGTAGTCGAAGCCCTGGGCGCTGACGAGGTTCTTCTGGATGCTGAAGAGGTCTTGGCCGACACCGAAGGCGCCGACGACCGCGGAGTTCTTGAACATCGCGATGATGACGCTCCCGACAGGAGGCACCGAGGTGCGAAAGGCCTGCGGCAGGATGACTTGGCTCAGGGACTGGGTGAACGTCAGGCCGATGGCGCGCGCGGCCTCGGCCTGGCCGGCCTGCACCGAGTTGATCCCCGATCGCAGGGCCTCGCAGACGAAGGCGGAGGTGTAGATGATCAGGCCCGTGACGCCGAAGATGTAGAACGACGTGTTGACTCCCACGGCCGGCAGGCCGAAGGCCATGAAGAACAGCACGACCGACAGCGGGGAGTTGCGCCAGATGGTGACCCACGCGGTGCCGAAGTACTGGAGCGCCGGGACCGGCGAGACCCGGAACGCCGCGATGAGGGTGCCCAGGGCCAAGGAACCGACCATGGCCCAGAGGCAGATGCCGAGGGAGCGCAACAGCCCCGACCAGTAGAGGCCGAGGTTGGAGAAGACGGGATCGAAGTAGTCCACGGTGGTGCTCACTCCTGGCTGGGTGGGACCCGAGGGTCCCGCGGCCGGGGCGCGTCGCTCGACGCGCCCCGGCCTACGAGGATCAGGTCACTTGCACTCGTTGGGCTCGGGCAGCTCGGGGGTCTCGGTGCCCTCGTTCTGTCCGGCAGTTGCCTCCCAGGCCGCGACGTAGGCGTCCTTGTTGGCGGCGAGGGTCTCGTTGATGAAGTTGCAGAACTCCACGTCGCCCTTGGCGACACCGATGCCGTAGGGCTCCTCGGTGAACTGCTCGCCGACGAGCTTGAAGTCGCCATCGCTCTTGGAGACGAAGCCGAGCAGGATCACGTTGTCGGTGGTGACGACGTCGACCTGGCCGTTGGCCAGCGACTCTGCGCACTTGTCGTAGATGTCGAAGAGCACCAGCTGCGACTCGCTCGCGAGGTACTCCTTGATCTGCTCCGACGGCGTCGAGCCGGTGACCGAGCACACCTTGATGTCGGGGTCGTCGAGGTCCTCGGGACCGCTGACGGCGTCGTTGTCGGACTTCACCATCAGCTGCTGGCCGGCGGTGTAGTAGGGCCCGGCGAACGTGATGCGCTTGGCACGCTCCTCGTTGATCGTGTACGTCGCCACGACCATGTCCACGGCGCCGTCCTCGAGAACCTGCTCGCGGATGTCGGAGGTGGCCGGCGAGAACTCGACGTCCTCCGGGGCGATGCCCATGGCGCCGGCGATGATCTTGGCGATCTCCACGTCGAAGCCCTGGAGCTCGTCGTCGAGACCGACGAGGCCGAATCCGGGCTGGTCGAACTTGGTGCCGACCTTGATCGAACCGGCCTCGCTGAGCTTGGCCATCGTGGTGCCGGCCGCGAACTCCGGGTTGTCCTCCACCTTGATGTCGGGAGTGCCGTCGTCACCGCCGCAGGCGGTGAGGGTGAGGGCCAGGGCGGTGAACGCCACGGCTGCCTTGGAACGGATGAGTCGCATCTCGCTGTCTCCTGTAACTGGGGTGTCGATATCCGGATGTGCAGGTGAAAGGTGAGGGCAGAGCGGGGTTCAGTGCTTCAGGATCTTGCCGAGGAAGTCCTTGGCGCGCTCGGTCTGGGGGTTGGTGAAGAACTCCTCGGGGGTGTTCTCCTCCACCACGGCACCGTCGGCCATGAAGAGCACGCGGTCGGCCGCGGTGCGTGCGAAGCCCATCTCGTGGGTGACGACGACCATGGTCATGCCCCGCTCGGCGAGGTCGACCATGACGTCGAGCACCTCCTTGATCATCTCCGGGTCGAGCGCGGAGGTGGGCTCGTCGAAGAGCATCACCTTCGGCTCCATCGCGAGCGCGCGGGCGATCGCGACGCGCTGCTGCTGCCCGCCGGACAGCTGGGCGGGGTACTTGTCGGCCTGGTGACCGATCCCGACCCGGTCGAGGAGCTCGCCGGCGAGCTTGTCGGCGTCCTTCTTGGCCATCTTGCGGACCTTGATCGGCCCGAGGGTGACGTTCTCGCGGATCGTCTTGTGGGCGAAGAGGTTGAAGCTCTGGAAGACCATGCCGACCTCGGCGCGGAGCTTGGCGAGCTCCTTGCCCTCCTCGGGCAGCGGCACGCCGTCGAGGGTGATGGTCCCGCTCCCGATGGTCTCGAGGCGGTTGATCGCCCGACAGAGCGTCGACTTGCCCGACCCCGACGGTCCGATGACGACCACGACCTCGCCGCGAGCGACGGAGACGTTGATGTCCTTGAGGACGTGGAGCTCGCCGTACCACTTGTCGACTCCTTCGAGAACGACGAGCGGTTCGCCCGGAGCGGCGTTGTCCGGTGACTCCTGTGACTCCTGCGCTTCGGTGGTCATCACCGCAACCTAGCCTGATCGAAGGTCCGGGGGCTATCACCCGACACGCGAAAGCGCCGCCCCGTTGCGTAATCGTGTCCGGGGCGGCGCTCTCGTGGGGCCGTGCTAGGTGCGGCCGCTGGAAGTAGGCGCCTATTCGGCGTCGAGGTCCTGCACGACGAGCGCCGCGATCGCCTCGACGTCTGCCTCGACCTCTCCGGAGACCTCGACGGTGTCGCCGTTGCCGGCGCCGAGGGTCATGATCATCAACGACGACCCGGCGTCGACCGGCTCCTCGCCGGGCAGGCCGATCATGACCTCGGAGTCGAGGTCACCGGCCGCCTCGGAGATGATCGAGGCGGGGCGGGCGTGCAGGCCGACAGCGGAACCGACGACGACGGACTTGGTGTGCATGAGTGCTCCTTCGGTGGTGGTGCTCAGGTGGGTGCAGGACTGATCGGGTCAGACGGTGACGAGGTCGACGTTGCGGCCGCTGGCCGACTTCAGGGCGATGACGGCCGTGGCTGCGACCAGGACGCCGGCGACCAGGGCGATGACGAAGCCGAGGACCCCGTCGACGGCGAACAGCACGAAGATGCCGCCGTGCGGTGCGCGCAGCGAGACGTCGAAGGCCTGGGACAGCCCGCCGGTGACGGCGGAGCCCAACATGATCGAGGGGATGACGCGCAACGGGTCGGCCGCGGCGAACGGGATGGCGCCCTCGGTGATGAAGGACGCGCCCAGCAGCCAGCCGGCCTTGCCGTTCTCCCGCTCCGGGACCGAGAAGAGCTGGGGTCGCACGACGGTGGCCAGGGCGAGGGCGATCGGCGGCACCATGCCGGCGAGCATGACCGCGGCCATGATCTTGAGCTCGGGCGCGTTCTGGGCGGTGCCGACCGCAGCCAGGCCTGTGGTGGCGAAGGCATAGGCGGTCTTGTTGAGCGGCCCGCCCATGTCGAAGGCCATCATCAGGCCGAGGATCACGCCGAGGATGATCGCGGATCCGCCGCTCATGCTGTTGAGCCCGTCGGTCAGGCCGGTGCTGAGCGCAGCCAGCGGACGGCCGAGCAGCACGATCATCACGAAGCCGCTCGCGAGGGTCGCGCCGAGCGGGATCACCAGCACCGGCATCAGCCCTCGAGCCCAGGTGGGCACCGGCCGCTGAGCGATCCAGTGAGCCGACAACCCGGCGAGCACGCCGCCGATGATGCCGCCGATGAAGCCGGAGCCGGTGATGCCGGCGACGGCACCCATGACGAAACCGGGCGCGATGCCGGGTCGGTCAGCGATCGCGTAGGCGATGTAGCCGGCCAGGGCAGGGACGAGGAAGCCGAAGGCCGCTCCTCCCAGGACGAACAGCATCGCTCCGAGGTAGGCCAGGAGCGGGCTCCCGAACAGCGCGTGCTCGAGCCCGAGCTCGGCGAGGTCCGGGAGGTTGGTGAGCGAGTTCTCGGTGGCGATCTGGGGGTAGTTGACGATCTCGTAGCCGCCGAGCAGGAAGCTCAGCGCGATGAGCAGACCGCCGGCCGCGACGAACGGGATCATGTAGGAGACGCCGGTCATGAGAACACGGCGTACGGTCGCGCCCATGCCGGCCGACTCGGTGCTGCCCTCGCCTGCGGTGACGGTGCCTTCCACGCGCGGACCGTTGGGGTCGTCGGCGTAGCGCAGGGCCTCGACGATCATGGCCGGGCCGTCGTCGATCGGGCGCTTGACGCTCGAGGAGACCAGCGGCTTGCCGGCGAAGCGGCCGCGGTCGCGCACCCCCACGTCGACGGCGAAGATCACGGCGTCGGCCGCTGCGATGACGTCGGGACTCAGTGGGTGCGAGCCCGCCGACCCCTGGGTCTCGACCGCGATGTCGACGCCGGCGGCGGCAGCGGCGGCCTCGAGTGCCTCAGCGGCCATGTAGGTGTGAGCGATGCCCGTCGGGCAGGCGGTGACCGCCACGAGGCTGCGCCGGGCGGCGGGAGCCTCGGCCACAGGGGCAGTGGGACTCGGCTCGGGGGCGGAATGGCGCCCGACCCCGGCAGCCGCGGCGGCCGGCTCGGCATCGGCACGACCTCGGTGACCAGGGCGACCACCTCGTCAGCACTCGATGCCTCGCGCAGCGCCTGGGTGAACTCCGGACGCACGAGGGCGCGCGCCAGCTTGGTCAGGATCGTCAGGTGCGTGTCGTCGCCGCCTTCCGGCGCTGCGATGAGGAACACGATCTCGGCGGGGCCGTCCTTGGCGCCGAAGTCGACCGGCGGGGCGAGCCGGGCGAAGGCCAGCGTCGGCACGTCGACCCCGGCGGTGCGGCAGTGGGGGATCGCGATGCCGCCCTTGAGCCCCGTGGCCGACTTGGCCTCGCGGGCGAGGGCGTCGGCGAGCAGCTGCTCGACGTCGGTGGAGCGGCCGGCGGCGGCCACGACGTCGGCCAGTCGGCGGATCGTCTCGTGCTTGTCGGCGCCGAGGTCGGCGTCGAGCCGCACCAGGTCGGCGTTGATCAGAGCGGTCATGTGGTCACTCTCCTTCAGGGGTGGTGCGGTGGAGCCCTCGTACGACGACCAGGTCGGCGTGCACTTGCGAGGGCTGCGGAATCGTGGTGCCGGGGAGTCCGGCGGCGGCGCTGCCGTAGGCGACGGCGAGGGCGAGGCAGTGGGCAGGGTCCAAGCCGCGCAGGTCGCCGAGGAGATAGCCGAAGAGGCTGGAGTCGCCGGCACCGACGGTGCTGATCACCTCGGTCGGCGGGGGAGTGGCGTGCCAGGCGCCGTCGCGCGTGACCAGCACCGCGCCGTTGCCTCCGAGCGTCGCGAGCACCACCTCGACGCCTCGGTCCACCAGGGTGCGGGCGGCCGCGGCCGCGGCCGCGGGATCGGCCTCCAGCTCGTCGGGGTCGCCGCCGGTGAAGGAGGCGAGCTCCTCGCCGTTGGGCTTCATCACGTGCGGGGCTGCGACGTCGAGGCGGTCGACCAGTGCCTGCAGCGGGGCGTCGCTGGTGTCGACCGCGACCCGGGTGCGGTCGCGCAGGGCAGCGACGAGGTCGGCGTACCAGTGCTCGGGCGCTCCCGGCGGAAGCGACCCGGCCAGGACCATCCAGTCGGCCTCTGCGGCGAGCTCGCCCAGGGTCGCGGCGAGAGCGTCGAGCCCGGCCGGGGTGGCCTGGGGCCCGGGGCTGTTGAGCTTGGTGGTGGTGCCGTCCGGCTCGCTGATCGTCAGGTTGATCCGGACGTTGCTGTCGACGGCCACCAGCCGGCTCGGGATCCCGGCGGCCGTCAGCTCGTGGACGAACGCGTCGTCCGGCGAGGCGGGCAGCACCGCGACGGTCGCCACCCCTGCCGAGACGCAGGCGCGGGAGATGTTGACGCCCTTGCCGCCGGCCTGGGAGAGCACGGCCTCCAGTCGGTGCACCGAGCCGCGTTGCAGGGGTCCGCCGAGGGTGACCGTGCGGTCGATGCTCGGGTTGGGGGTCAGCGTCACGATCGTGCCGTGGCCCTGGCCGTGGATGGGGTTGCTCATGCGATCACCACCTCGATGTCGAGGGCTTCGAGGTCGCGCACGTCCTCGTCGGAGATGGCGTCGTCGGTGACGAGGCAGTCGATGTCGTCGAGCTCGGCGAAGCGGATGGCCGACTCGCGGCCGATCTTGCTCGAGTCGGCGAGGACCACGACGCGGCGAGCCGAGGCGACGAGGGCACGCTTGGTGGCGGCTTCGTCGGCGTCCGGGGTGGACAGGCCGTGCCCGACGCTGAGGGCGTTGGTGCCGAGGAACACGGTGTCGGCCCGCAGCCGCTGCAACGCAGCCACTGTCTCGGCGCCCACGGCGGCCTGGGTCGCGGAGCGGACCCGGCCCGGGAGGAGGTGCAGCTCGACCTGTGGGAGGCTCGCGAGCCGGCCCGCCACCGGCACCGCGTGCGTGAAGGCGATGAAGTGGAGCTCCGTGGGCAGCGCGGCCGCCAGCCGTGCCGTCGTGGTGCCGGCGTCGAAGAGCAGCGTCGAGCCGTCGGGTGGGAGCTGCGCCAGGGCGGCTCGGGCGATGGCGTCCTTGAGGTCGGTGTTGGTCGTCGCTCGCTCCGCGAGCTCGGCCTCGATGGTGGTCAACGAGCCCGCCGGGACCGCACCGCCGTGGACCCGGCGCACGAGACCGAGTCGTTCGAGCTGGGAGAGATCGCGCCGGACGGTCTCAGTGGTGACGGAGTATTCTTCGGCCAACGCGGCGACCGAGAGCCGTCGGCGCTCGGTCACCAACCTGGCCATGGCCTGCTGACGTTCTTCGGCATACATCACGGGACCACCCTCGCTGTCTTCACCTGTGTTGTTTTATGCCCGAATCTGTTGAATGTCAAGGGCCCTCGGGGTTAACGTGTGACCGTGGCCACTTCATCTGATCCCTTGTCCGGCCCGGACACGTCCTCCGCGGACGGTTCCGAGGCTCCCCCTGGCGTCCGTGTCCTGCGCGGTACTGCTGTCGTCCCCGGTGCCGGGTACGGTCCGGCGCTGCTGGCCCGCGGGGAGGTGTCGGCCACGGCGGTGGCGGCCTTCGGACGCGGTGACTTCGCTGATGCCGAGGCCGCTCTCGCGGCCTACGACGCCGCTGCCGCAGCAGTGGCGGCAGGCTTCACCGACAAGGCCGAGCGCGCCTCCGGCCACGTCGCCGAGGTGATGGCCGCGAGCGCCGGGTTGGCCACCGACCGTGGCCTGCGTGGCGCGGTCCGCAAGAACCTGCGCGGCGACGAGGACCTCCTGGCCTCGGTGCACGGCGCGGTCGAGCAGTTCGTGGGGGTCTTCACGCAGATGGGCGGTCTGATGGCCGAGCGTGCCACCGACCTGCGCGACATCGAACGACGGTTGGTGGCCCACATCGTCGGCGAGCCCGAGCCGGGCGTCCCGACGCCGGCTGTGCCGTCCGTGCTCGTCGCCGAGGACCTCGCGCCGGCTGACACCGCAGGCCTCGACCCGAGCCTCGTCGTGGCCCTGGCGACCGAGCGCGGCGGACCCACGAGCCACACCGCGATCATCGCCCGCCAGCTCGGCATCCCTTGCGTGGTGGGGGTCTCGGGCCTCCTCGAGCTCGAGTCCGGCACGGCGTTGCTCGTGGACGGCACGCTTGGCGAGGTGGAGATCACGCCCGATCCTGACGTCGCGAGCTCGCGGGTCGAGACCGCCGCACGCGACCGGGAGGCGCACGACGCATGGACCGGACCGGGCTGTACCGCTGACGGTTTCGCCGTCAAGATCCTGGCCAACGTGGCCGACGGCGACTCCGCCGTGTCCGCGTCGAGCGCGCCCGTGGAGGGGGTCGGTCTCTTCCGCACCGAGCTGTGCTTCCTCAACCAGCCCACCGAGCCGAGCGTCGACGAGCAGGCCGACATCTATGCCTCGGTCCTCGGTGCGTTCGACGACGACCGCTACGTCGTCGTGCGCACCCTCGACGCCGGGTCCGACAAGCCGGTCGCCTTCGCGACCCTCGAGGGCGAGGAGAACCCGGCCCTCGGCGTACGAGGCCTGCGGCTGTCGTTCTCCAACCCGGGCCTGATGGAGCGCCAGCTCGATGCCATCGCCGCGGCTGCGGGCACCACCGGCACCGAGACCTGGGTGATGGCGCCGATGGTGGCCACCGTCGCCGAGGCCAAGGAGTTCGGGGACTCCGTGCGCTCGCGCGGGTTGAAGGCCGGGGTGATGGTGGAGGTGCCCAGCGCAGCCCTTCTCGCCCACCGGATGCTGGAGGTGGTCGACTTCCTCTCGATCGGCACCAACGACCTGACCCAGTACACGATGGCCGCCGACCGGATGGCGACCGACCTGGCCCACCTCACCGATCCCTGGCAGCCGGCCGTGCTCCAGCTCATCGCGATCACCGCCGAGGCCGGGCGGCAGGCAGGCAAGCCGGTCGGGGTCTGTGGCGAGGCCGCGGCCGACCCGCTGCTGGCCTGCGCCCTGGTCGGCATGGGGATCACCTCGCTCTCCATGGCCGCCGCAGCCACGCGTCCCGTCGGCGCCCGCCTCGCGTCGGTCACCCTCCAGCAGTGCGAGGACGCGGCGGAGGCCGCCCTGGCCGCGACCGACCCGGCCGCCGGCCGTGCCGCCGTGCTCGCCCTCCTCACCTGATTTGCCTGAGTTCCCTGCCGAGTCGGCGCACAAGTGCGCCGACTCGGCAGGGGTGGCGGTGAGTCGGCGCACAAGTGCGCCGACTCGGCAGGTCAGGTGGTGGGGGAGACGGTGACCGGTACGCCGCTGAGGGCGGCGTTGCCGGAGAGGTCGAGCAGTGCGGGGTCGGTGAGGTCGTTGATCGAGACCCCGAGCACGGTCGAGGCGTGACCGAGTCGGACGCCCTCGACCTGGTGGCCGTAGCCGTGGGGGAGCGAGACCACTCCGCGCATCAGGTCGTCGGTGCCGGTCACCTCGACCTCGACCTGTCCCACCCGCGCGCTGACGACGACGCGGGAGCCGTCGGAGATGCCCCGCACGGCCAGGTCGTCGGGGTGCATCAGCAGGTGGTGGCGCGGCTTGCCGCGGGTGAGGCGCGGGGTGTTGTGCAGCCAGGAGTTGCAGTCCTGCTTGTGGCGGCGTCCGATGAGCAGCAGCTCACCGGTGGTGGGGGCCGGCACCTCGAGCGCCGCACGCAGCCGGACGAGGTCGTCGGTGATGAGCGTGGGGGTCAGGTCGATGCGGTGCTCGGGGGTCTGCAGCCGCTCCGGCATCGTGGGGCGCAGCGGGCCGAGGTCGACGCCCTCGGGGTGCTCCACCAGCTCGGCCATCGTCGTACGTCCGCCGGTGTCGAGGAGCTGCTGCACCAGGTCGGCAGGAGAGGCCGTCAGGGCGGCGGAGGCCTGCGGCGTCAGGGGCTCGCCGAGCCGGTCGGCGAGGCGGCGGGTCAGCTCGGCGAAGATCTGCCAGTCGTGGAGCTGGTGGTCGTTCGGCTCGAAGACCGCGGGGGTCCACCGGGCGGTGTTGCGCACCGCGAAGCCGTGGAAGACCAGGTCGTACTGATCGCGCTCCAGGGCGCTGGTCGGCGGCAGGATCACGTCGGCGTGACGCGTCGTCTCGTTGATGTAGAAGTCGACCGCGACCCGGAAGTCGAGGTCGGCGATCGCCTCGGCCAGGGCGGACCCGTCAGGCGTGGACAGCACCGGGTTGCCGGCCACCGTGACGAGCACGCGGAGCCGCTCCTCGCCGGCCTCGGTCATCTCCTCGATCATGCTGGCGGACGGCAGCTCGCCGGCGAACTCGGGGAGGTCGCGCACGGTGCTCCGCCACCGGTCGTAGCGACCGGGACCGACGATGCCGCGGCCGACGGTGTCGACGGCCGGCTCGGGGAACATCGCGCCCCCGGGGGTGTCGAAGTGCCCGGACAACAGGTTGAGGCACGCGATCGCCCACTGGCACACCGTGCCGAAGGCCTGCGTCGAGACCCCCATCCGCCCGTAGACGACACCGGCCTCGGCGCCGGCGAGCTCTCGCGCCAGCGCCCGCACCGTCTCCGCCGGTACGCCGGAAGCCTGCTCGGCCAGCTCCGGGGTGAACTCGGCGACGAGCTCGGCGAGGTGCTCGAGCCCGTCGACGTACGCCGGCGCGACGGCGAGGCCCTCGCTCAGGAGCACGTGGAGCATCGCGAGCAGCACTGCCGCGTCGGTGCCGGGTCGGACGAAGTGGTGCTCGTCGGCGACCTTCGCGGTCTCGGTGCGCCGCGGGTCGAGCACGACCATCCGCCCGCCCCGCGCGCGCAGCTCACGCACCCGGTTGGGGAAGTCGGGCGCCGTCATGAGCGAGCCGTTGGAGGCCATCGGGTTGGCGCCGATGACGAGGAAGAACTGGGTGCGGTCGAGGTCGGGCACCGCGATCAGGAACTGGTGGCCGTACATCAGGTGGGCGACGAGCTGGTGGGGGATCTGGTCGACCGTCGAGGCGCTGAAGCGCCGGTGGGTGCGCAGCGCCCGCACGAAGGTGGCGCCATGGGTCGCAAAACCGACCGAGTGCGAGTTGGGGTTGCCGAGGTAGACGCCGAGGGCGTCCGCGCCGTGCTCGGTGATGGTGGCCGCCAGCCTGTCGGCGACGAGGTCCAGGGCGACCTCCCAGTCGAGCTCCTCCCACGTCGCATCGGCGCCCTCGCCGACCCGGCGCACGGGACGGGTGAGGCGGTCGGGGTCGGTGTAGACGTCGGCCAGCGACACCCCCTTGGGGCAGAGGTAGCCGCGCGAGAGCGGATCGTCCGGGTTGCCCTTGATCGAGGTGATCGCTCCGTCCTCGATCGTCAGGCGCAGCCCACAGATCGCCTCGCAGAGGTTGCAGACGCCCAGCGCGGTGCGGGTGCCGGCGCCGTGCTCGGCGTGGGTTGACGGGGCGGGGGCGGGATCGACGATGGCCACCGACTCATCGTGGCACGTCTCGGTGACCCTCGATGTGGGCGCAGCGCCCCGTGGCCGGTGCTAGCACCACTTCCGCGCGACCACCTCGATGACTCCGACGTCGGCCGCGGTGATCGCCAGGTCGTAGGCGAGGGCCGCCTGCAGGTAGGCCGTCACGTAGGCGCAGCGGTAGCCCTTCGACGGGGGCAGCCAGCTGGCGGGCGTGCTGTCGCCCTTCTGGAGGTTGGCGGTGCCGTTGACCGCGAGCAGCTCCACGGCCGTGTCGTTGGCGAACGTCGCCCGCCGGCGCGGCGACCACGAGGCAGCGCCGAGGTCCCACGCGGCTGCCAGTGGGACGAGGTGGTCGACGTGGATCTGCGAGCCCTCGGTGGCGTAGTCCATCTCGACGCCGGTGTAGGGATCGGTCAGCCGTCCGGCGACGACGTCGCAGTCGTTGCTGCCGGCCTTGAACCGCACGTCGCGCAGGCTGGCGCCGAGCACGTCGTTGCGGGTGTCGCAGCCGTTGTGGCCGTCGGGGGCGTCGGTGTCGTCGCTCCAGGCAGTGCCGAACACGCAGTCGTCGCCCGGACCGCAGTCGCGGTCGTAGCCGGGCACGTCGGGCTGACGCTCCACCACCCGGGCCGCGGCGAGGAGCGTGCGCAGCCGCGAAGCCGGGCGGGTCACCTCGGTGGAGCCCGCGGAGGTCGGCGACGTCAAGGGGTCCGCGGCGGTGCCGAAGCCGGGTGCTCCGGGGGAGCAGGCGGCCAGCAGCAGGACGAGGAGCAGGAGGACGGCGAGCGTGCTGCCGGCCGCGGCGGGGGTGGTGCGCCGGGTCGACATGTGCTGGATGCTGTCATCCGGCGCCGACGATCCCGGGCCTCGGGGGTCAGCCCCGCGGCGTGCGGCGTTTGGGTGGGACGTGCGCCCGCTGATAATCTTCGACGGTTGCCCATCACGGCGTCCTTCGCGACGTCCTCGGGTGACACCGCACCACTGATACGCATCAACTGCCGTGCAACGGCCGCGGATCCAGAGTGCCCGGGTGAACAGGCCCCGGCGCGCCGCGCAACGAGTGAACCAGAAGGAGCCGCCATGTCGATCGGAACCGACGCAGCGACGAAGAAGAAGATCATCGCCGAGTACGCCACGACCGAGGGCGACACCGGTTCGCCCGAGGTGCAGATCGCACTGCTCAGCTTTCGGATCTCGCACCTGACCGAGCACCTCAAGACGCACAAGCACGACCACCACAGCCGTCGTGGCCTGCTGCTGCTCGTCGGTCAGCGCCGCCGCCTGCTGAACTACCTCAAGAAGGCCGAGATCGAGCGCTACCGCTCGATCGTCGAGCGTCTCGGCCTGCGCCGCTGACTTCCGCGAGGGGACTCACCGTTCGGTGGGTCCCTTCGTTACATTCAGGCTCGAGACGACCACCTGGTCGACGCTCACCTGAACACAACTGAAAACACATCCACAGGAGCGATCCGCGCCGCCGTCAGGCCCGGTCCTCGGTAGTGACTTTCAGGAGCCGTCCTCGACGCGCTGCTGCGGGTCTCGATCGAAGATCGGCCACGTCCCCACCAGAGTCGTCCGACTCCAGGCCCTACCGGCCGGGGCAACGTGCGCGGCAGTCGTGGATCGCACCGCGAACAAGAAAGATCAACGTGACAGAACCCGTCATCTCCGCCGTCGAGACCGTTCTCGACAACGGCAAGTTCGGCACCCGCACCGTCAAGTTCGAGACCGGGCTCCTCGCCCGTCAGGCCGCCGGTTCGGTGACCGCCTACCTCGACGACGACACCATGCTTCTCTCGGCGACCACCGCCGGCAAGCACCCGAAGGACCACTTCGACTTCTTCCCCTTGACGATCGACGTCGAGGAGCGGATGTACGCCGTGGGTCAGATCCCCGGTTCGTTCTTCCGTAGCGAGGGTCGTCCCGGCGAGGACGCGATCCTCACCTGCCGCCTCATCGACCGGCCGCTGCGCCCGACCTTCAAGAAGGGTCTGCGCAACGAGGTCCAGGTCGTCATCACCGTGATGGCGCTTGACCCCGACCACCCCTACGACGTGCTCGCGATCAACGCCGCGTCCCTCTCGACCCAGCTCTCCGGCCTGCCGTTCTCCGGCCCCGTCGGTGGCGTCCGCGTCGCTCTCATCGAGGGCCAGTGGGTTGCGTTCCCGACCCACAGCCAGCTCGAGAAGGCCGTCTTCGACATGGTCGTCGCCGGTCGGGTCACCGACTCCGGTGACGTCGCGATCATGATGGTCGAGGCCGAGGCTCCCGAGGACGCCTACGAGCTGATCCTCAACGGCGCCTCTGCGCCCTCGGAGGAGGTCGTGGCCGGTGGCCTCGACGCCGCCAAGCCCTTCATCAAGCAGTTGTGCGACGCCCAGGCCGAGCTGGCCAAGCAGGCCGCCAAGCCCGTCCAGGACTTCCCGGTCTTCCTCGACTACGAGGACGACGTCTACGCCGCTGTGGAGGCTGCTGCTTCGGCCGCGACCACCCCGGCGCTGGCGATCGCCGACAAGCTCGAGCGCGAGTCCGCTCTCGACGACGTCAAGGCCTCGCTGCTCGACCAGGTCGGTGCTCAGTTCGAGGGTCGCGAGAAGGAGGTCGGCGCCGCCTTCAAGTCGCTGACCAAGTCCCTCATGCGTGAGCGCGTCCTGCGCGACAAGGTGCGCATGGACGGACGCGGCCTGGCCGACATCCGCCCGCTGCACGCCGAGGTCGGCGTCATCCCGCGCGTCCACGGCTCGGCTCTCTTCGAGCGCGGCGAGACCCAGATCCTGGGTGTCACCACGCTCAACATGCTGACGCTCGAGCAGAAGCTCGACACGCTCAGCCCCGAGAAGACGCGTCGCTACATGCACAAGTACATCTTCCCGCCGTTCTCCACCGGCGAGACCGGTCGCGTGGGTTCGCCCAAGCGCCGCGAGGTCGGTCACGGTGCGCTCGCGCGCCGCGCCCTGCTGCCCGTGCTGCCCAACCGCGAGACGTTCCCCTACGCGATCCGTCAGCTCTCCGAGGCCATGGGCTCCAACGGCTCCACCTCGATGGGCTCGGTCTGTGCCTCGACCCTGTCGCTGCTGCAGGCCGGCGTGCCGCTCAAGGCTCCCGTGGCCGGTATCGCCATGGGTCTCATCTCCGGCGAGGTCGACGGCGAGACGCAGTACGTCGCGCTCACCGACATCCTCGGTGCCGAGGACGCCATGGGCGACATGGACTTCAAGGTCGCCGGTACGCGTCAGTTCGTGACGGCCCTGCAGCTCGACACCAAGCTCGACGGCATCCCGGCCGAGGTCCTCGCTGCGGCGCTGACCCAGGCCCGCGACGCTCGGTTGGCGATCCTCGACGTCATGGCCGAGGCCATCGACGAGCCCGAGGAGATGTCGATCCACGCTCCGCGGATCATCACGGTGCGCATCCCGGTCGACAAGATCGGTGAGGTCATCGGCCCGAAGGGCAAGGTGATCAACCAGATCCAGGACGACACCGGTGCGTCGCTGTCCATCGAGGACGACGGCACGATCTACATCGGTGCCACCAACGGCGAGGCGGCCGAGGCCGCTCGGGCCGCGGTCAACGCGATCGCGAACCCGACCATGCCCGAGGTCGGCGAGCGCTACCTCGGCACCGTCGTGAAGACCACCAACTTCGGTGCCTTCGTCTCGCTCATGCCCGGCAAGGACGGCCTGCTGCACATCAGCAAGCTGCGTGCCCTGGCTGGTGGCAAGCGCGTCGACGCCGTCGAGGACGTCCTGGCCGTGGGCCAGAAGGTCCAGGTCCAGATCGCCGAGATCGACGACCGCGGCAAGCTGTCGCTGGTCCCCGTGGTCGAGGACTCCGAGGAGGGCTCGGCCGAGGCCGAGTCGACCGACGAAGACTGATCAACCCCGCTGACCCGTCGCGAAGCATCGCGGCGGGTCAGCTGTTTTCCCGGGAGGACGTTTTCCTCCAGGGACCCGGTTCGCCGAGAGGACCCAGATGCAGAAGACGGGCACCACCCGCACACTGTCGACCGTGCGTGACGCCGACGGACAGGTGACGTCGCGCACCCGGCGCACCGTGCTGCCCGGTGGGCTACGGGTCGTGACCGAGCAGATGGCCGGCGCCCGCTCGGCGACCATCGGGGTCTGGGTCAACGTCGGCTCGCGCGACGAGACCGGGGCGCTCCACGGCTGCTCGCACTTCCTCGAGCACCTGCTGTTCAAGGGCACCCGGGAGCGTTCGGCGCTCGACATCTCGGTGGCCCTCGACGAGGTCGGCGGTGAGTTCAACGCCTTCACCGCCAAGGAGTACACCTGCTTCCACGCGCGGGTCCTCGACGAGGACCTGCCCCTGGCGGTCGACGTCCTGGGCGACATGATCACCAGCTCCACGATCACGGCCGCGGACGTGGAGGCCGAGCGCGAGGTCATCCTCGACGAGATCGCCATGCACGACGACGACCCCGACGACGTCGTCCACAACCTCTTCGCCGAGCTCGCCTGGGGCGCACAGTCCCCGCTGGGACGCCCGATCGCCGGCACCCAGGAGTCCATCACCGGCCTCGACCGAGCCCGGATCCTGCGCTTCTACCGACGCCACTACCGCCCGGAGAACATGGTGGTGGCCGTGGCCGGCAACGTGGACCACGCCGCCGTCGTGCGCGACGTACGCCGGGCCTTTGCCCGTCGCGACTTCCTGTCCGGCGACGCGACCCCGGTGCCTCCGCGGGCCAAGCTCAAGCGCGCGTCGATCACCTCGGGCCACGTGGCGACCACACGCCCCTTCGAGCAGGTCAACCTGGTCCTCGGCATGGAGGGCCAGCTGCGCGACGACCCGCAGCGCTTCGCTCTCGGCGTGCTCAACACCGCGCTCGGCGGCGGCACCTCGAGCCGGCTCTTCCAGGAGATCCGCGAGGTGCGGGGCCTGGCCTACTCGGTCTACTCCTTCGCCTCCCACCACGCCGACTCCGGTGTCGTGGGAGTGGCGGTGGGCTGCCTGCCCGCCAAGGTCGACGAGGTGCTGGCGACCGTACGCGCCGAGCTCGCCAAGGTGGCCGCCGACGGCATCACGGCCGAGGAGCTGACGCGCGGCAAGGGTCAGCTGCGCGGTGGGCTGGTGCTGGGTCTGGAGGACTCGGCGTCACGGATGTCGCGGCTCGGCAAGTCCGAGCTGGTGCACCACGAGCTGCTCGAGATCGACGACGTGCTCGCCCGGATCGAGGCGGTCACCCTGGACGAGGTCCGGGCCGTGGCGGCAGAGGTGTTCTCCCGGCCCGAGATCCTGGCGGTCGTGGGACCGGCGTAGCCGGTCGGTGCCCCTGCTCGTAGTTTCGCAGGGTCAGCGACGGCCGACGATGCCGATGACCGCCGGCTGGGGGTTGTCGACCACGGAGACGCGGAAGCCGCCCTGCGAGAGGGCTTCGGAAGCCTGCTTGACGATGGTCGGGACCTGGTCGCGACGGGTGACCTCGTAGAAGAGGTAGACCGATCCACCGGGCACGATCCGCTCGTGGAGCAGGGCGATCTCGTCGGCGCAGTCACGCACCCAGAAGAGGTTGACGTTGAAGGCGAACGCCTTCTGCAGGCGCTTGACCGGCACCCGCAGGGTGGCCAGGTCGATCTGGCGCACAGTGAGCCGGCCGGCCTTGATCGCGGCCTCGTTGCGCCGCTTCGTGCGGTCGACCCCGGACTCCGAACGGTCGATCGCGAACATCTTGCCGGTCTCGAGCCGGGCACAGACCAGCTCGGCTGCGGCGCCCGCGCCGCACCCGATCTCGAGCACGTGGTCGGAGGGCTGGGGGTCCATGAACTCCACCGCCCACCTGATGCGTGCCGGGATTGTTTGCGCGACCATGGGCCCAGCCTGCCAGAAGCCGGGTGGGCATTCACTCACCGCCCGCCCTCAGAATGCAACTCCTCGAGTGATATTGCCTCCCAACGGCCCTGGTCGGCGTCGTGGACGACCGCGCCCAGGGCGTGGGCGACGGGCCACTAGGCTGAGCAGCGTGAGCAAACGGATCAAGGTGGGCGTGCTCGGAGCGGCCGGCAACGTGGGGTCCGAGGTGTGCCGCGCGGTGGAGCAGGCCGCCGATCTCGACCTGGTCGCTGCCCTCGACGCAGGCGACGACCCGGACACGCTCGTGTCCGAGGGGGTCGAGGTGGTGGTCGACTTCACCCACCCCGATGTCGTGATGGCCAACCTCGAGCGGTGCGTGCGCCACGGCATCCACGCCGTGGTCGGCACCACCGGGTTCGACGACGAGCGGCTTGCACAGCTGCAGACCTGGCTCGAGGAGTCCCCCGACACGGGCATCCTGGTTGCCCCCAACTTCTCGATCGGGGCGATCTTGATGATGCGCTTCGCCGAGATCGCCGCTCCGCACTACGAGTCGGTCGAGATCGTCGAGCTGCACCACCCCGGCAAGGCCGACGCCCCCTCCGGGACGGCGCAGCGTACGGCGCGGCTCGTGGCCGCGGCGCGCCGCCAGGCCGGCGTGGGGCCCTCGCCCGACGCGACCTCGAGCGCGCTCGACGGTGCGCGCGGGGCCGACGTCGAAGGGGTGGCCGTGCACTCGGTGCGACTGCGCGGTCTGGTCGCGCACCAGGAGGTGCTGCTCGGGGCGACGGGGGAGACCCTGACCCTTCGCCACGACTCGATCGACAGGTCGTCGTTCACCCCCGGCGTGCTGGCTGCCGTCCGCGGGATCGACGCGCAGCCGGGGCTCACCCTGGGGCTCGAGCACCTCCTCGACCTCGGGTTCTGAGCCACTCGCGGCGACATCGTCGCCGAGCAGGTTTCTGCAGGTTTGTGCGTTGCAGAAACATGGGCGGCGTCCGACCCCTCGATCTCGGTGCGCCTTTGGCAGGGTCGGCCTCACCGCGGCGCGCATCTCGGGAGGGCGCCGCAGACGAGAGGGAGAACATGCGCACATCACTGGGTCTCGCCGCAGCCGCCGTCCTGGCAGCCGGCACCCTTGGCCTCCAGGCCACCGACGCCGGAGCCGGCGCCGCCACCACGCAGGCTGCGGCGAAGCCGGAGCGACCGGCCGTGGCTGCCGCGGCTCTGCAGGCACTCAGCACCCATCCGGGAGCTGCCCGCGACGCTGCGGGACAGGGCTTCACCGTCACGTCCACGGCGGTCGACCCTGACGGCAGCACCCACGTGCGCATGGAGCGCACCTTCCGCGGGCTGCCGGTCGTCGGAGGCGACCTCGTGGTCCACCAGTCCGCCGACCAGGGGCTTCGCGGGGTCAGCCAGACCCTGGCGGCGCCGCTGGCGCTGTCGGTGAAGCCGACGGTGGCCGCGAAGTCGGCCCGCGGCAGCGCCACCGCGCCGCGTGGTGACGTGACGTCGATCGACAACCTGCGGGCAGCAGACTCCGCGCCGCGTCTGGTTGTCGATGCCAGGTCGGCCACGCCGCGCCTGGCGTGGGAGGTCCTCACGCTCGGCCGCCAGGCCGACGGCACCCCCAGCCGGCTCACCACCTACGTCGATGCGCGCAATGGCACGGTGCTGCGTCGGGTGGAGGGCATCCACACCGCCGACGGCCAGGGCATCTCGCTCTACAGCGGCACCGTGCCGCTCTCGGTGAAGCAGAGCGGCAGCACCTACACGCTGACCGACGTCGCCCACGGCAACGCCGCCACGACCGACATGCAGAACAAGACCGACTCGATGTTCTGCCAGATCTTCGGCTCGGGCTGCTCCAACGGTGTCGCCTACTCGAGCCCCGACACCAGCTTCGGCAACGGCTCCACCAGCAACCGGGAGAGCGCTGCGGTCGACGCCCACTACGGCGGGGCGGTGACGTTCGACTACTTCAAGCTCGTGCTGGGGCGCAACGGCATCTTCGGCAACGGCACGGGTGCACCGAGCCGCGTCCACTACGGCAGCAACTACGTCAACGCGTTCTGGGACGGCTCGAAGATGACCTACGGCGACGGCAACGGGACGTCGTTCGGACCGCTGGTCTCCCTCGACGTGGCGGGCCACGAGATGTCGCACGGCGTCACCCAGAACACCGCCAACCTGACCTACTCCGGTGAGTCCGGCGGGCTCAACGAGGCGACCTCCGACATCTTCGGCACGATGGTCGAGTTCTACGCGGCCAACGCCAACGACCCGGGTGACTACTACATCGGCGAGGAGTTCGACCTCGCCAACGGCAAGGGCTTCCGCCGGATGGACAACCCGTCGCTCGACGGTTCCTCCTACAGCTGCTACTCCGCCACCGCAGGCCAGGCCGACGTCCACTACTCCTCGGGCATCGGCAACCACTTCTACTACCTGCTGGCGGAGGGCTCGGGTGCCAAGACGATCGGCGGCAAGGCCCACAACTCGCCGACGTGCAACGGCTCGTCGGTGACCGGGATCGGACGCGACGCCGCGCAGAAGATCTGGTTCCGCGCGCTGACGACGTACTTCACGTCCGGCACGACCTACGCCCAGGCCCGCACCGGCACGCTCAACGCGGCCAAGGACCTCTACGGCCAGGGGAGCACGCAGTACAACACCGTCGCTGCCGCCTGGAGCGCGGTCAGCGTCGGCTGACCGACCTCGAGGGGCACTGAGGGGGCCCTGAGGAGGCCCTGAGAGGCCCTGAGGGGCCCTGCGACGCTGAGCGTCGCCGCACCGCCCTCACGCGCGAGGCCCGCACCGGAGCATGTCCGGTGCGGGCCTCGTTGCTGTGCGGAGCGGGCCCGTCAGCGTCCGGCGATCAGGGCGCTACGTCGCCCTAGCCGCCCAGCTGGCTGTCGAAGAGCGCCTTCTCCGCCTCGTCGTTCCACGTGTCGCCGGGGGACAGCTTGGCGGCGACGTCCGGCAGCTTCTCCTTCAGCTCGTCGAGCCCCATCAGGGGGAGGTCGTGGATCTGGGGGAAGATGAGGACCTTCCCGGAGTAGCTGCCGTCGACCAGGGCCTGGAGGCCGTCCTTGGCCGCTCGCATGCCACCGACGGCGCCCACGATGGATCCCGGGGAGAGCTCGCCGCGGTTGGCCAGGTCCACCACCTGCTGCTGGTCGTGGATGGTCAGTCCCGAGGTGCCGGTGTACTGGGCGTTGTCCAGGTAGACCGCGCTCAGGTTCAACGGCGCCAGGGTGCCGTTGGGGACACCGGCGAAGAACACCAGCATGCCGTCGGGGTTCATCAAGGTGTCGGCCTCGGCCATCACCTCGGCGATGGGGACGCTGACCACCACGTCGTCGGCTCCGCGGTTGTCGGTGATGCCCATGACGAAGTCGTGGAGGGACACCTCGGCGGTCTGGGAGTTGAAGGTGAGCAGCTCGCAGTCGTTGCTCTCCGCGAGGTGGCCCAGACGATCCACGAGGCTCTTCAGACGCTCGTCGCTCACCTCGGTGGCGACGATCTTGCTGGGGCCGTCGGGCTGCTGGATGGCCCGCTGGAGATGCATCAGTCCCATCGGGCCGCCGGCGCCCACGAAGACGGTGGTGCCCTTCGAGCGCAGGTCGCAGCGGTTGCGTGCCTCCCCGTAGGACGCGGCGATGTCGGGCCCCTGTCCGCCGAGGTAGGCGGTGTAGTCGTAGTGCAAGCGGCCCACGTCGGTGTCCACCAGGCCGTCCAGGGCGGTCTCGCCCACCAGGTTGAGAGTCCCTCGCCGGGCGATGTGCTTGGCCACGGCCCCCACGGTCGAAGCAGAACGGGGGTCGAGCATGACGATGTCGTCGAAGCCTGCGCCGTCGGTCAGCTCGTCCACCAGGGCCTGGTAGTCATCGGCGCCGATGCCGTTGCGCACGATCGTCGTGGCCGAGGTGTGCTCCACCAGCCTCTGCACCGAGGCGGGCACGTCGGTCAACACGATGGTGGCCGGGGCGTCCAGACCCGAGGTGAACTGGTAATCGCGCTCGTCCCCGGGCCGGCCGATGATCCACATGATCCCGCCGGTCTCGGGCTCCAGGCGGCGACGCTGGGTGTAGGCCGCCATCACGCAGCCCCAGGGCTCCAGCGTGGACGCCTCGGCGTACCCCATCGTGTCGGGGAGGGGCAGCAGGCAGGCGCCGTCGTCGGTGTCGAGCATCTCCGCACCCATCAGGTGGTACTGGATCAGTCCACCGGGGATGGTGTAGCCGTAGGCGGTGCTCTTGCCGTCCTGGTAGATGTCGGGCTGCACCGCGAGCCTCTGGCCGGCGTGGTAGCGGTCCTGGAGGTTCTCGCCGACCTTGATCACCGTGAGGCTGACCTCGTGGCCCAGGCGGGTGGGCTCCTTGGCCAGGTCGCGGTTGTAGAGCTTCGGGTGGCTGCCGCCCGCGCGGAGGATCTTCACGTCGGAGAAGCAGAGCCCCACGCTGTCGATGCGCACCAGCATGTGGTCGGCATCGGGTTCGGGGACGGGCACCAGCTCGGGTTGGTCGTCCTTGCCCATGTTCTCCGCGCCCGCGCCGTACACGTTCCAGGCCCAGCTCGCTTCTGGCAGGTCGACCTCGGCCGCGCGGTACCGGTTGTAGGCATCCATTCGTCGTGTCCTCCACGTCATCGGTGATGTTGTCGGCCGTGCAGATGCTCGGGCGATGTCGCCGTCGCTCGAAGTTCTTTGCCGACCATACCCCATGTCTGTGGGTTTTTGTTTGAATCTGTTGGTTTAAACCCTTGACGAGAGTGTCGATGCGGGGATACAAAGATATACACAGATCAAGTGATGAGGGTCACAGATCCTGGCAGGCGTCGCACCAGCGACAACCAGAGCCCTTGGACAGCATCACCAGGAGGGAAGTCGTCATGGCAACCAGCACACCTACCGGGACCTCGGGAGGGGCCCGCATGCATGTCCAGAAGGTCGGCACCTTCTTGTCGAACATGGTCATGCCCAACATCGGCGCGTTCATCGCCTGGGGGCTCATCACCGCCCTCTTCATCGAGAAGGGCTGGCTCAACTGGGGTGGCTCGGGTGGCCTGGCTCCGGACAGCTGGGTCGCCGAGATCGGCGGCTGGGGCGACTTCGCCGGCGGCGGCATCGTCGGCCCGATGATCGTCTACTTGCTGCCGATCCTCATCGGCTACACCGGCGGCAAGATGATGTACGACACCCGCGGGGGCGTCGTCGGGGCCATCGCCACGATGGGTGTCATCGCCGGTACCGACATCCCCATGTTCATGGGCGCCATGATCATGGGCCCGCTCGGTGGCTGGTCCATGAAGCGCATCGACGCCCTCTGGGACCAGAAGATCAAGCCCGGCTTCGAGATGCTCGTCAACAACTTCGCCGCCGGCATCTGGGGCGGCATCCTGGCCACCTTCGGGTTCTTCATCATGAGCCCGATCGTCAAGTGGATCGCCGACCGTCTCTCCGACGGCATCGACGTCCTGGTCACCAACAACCTCTTGCCCTTCACCTCGATCATCATCGAGCCCGCCAAGGTGCTGTTCCTCAACAACGCCCTCAACCACGGCGTGCTGACGCCGCTGGGCACCAACGAGGCCGTCGAGGACGGCAAGTCGATCCTCTTCCTGCTGGAGGCCAACCCGGGCGCCGGTCTCGGCCTGCTGCTGGCGTTCGCGGTGTTCGGCAAGGGACTGGCCAAGGCCTCCGCGCCCGGCGCGATCATCATCCACTTCTTCGGCGGTATCCACGAGATCTACTTCCCCTACGTGCTGATGAAGCCCAAGCTCATCATCGCGATGATCGCCGGCGGCATGACGCAGATCTTCATCAACGTCATCTTCAGCTCCGGCCTGCGTGCTCCGGCCGCCCCTGGCTCGATCATCGCGGTGTACGCCCAGACTCCCGGCGGCAGCTTCGTCGGCGTCACCCTGTCGGTGATCGGTGGGGCGGCAGCGACCTTCGCGGTGGCGGCGCTCCTGCTCAAGACCGACAAGGCCGAGGACCCCGAGGACCAGCTCGTGGGAGCGACCAAGGCCATGGAGGCCATGAAGGGCAAGACGTCGGTCGCCTCGGGTGCGCTCCTGGGCGGGGCCGCTGCAGGCGCCGGCGCTCCGATCCGCTCGATCGTCTTCGCCTGTGACGCCGGCATGGGCTCCTCGGCGATGGGAGCCTCGGTGCTGCGCAAGAAGGTGCACGCGGCCGGTTACGAGGACGTGACGGTCGTCAACCAGGCGATCTCCAACCTCGCCGACACCTACGACCTCGTCGTGACCCACCAGGACCTCACCGACCGCGCACGCCAGAAGACGCCGTCGGCGGTCCACGTGTCGGTGGACAACTTCATGGGCAGCCCGCGCTACGACGAGATCGTCGACCTGCTGCACCGCACCAACGGTGACGCCGGTGCAGCTGTCGCCAGTGGCGACGACGGGGCCGGTGCAGGAGCGCTGCTCGATGCCGAGTCCATCGTGCTCGACGCCGCAACGGAGAGCCGCGACGCGGCCATCACCCGGGCCGGTGAGCTGTTGGTCGCCGCGGGGGCTGTCGACCCGTCGTACGTGACCGCGATGCACGAGCGGGAGGGCTCGGTCTCGACCTACATGGGCAACCTCCTGGCCATCCCGCACGGCACCAACGAGGCCAAGAGCGCGATCCGGCGCTCGGGCATGTCGTTCGTGCGCTACCCCGAGGGCATCGAGTGGAAGGGCAAGCCGGTGAAGTTCGTCATCGGCATCGCCGGCGCGGGCGACGACCACCTGGTCCTGCTGCGTCGCGTCGCGGAGGTCTTCGTCGACGCCGAGCAGGTTGCCCGGCTCGAGGCGGCCCGGACCACTGACGAGGTCCTCCAGATCCTGGGCGCCGTCCAGCCCGCCTGAGCGGTGCGGCCGCTCAGGCCGCGACCAGCACGTCGGCCCCGACAGGTTTCGCCACCTGTCGGGGCCGACCTGTGCTCAGCGCAGATCGTCCGGGCCGGGATCGGCCGGCTCAGATCGGCCGGCTCAGATCGGCCGGCTCAGACCAGGGCGGTGTGCAGGCGGACCTGCTTGACGCGGGTGGTGCCGGTGCCGTCGAGGTCCAGCTCGCGGTGGGCGGAGTCGACGCCCCAGCCGGCGCTGGTGAGGAAGGCCCGGCGGGAGTCGTCGGTGGCGACCGCCCACGTCACGGCGCGGGTGAAGCGGTCGGCCACCAGGGTGTCCGCAGCAGCCTGGAGCAGCCGGGAGCCGTGGCCCTTGCCGAGCTCGCCGGGGACGACGATGAGGTCTGCGAGCTCGCCGTCGGCCACGGGGTCGCAGTCGGGGTCGGCGGCGGGGGAGGTGACGGCGTACCCGACCACGCGGTTGCGCTCGAGCGCGACCAGCACGCGGTTGCGCGCGTCGGCCGGTCGGGTCATCGACACCCGCCAGGCCTCGGCCACGGGCGCCGGGTCGTCGGGGAAGGTGTCGGCCGGGAGCACGTCGGCGTACTGCTCACGCCAGGCGCGCACCTGCACGGCGGCGATGGCCGGCGCGTCGTCGGCCCAGGCGACTCGCACGGAGACATCGGCGGTCGGACCGGAGTTGCCGGGGGAGGTGCTCATGGGGGTGACACTAATGTCGGCGCCATGGAACTTCGTAACCTCGGAGCGAGTGGCCTGAAGATCTCGGCCATCTCGTACGGCAACTGGCTCACCCATGGCTCCCAGGTCGAGGAGGACGCTGCGCTGGCCTGCGTGCGGCAGGCCCTCGACGAGGGGATCACCACCTTCGACACCGCTGACGTCTACGCCAACACCGCGGCCGAGACCGTGCTCGGCAAGGCGCTGGCCGGCGAGCGCCGCGCCGGCCTGGAGATCTTCACCAAGGTCTTCTGGCCCACCGGGCCCGGCAAGCACAACGACCACGGCCTGTCGCGCAAGCACATCATGGAGTCGATCGACGGCTCCCTGCAGCGCCTCGGCACCGACTACGTCGACCTCTACCAGGCCCACCGCTACGACCACGAGACGCCGCTCGAGGAGACGATGGTGGCCTTCGCCGACGTCGTACGCGCCGGCAAGGCCCTCTACATCGGGGTCTCGGAGTGGCGCGCGGAGGAGATCCGGGCCGCCCACGCGCTGGCCGAGGAGCTGCGGGTGCCGCTGATCTCCAACCAGCCGCAGTACAACATGTTGTGGCGCGTGATCGAGGACGAGGTCGTGCCCACCTGTGAGGAGCTCGGCCTGGGCCAGATCGTGTGGTCGCCCATCGCACAGGGCGTGCTGACCGGCAAGTACCTCCCCGGCGAAGCGCCGCCCGTGGGCTCGCGCGCCACCGACGAGAAGGGCGGGGACCAGATGATCGCCCGCTGGATGAAGGACGACGTCCTCACCCGCGTGCAGCGCCTCAAGCCGATCGCGGAGGAGGCCGGGCTCAGCATGGCCCAGCTGGCAGTCGCCTGGACGCTGGCTAACCCCAACGTCTCCTCGGCCATCATCGGGGCCTCTCGGCCCGAGCAGGTCACCGACAACGTCAAGGCTGCCGGCGTCACCCTGGAGCCGGCGCTGCTGGCCGCGATCGACGAGGCGCTCGGCGACATCGTGGAGCGCGACCCGGCCAAGACCCAGTCGCCCCGGCGCTCGGAGGTCTTCGGCTGATCGGGCCGCCTGCCGGGCCGTGTCGCCGCGGCATGTTACTGACTGTTGTGTCGTCCTCCCAGCGGTTACAAGCGCAGGGCAGACAGCACAACGGTCAGTAACATCCCCGCCGGCTACGCCGTCGTGATCAGCGGTAGTGCTCGGGCAGCGGGTCGCCGATCTTGACCTTCGCCTTGGGCAGACGCATGAACTTCATCTGCATCGCCCGGGTGATGGCGTAGTAGGTCGTGCCCTTGAGGGGTTCGTCGGGGAAGCGCAGGGCCAGCTGCTTGCGCATGCGGAAGCGCAGGATCAGCAGGTCGATGATCAGGACCGGGAACAGCACGATCACCAGCGACTGGATGAACAACGACACGATCATCAGCGGGATGACGACCTCGGCCACCGAGAAGCGGCTGTCGACGAAGTCGCGGATGAAGCGGCGCTGCGGACCCTTGTCGCGGGGGAGCAGGTACTTCTCGTTGCCGGCCTTCATCTCCGCACGCACCTTGGCGCTCGACTCCGAACGCATGCTGCGCTGCTTGGCGGCGAGCTCCTTGCGGGTGCGCGGCACCTTGGCACGCTCGCGAGCGGCGGCCTCGGCCTGCTTGCGTGTCGGCGTCGGCCGACCCTTGCCCTGAGAGCCGGACGACGGGCGACCGTCGGACTCGACGGGCTGCGCGGAGGACTGAGCGGACTCGGACTTGCTACGACGGAACACAGGCTGCTTTCTGGCCGGGACTGCGAGGCTCCCAGCCTACCTGCAGCCCGGTGCGGGGGTGCGTGCGCCGGTTGTCGATGCGGCATAGGGTGAAGAGGTCCGCCGTCGACCGTCATGGATAGGAATCCCCGATGAGCATCATGAAGCGGATGAGTCTGATCTTCCGCGCCAAGGCCAACAAGGCCCTCGATCGCGCCGAGGACCCGCGCGAGACGCTCGACTACAGCTACCAGCGCCAGATCGAGCTGCTCTCGAAGGTACGCCGCGGGGTCGCCGACGTCGCGACCAGTCGCAAGCGCATCGAGCTGCAGATCGCTCAGCTCGAGCAGCAGTCGGGCACCCTGCAGGGACAGGCCGAGAAGGCGCTGAAGATGGACCGTGAGGACCTTGCCCGCGAGGCGCTGACCCGCAAGTCGGCCGTGACCTCGCAGATCAACGACCTGCGCACCCAGCACGCCCAGCTGCAGGGCGAGGAGGAGAAGCTCACCCTGGCCCAGCAGCGGCTGCAGGCCAAGGTCGAGGCCTTCCGCACCCGCAAGGAGACGATCAAGGCGACCTACACCGCCGCCGAGGCAACGACCCGCATCAACGAGGCGATGTCGGGCATCGGCGAGGAGATGGGCGATGTCGGGATGGCCGTGCAACGTGCCGAGGACAAGACGGCGCAGATGCAGGCCCGGGCCGGTGCCATCGACGAACTGATCTCCTCCGGGGTGCTCGACGACGTCAGCTCCACCAACAAGGGCGACGACATCGCGCGCGAGCTCGACGCGATGAGCTCGCAGTCCGACGTCGAGCTCGAGCTCATGCGGCTGAAGGGGCTCTCGGCCCCGTCCGCCCCCGGCGCGCTCGAGGGCGGCAGCACGGAGGGGCTCCTCGCCGAGGAGTCCCCGGCCGAGGAAGAGCGTCCGCGATGATCGTGCGCATCCTCACCGAGGGCCAGTACGACGTCGCCGAGAGCGCGCTCGAACCGCTCAACGCGCTCGACGCGAAGGTCGAGGCGGCTGTCGAGGCCGATGACGAGGAGGCCTTCCAGGACGCGCTCGCAGCGCTCCTCGAGGGCGTACGCACGGTGGGGGTCGCCCACGACCTCGACTCCCTCGACGAGTCCGACCTGATCCTTCCGCCACCGGACGCCACGATCGAGGAGGTCCGCGAGCTGTTGACCGGCGACGGCCTGATCCCGGGCTGAGCGACCTCCGGTCGTGCGGCAGGCTTGGTGACGGACGGCAGACTGGGGGACATGGCACGCTCTCGATTCGTCGGTGACGCCGGCCTGACCGCCCGGATGACCCTGGTCATGTTCTTGCTCGGCGCCGTTTTCGTCGCTCTCATCGGCGCGCTGATGGCCATCTTCGCCAGCAGCGGCGGCCCGGGGATCGCGGTGCTCATCGGGCTGGTGGGCATCGGCGTCGCGATCTGGCAGTGGTACTCCTCCGACACCGTCGCGATGAAGGCGATGCGGGCTCGTGAGGTCTCGCCCCAGCAGGCGCCCGAGCTGCACGCCATGATCGACCGGCTGTGCGCCCTGGCCGACATGCCCAAGCCGCGAGTGGGAGTCAGCGACACGTCGGTGCCGAACGCCTTCGCGACCGGCAGGTCGCCCGATCGCGCAGTCGTGTGTGTCACCACCGGTCTCCTGTCCACCCTGAACGCCGAGGAGCTCGAGGGCGTCCTGGCCCACGAGCTCTCCCACGTCGCGCACCGCGACGTGCTGGTGATGACGGTGGCCTCCTCTGCGGGCATCGCCGCCGGCATGCTGACCCAGGGTGCGCAGTACGGCATGTTCTTCGGTGGTGGGCGGCGTCGCGACAACGACGGACCGCCGATCTGGCTGTTGGTCCTCGTCGTGAGCCTGGTCGTCTACGCCATCAGCTTCGTGCTGCTCCGGCTGCTCTCGCGCTACCGCGAGCTGTCGGCGGACCGCGCCGGTGCCTACCTCACGATGAAGCCGGCAGCGCTCGCCTCGGCCCTGCAGAAGATCACCGGCGAGATGAACACGATCCCGCAGCGCGACCTGCGCCAGGTCGGCGCCGCGAGTGCGCTGTGCATCGCTCCCGCGATCAGCGGGGTGTCTCTCAAGACCTTGAGCTCGACCCACCCCTCCCTCGAGCAGCGCCTCCAGCAGCTGGCCGAGATCCAGGCCGAGCTGGGCCGGCCCATCGCATGAGTGCTCCTCTCGATCGGAGCGGCAGCTGATGGGCTTCTTCGAGTCGCTGATGGGACGTTCGCGGCCCAAGCAGGCCAACCTCGACGCGCTGTTCGGCGTCCCGAGCGCGGCGATCACGTTGCAGACCTCGCTCGGCCTGGTGCCGACCGGGGATGGTGCCGTCTGCTATCGCGCAGCCGCCGGGCCGGGCTTCTCCCAGACCCAGGACGAGGTCGTCGAGCTGCTCCGCGGCGTGCAGGGCGCCGCATCCACCGGTCGTTCATCGGCCCCTGAGATCCGCGTCGGCACCGACGGCTTCGGGTTCACCTGGCTCGAGATCGACCACGAGCCCTTCGATGCGACCCTGGGCGACCTGGGCGGGCTGTGCACGGACCTGCACGCGGTCAACACCGGCCTCGAGGCCGCGGGGTTCGGGCCGGCGCTGCTGTGCTCGCTGATCCCGTTCGTCGATCGCGACGAGAACCCGCTCGGGCTGGTCTACCTCTACAAGCAGGGCACGTTCTATCCCTTCGCCCCCGTGCCGGGGGCGAAGCAGGAGCGCAACAACCTGCTCGAGATCCAGGTACGCGACGCCCTGGCCGCTGAGCTGCCGATGGAGAGCGATCCCTCGCGGTGGTTCGCGGTGTGGGGAGCGCCCGGGCTCTGACCGCCGCCGGGGGGACCGACCCGGTGAGCGATTTCTTTCAGTTGGGGCGCCCAGGCGCCGATGAACGACTCCGAACGGCTTCGTAGACCACTACCGTGGTGCCGGGCCGCCAGAAGAGGAGCACCGTGGACGTGCAGACCGACGACGCCGTACGCGTCGCCGACATCGAACGCTATGACGTGCTGGGCCACGCGCCCCGCAGCGAGCTGGTCGCGATCGTCGAGCTCGCCGCTCAGGTCTGTGGCACACCGATGGCCACGATCAACCTCATCACCGCCACCGAGCAGCACCAGGTCGCGGCGCACGGCTTCGACGCCTCGGTCTGCAACCGCGAGGACTCGATGTGCGCCCACGTCCTCGACGAGGACACCCCGATCGTGGTGGCTGATGCCTCGCTCGACCCGCGCTTCCGCGACAACCCGTTCGTCACGGGGGCCATCGGCAACGTGCGCTTCTACGCCTCCCACAAGCTCGTCACGCTGACCGGGGTCCCCATCGGCACCCTGTGCGTCTTCGACGAGGTCGTGCGCGAGCTCGACGACGACCAGGTCCACGGTCTGGCGACCCTGGCCGACCGGATCGTCGACGTGCTCGAGCTGTCGTGGCGCAGTCGCGCACTCGCAGCCTCCAACGAGCGGCTCTCGTCGTTCGCCGGGCGGGTGAGCCACGACCTCAAGACCCCTCTGGCCACGTTGTCGCTGTCGCTGGGCCTCCTCCATGACCAGCTCGCCGAGGGCATCGACACCCAGAGCGCCCACCGCCTGCTCGAGCGGGCCATCAGCGGCTCCCAGCGGATGGCCGCGATGATCGACGACGTCCTGTCCTACGCCTCCCTGGGCGGCGGGCTGGCGCTGGAGCCGGTGGCGCTGGACGCCGTCCTCGACGAGGTGCTGGTCGAGCTGGACGGGTCGTTGAGTGGGGTGGCGATCGACCGGGGACCCCTGCCGGTGGTCCCGGGCGACCGGGGGCAGCTGCACTCCCTGCTCCAGAACCTGCTCGACAACGCCTCGAAGTACCGCTCCCCAACGCGTCCGCTGGCGCTGGCGATCTCTGCCGAACGGCGCGACGACCGCTGGCGCCTGTGCCTCGCCGACAACGGTCGCGGCGTGCCCTCAGGCGAACGCGACCGGGTCTTCGAGCCGCGGGTGCGGCTCTACGCCGACACGTCCGGCACCGGGATCGGCCTGGACACGTGCCGACGCGTCGTCCAGGCTCACGGCGGTGCGATCGGGCTCGACGAGACGCCGGGTGGCGGCGCCACCGTGTGGTTCGAGCTCCCGGCGTAGGGACGACCGGTCAGTCGCGGTGCGACTTCCCGGGCAGGTCGAGCATCCGCTGCAGCGCCACCAGGGCGTCGCGCTCGGTGTCGGGGTCGACCTGGATCCGGTTGACCACGACGCCGTCGACGAGTGACTCCATCGCCCACACGAAGTGGGGCAGGTCGATGCGGTTCATCGTCGAGCAGTAGCAGACGTTCTTGTCGAGGAACAGGATCGTCTTGTCCGGGTGGGCGCGGCCCAGGCGCTGCACGAGGTTGAGCTCGGTGCCGATGGCCCACACGCTCCCGCTGGGCGCGGCCTCGATGGTCTTGATGATGAACTCCGTGGAGCCCACGAGGTCGGCGCTGAGCACCACCTCGTGCGGGCACTCGGGGTGCACCAGGATCTGGACGTCGGGCACGGTGGCGCGCAGCTCGTTGACGACGTCGAGCGAGAAGCGTCCGTGGACCGAGCAGTGGCCCTTCCACAAGATCATCGTCGCCGCGCGCAGCTCGTCCTCGGTCAGGCCGCCGCCCGGCAGGTGCGGGTTCCAGACCACGCAGTCCTCCAGGGGGATGCCCATCTGGAGCACGGCGGTGTTGCGTCCGAGGTGCTGGTCGGGGAAGAAGAGCACCTTGGCTCCGGCCTCCAGCCCGCCCTTCTGGTCGAAGGCCCACTCGAGGGCCACCTCGGCGTTGGACGAGGTGCAGACCACGCCGCCGTTGCGTCCGCAGAAGGCCTTGATGTCGGCGCTGGAGTTCATGTAGGTCACCGGTACGACGGAGTCCTGCACGCCGGCAGCGGCCAGTGCGTCCCAGGCCGCCTCCACCTGGGGCAGGCGGGCCATGTCGGCCATCGAGCAGCCGGCGGCCAGGTCGGGCAGGATCACCTGCTGGTGATCGCCGGTGAGGATGTCGGCCGACTCCGCCATGAAGTGCACCCCGCAGAACACGACGAACTCGGCGTCGGGGCGTCCGGCTGCATCGCGGGCGAGCTTGAAGGAGTCTCCGGTGACGTCGGTGAACTCGATGACCTCGTCGCGCTGGTAGTGGTGGCCGAGCACGAAGACCCGGTCGCCGAGCGCCTCCTTGGCAGCCCGGGCACGGGCCACGAGGTCGGGGTCGGAGGCAGCCGGGAGGTCACCTGGACACTCGACGCCGCGTTCGGAGGCGCGGTCGGTGCCACGGCCCAGACGAAGGAGCGGAAGATCGACAGTGCTCATGGGTCCGATCGTAGTGCGCCGGGCCGCGACCGGGGCGCGCGCGGTGGCTGGGCCGGCGTTCACCGGTCAGCGTTCACAGCAACGCACCGTGATGCACGTAGGGCGCCGGCGGCGCCATCCCACGCAGTGCGAGGTAGCCGGTCTGGTGGAGCTCGAGCCGGGCCGCCAGCCCGACGTCGATCGCCCACTCGTTGGCGGCGGTCACGTGGGGGACCAGGGCGTCGCCCGGGCCATCGGCCAGGACGGCCCACAGCAGCCGGCCGGCCGCCGTGCGGTTGGTGGCTCCCAGGAGGGCGAGCGTGCCGTCGGGGTCGACGTAGGCGTATCCGGACCCGGTGGTCGTGTCGCTGACCAGCAGCCGCGAGGAGCTCTGCAGGAAGCCGTGGTCGGCGCCGTGCGAGGAACCGCGCACCTGGCGGTCGATCGACTCGAGCAGGTCGGTGTCGCCGGCGGTGCCCTCGCGCACCTTGTCGACCACCGGGATCGCGGTGCGGTCCACGGTGCCGCGCAGGTACATCTGGGGGTGCAGGGTGAAGCCCGCCAGCCGGTAGCGTCGCGCAGCGCGGGGATCCGACGACGACGACACCATCGCGCGCAGGCAGCCCCGGCCGTGGGCCAGCGCCGCCTCGAGCACCGACCGGCCCACGCCCTGCCCCTGCTGGTGGGGCCGGACGGCGTAGGTGCCGAGGATCCAGGTCTTGTCGCGCACGATCGAGGTGGCGAATCCCACGAGCGCCTCGCCGTCCTCGGCCACCCAGCAACCAGCCGGATCGGTGGCGAGCACGTGGTGGGTGCGGTCCACCCATCTCCGGGCGCGCTCGGGCGGCCGTACCTGGGGCTCGGGCCCTGACTGCCCTGGCTGGGGGAGTGCCCGCCGCTCCATGTCGTGGAAGGACTCCGCGCTCAGCCGCTCGGCGACCGCGACGTCGTCGGGGCGCATCGGGCGCAGGATCACGTCGTTCACCCGGCCACGATAGGGACTGTCGGCGCCGCCAGGCAGGATGGGCGCATGCGAGTTCTGGTGGCGCCCGACAAGTTCGCCGGCACGCTCACCGCGGTGGAGGCAGCCGAGGCGATCGCCGAGGGCTGGCGTCGGCGGGCCCCCGCCGACGTGCTCGACCTCGCGCCGATGGCCGACGGCGGTCCGGGCTTCGTCGACGTGCTCCACGCCGCACTCGGCGGCGAGCTCCACGTCGTCACCGTCGAGGCGGTGCACGGCGAGCAGGTGCCGGCCACCATCCTGCGGGTCGGGTCCACCGCCTACCTCGAGAGCGCGCAGTCGTGCGGCCTGCACCTGCTGCAACAGGCCGGCGGGGGGTCGGAGTACGCGACGACCTACGGCGTGGGCGAGCTGCTGCTGGCCGCGATCGACGGCGGTGCCACCAAGGTGGTCATCGGACTCGGCGGCTCTGGCACCAACGACGGGGGAGCGGGGCTGCTGGCCGCCCTCGGAGCCACCACCGACGGGCAGCTCGACGCCGGCCCGGTCTGCTTCGGCGACCTGACGACCGTCGACCTGGCGCCGGCACGCGAGCGGGTGGCGGGCGTCGAGCTGGTGATGGCCAGTGACGTCGACAACCCGCTGACCGGGTTGTTCGGCGCCACGAAGACCTTCGGGCCCCAGAAGGGCATCGCGGAGGACAAGATCGCGGTGCTCGACGCGATCCTCGAGCAGTACGCCGTGGCCACCGATCGCCGCACCGCGCTGGAGAAGGGCGCCGGGGCCGCCGGAGGGCTCGGGTTCGCGCTGCTCTGCCTCGGCGCACGGCGGACCCCGGGCATCGAGCTGGTCGCGCAGGCCGCGCGGTTGGCCGAGCGGGCCGGGAAGGCCGACCTCGTCATCACCGGCGAGGGCGCGTTCGACTTCTCGAGCCGTTCGGGCAAGGTGCCCTACGGCGTGGCCGCGATCGCCCAGGACGCGCTGCGGCCCTGCGTGGCACTGGCCGGGCAGGTGTTGATCGGGTCTCGTGAGATGCGGGCCCTGGGCGTGGAGTCGGCGTACTCGCTGGTCGACCTGGTGGGCAAGGAGCGAGCGTTCGCCGATCCCGCAGGCGCCCTGGCCGACCTCGCCGAGCGGGTCGCCCGCACCTGGTCGCGCTGAGCCCCCGGCCGTAGGCGGCTGTGGTGAGAGAAGTCCAGGAATAACCCGCCGTGTGCGACCATTGAGCCAGAAGTAGCACCATCACCAACCTTCAATCCTTGGGAGTCACCGACATGACCGAACAGGTCGACACCACCACGGAGCGCCGTACCGACCAGATCAACCTCAGCCAGGTGGCGGCGGGCAAGGTGCGGAGCCTTCTCGAGCAGGAGGGTCGCGACGACCTCCAGCTGCGCATCTCGGTGCAGCCCGGCGGCTGCAGCGGTCTGCGCTACCAGCTGTTCTTCGACGAGCGCACCCTCGACGGCGACGTCGTCACCGACTTCGACGGCGTGGCCGTCGTCATCGACCGGATGAGCGTCCCCTACCTCAACGGCGCCGAGATCGACTTCGTCGACACCATCGAGAAGCAGGGGTTCACCATCGACAACCCCAACGCCACCGGCTCCTGCGCCTGCGGCGACAGCTTCCACTGATCGAGACTCAACGCACAACAGCCCCCGCCGTTCGGCGGGGGCTGTTGTGCGTCAAGGCTTGCTCAACCTTCGTTCGCGACGGGTCAGCGTTCGTGCCTCACGCTGACCCTGCTCACTCCAGGTGGAAGTGCAGGGCTCCGGCCAGTCGTGCGGTCGCCTCGGAGATCTCGATCTTCGCCTTGGGGCGCTCGGCGGGCTGCTCGTCGAAGAACAGGCTGGGCGCGGGGCGGGTGGCGCGGCGGGCGGCCTGCGCGAGGCGCAGGTTGTCGCCGGTGGCCCGGCAGTCGGCCTGCATCTGGGCCGGCGTGGAGAGGTCGTCGTAGGCGGGCTGCTGGTGGTGGGAGGAGGCCATGACTCGACGCTAAGGGCTACTGGTGGGTACTCCCATCCGTACGCGTCGGTAGTGTTCTGTGCCATGACTCTGTTGATTGCCGGCTCCATCGCGACCGACCACCTGATGTCCTTCGGTGGCAAGTTCGCCGACTCGCTCGTCGTCGAGCAGCTCGACAAGATCTCCTTGTCGTTCCTCGTCGACGACCTCGAGATCCGCCGTGGAGGTGTGGCCGCCAACATGACCTTCGGTCTCGGTCGCCTGGGCCTGACCCCGGTGCTCGTGGGGGCTGCAGGGGAGGACTTCGGCGACTACCGCTCCTGGCTCGAGCGCCACGGCGTCGACTGCCGGTTCGTGCACATCTCCGAGACCCAGCACACGGCCCGCTTCGTGTGCACCACCGACCCGACCGGCGCCCAGATCGCCTCGTTCTACCCCGGAGCCATGAGCGAGGCGCGCCAGATCGAGCTCGAGCCCATCGTGGCCAAGGTCGGTGCCCCCGACTACGTCCTGATCGGTGCCGACGACCCCGACGGGATGCTGCGCCACACCGAGGAGTGCCGTCAGCGCGGGTACCCCTTCATCGCCGACCCCAGCCAGCAGCTGGCCTACAGCAGCCCGGAGCTCATCCGGTCCCTGATCGACGGCGCCGCGATCTTGTTCTCCAACGAGTACGAGTCGCACATGATCGAGCAGAAGACCGGCTGGTCGGGCGACGAGGTCCTCTCGCGCGTCGCCATCCACGTCACCACGCTCGGCAAGGACGGCGTCCGGGTGCTGCGCGAGGGCCAGGACCCGATCGAGGTCTCGGCTGCTGCCGACGTGACGGCCATCGAGCCGACCGGGGTGGGCGACGCCTTCCGCTCCGGGTTCCTCGCCGCCATGACCTGGGGCCTCGATCTCGAGCGTGCCTGCCAGGTCGGCTGCGTCCTGGCTGCGTACGTCGTGGAGACCGTCGGCACGCAGGAGTACACGTTCACGCCGGCGCAGTTCGTGGGCCGCATCGAGGCGTCCTACGGCGCCGAGGCTGCTGCCGAGATCGGCGCCCACCTGTCCTGATGCACCTGTCCTGATCCGTCGATGCGGACCCGAGCCCCGGCTGCCGGGGCCGGCTCAGCTCATCCGACGTACGACGTAGCGGGGGACGCCGTCAGCAGCGGCGTCCTCGCCGACGTACTCCTGGCCGCGCATGCGGCACCAGGCCGGGACGTCGTACCGTGCGGCGGCATCGGTGGCCACGACCGCGAGCAGCCCTCCGACCGGCACCGACTCGAGCCGGCGGGCGAGCTCGATGATCGGCTGCGGGCACAGCATGGCGCGGCAGTCGAGCTCCAGGTCGGGCGTCGAGCGCGCTCATCGCAGGCCCTCCACGACCTCGGGGAGCACCGCGCAGAGCTCGTCCACCTGCTCGGCGGTGGTCTCGCGCGTCAGCGACACCCGCACGTTGCCGTGGGTGAGGGCGCCCATCGCCGCCAGCACGTGACTCGGCTCCAGGGTGGAGGCGGTGCAGGCCGAGCCGCTCGCGACGCCGAACCCGCGCCGGTCCAGCTCGGTCACCAGGGCCTCGCCGTTGACGTAGAGGCAGGAGAAGGTGACCAGGTGGGGGAGCCGCGCGAGAGGGTCGCCCACGACGTCGGTGTCGACCATCGCCGACGCGGCGGCCCGGATCCGGTCGATGAGCTCGTGCTGGCGGGCGTTGACGGCCGCACGCTCGGCCACCACGGCCTGCAGGGCTGCCGCGGCCGCCAGCGCCGCCGGGATGTTCTCGAAGCCACTGACGCGGTGATCGGCCCGGTCGTCCTCGGGGAACGGGTTCTCCCACCGGGTCCGTCGGCGCACCAGCAGCACACCGATGCCGGCCGGACCGCCCCACTTGTGGGCGGAGCCGGCCACCGCGTCCCAGCCGTCGGGGAGGGGGAGCCGGCCCATCGAGGCACAGGCATCGACGAAGAGGGGCACGTCGTGGGGGAGCGCCACCTCTCCCACCGGCTGGACCGTCCCGACCTCGTGGTTGGCGCTCTGCAGTGCGCACACCGCGACGCCGGGGCCTGAGGCGGCCTCGGCGAGCTCGCCCGCCGACACCCGCCCGACGGCGTCCACCCCCACCACTCGGGGGGTGCCGCCCCAGGTCGCGGCGTGTCGTACGGCTGAGTGCTCCACCTCGGACAGCACGACGGCGTCGCCGCGGGTCCGACGGGCGCGGACCAGCCCGAGCAGCCCGAGATGGACCGCGGTCGTGCCCGAGGAGGTGAAGGAGACCTCGTCGACAGCGACGTCGAGGCACTCCGCCACGACCGCCCGCGCGTTGTCGAGCAGGAGCCGTGCGTTCCGGGCGCTGTTGTGCAGTCGGCGCGGGTCGGCGTAGCCGGCGTCGAGGGCGGCCAGGAACGTCTCGCGAGCGACGGGGTGGAGGGGCTCGGACGATGCCGAGTCGAGATAGACGGCGCCGTTGCTCACCCGCTGAATCTAACGCGTGCCCTTAGCGCACCCCGCCTCTTGCTCCGGCCCGGATTCGGATAGTCTGGGATCTGTTCGAAGACTTCCTGAGAGGAAGGCTCATACCTTGAGTCTGCAACTCCCCGAGCACTCGGCTGGATTTCGCCGAGGCTTGCGTCGATTGGCTTTGTTGACCGTATTGGGCCTCGGCTCGATCGTGCTCGGCAGTTGTGGCACCGACTCCGAGCTGGAGCGGCTTGCCATGCCGTCCCCGGTGACGGTCGAGGGCCGCTACACCCTCGAGCTGTGGCAGGGCGCGTGGATCGCCGCCCTGATCACCGGCGGAGTGGTGTGGGGCCTGATCTTCTATGCGATGTGGAAGTTCCGGCGTCGCAGCGACGACGAGATCCCGGTGCAGACGCGCTACAACCTGCCGCTGGAGATCTTCTACACGATCTTCCCGATCATCATGGTGATCGTCTTCTTCTCCCACACCATCCGGGTGCAGAACCTCGTGCTCAACGACGCCGACGTGCAGCCGACCAACACGGTCTACGTCGTGGGTCAGCAGTGGTCGTGGACCTTCAACTACCCCGAGGCCATCGAGGACCCCGCGACCGGCAAGATGGTCAACGTCTACGAGTCGGGCACGGGTAGCGACATCCCCACCCTCGTCCTGCCCGTCGACGAGACCACGCGCTTCGAGCTGCGCAGCCCCGACGTGATCCACGACTTCGGTGTGCCGGGCTTCCTCATCAAGATGGACGTCATGCCCGGTCAGCAGAACCACTTCCAGGTGACGCCCAAGACCCCCGGCACCTACGACGGCAAGTGCTACGAGCTGTGCGGGGTCTACCACTCGCGCATGTTGTTCACGGTCCGCGTGGTCAGTGAAGAGGACTACCAGACCTACCTCGGCGAGCAGTTCGAGAAGGGCTTCTACTCCGACGCGCCGGTCTGTGGTGGCAGCTACGCCACGACCCAGATCGGGCTCGACGCCGAGGAATCTCAGATCCAGGAGGTCTGCCAGTGACCACCACGGCCACGCCCACCACCGGCGCGAGCGTCCCCGAGCGCAAGCCCCTGGGCAAGCAGCTCGTCACGCTGATGACGACCACCGATCACAAGCTGATCGGCAAGCTCTACCTCGTCACGTCGTTCGCCTGGTTCCTCATCGGCGGCGTCATGGCGCTGCTGATCCGTTCCGAGCTGGCCTTCCCGGGCAGCCAGATCGTCAATGACGAGCTCTACAACCAGCTCTTCACGATGCACGGCACGATCATGCTGCTGCTCTTCGCCACGCCGCTGTTCTTCGGCTTCGCCAACGTGATCATGCCGCTGCAGATCGGTTCGCCCGACGTGGCGTTCCCGCGGCTGAACATGTTCAGCTACTGGCTGTTCCTCTTCGGCGGGATCATCGCCGGCTCGGGCTTCCTGACCCCTTCCGGCGCCGCTTCCTTCGGTTGGTTCGCCTACACCCCGCTGTCGGACGCCGTGCGGTCGCCCGGCGTCGGCGGTGACCTGTGGATCATGGGTCTGTGGATGGCCGGTCTCGGCACGATCCTCGGTGCGGTCAACTTCATCACCACGATCATCTGCATGCGTGCACCCGGCATGACGATGTTCCGGATGCCGATGTTCGTCTGGAACACGCTGGTCACCAGCCTGCTGGTCCTGATCGCGTTCCCGGTGCTCGCCGGCGCGCTGCTCTCCCTGGAGGCTGACCGCCAGCTCGGCGCCCACGTGTTCGACACCGTGCACGGTGGCGCGATCCTGTGGCAGCACCTGTTCTGGTTCTTCGGCCACCCCGAGGTCTACATCATCGCGCTGCCGTTCTTCGGCATCGTGACCGAGATCCTCCCGGTCTTCAGCCGCAAGCCGCTCTTCGGCTACGTCGGCCTCGTCGGCGCCACGCTCGGCATCGCGATCCTCTCGGTCGCGGTGTGGGCCCACCACATGTTCGTCACCGGCGCGGTCAACCTGCCGTTCTTCTCCGGCATGACGTTCTTGATCGCGGTGCCCACGGGAGTGAAGTTCTTCAACTGGATCGGCACGATGTGGGGGGGATCGCTCTCCTTCGACACCCCGATGCTGTGGTCGATCGGCTTCCTCACCACCTTCCTGTTCGGTGGCCTGACCGGCGTCATCCTGGCCAGCCCGCCCCTGGACTTCCACGTCTCCGACTCCTACTTCGTGGTCGCGCACTTCCACTACGTCGTCTTCGGCACCGTGGTGTTCGCGATGTTCGCCGGGTTCTACTTCTGGTGGCCGAAGATGACCGGACGGATGCTCGACGAGCGCCTCGGCAAGCTCCACTTCTGGCTGCTCTTCGTGGGCTTCCACACGACCTTCCTGGTGCAGCACTGGCTGGGTGTCGAGGGCATGCCGCGTCGCTACGCCGACTATCTCCAGAGCGATGGCTGGGCCGGGCTCAACCAGATCTCCACGATCGGGGCCTTCCTGCTGGCGAGCTCGACGTTGCCGTTCTTCTACAACGTCTACATCTCCCGCAAGGCGCCTCTGGTGGAGGTCGACGACCCGTGGGGCTGGGGTCGCTCGTTGGAGTGGGCCACCAGCTGCCCGCCGCCGCGGCACAACTTCCACTCGATCCCGCGCATCCGCTCGGAGTCGCCGGCGTTCGACCTGCACCACCCCGAGATCGCCGCGATCGAGCTCGACGACAACACCGCCGCCCGCGACGGGAAGCCTGCCGACGCCCCGGACATGGAGGGTCGCGACACCCTGGTCCAGGAGCGGCTCGACACCGACACGCGCAAGCCTCGGTCCGAAGGAGATGACGCCTGATGAAGGTCGAGGCATGGATCTTCGGCATCACCACCGCCTTCCTGGCGCTCGTGGCGCCGGCGTACTGGCTGATCACTGCCAGCGACGGCTTCGGCAGCACCGGCGACTGGACCGGCACCTCGGCGCTGGTCATGACCGGTCTGCTGACCCTGATGGTCACGCTCTACCTCGGCTTCCACGCCAAGAAGATGGAGCCGCGACCTGAGGACCGTCAGGACGGCGAGATCGCCGACGGAGCCGGCGAGCTGGGCTTCTTCCCGCCGTACTCGTGGTGGCCGCTGTGGTGCGGCGCCACGCTGGGCGTGATGGTCTTCGCCCTCGCGGTGACCGCGTGGTGGCTGTTCATCATCGGTGGTGTGCTCGGATCCGTGGCCCTCAGCGGCCTGATCTTCGAGTACTACCGCGGCGAGCACGCCCACTGATCCACCCGACGGCGCCGCCTCTGCTGCGGCGCGCGCGGAGGATGCGGTGCTTCACCAACGGGCCGTTACCCTCGTAGCACGGCCGAGAGGTCGTGTGAGTACCAACGATCCGATCGTCTTGGGGGAGTTCACCATGTCCGTGCGTCCACGTTCGCGACGTCTTGCTGTCGCGAGTGTCGCTGCCCTGTCGAGCCTCGTGCTGGCCGGCTGCAGTGCGGTCGACGCCGTCACCGGGGAGTCCGACAGGACGCCGGGAGCAGCATCCGGCGACAGTGCGACGGGTGACGCCGGCAGCGACGACACCAAACCGACGCTGTCCGCCAACGTGCGCCGAGGAGCCAGCGAGGTGCCGGTGTCGACCCTCGTCGAGGTCGGGGCCCGCGACGGCGCCCTGACGTCGGTGCAGGTCACGTCAGCCGCCGGTCAGGTCGCCGGCGCGATGAGCGACGACGGCGCGTCCTGGACCGCGCAGGACCGGCTCGAGCCGGGGACGACGTACACGGTGAAGGCCGTGGCCGAGCGCGAGGGCATCAGAGCCCGCCGGGTCAGCAGGTTCACCACCCAGGCACTCACCCTCGACCAGCAGACCTATCCGTCGGTCGCCCCGCTCCAGGGCGAGACCGTCGGGGTCGGCATGCCGGTCATCGTCACCTTCGACCTGCCGGTCACCGACAAGGCGGCCTTCGAGCGGGAGATGAGTGTCGACTCGGAGCCGCGACAGGTCGGTGCATGGCACTGGATCAGTGACAACGAGGTGCACTGGCGTCCCAAGGTCTACTGGAAGGCCGGCACCAAGGTGACGGTCGACGTCGACATCAACGGTGTCGACGCCGGCAACGGGATCTACGGCCAAGAGGACCGGGTCGTCGACTTCGAGGTCGGCGACGCGCACATCTACAAGGTCAACGCCCAGACTCACCAGATGAAGGTGCTGAGCAACGGCAAGCTGCTGCGCACCATCCCGATCACGACGGGAAAGCCGGGGTTCACCACCCGTTCCGGCACCAAGGTCATCATCGAGAAGTTCGCGGAGAAGCGGATGAACTCCGAGACCGTCGGCATCACCGGCTCCGAGGCCTATGACATCGACGACGTGAAGTACGCGATGCGACTGACCTACTCAGGCGAGTTCATCCACGCCGCCCCGTGGTCGGTGGGGTCGCAGGGCTCGGCCAACGTGTCCCACGGTTGCACCGGGATGAGCACGGACCAGGCAGGGTGGCTCTACTCCATGACCCGACGCGGGGACGTCGTGGAGTACACCGGCACCGATCGCCCGATGGAGTTCACCAACGGCTTCGGGGACTGGAACGAGGACTTCCGCACCTACGCCCGCGGCTCCGCTCTCTGATCCTCTGAGCGTCGTCTGAGCCGTCCCGAAGCCTGGGGCGGGCCGAACCCTGGACTGCCCCGAAGCCTGGGGCGGACCCGGTGGGAGCCGGGTCCCGCCGACCGAGGGGTCGGCCACTGTCAGGGCGTCCCAGCGGGTGGCTCGTGCACCGCTCACCGGCGCGCAGCCGGGTCTGCGCTGGGCCGGCACCGCTTCGACGCCCAGAACAGTGGCTCGTGCACTGCCCGCCCGCGCTGAGGGGGCTGGGCGTTGCGCGGCGTGACGTGACGGGGGCGGTCGGCGGGGGAGTGCGTGACGCCAAAACGACCCGGGCCCGAAGGAGAGGATCCTTCGGGCCCGGGGTGGGACAGGTGCTGGTGGATCAGTGGTCGCCGCGGAGGGTCTCTCCCTCGACGGCGTGGTGGCCGTCGAACTGGTGACCGTCTGCGGAGTGACCGTCGAGGGCAGCGGTGAGCTGGTGCTCGTGCTCGGCGTGGTGGTGCGCCGCCTCGAGCTCCTCACGGGTGGGCTTCTCGACGTTGTCGGCATACATCAACGTCGACAGCTTGGCGCGGATCCCGTCGAGGCGACCGCCCGGCGCGGCAACGCCGTTGGCGTCGACCTTCTGCTCCGGTACGTATACCTCGTGACGGTCACGGGCGGTGAGGGTGTAGGCGGCAGCCTCACTGATCGGCAGGTGCCGCTCGGTGTAGCCACCCTCGGGGGAGCGCATGATGACGCCCGTCTCGTAGCCGTGGAGCAGCTTGCCCTCATCGTGACGCTGCAGGGAGATGCACCAGCGGCGCGTGACGAAGAACGCGATCACCGGTCCGATGAACACCGCGCCACGCATGAAGTACGTGATCTGGTTGATGCTCAGGTGCAGCTTGATGGCGATGATGTCGTTTCCGCCGGCCGCCCAGGCGAGACCGTAGAACGTCATCAGGGCCACCATCACCGCGGTCCGCGTCGGGGCGTTGCGGGGACGCTCGAGCAGGTGGTGCTCGCGCTTGTCTCCGGTGATCCACGCTTCGAGGAACGGGAGCAGCATCAGGACGACCAGCATCAACGGCGGCACGATCAGGATCGGGATCATGACGTTCCAGGAGATCGGGTGGCCGAAGATGTAGGACTCCCAGCCGGGCATGATGCGCAGCAGTCCGTCGGGCCAGCCCATGTACCAGTCGGGCTGGGATCCGGCGGTGACCTTGGTCGGGTCGTAGGGGCCGAACTTCCACACCGGGTTGATCGTCAGCAACGCACCCATGATGGCGCTGACGCCGAAGGTGATGAAGAAGAACCCGCCGGCCTTCGCGGCGTACACCGGGAGCATCGGGAAGCCCACGACGTTCTCCTCGGTGCGGCCGGGACCAGGCCACTGGGTGTGCTTGTGGTAGACGAGCAGCATCATGTGTGCCGCGATCAGGCCGAGCAGCAGACCGGGAATCAGCAGGATGTGGATCATGTAGAGCCGCGGGATGATCTGGTCACCCGGGAACTCGCCTCCGAAGAGGAAGAACGACATGTAGGAGCCGACCACGGGCGTGGCCTTCAAGAACCCGTCGGCGGCGCGGACGCCGGTGCCGGAGAGCAGGTCGTCGGGCAGCGAGTAGCCGGTGAAGCCCTCGAGGGTGCCGAGGAGCAGCAGCAGGCAGCCGATGACCCAGTTGAGCTCGCGCGGCTTGCGGAACGCGCCGGTGAAGTAGACGCGCATCATGTGGATCATCATCGAGGCGATGAAGATCATCGCGGCCCAGTGGTGCATCTGCCGCATGAGCAGGCCGCCGCGGACGTCGAAGGAGATGTTGAGCGTCGAGGCCATGGACTCCGACATCAGCACCCCGCGCAGCGGGTCGTAGGAGCCGTTGTACTCGATCTCGCCCATGCTGGGGTTGAACCACAGCGTGAGGAAGACGCCGCTGAGGAGCAGGATGACGAAGCTCCACAGCGCGATCTCGCCGAGCATGAAGGACCAGTGGTCGGGGAAGACCTTGCGCAGGTTCTTCTTCATCAGCCCGCCGAGGCCGAGGCGCTCGTCGGCCCAGTTGGCAACGACTCCCGCCTTGTTGGCCTTGGCCGGCGTCGCAGGAGTCGTGACGTTGCTGTCAGCGACCTTGCTGGTGTCGATGCTCATTCAACACGCTCCCAGTAGCTCGGGCCCACGGGTTCACGGAAGTCACTCTGGGCCACGAGGTAGCCCTCGCTGTCGATCTGCAGCGGCAGTTGCGGCAGCGGCCTGGCTGCAGGCCCGAAGACGACCTTAGCCGAGTCGGCGAGATCAAAAGTAGATTGGTGACACGGGCACAGCACGTGGTGCGTGGTGCGCTCGTAGAGGGAGATCGGGCACCCGACGTGGGTGCAGATCTTGGAGTAGCAGATGACGCCGTCGATCGACCAGTTCTCCCGGCCTTCGCCGGCCTTGATCTCCTCGGGCTCCATCTTGACCACGATCACCGGGGCCTTCGCCTTGGCGACCTGAAGATCGACGCCCTCGAGGGCGAAGATCCCGTCGGGGACCGCGTTGACGAGGTCTCCGATGGCGAGGTCGCCGGGGCGGATCGGCGTGCCGACGACGTCGCGGACGACGCGCACGTTCTGCTTCCAGATGGTGTGGGCGAGGCCCTTGCCCTCCTCGGCGTCCTCCACCTCGCTGGGGGTCGGGCCGAGGTCGCGCAGCATGACGATCGGCGCCAGCAGCAGGACTCCGACGGCGCCGAAGAGCGAGTTGCGGATCAGCGGACGGCGTCCGATGCCGGACTCCTCGAGACCGTCGTTGAGCGCGACCAGGGTCGCGTCTCGGTCCTCGTCGGAGGAGCGGGCCGGGTGGCGCATCTCGACCATCTCGTGGTCAGCCATGAGCTTGCGAGCCCACTGGATGATGCCGACGCCGATGCACAGCAGGGCAAGGCCCAGGGTGAGGCCGAGCATGACGTTGGACAGGCCGAGGCCGCCGCCGGTGTCCCAGTCGTCGCCGATGTCGAAGGTGAAGTACGACACCACGAACAGCACCGTGAAGACGGCGGAAGCAGCGAAGAGGAGGGCGACCTGGCGCTCGGCGCGCTTGGCCAGACCTTCGTCGACGTCGGTGGGACGCCAGGTGTGGGCCGGGAGACCGGGGTCGGCAATCGGGTCCGCGGTCGTCGCCGGGAGGTTCGAGGACGGCTGGTCGTGGTCGGTCACGCGGGTTCTCCCTGCTCGGTCACGGGGCGGTGGGCAGCGTCGGCAGGCTTCTGCTTGTTGCTGCGGGTGGTGTGAGCAGCGATCCAGATCGCGAAGCCCACGAGCGCACCGATGCCGACGAGCCAGGCGAAGACGCCTTCGCTGACCGGCCCGAGCGCGCCGAGGCCGAAGCCGCCGTAGCCAGGCGTCTCGTCGGTCTCCTTGAGGTAGGCGATCACGTCGCGCTTCTCGTCGGGGGTGAGGGCGCCGTTGGAGAACGACGGCATCGCCTGGGGGCCCGTCAGCAGGGCCTCGTAGATGTGCTTGGAGCTGACGCCGCGCAGGGTGGGCGCGTAGCCGCCGCGCGGCATGGCGCCGCCGGAACCGTCGAAGTTGTGACACGCGGTGCAGTTGGTCAAGAAGATCTGGCCGCCGCGGGAGATGGCCGCTTCCTTGTCGAACTCCGAGCCATCGGGGTTCGTCTCGGGCAACGTGTAGTCGTTGACCGTGGGGATGGCCGGACCGGTGCCGAGCGAGTCGACGTAGGCCGCGAGCAGCCGGGTCTCCTCCTCGGTGTAGACGGGAGGCTTGCGCTCGGCCTGCTGACCGGGCTGGGTCATCGGCATCCGACCGGTGCCGACCTGGAAGTCGACCGAAGCCGCTCCCACGTCGGTCAAGGCGGGCCCGTACTGGGTGCCGTTCTGGGTGAGGACGCCCTCGCCGTTCTGGCCGTGGCAGAACGAGCAGCCGACCAGGAAGAGCTCGCGCCCGGCCTGGATGTCCTGGGCGGTGGTGGCGGTCTCGTCGGCCTGAGCGCCCGGGGAGAACGCGGAGTACAGGCCGCCGGTGAGCATGAGGCCCATCAGCAGCACCACGAGGCCGGCGAGCGGGCCACGGCGGTGCCGCGAGATTCGACCTGCGGAGCGGTTCAGGAAACGCACGTTGTCATCCCTCGTGGTCGTCTTCGTTGGGGCGGGTGATCCGGGCACGGCTACTTGATCAGGTAGATCGTGGCGAAGAGCGCGATCCACACGACGTCGACGAAGTGCCAGTAGTACGAGACGACGATCGCGCTGACCGCCTGCTCGTGGGTGAACTTGCGCGCGATGTAGGTGCGTCCGAGCACGAAGAGGAAGGCGATGAGACCGCCGGTCACGTGCAGGCCGTGGAAGCCGGTCGTGAGGTAGAACATCGTGCCGTAGGCCGAGGCCGGGATCGTCACGCCCTCGTGGATCAGCTCGGCGTACTCGAGCGCCTGGCCGCCGATGAAGATGGCGCCCATGATGTAGGTGAGGATGAACCACTCGCGCAGTCCCCACCCGCTCACCTTCAGCACCGAGCCCGTCCGGCCGACCTGGCCGCGCTCGGCGGCGAAGACGCCGAGCTGGCAGGTCAGTGAGGACAACACCAGGATCGTGGTGTTGATGGATGCGAACGGGACGTTCAGCATCTCGGTGTTCTGACTCCACAGCTCCGGACTCACCGAGCGGATCGTGAAGTACGACGCGAACAGCGCCGCGAAGAACATGAGCTCGCTGGAGAGCCAGATAATCGTGCCGACCGCCACCATGCTGGGACGGTCGTGGTGCCCGTGAAGTCGGGAAGCCGGAATAGTCGCTGTCGTCGCCACGGGACCATTATGGCTTGACCTGCCCGCGAGGGCACCTCGCCCCCCGGGTGAAGGTGTGTCCGTACAGTTCATGGCGTGTGGGAACCCTTGTCCGTACTGGTAACGACGGCTGCAGAAGAGCTGCCGCGACTCACTCCTGAGCGCTTTTTCACCGAGTGGTCCCTCGATCCGGTGCCGCTCGTGATCACCGTCTGGGCGGCTGGTCTCTACCTGCTCGGAGTCAACGCCCTGAAGCGACGTGGGGTGGCCTGGCCGGTCGGGCGGACCCTCGCCTTCGTCGTCGCGGGGCTGGGCTCGTTCTACGTCGGGACCTCGTCGGGCCTGGCGGCGTACGACACCACGCTGCTGAGCGTGCACATGGTCCAGCACATGGTGCTGATGATGCTCGTGCCGCTCGCGCTGGCCCTGGGTGCGCCGGTCACGCTGGCGCTGCGCACGCTGCCGGCGACGCCGCGGCGCCTCCTGCTCGCGGTGCTCCACTCGCGCGTGGCCCGGGTGCTGTCGTTCCCGCCGTTGACCTTCACGCTCTATGTCGTCTCGCCCTGGGCCCTCTACTTCACCGGCTGGTACCGAGCCTCGTTGGAGTCGACCTACGTGCACGAGATGATGCACGTGCACCTGGTGCTCGTCGGAGCGATGTTCTTCTGGCCGCTGATGGGCATCGACCCGATCCCCGGCCGGGTGGGTTACCCGGTGCGGGTGCTGCTGACCGTGATGACCCTGCCCTTCCACGCCTTCCTGGGCGTCACGATCCTCGGCCAGACCCGCCTGATCGGCGGCGACTGGTACCCGTCACTGAGTGAGGGGCCGATGGGGAGCTGGTTGCCGGACCCCTACGCCGACCAGAACCTCGCCGGAGGGATCCTGTGGGGCGCCGGGGACCTGATCGGACTGGTCTTCTTCGGCGTGCTGTTCACGCAGTGGGTGCGCTCGTCGATGCGCGAGGCCAAGCGGGAGGACCGCCGCCTCGATCTGCTCGAGGCACGCGAACGCGCGACGGAGCGAGCTGCTGAACGCGCGGCCGAGAGTGCCGCGCCCTGACTCGATCCGGTGCTCTGCACCGGTGCGGGCGTGTCCCCGGCGGTCCGTCAGGGGAGTGGGTCGGTAGCATGCTCGGCGTGACCGACGCCGCCCCTCGTGAGTCCCGCCTCAAGGTTCTTGTCTACAGCGACAACGCCCACGTGCGTCAGCAGGTGATCCTGGCCCTGGGGCGCCGCCCCCACCCCGATCTCCCCGAGCTGGAGTACGTCGAGGTGGCCACCGAGCCCGTCGTCATCCAGAACATGGATGCGGGGCACATCGCCTTGGCGATCCTCGACGGCGAGGCCACGCCCGCCGGCGGGATGGGGATCGCGAAGCAGATGAAGGACGAGATCTTCCAGTGCCCGCCGCTGCTGGTGCTCACCGGCCGCCCCCAGGATGCCTGGCTGGCGACCTGGTCGCGCGCTGACGCTGCGGTCCCGCACCCGATCGACCCCATCCAGCTCGCCGAGGCCGTCGTCGCACTGCTGCTCCCGCGCGTGCCCGCGACCTCCTGAGCATGAACGCCCCGGACGTGGCCGGCAGCTGGCCCGACGTCCTGAGCACGCTCGTGCTCGGCTCCGACCTGAGTGCTGCCCAGACCTGGTGGGCCATGTCGGAGATCCTCGCCGGGGAGGCCACCTCCGCTCAGATCGCCGGCTTCGCCGTGGCGCTGCGCGCCAAGGGGGAGACGATCGAGGAGGTCGCCGGCCTGGCCGACGCGATGTACGAGCGACGCACCCCGATCACGGTGGAGGGGCGACTGCTCGACGTCGTCGGCACCGGTGGTGACCGCTCGATGTCGGTCAACATCTCCACGATGGCCGCCATCGTGGCTGCCGGGGCGGGCGTGCGGGTGGTCAAGCACGGCAACCGATCTGCCTCGTCGAAGTCCGGCAGTGCCGACGTGCTCGAGGCGCTCGGGATCAGGCTCGACCTGCCGGCGGCTCGGGTGCAGGCCCTCGCGACCGAGGCCGGCATCACCTTCTGCTTCTCGGCGGCCTTCCATCCCGCGATGCGGCACGCCGCCGCGCCGCGCCGCGAGCTCGGCATCGGCACGACCTTCAACTTCCTGGGTCCGCTCACCAATCCCGCCCGGCCTGCGGCACAGGCGATCGGGTGCGCCGACCTGCGGATGGCACCGGTGATGGCCGGGGTGTTCGCTCGGCGCGGCTCCGACGCCTGGGTCTTCCGGGGCGACGACGGCCTCGACGAGCTGACGACCACGACGACGTCACAGGTGTGGGTGGTCAGCGGTGGCGAGGTCACCACGGCCGTCGTGGACCCGCGAGCCCACGGACTGGCCCCGGCGACCACCGAGGACCTGCGCGGCGGCGACGCGGCGTTCAACGCCGAGGTGGTGCGTCGCCTGCTGGCCGGTGACCCGGGGCCCGTGCGTGACGCGGTGGTCCTCAACGCCGGCGCGGCCCTGGCTGTGCACCAAGCGGGCTCGGGATCGCTGGACGAGCAGCTCGCTGCCGGGATCACCCGAGCGAACGACGCCATCGACAGCGGCGCGGCCCAGGCGACGCTCCAGCGCTGGGTGGCCGCCGCCGCTTCCTGACCTGCGGGGATCGGCCGGATCGGGGTCGAGTCAGTCCAGGCCGAGCGAGAACGCCGACTCGAGGTCGTGGCGAGAGTAGGCGCGGAAGGCGATGTGGGTCTCGGTCTCGCGCACGCCGGGGACCTTGTTGAGCTGATCTGCCACGACGGTGGCGACGTCGTCGTGGTCGCGCACCCGTACCAGGGCGATCAGGTCGATCTGCCCCGTGACGGAGTAGACCTCGCTGACGCCCTCGATCGCGGCGATCTCCTCGGCGACCTCCGGGATCCGGTCGACCTCGGCCTTCACGAACACGATGGCGGTGATCATGAGGTCAGCCTAGTGATGGCCGGCTCAGCTCGACTCGAAGGGCGCGGCCTGCACGGCGTGGCGAGGCAGCTGGCGCGTGGCGCCGCCGACCGGACAGGTCCATTCGCCGTCGACCTCGATCAACCGGATCTTGGTGGACTCCAGCCACCGCAGCACCCGTTCGGTCTCCGCGGCGGTGGCTGTCGGGGTCGGGCCGGGGGTGCCGGCGGGGGCGATCACGGTCTCCGCGGTCGCGCTGAGCTGGCGGACGAAGAGATGGGCGTCGGCTCCGGGCGGGATCACGCCGGCTGCAGCGAGCCGCCCGTACCGGATCACGTGCACGGCCCAGCGGCCGTCGTCCTCCAGCCGGGCGGCAACGACCTCCGGGCACCGCGTGAGGGAGGTGAGGCGCTCGGTGCGGGCCGCTGCCCGGACGAAGGCGGCAAGCCGGTCTCGGTGGACGCCGGCCTCCTCGAAGCGTTCCTGCTCGGCCAGCGACTCCATGCGCGCATTGACGACCTCGACGACGTCGTCCGGCCGGTGGAGCAGGGTGTCGCGGAGCTGACGAACGACCGCGGCATAGGTCTGTTCGTCGACGCTGCCGTCGCACGGCGACAGGCACCGGCCCATCTCCGCGAGCACGCAGGCGGTCCGTCGGGGCGTGCGACCGAGCTTGTCGGTGCACTGACGCACCGGGAACGTCTCGTGGAGGACTGAGAGGCATTTCTCGGCGAGCGTGCGGGTGGCGAAGGGCCCGAGGTAGTCGGCGTCGTCGTCGAGCACCTTCTTGACCAGCGACAGGCGGGGCCAGGCTTCTCGGGTCAGCTTGACGAAGGTGACCTTCTCGGGGAACCGCGAGCGGCGGTTGTAGGTGGGTTTGTGCTCGGCGATCAGGCGCAGCTCCCGCACCTCGGCCTCGAGCGGGGTGGCGCACTCGATGCCGGTCACCTCGGCAGCGATCTTGACCATCTCGCCGATGCGCGAGCGGGTCTCGGAGGCGGTGAAGTAGGAGCGGACCCGGGTGCGCAGGTCCTTGGAGGTGCCGACGTAGAGGACGCGGGAGTGCTCGTCCTTGAAGAGGTAGACGCCGGGGGAGTGAGGAAGGCCGTCGGCGAGGTGGCGCTTGCGGCGCTGAGCAGGCGAGACCCGTGAGGAGAAGGTCTGGAGCTCTTCGAGGGTCTGGACACCGAGGCCTCCGACGCGCTCCATCAAGCCGTGGAGCACGTCGACAGTGGCCCGCGCGTCGGAGAGCGCGCGGTGGTTGGGCGTGGTGGTGGAGCCGAAAGCACGCGCGAGCGAGGAGAGCTTGCAGTTGGGGGCGTCGTCACGGGTGATCACGCGGCGGGCCAGCACCGCGGTGTCGACGACCTCGAAGGCCGGCCACACCCGCCCCTGCCGCTCGGCGAAGTGCCGGAGGAAACCGACGTCGAACGGGGCGTTGTGCGCTACCAGGACCGTGCCCGCCGCGAACTCCAAGAACGCCGGCAGCACCGAGTCGATGGACGGAGAGCCCGCGACCATGGAGTTGCTGATGCCGGTCAGCACCGCGATGAAGGCCGGGATCTCGGTGTGTGGGTTGACCAGGGTCTGGAACTCGCCCAGGACCTCGCCGCCGCGGACCTTGACCGCTCCTACCTCGGTGATCATCGAGCCTGCCTGGGCCGAACCGCCGGTGGTCTCGAGGTCGACCACGCAGAAGGTGACGTCGCGCAGCGGGCGGCCGAGCTCGTCGAAGCTGCGTTGGGCCTCCCACTGGTGCAGCGACTCGGCCGTGGTGGTCATGGCGAGAACGCTAGGCGGCACCACCGACAGCGTGGTGGCGCCGCGCCACGACCCCGGGATCCGGCGTCGACCGGTCGGTCGGCCTCGTTCGGCCCCGGGATTCGGCCGCGGGAGCCGGCCCCGGGACCCGGCACGGGGAGTGACTGTCGGTGGTGCCTGTCAGCCTGCTGGACATGACGACACGAATCGACTGTGACACCTGTGTGGTGCGAGGTCTGGCCTGCCACGACTGCGTGGTCACGGTGCTGCTCGGACCCCCGCCCGAGCTCGCCGACCTGATCATCGACGACGACGAGCGACGAGCCCTGGACGTGCTGGCCGACAGCGGCCTGGTCCCGCCCCTGCGGTTGGTGACGCCCACGTCCGGACCGGTGGTGGAATCCGCCTGAGGCCCGCGCGCACCGTGGCTCGTGGGGCAGATGTGACCCACGTGACACGACGCGCCCTGCGTTGAGCCAAAGTTTGGATCCCTTCCCCCCGGGCGACTACCGTGGGGGCTCAGGTGCTCGTGGAAGTGGATCAACCCATGGTCCGCGCGAGCACCGCGCTGAGTCCGAGGCCGCCCCTGGTGGCCGCGGAGCCGGGGAACCAATCTTTCTGGGGTGAATCTCGCGCAAGGCGGCCGCACTGGGCCGAGGAGCGCGAGTAGGACCGAGTCGTGTCCGAATCCGTCAGCTCACCCGGTAGGCGTACGACACGCAAAGGGGTACCGCACGCTGTGAGCAACCTCCGGGTGCGATCGATGTCCGTGCTGGCCGTGCTGGCCCTCGCCGCGACGATCGGGCTGATCCCCACCACCTCCGCCCAGGCCGAGCCGAACGTCGAGGACGTCAAGAGCCGGGTGGACACGCTCTTCCACGAGGCCGAGCAGGCCTCGGAGCGCTTCAACGACGCTCGCATCGAGCTCAAGCAGCTCAAGAAGGACCTGCGCAGCCTCCAGGCCGACGAGAAGCGCCAGGACGCCTCGCTCTCCGGCACCCGCGACGAGGTCCGCGTCGCGCTGCTGCGTCAGTACTCCGGCGGCTCGTTCAGCACCTTCAGCAAGGTCGCCGCAGCCGCCGACCCGAGCGCGTTCCTGCGTGAGATGTCGACGGTCTCGTCCTTCCAGCGCCTGCAGCAGGACATGCTCGGCGACTACCAGACGGGCCTCAAGGCCCTGAGCATCCGCAGCCAGGCCACGCGCGCCCGGCTCGACCAGGTGGCGGCCACCGAGAAGAAGCTCGCCGACGAGAAGGCGACCATCGACGCCAAGTTCGCCGATGCCAAGGCCCTGCTCGGCCGGCTCGAGGAGGCGGAGCGTCGCGAAGAGCTCTCCCGCAGCGCCGTGCGCGACGAGCCGACCACCACCAGCGCGCCGGTCAGCGGCCGCGCCGGTGCTGCCGTGGCCTACGCCATGGCTCAGGTGGGCAAGTCCTACGTCTACGGCGCCGCCGGCCCAAGCGCCTTCGACTGCTCCGGTCTGACGATGATGGCCTGGGCCCAGGCCGGTGTCTCGCTCCCGCACTCCTCCGGCGCGCAGTTCAACAGCGGCGCGCGCGTCGCGGCCAGCGACCTGCGTCCCGGCGACCTGGTGTTCTACTACAGCCCGATCAGCCACGTGGGCATGTACATCGGCAACGGGATGATCGTCCACGCGGCCAACCCGCGCACGGGCGTCAACACCGCACCGCTCTACTCGATGCCGTACGTCGGCGCCGTCCGGCCCGGCTGAGCCGACGCTGCCCGACAACGACTCCCGGAGGACCGGTCGCCCACGCTGGTGGGTGGCCGGTCTTTCGCTGTCTCTGCTCCTCGTCGTCGGGCTGCTGACCTGGGCGGTCATCGCTCCGCGCGACGGCGACGATCCCTACCGGGCCCAGCCCGCGCCGGGTGCTCCGGCCACGACTCAACCTGGGGCCGCTGCCACGCAGCTGCAACGCCTCGAGCAGGCCGTGCGGCGAGGGGACCCTGCAGCGGCAGCAGCGTTGGCTCCGGCCGAGGACCCCGGGGCGCAGCAGCAGCTGCGCGCCTTGGTCGACAACGCGAGGGCTGCGCGGATCATCAGCGTGCGGCTGCGCTACATCGACGAGAGCGGTGGGCTCGAAGCAGACCGGACCTGGCTCGCCGCGGTGGGAGTCACGTGGCGGTATGCAGGCTTCGACGACGCGGCCGCACGCACTGAGGTGTCGGTGCGCTTCCGGGTGGGTGCCGAGGACGTCGAGATCGCCGGGATCGGATCTGCAGACCTCCGCACGCCGGTGTGGATGAGCGGGCCGCTGGACGTGCGCCGTACCGCGCGCACCCTCGTGCTCGCAGCCCCGGGCAACCTGCCGGTCGAGACGTATGCCGCGTTGGCCGCGAGGGCGGTCCCGATCGTGTCGGCCGTGCTCGCCGACTGGAAGCCGCGACTGGTCGTGGAGGTGCCCGCAGACGTGACGGCTCTGGAGCGGGCCCTCGGTGTCGAGCCCGACTACTACACCCAGATCGCGGCCGTGACCGGTTCGGCCGACGGCTCCACCGCGCCCGGCTCCCCGGTGCACGTCTACGTCAACCCCGACGTGTTCGACACCCTCGGACGCGCCGGACAAGAAGTGGTCCTCGATCACGAGGCGGCGCACGTGGCCGGCGACGGTCCCCGCAGCCGTGCTCCCACCTGGCTGGTCGAGGGATTCGCCGACTACGTCGCGCTGCGCGAGACCGCGCTTCCGTTGCGCAAGACCGCAGCCCAGGTCCGAGCACGGGTGCGCCGCGACGGGCTGCCCACGGCTCTGCCGGGCACCGCGGACTTCGACACCCGCGGCCCGCACCTCGGCGCCGTCTACGAGTCGGCCTGGTTGATCTGCGAGACGCTGGCCGATCGTGGGGGACAGGACGCCTTGACGCGCTTCTACGCCGATGCCGGCGACGGCGACCCGATCGCGGGCCTGCTCGAACGCTACTTCTCGTGGTCGGAGTCAGACCTGCTCGCTGCTTGGCAGCGTCGGCTCACCAGCCTGAGCGGGCCGTTGCCAGATCGGTGATTCCGCGCACGACCTGCCGGCGGGTTGACGGCACGATGACAGAGGTCTGAAAAGGCAACCGGTCCCAGCGCGCGAGCGCTGGGACCGGGCCACGTCCTGGTGAGAGGTCAGCAGGAGGCGTTGCTGTTGATCGCGGTGCACGTGGTGTCGAAAGCGCCCTTGATCTTCCCGCCGAGCGCGACGACGATCAGCACGATGACCGCAGCGATGCCGGCGACCAGCAGGCCGTACTCGACGGCGGAGGCGCCGCGCTCGTCCATGCGGGCCTTGCGCGCGTGCAGCATGATGGTGAGGTAGTCGATCATGTGGTTCTCCTGAGATTGAGCAGTTCGGTGGAGCCCGGGACCGACCCATGTAACCGGTCCGGAGAAAGTCGTCGGTGTCGCGATGATGCGGTTGGCACCTCGGTCTGAAATGACGTCTGGCGCCGGGCTCTGATCGAGCAGCGGCGCCAGACAGCAGTAGCGCAAGGGCTGCCCACCGCGTGGTGGGAGCGAAGGATCAGCAGGTGCCCGTGCCAGGCATCGCGGTACACGTGGAGGTGAAGGCCGACTTGATCTTGCCGCCGAGGGCGATGACGATCAGCACGATGACGGCGGCGATGCCGGCGACCAGGAGGCCGTACTCGACGGCGGAGGCGCCGCGCTCGTCCATGCGGGCCTTGCGGGCGTGAAGCATGATGGTGAGGTAGTCGATCATGGTGACTCCAGGTGATTGAGTGGGGGGAGCAACGGGATACCCCCATGATGACCTCTGGACCACGACCCGCGGATCAGGAGTTCGTGCGGAACGCCCTAGTCATTTCTGACTAGTCCGCTCGCTGGGGAGGAAGGTCAGTTGCCGGGCTGGATGCTCGACAACAGGCCGATCCGCATCGCGGTGACCAACGCCTGGGCGCGGTTGGCGGCGCCGAGCTTCTGGTAGATCCGGGCGATGTGGGACTTCGCGGTCGACTCGCTGAGGTAGAGCTTCTCGCCGATGGCAGCCGCTCCGAGTCCGTCGGCGAGCAGCAGCAGGACGTCGTGCTCGCGCTCGGTGAGATTGGTCGTCTCTCCCGACTGGCGGCGCACCATCGCGCTGACGAGGCCGGCGCACACGAACGCACGCGGCGAGACCGAGGCGTGGCGGGCAGCGTCGACCACCTCGGAGGATGGGGCGTCCTTTCCGACGAAGCCCGATGCCCCGGCCTGCATGGCAGCGAAGATCTGGTCGTCACCGGAGTGCATGGTCAGGACGATGAGCCCGGTCTCGTTGCTGGTCTTGCGGATCGCTCGCACGATGTCGAGGCCGGTGCCGTCCTGGAGCTGGAGGTCGGCGATGACCACATCGGGCTTGAGCTCCTCGTAGCGGGTCAAGGCCTCGGCGACGGAGCCCGCGGTGCCGCTGACCTCCATGTCGTCCTGCAGGTCCAGCACCGCTCCGAGACCGCTGCGGATCAGCTCGTGGTCGTCTACCAGGAGGATCCGGATCGTGGTGTCACTCATGTGCTCACTCCTTCAGCGGTGGTGGAGCGCGGGGTGGGCCGCGCAGTGCTACCGATCTGTACCGAGACGGACAGTCCTCCGCCGGGATTGTCCTCGATGCTCAACGTAGCCCCCACCAGCCGGGCCCGCTCTCGCATGATCTTGAGGCCGTAGGAGTCAGAACGTGCCTGCTGCAGACCACGACCGTCGTCGGACACGACGATCAAGGCATCTGGAGCATAGACCTGGCAGGTGACCGCGATCGAGGTGCACCGCGCGTGCTTGATCGCGTTGTTCATGGCCTCCTGCGCGATGCGGAACAGCTCGGCCTCGACCTCAGGACGCAGCCGGGTCGAGTGCTCGTCGAGGCGTACCTGGATCGGGATCCGCGACGACTCGCTCAGGTGTCGAGCGATCGTGCCGATCGCGGTCCCGAGGCTCTGTGCCTCCCCGATGCTGGTGCGCAGGGTGAGCACGGACTGCCGCACCTCGGCGACGATCTTGGTGATCCGGTCGCGCACCATCGCGAACTGCGCAGCCTGCTTCTCGTCCGAGGGTCGCGCAGCGAGCGCATCGACGAGATAGCCGAGGGAGGCGATGTCCTGGGCGACGCCGTCGTGCATCTCACGGGCGAGGCGTTTGCGGACGTCGGCCGAGGCCAGCTCGCGGAAGTCGGCGAAGAGCAGAGCGGTGTCGAGCTGGACTGCCTTGGTCCGGAGCCGTTCACCGAGAGCGAGGATGGTGCGTTCCATCTCCTCCTCGTGCAGCTCGACGCTGGGCGCCAGGATGCCGGCGACCACCGCCGAGTCGCCGAGCGGGAAGGAGAAGCTGCGCTCGAAGACCAGCGGCTCGTTGCGAGCCCAGGACTCGACCGCCATCGCCTCGGCATCGGTGAGGTCAGAGCCGTCCTCGGCGACCTTGACGACCAGTGGCGCCAGCGCCTCCCCGTTGGGCACGTAGAGACCGAGGGCGGCCGTGGGCAGGACATCGCGTACGTCGCTGAGCACCGAGCCCGACAGCGACGTCACGTCCAGGCCCGAGCTCAGGTCGTCGGAGAGGTCCAACAGCTGGCGCAGCAGTCGCTGAGCATCCAGGTACGGGGCCATCTCGTCGGCCTCGGCCAGGTTCGAGGCATGGACGAAGCTGCCGATCAGCCCCAGTCCCAGGCCGGCCATGCACCAGGTGAAGGTGCCGAAGCTCTGCTCGGGGGTGATGCCCTTGTTGATGATCAGCGCCGTGGCGACCACGAAGACCAGCTGCGAGCTCAAGGCCTGGAGGCTGATCCGGACCCCGTGGAAGACCGCGGCCGCGAACGGTGGGATGGCCAGCACGACCAGCACCTCGGGCGCCTCGACGATTGCCAGACCGCACACGAGCCCGATCAGACCTGCTTCGGCCACGGGCACGATCGGGTTGAGCTCGGCCCGTCGTTCGGCGAGCACCGCGACCAGCCAGATGACGGCCACTGCGCACAGTGCGAGCAGCGCCGAGCGGTTGACGGGGAACAGCGTGGGGACCCCGAGGGCGAGCAACGTCAGCACGCGGGCGATCAACGTCACGCGTAGGGCTTGCCGGGTGGGCATGGGCTCCGCCTGGGGCTGGATGGATGGGTGGGTCTGGCTACTTCAGGTTGTCCATGATCGTCAGAGCCGCGGGCCCCATGACCGCGACGAAGAGACAGGGAAGGATGCAGAAGATGAGCGGGATGGTGATCTTCACCGGCACCTGCTGAGCCTTGGTCTCGGCGCGCTGGCGCCGCTTGACCCGGATCTCGCCGGACTGCACGCGCAGCACCGTGCCGATCGGGATGCCGAAGGCATCGGCCTGCACCATGGCGCCGACGAAGGAGCGGACCTCGGGCACGTTGGTCCGTGCCGCCATGCCACGCAACGCCTCTGACCGGCTCTGTCCGATCTGCATCTCCTTGAGCATCCGGGAGAACTCATCGGCCAGGGGGCCGGTCGTGTTGCGGGCGACCTGCTGACAGGCGCTGTCGAAGCCGAGCCCGGACTCGACGCTGATGGTGAGCAGGTCGATCGCATCGGGCAGCTCGCGCGCGATGCTCTCCGAACGGTTGTAGGCGGCTTGGTAGAGGTAGAGGTCGGGGGCGAAGAACCCCAGCGCCAGCCCGCCCGCGGCCATGAGGGCGAGGATCGGCAGGTCGACACCGAGGAGGACTCCGGTTGCCAGACCGACGACGAGCAGGACGATCGCGCCGATGACCTTGAGGGAGACGACCCGGTCGGCGCCGAGCTCTCCGGGGTTGCCGGCGAAGTCGAGCTTGCGGCGGAGCCGTTCGGCCGAGTCAGCACCGGTCAGGCGCCGTCCGGCCCGCAGCGCGCGCGCCTGCAGCGGCTCGAGCACCCGCTCCGCAAAGGGTCGGTCCAGCTCAGCGGTGAGCTCGACCGGCGCTGCCGTCATCGCCTCGAGGACGGCCAGCGAGCGACCGACGCCGGCCTCGGAGTCGGACCTCCCGAGGGACATCGCGACCAGGGCGATCGCCACGAGCACCAAGATGATGCCGAGGATGAAGAGGAGCACCATGTCAGACCTCCACCTTCACGAGACGGCTCATCCAGAACACGCCGACACCGAGCCACAGCAGCGCGCCCACGAGCATGATGATCCCGCGCGGATCGGTGAACAACGGCTCGACGTAGCTGCGCTGGGCGGCCACGAGATAGAGGAGGAAGACCGGCGGCAACGCTGCCAGCACCACGGCCGAGAGCTTGCCCTCGGCTGCCAGCGCGTTGACCTGTCGGCGGATGTACTCGCGCTCGCGCATGGTCTCGGCCACCGTGAGCAGCAGCTCAGCGAGGTTGCCGCCCACCTGGCGCTGGATCCTGATCGCCATCACGACCCAGCGGAAGTCGCGGCTGTCGAACCGCTCGGCGATGCCCTCGAGGGCATCTTCGAGCCCGACCCCGAGCCGGGTCTCGACCAGCACCCGCTTGAACTCCGAGGCCACCGGGTCGCTGCCCTCGCGCACGATCGTGTCCACCGACTGCAGCAACGACAGACCTGCGGAGAGCGAACCTGCCATCAGCTGCAGGGTCTCGGGCAGCAGGGCGTCGAAGGCCTTGCGGCGGCGGCTACGGCGCAGCCCGAGGTAGACCCACGGCAGGACTGCACCCAGGGCCATGAAGATCAGCCCGATGACGAGGTTGCCCCTGCCGAGGAGTAGTCCGACGATCGTGGCGCCGATGAGGAAGGCCGTCTGGAGCAGCAGCCACTCCGAGGGCTTCAGCTCGCTGCCGGCTGCGCTGAGACGGTGGCTGATGCGGGCGTCGAGGCCCTGGTTGTGGCGGAGCATGCCCGCCACGGCGGCGCTCGCCTGCGCCAGCGCGGGTTCGCTCTCGGGCTTGGCCTCGGTGGTGCCGGTCAGTCCCGCGGTGTAGGAGGTGACGCGTTCCTCGGCCGACATCTCCGGGGCCTTGCGAGGGACGAGCAGGACGAGGAGGCCGACCAGCCCCAGGGCGAAGACGATCACGCCGGCGTACATCACCCACGTGGGGAGGCTGAACCCCGTGGACGACGTGGGGACCGGGATCGCAGGAGCAGGCGCCGCCTCCGTGGTGGCAGCGACACCGGGGAACGTCGAGCGGGCCACCAGGTCACCGCCGGCCGTCGGGACGGTGACCTCGATCGAGACCTGCTGGGAGACGACCTCGGCCGGCACCGGGATCGAGACCGCGATCTGACGTGCGAGGACGTCGGCCTCGGCAGAGAAGGCCGCGGCGAGGGCAGCACTGTCGGCGCTGATGACGTCGCCGTTGTCGCCGGCCATGAGGCGCAGGTCGTCGAGGGCACCGGCAGACTGCTCGAGAGCGACGACGTCGAGGACCACGTCGGAGGCCGAGACGACGGCGGTGACGTCCGACAGGGGAGTGGTGCTGGTGTCGGCGCCGTCGGACAGCACCAGCACGCTGCCCTGACCGGTGTCTCCCGCGGCAGTCACCGCAGCGATGACCGCGTCGTTGAGCCGGGTGCCGCGACGCAGGGTCAAGGCGGAGATCACGTCGCGCGCGGCTGCCCGGTCGGTGGTCGGCGCGAGGGGTGACTGCACCGTGCGGTCGAAGCTGATGATGCCGACCAGCACGTCGGCCGGCACGGAGTCGAGGAACGTGCGCGCGGCTCCCTGGGCAGCCTCGAACCGGCGGCCCTGCATGGAGTCGCTGGTGTCGATGGCCAGGATGGCGGTGCGCTGCACCCGGCTCTGCCCATCAGCGATCCGTGAGGCCGAGACGTCGTAGGCGGTGCCGTTGACGGTCGCGGTGACCCCGTCGAGGTCTGCCTGGACCCCGGCGGGGACGTCGAGCGACACCTCGATGCCGCTGGGGCTGCGCTCGAGGTGGACGATCGTGAGGTCGTCATCGGCTGCTGACGCGCCGTTGGCCGAGCCCAGCACGAGGGCGGACGCCGCCACGAGGCCCGCGAGGACCCGTCGGGTGGAGCGGGCGAGGCCCCTGGTCATGACCGATCCGTGCGGAAGATGAGCGGGTCCACCGACACGTTGGAGTGCTGCAGCTTCTCGACGAACTTGGGTCGCAGCCCGGTGGCGCGCAGCCGTCCGAGGGCGCGTCCCTCGGCGTCGAAACCGGCGGAGTTGTCGAACTTGAACACGTCCTGGAGCGTGATCACGTCGCCCTCCATGCGTTCGACCTCGGTGATGTGGGTGATCCGCCGGCTGCCGTCCTTGAAGCGCGTCTGGTGCACCACCATGTCGACGGCCGAGGCCACCTGCTCGCGGATCGCGCGCACCGGCAGGTCCATGCCGGCCATCAGCACCATCGTCTCCAGGCGGGCCAAGGTGTCGCGCGGGCCGTTGGAGTGGAGCGTGCAGATGGAGCCGTCGTGGCCGGTGTTCATGGCCTGGAGCATGTCGAGCGCCGAGGCATCGCGGACCTCGCCGACGATGATCCGGTCCGGACGCATGCGCAGGCTGTTGCGCACGAGGTCGCGGATGGAGACCGCACCCTTGCCCTCGATGTTGGACGGGCGCGACTCGAGGCGGACCACGTGTGACTGCTTGAGCTGGAGCTCGGCGGCGTCCTCGATCGTCACGATGCGTTCGTCGCCGGGGACGAAGGACGACAAGACGTTGAGGGTCGTGGTCTTGCCGGCGCCGGTGCTGCCGGAGACGATGATGTTGAGACGACCTCGCACACAGGCTTCGAGGAAGTCTGCGGTCTCGGCGGTGAGCGTGCCGAAGTTGATGAGGTCGGTCACCGTGAGCGGCTCGGCGGAGAACTTGCGGATGGTGAGCGCGGACCCGTCGACAGCGAGCGGCGGCACGACCGCGTTGACACGGCTCCCGTCGGGAAGGCGGGCATCGACCATCGGGCTGGACTCGTCGACACGTCGCCCGATGCGCGAGACGATCTTGTCGATGATGCGGCGCAGGTGCGCTTCGTCGTTGAAGGTGGCGTCGACGCCGACCAGGCGTCCGGACTTCTCCAGCCAGATCGAGCTCGGGCCGTTGACCATGACCTCGGACACGTCGGGGTCGCGGAGGAACGGCTCGATGGGGCCGTAGCCCAGGATGTCGTCGCTGATCTCCTGGGTCACCCGCGTGCGGTCGCCGCTGCTCAGGGGGCGGTTCTGCGATCCGAGGACGTCGGCGAGCACGGTGCGCACGCGCTGGTCGAGCTCGTTCTGGTCCATGTCGGAGTCGTAGAGGTGAGGACCGAGCTGCTTGAGCAGCTCGACGTGGACGCTGCTCTTCAGCTCGTCGAGCCGATCGGCCTGGCCACTGCTGATCGCTCGGCGCCCGGTGCCGGGCGCGCGCTCGGCAGTGCCGGCCGAGGGCTTCTCAGCCGGCGCCGCCGCCGGCGCACTGCTGCGGGGCGTCGCAGCAGCGTCGGACGGGCCGTCGGTCCCGGTCGTCGGAGCGTCCGCGCGCACCGAGTCGTCCGGCGGGACGCTCGGTTCGCCCTGGGGCTCGGAGCTGGCGGCTTCGGAGGCGCGGCGGGCAGCCGCGAGCCTCTCGGAGAGACTGCTCATGCCGGCGTCTCCTTCTTGCGTCGGAAGAGCCGACGACTGCGCTCGGTGGAGTCGACGGCGGTGTCCTCACTCGCGGACGAGGTGGGCTCGGGCGTCGGGGCCCCGGTGATGGTCGCGGCCAGCCTGCGGATCGCGGTGCTGGACGCGTGCTGCGGCTGTCCGGCCACGATGGGCATGCCGGCGTTGGTCCCTGCGGCGATGTCCACCGACGTCGACACGTGGGTCGCGACCGTCATGCCCAAGATCGCCTCCACCTTCTCGCTGTCGATGCCGACCGCGTCGTCGGCGCGGTTGAGCAGCAGGTGACGGTGTCCGCTGGCGATGTTGAGCATCTCCAGGGTCTCGATGGCGACCTTCACGTTCTTCAGCGTGGGCACGTCGAGGGTGGCCACGACGACGCACTCGTCGGTCTCGTCCAGGGCGGTGAGCACCTGGTCGTCGAAGGACGGCGCGGTGTCGACGACCACGTAGTCGAAACCCTCCTTCAGCGTGCGCAGGATGCGCGAGACGAGCACCGGGGTGACCCGCTCGCGGATGTCGGGGTGGGGCGGGGCGGCCAACACCATCAGTGAGTCCTGGTGACGGGTGAGCAGCGCCTCGAGGAACGTCAGGTCGAGGGAGTCCTCGGCACCGATCGCCTGCTCGATGGAGTGGGTCGGGAACAGCTGCATGGTGATGGCCACGTCACCGAAGGCGAGGTCGAGGTCGACCAGGCAGACCTTGCGCGCGCCGTGGTCGCTGAGGGCCAGGGCGAGGTTGACCGCCATCGTGGTCTTGCCCACTCCGCCCTTGGGGGAGAAGACAGTGACCACGCGACCCTGGGTGCGTGCGCCGCCGGGCCCCCGCAGTGCGAGGAACAGCTGATGGGCCTGGCGTACGGCAAGAGAGATCGCGTCGACGTCGTGGGCCGCGACGACGTCGCGTGCCCCGGCCTTCATCGCTCGGGTGAGCAGCTGGGTCTCCAGCTCGTCGACCACGAGGATGACGCTCACCGTCGGCTTGGTGACGCGCAGGTCCTCGCAGACGGTGAAGGCGAGGTCGTGGTCGAGGCCGGCCCCGAGCACGACGACGTACTCGTCCGGGTGCTTGTCGAGCCAGGCGAGCATGCGCTCGGAGGACTCGACGGCGTGTGATCCCGAAGGCATCGCCTCGAGCAGCGAGGCGACACGCGAGCTGTCGGGTTCAACCAGTACTGGCATGTTTCCTACTCAGCTCGCGCCGTCACCGGCGGGCTTGTTCTTGGAGGAGTTCTTGGTGCCCTTGACCTTGCTCGCGTCGTTGCGCAGTCCGAACCACAGCGTGATCTCGGGATCCGAGGCAGCGCCGATGACCTGCTCGGCCTCGTCCTGCGACACCGCGAGCGTGAGGTTGGTCAGGGGAGTCTCCTCGACGGGTTGACCGTTGGCGTCGACCTGACCCACCTGCGTGGTGGTGGAGCCGACCGCCAGCACGAGCACGTCGGGCAGCAGCACGGAGGCGCGCGGCACGAACGACGTCGTGTCGGGCTCGACCACCGGGTTGCCGTTCTCGTCGACCGGCACCTGGACCTCGGCCTTCGAGGTGGCCGAGACGAAGACGACGACTCGCGAACCCGGCTGGGTGAAGGCGCCGACCTTGCCGAAGTCGGTGAGCTGCACCTGCACGGCGATGTCGCCGCTGGGCAGCACGAGGAGCTGGGCGCCCTCGACCTGGTCGGCGGTGCCGAACTTCTGGGCGATCAGCTGCTCACCGGGATAGATCGTGGTGAGCGCCACCTTGCCGGCGAAGAGCGCCCCGTCGTCGGTGGCACCCTCGACGACGTCGCTGAGCGGCACGTCCTTGAGGAGGAGCTTGGCGTCGCGGGCCGCAGCCTCGGCTGTCTCACCTGCGCCGATCTCCTGGGTGGCCACGATGACCTTGACGGTCTGGAAGTTCTTCGCGGCCCGTTCGTCCGCGCCCTGGGCGTAGACGAACACGAGTCCAGCGCCCAACGCCGCAATCACGACAGCAACCACCAACAAGACCTTGCGCCGGTCCATGCCGCGTCCTCCCCAAACGTCGCGCGCCCGTTACCCCGTCGCTCGGACGAGGTGAAATTCATGCTCTGAGGCATACCTTAGGGTCCAGCGACCGCGCGGGGGAGCAATCGCCACAATCGAGAGGATTGCGGCACACGCGCGGCGGGGTCGTGCGACGTCCTCAGGCGTACAGCGCGGCGATGTCGTCGCGGCACTCGTGCGTGACGACGTTGCGCTTGAGCTTGAGGCTCGGCGTCAGGTGCCCGGCCTCCTCGGTCCAGTCCTCGGGAAGGATCTGGAACTTGCGGATGGCCTCGGCCTTGGAGACCGCGGTGTTGGCGTCGTCGATGGCCTGCTGGACCGCCGCGCGCAGGTCGGCGTCGTCGACGAGGTCACGCAGGTCGCCGGACTTGCCGTTCGCCGCTGCCCACGCCGGGAAGGACTCGGCGTCGATGGTGACGAGCGCGGCGATGAACGGCTTGCGGTCGCCGACCACCAACGCCTGGCTGACGAGGGCATGGGCGCGCAGGCGGTCCTCCAGGACCGCCGGTGCGACGTTCTTGCCGCCGGCGGTGACGAGGATCTCCTTCTTGCGTCCGGTGATGCGCACGAAACCCTCGTCGTCGACCTCGCCCACGTCCCCGGTGTGGAACCACCCGCCGACCTCGAGGGTCTCGGCGGTGGCGGCGTCGTCGCCCCAGTATCCGGCGAAGACCTGACCGCCGCGGAACAGCAGCTCGCCGTCGTCAGCGACCCGCACCGCCGTGCCCGGCAGCGGCCGTCCCACCGTGCCCACCTTCTGGGCGTCCGGCAGGTTGACGGTGACCGCCGCAGTGGTCTCGGTGAGGCCGTAGCCCTCGAGGACCGTCAACCCGATCCCGCGGTAGAAGTGACCGAGGCGCTCGCCCAGGGGCGCGCCACCGGAGACGGCGTGGACGCAGGCGCCGCCGAGAGCCTCACGAAGCCGCCCGTAGACCAGGCGGTCGAACGCCGCGTGGCGAAGTCGTACGGCGAGCGATGGACGGCCGCGGTCGAGCCCGCGCGAGTAGGCGATGGCCGTCTCGGCCGCTCGGTCGAAGAGCTTGCCGCGGCCGTCGGCGGTCGCGCGTTGGGAGGCGGTGTTGAAGACCTTCTCGAACACGCGTGGGACGGCGAGGACGAACGTCGGGCGGAACTCCTGCAGCGTCGCGGAGAGTCCCTTGATGTCGGAGCTGTGCCCCAGTCGCACGCGGGACTTGATGGCGCCGATCTGGATGATGCGTGCGAACACGTGCGCGAGCGGCAGGAACAGCAGCGTGGAGGCGCCGTCGGGCTGGTCGGGGTCGAAGAGCGCATCGAGCTCACGCACCGCCACCCCGAGCTCGGTCATGAAGTTGCCGTGGGTGAGCATGCAGCCCTTGGGGCGGCCGGTCGTGCCCGAGGTGTAGATCAAGGTCGCGAGGTCGCTCGGACCGGCCAGGGTGCGCCGCTCCTCGAGCGTGGCGTCGTCGACGTCGGCGCCCAACCTGGTCAGCACGTCGACCGCGTTGCCGTCGATGGTCCACACGTGGTGCAGGTGCTCGAGTCGCGGGCGGGCGCTGCTGATGCGCGCCAGGTGGTCGGGCCCCTCGGCGATCACCGCGGCCGCCCCGGAGTCCTGGAGGATCCACTCGATCTGCTCGGCGGAGGACGTCTCGTAGACCGGCACCGAGACCGCGCCGGCGAACCAGATCGCGTAGTCGAGCAGCGTCCACTCGTAACGGGTCTTCGAGATGAGGGCGACCCGGTCTCCGGCCTCGACCCCGGCGGCGACCAGGCCCTTGGCCACGGCGACCACCTCGGCGAGGAACGTCGTGGCGGTGACGTCGCACCACTGTCCGTCGACCAAGCGTGACAGCACGACGGTGTCGGCGGCCTCGCGGGCATTGGTGACCACGTCATCGGTGAGGTTGCCGGTGGTGGGGATCTGGACGTTCAGGGGTGTGGAGTACTCACGCACGTGGTTGCTGCTCCTAGAAAGTGGCGATGTGGCGCAGCCGCGGATCATGGCCCGGACGAGGCCGGGAGGGGCTCGGCGGCGGACCGGACGGCGCGGTGTCGGCGGGGCCACGCTACCGCCGCCCGCCCGAGGCGCCGTCCCTGACCCGTGATCCGGTAACCTCCGTGGGTCCGCCGTGCCCTCGACGGACGAACTGATCCCGAGCGACAACAGGAGCCGAGATGGCTGACCAGACGACCTCCTCGATCGTGGTAGACGCCACCGCGGCGGCGGTCATGGACGTCATCGCTGACTTCGCCGCCTATCCCACCTGGGCCAAGGGCGTGAAGGTCGCCGAGGTGCGTTCGTCCTACGACGGCGAGCAGGGTGATCGGGCGCGCGAGGTGTTCTTCGCCCTCGACGTGTCCCCGGTGAAGGACGAGTACACCCTCGCCTACGACTGGGACGGCGACCGTCAGGTCACCTGGACCCTGGTGCAGGGCAAGATGCTGCGCGCCCTCGACGGCGCCTACGTGCTGCGCGAGCTCGGCGACGGGACCACCGAGGTCACCTACCGCCTGGCCCTCGACGTGGCCATCCCGATGATCGGGTTGATGAAGCGCAAGGGCGAGAAGATCCTCATCGACACCGCGCTCAAGGGGCTCAAGCAGCGCGTCGAGTCCCTGTCCTGACGCCCCACGACGGTCCCGAGCGCCCCGAGCATCCTGTGTCGCCCGTGCGTGTCGTGCTGTTCACCGGCAAGGGTGGGGTCGGCAAGTCGACCGTGGCTGCCGGGACGGCGGCCCTGACCGCTGCCGAGGGGCACCGCACGCTCGTGCTGTCGACCGACGCTGCCCACTCCTTGGCCGATGCGTTCGGCGCGCCGGTGGGCCCGGAGCCGACGGAGGTGGCCGAGCGACTCTTCGTGCAGCAGGTCGATGCCCAGCTGCGCTTCGAGCAGTCCTGGGCCGAGATCCAGGGCTACCTGCTCTCGGTGCTCGACGTGGCCGGTGTCGATCCGGTGGCGGCCGAGGAGCTCACGGTGATCCCGGGCGCCGAGGAGGTCCTGGCCCTGCTCGAGCTGCGCCTGCACGTGCTGAGCGAGGAGTGGGACGTCATCATCGTCGACTGTGCGCCCACCGCCGAGACGTTGCGGCTGCTGGCCCTGCCTGAGGCGCTCGGCTGGTACATGCAGCGGGTCTTCCCGACCCAGCAGCGGGTGATGAAGGCGCTGCGCCCGATGCTGAGCCGCGCAGCCGGCGTCCCCATGCCCGGCGGCACGGTCTTCGACGCCATCGAGCGGCTCCACGCCGAGCTCGACGAGGTCCGCGCCCTGTTGAGCGGTCCGCGGGCCTCGGTCCGCATCGTGATGACCCCCGAGACGGTCGTGCTCGCCGAGGCCCGTCGCAGCTACACCAACTTGTCGCTCTTCGGCTACCGCGTCGACGGCGTCATCGCCAACCGCATCTTCCCGGCCGAGAACGCCGACGACTGGCGCGCCGGGTGGGTGCTGGCCCAGGACGCCGTCATGGTGGAGGTCGAGCAGTCCTTCGCCGGCCTGCCGATCTGGCGCTGCGGCTATCGGACCGGCGAGCCGGTGGGGGTCGCGGCCCTGAGGCAGCTCGCTGAGGACGTCTACGCCGGGGCCGACCCGATCGCGCTCCCGTCGGGAGCCGGTCCGTTCCGGATCACCCGGTCGACGAGCGGCGCCGTGCTGCACCTGGCCCTGCCGTTCGTGAGCCGCGCCGAGGTGGGCCTTGCCCGCAACGGGGACGAGCTCGTGGTCACCGTAGGCTCCTACCGGCGACTGCTCACGCTGCCCGCAGGTCTGGCGCGGCTGCGCGTCGCCGGTGCCCGGGTCGACGAGGGGGAGCTGCGAGTGCGTTTCTGCGAACCAGACGCCGTGGGACAGGAGAACTGACGTGAGCGAGCCGAACGACGGCGACGACGCCACACCCGGCGAGCCCGGGGGCACGAACGACCCGAGGCGCGAGGAGGTCGGCAGCGTCGGCGACGAGGCGGTGAAGCTCCTCGGCGCGCTGTCGGAGTGGGCCCGGGACTCTGCCGGGGACGTCGGCGGACTGGGCCAGAGCCTCGGTGGGCTCGCCGGCCACGCGGCCGCGGCCGCTTCCGAGATCAACGCCCACCTCGACACCGGTGCTCCGGAGTGCAGCTACTGCCCCGTGTGCCGCACGGTGCACGTCATCCGCGCGACCAGCCCCGAGGTGAAGGCACACCTGGTCACCGCCGCCTCGTCGTTGCTGCAGGCCGCCGCCGGGCTGCTGGCGACCCTGCCGCCGCCCACCACCGCTCCTGGATCCAGCGCGGGGGGCGGATCGGACTTCGAGCGGATCGACCTCGACGACCCGGACGACGGAGGTCCGACATGAGTCTCACCTGCGGTATCGACATCGGAGGCACCAAGATCGCCGGGGCCGTCGTCGACGAGGACGGCGCGATCCTCTTCGAGCGCCGGGTCGAGTCACCGGCAAGCGATGCTGCCGCGGTGGCCGACGCGGTCGCCGAGCTCGTGTCCGAGCTCTCGACGGACCACGAGATCGAGGCGGTGGGCATCGGAGCCGCGGGCTACATCGATGCCGGTCGGTCGGTCGTGATGTTCGCGCCCAACATCGCGTGGCGCGACGAGGCACTCGGTGCCGAGATCAGCCGACGCGTCGGGCTCCCCGTGGTGGTCGAGAACGACGCCAACGCTGCGGCGTGGGGCGAGTTCGCCTTCGGCGCCGGCTCGGACGTCGACGACATGATGATGGTCACGGTCGGCACGGGCGTGGGGGGCGGCCTGGTCCTCGGCGGGAACCTCTACCGCGGCGCCTTCGGCGCAGCCGCAGAGATCGGCCACCTGCGTGTCGTGCCCCAGGGCCGGCTCTGTGGGTGCGGCAACCTGGGATGCCTGGAGCAGTACGGCAGCGGCAGCGCCCTGGTCGCGCAGACGCGTGAGCGAGCCCGGTCCGCTGCCGCGGCGGGCCTCCTCGAGCGGGCCGGGGGAGACCCCGAGGGCATCGACGGGCCGTTGATCACCGCGCTCGCAGCCGAGGGAGATGCCTTTGCGATCGCCCAGGTCGCCGAGATCGGGCGGTGGCTCGGCGAGGCGATCGCGTCTCTGACAGCGGTCCTCGACCCGGCCGTCGTCGTGATCGGGGGCGGGGTCAGTGAGGCCGGCGAGCTGCTCCTGGAGCCGATGCGCACGGCCTTCGCGCACGAGCTCACCGGGCGTGGGCACCGACCGACGCTGGACATCCGCGCCGCAGCGCTGGGCAACAGCGCCGGCGTGATCGGCGCAGCCGACCTGGCGCGACGCTAGCTGCGGCGATGGGTCTCTACATCGGGGTCGACGTCGGCGGCACCAAGGTGCTCGCCGGCGAGGTCACCGAGACCGGGGCCGTCGTGCGCACCGCGTTGCGTCGTACGCCGGGTCGACGCGTCGACGTCGCGGTCGTGGAGGACGCGCTCACCGAGGCCGTGCTCGACGTGGCCGACGGGCGACCGGTGGCTGCGGTCGGATTGGCGGCGGCCGGCTTCGTCGACGCAGCCGGAGAGCGGGTCATGTTCGCTCCGCACCTGCCCTGGGCCGGCGACCCGGTCCGCGCGCGACTCAGCGAGCGATGGGGCACCCGGGTCGCGCTCGACAACGACGCCAACTGCGCGGCCCTCGCCGAGAGCGCGTGGGGCGCAGCGCACGGTGCCTCGTCGGCGCTGATGCTGACGATGGGCACGGGGATCGGCGGTGCCCTGCTGCTCGACGGCCGGCTGCTGCGGGGCGCGCAGGGGATGGCCGGCGAGTTCGGCCACATGCAGGTCGTCCCGGGTGGCCGAGCCTGCGAGTGCGGTCAGAGCGGCTGCTGGGAGCAGTACTCGTCCGGCAACGCGCTGGTGCGCTTCGCACGCCTCCGCCTCGGCGCCGAGCCGACCGTGCTCACCGAGCTCTGCCGCGGCCAGGCCGAGCAGCTGACCGGTCCGATGGTCACCGCTGCCGCCGAGGACGGGGACCTCGTGGCTCGGGCGGCCTTCGCCTCGGTCGGCGAGTGGCTGGGTGTGGGCCTGGCCGGCCTGGTGGCTGCCTTCGACCCTCAGGTCGTCGTCGTCGGCGGCGGGGTCTCGGCCGCCGGTGACCGGCTGCTCGATCCGGCACGCATCGCTCTGGAGAACGCCGTCGTGGGGGCGGGACACCGCCAGGTTCCCGCGGTGCTGACGGCACGGTTCGGCCCGGAGGCAGGCCTGGTCGGTGCGTCCCTGCTGGCCCGGTCCGCGCGATGAGCCGAGCTCAGATCACGGCGCCGTCGTCGCCGGGGTCGCGGGGCTCGCGGGGCATCTGGATGACCAGGTAGAGGAAGCCCCCGACGAAGCCGATCACCAGCAGGTAGGCGAGCAGCTGCGGCAGCGGGATCGAGAAGATGAGGCAGATCAGCAGGACGACCGGCGAGCCGAAGACGCCCGTCCAGGCCGCCACCCGGTCGGCGCTGGCGCGGGGCACCGGTGGTGGCGGGGGCGGCACGAACCGTTCGCCGGCCTCGTGGACGGCGCGCTGGGCCTCGCCCCAGCCGGCGTCGTAGGGATCCTCCGCCGGCGTCGGGTCAGGCAGCGGCTCGGACGTCGGGGCGGCCTCGGGCTCGTCGAGGTCGAGGTCGGGCCGATCGCCGTAGTTGTCGACGATGGCGCGCCACACCTCGTCGTCGTCCGTTGCCACGTGCAGAGCCTATCGGGGGCTCCGCAGCGCCTCGGCGCTGCGCGCGGTCGTGCTGTCCGGTCTCGGGCGGTCTCGGTGGGTC
>CAVXDL010000004.1:0-28216 GCA_963760515.1 uncultured Actinomycetota bacterium
TCGCAGAAGGGCGACCCTCATGGGTCGCCCTTCTGTCATTTTTCTGCCTCCTCCCTTTGCTGCCGCTGCCCAGGAGTCGTCCACAGGCCGGTGCTCGAGCGCGCACTCCACAGGACGCTGAGGTCGGCGAGCTTCGTCCGGCCTCGAGCGGCCACAGTGGGCGCCAGGAGGTGAGTGCTCATGGAGGCACCAGCACAGAAGGTCACGCGCGGGGCCAGGGTGGTCGACGAGGTCAACGAGATCCGGTTGGTGGGCCGGCTACCGGCTGAGTCCGAGGAGAAGCTGCTGCCCAGCGGTGACTCCCTGCGCACGTTCCGCGTCGCCATCAGCCGTCCCTCGCGGGCAGGCGAGCGACGTCAGGTCGACTCGCTCGAGTGCGTGGCGTGGGACGCCCGGGTGAAGAGGTCGGTCGCCGGGTGGCGACCGGGCGACACCGTGGAGGTGAGCGGGGCACTTCGCCGCCGCTTCTTCCGCACGGCCACCGGGACGGGCTCACGCGTCGAGGTCGACGTGACCTCGGCGCGGATCATTCGTCGAGCACGGACCTGAGCAGGACCCCGGCCGGTGGCTTGGGCTGGAAGGACGTCGCCTTCTCGGGAAACAGCCGGTCTGCGAGGACGATGCGCTGCACCTGGTCGAAGCCAGGCGCCGGCAGCAGGACGGCGGTGCCGTGGTCGGGCCCTGCCTGGTCGAGCGCCTCCTGCACCGTGTGGTGGTAGGTCAACCGGTGCGGACCATGGGCCAACGTGGGGATGATCTGGTCGTGGAGCCACTCGACGGCGGCGCGATCACCCGTGGAGGGCAGGGTGACGACGAGCCAGTCGTCGTGGTCGGTGGCGACCAGGACGCCGGGTCCGAGGGCCGCCACGGCTTCTTCCGGTGAGACCAGGCGACTGGCGATGCCAAGGGTGGTGGCAGCGTTGGCCACGTCGTGCACCGAGGAGCCCACCAGCACCCGGTGGATCGCACCGAGGAACAGCGGGGTGTCGTCCTGGTCGACCAGCATCGCCAGCCCGCGGTCGGTGGCGGTGCTGGGTGCGCGTTGCTGCAGGCGCAGGTAGGCGGCGTACCGGTGGTGGCCGTCGGCGATCACCGCCTGGGTCGGGGCGAGCAGCTCATCGATGCGCGCCAGGTCCTCGGGAGAGTCGATGACCCACAGGCGGTGCGGCTGCCCGCTGCGGTCACGGAAGGAATGGTCGGCCTCGCGCGAGACGTAGGTGTGCAGCAAGGCGCGGAGCTCGGCCGGCGAGTGCTGGACGAGCAGGATGGGAGCGGGATTGATGCCCATCTCCGACATCCGGTCTGCGAGGTCGTCAGCCTGGGCCGGGTAGATGCCTTCGTGGGGGAGCACCGCTCGCTGCTCGGGGGTGCTCGCTCGTCGTGAGACGTCGAGGGCGCCCACCAACCCGCGCACGGTGATGCCGTTGCCCGTGTATTCGTGGAGGTAGAGCGCCGGGGTGGTGTCGCGCTCGAGCAGGCCCTGGTCCTGCCAGCGTCGCAGGCGGCGGGCGACATCGCGGTAGGGCCGGGAGAAGGTCCGCGCCGAGCTGGGGTCGCTGATCCGTGAGGACAGGAGCCGCAGGGCACAGAAGGGTGCCAGGTGAAGCGGACCTGCCACATAGGGCGGGGTCACCACGGTGGCGGCGTCCATCCGGTCAAGGATACGAGGGTCCCCCTGAGCAGGCCATGGCGCGGGGCGAGCGACGGTCCGCGTCGGTCCGCCCCGTGCCGTCCCGGGCTCGGCTGGGAGACTGAGACCGTGCTGCAGACTTCGCCCACCACGCTCGCCGACACCTACGACCTCGCCATGCTGGACCTCGACGGGGTCGTCTACATCGGCGCCCAAGCGGTGCCGGGGGCCGCGACTCATCTGAGCGCAGCCCGCTCGGCCGGCATGCGGTGCGCGTTCATCACCAACAACGCCGCACGCACCCCCGAGACCGTCGCCCAGCACCTGTGCGACCTCGGCGTCACCGCGGAGGTGCACGACGTGGTGACGTCGGCCCAGGCTGCCGCCGGCGTGCTGGCCGAGAAGCTGGCGGACGGAGCGCGGGTCGCGCTGCTGGGTGGTCCGGGCCTCGAGTCGGCGCTCGTCGAGCGCGGGTTGGTCCCGGTCGCGGTGGAGGACGACGCCGAGGCCATCGTCAGCGGGTACGGCCCGGACGTGCGGTGGAGCGACGTCATGCGCGCGGCCGTGCGCATCCGCGACGGCCTGTGGTGGGTGGCGAGCAACACCGACCTGTCGATCCCCACCCCGTTCGGGGTCGCTCCCGGGCACGGCGTGCTCGTGGAGACGTTGCGGCGCTTCTCCGGGGTGGAGCCTGTGGTCGCCGGCAAGCCGGCGCGGCCCTTGCTCGACGAGACCATCCACCGGATGGGTGCTGCCCGGCCGTTGATGGTGGGTGACCGGCTCGACACCGACATCGAGGGTGCCCGCAACGTCGACGTCGACTCCCTGCTGGTGCTCACAGGGGTGACCGACCTCGCCGCGCTGGTGGCGGCGGGCCCCCACGAGCGGCCGACGTACCTGGCCCCGGACCTGGCCGGCCTGCTGGAGGCCCACGTCGCACCGGAGGCGCGCGACGGCGGCTGGGAGCTGGGCGGGTGGCGGGCCGTGGCGAGCGCCGGCCGTCTCGAGGTCACCGGGAGCGGGGAGCCGGGGGACTGGTGGCGCGTGGTGGCTGCTGCCGGCTGGGCCTGGCTGGATGCCGAGGGCAGTGTGGTGGACATCGCCGCGCTGAGGGCACCGGAGTCCGCGTGACGTCGGTGCCGGCCGGTAACCTCCAGACCATGACCGACCAGCAGGCCGAGGCTCCCCAGCCGGGAGCCGGCGACGACACGTGGGACGACGACGAGCTCCGCGCTCAGGAGCGCCCCGACAGCACCGGTCTGGCCCGCGTCGACGCGGTGATCGCTGCGGTCTCCGACCTCGGTGACCTGCCGCTCGAGGAGCAGGTCGCTGCCTTCGAGGCAGCTCACACCGAGCTGCGCAGCACGCTCGACCACCCGGACGCCTGATCGTGCCGCCTCGCCGCCTCCGACTGGACGCCGAGCTGGTACGCCGCGGTCTCGCGCGTTCGCGCGAGCACGCCGCCGAGCTCATCACCTCCGGGCGGGTCAAGGTCTCCGGCGCAGTCGCCTCCAAGGCGGCGACCGGGGTCACCACCGACGTGGCGATCGTGGTCGCCACCGACCCCGACCGTCCTGACTACGTCTCGCGTGGCGGCCACAAGCTCGCCGGCGCCCTCGACGACTTCGGCCCGCTCGGCTTCGAGGTCGCCGGGCGTCGCTGCCTCGATGCCGGCGCGTCCACCGGAGGATTCACTGACGTGCTCCTGCGACGTGACGCGCGCGAGGTCGTGGCCGTCGACGTCGGCTACGGCCAGCTCGCCTGGTCGCTCCAGAGCGACGACCGGGTCCACGTCATCGACCGCCAGAACGTCCGGGAGATCACCAGCGAGCTGATCGGCGGCCCGGTCGACGTCATCGTCGGGGACCTGTCGTTCATCTCCCTCGAGCTCGTGCTCGACGCGCTGCTGGGGGTGGCCGCCCCCGGTGCTGACCTCGCCCTGATGGTCAAGCCCCAGTTCGAGGTCGGCAAGGACCGGGTCGGCAAGGGTGGCGTGGTCCGCGATCCCGCCCTTCGGATCGAAGCCGTGGTCACGGTCGCCGCGGCTGCAGCCTCGCGCGGGTGGGGAGCCCACGCGGTGACCCGCAGCCAGCTGCCGGGACCGTCGGGCAACGTGGAGTTCTTCTTGTGGCTGCGCCATGGCGCGAGCCGGATCACCGAGGACGACGTGGCCCGGGCCGTGCACGGCGCCGAGATCGCGACGCCGCCGGGTGAGAGGCTGGAGCCGTGACCACTCGACGCGTGCTCCTGCTCGCCCACACCGGTCGCCCCGAGGCTCGTGCGGTGGCGATCGCGTTCGTGGAGGCGCTCTCCGGGCACGGCCTCGTGGTGCGCCTCCTGGCTCACGAGGCCAAGGACCTCGGAGTGTCCCCGGAGGCCTACTCGCCGGCGGTGGAGCTCACCGAGTCCGAGGACGACGCCAGCCGCGACTGCGAGCTCACGCTCGTGATCGGCGGCGACGGGAGCATCCTGCGGGCCGCCGAGGTCACCTACGCCAATGCCACCCCCGTGCTGGGCGTCAACCTCGGGCACGTCGGCTTCCTCGCCGAGGCCGAGCCCGAAGAGGTCTTGTCGACCATCGAGGCCATCGTCAGCCGCCGTTACACCGTGGAGGACCGACTGACCCTCGACGTCCGCGTCATCCGCGACGGCGAGATCGTCACCCGCACCTTTGCCGTCAACGAGGCGAGCGTGGAGAAGGCCGCTCGTGAGCGGATGCTCGAGGTCATGGTCGAGGTCGACGGCCGACCGCTGTCGAGGTGGGGCTGTGACGGTGTGGTCTGCGCGACCCCGACCGGCTCCACGGCGTACAACTTCAGCGCGGGCGGACCCATCGTCTGGCCGGGGGTCGAGGCGCTGTGCCTGGTCCCGATCAGCGCCCACGCACTGTTCGCCAGGCCGATGGTCATCGGCCCGGAGTCCGTGATCGCGGTCGAGCTGCTGGCCCGCACCGACGGCGCCGGCGTGCTGTGGTGCGATGGCCGGCGTACGGTCGACCTGCCTCCCGGCGCCCGCATCGAGGTCCGCCGCGGCGAGCAGCCGATCCGGCTCGCGCGCCTGCACGAGGCTCCGTTCACCGACCGGCTGGTCGCCAAGTTCGGCCTGCCCATCGACGGCTGGCGCGGCGAGGGCGAGCGCCGCTGGTCCGCGACCGGGGGAGGCCGGCACGTGGCTGCTCCCGGCGGCGTGAGCGGCGCCAGCGAACCGGAGACCGGCCGATGATCGAGGAGATCCGGATCAGCTCGCTGGGCGTCATCGACTCCTCGGTGCTCGAGCTCGGCCCTGGCCTGACCGTCATAACGGGTGAGACCGGTGCCGGCAAGACGATGGTCGTCACCGCCCTCGGATTGCTCCTGGGCGGTCGCGCCGACAGCGGAGCGGTCCGCACCGGCGCCAAGCAGGCCAGGGTCGAAGGCGTGGTGTCGGTCGGTGACCTCACGTCGTTCGCCGATGCCGTGGAGGCCGCCGGCGGCGAGGTCGAGGACGGCGTGGTCGTGCTCGCCCGCAACGTGGCCGCCGAGGGTCGCTCACGCGCCTTCGTCGGCGGTGCCTCGGTGCCGGTCGCCACCCTGACCGAGATCGCGGTGCCGCTCGTGGCGGTGCACGGTCAGTCCGACCAGCACCGGCTGCTGCTGCCGCGCGCGCAGCGCGATGCGCTCGACCGCTTCGGCGGAGCCCCGCTGTCGGCTCGCCTGACGACCTACACCGATCTCTACACCCGGCTCCAGGCGACGACCCGTGAGCTCGAGGAGGTCGTGGCCACCGCGCGGGAGCGTGCCCGAGAGGCCGACCTGCTCCGGTTCGGGCTCACCGAGATCGAGGCCGTCTCGCCCGAGCCGGGGGAGGACACGACCCTGGCCGCCGACGAGGCGCGGCTCGGGTTCGCCGACACCCTGCGCGCTGCCGCCGAGCAGGCCCGCGAGGCGCTGTCCAGCGAGTCCGGGGCTCCCGATGCCCTGGCCACGACGTCGGCGGCCCGGACCCTGCTCGACGGCGTCCGCGACCACGACGCCGAGGCCGCGGGTCTTGCCGACCGGCTCGCCGAGATCACCTACCTGGTCTCCGACGTGGCCGCCGACGTCGCGTCGTACGCCTCTCGGATCGAGACCGACCCGGCCCGGTTGGCCGCCACCTCGGAGCGCCGGGCAGCGTTGACCGCGCTGACCCGCAAGTACGGCGACACGATCGACGAGGTGCTCGCCTGGTCCGAACGCTCTGCCGCGCGCCTCCTCGACCTCGACGGCACCGACGAGCGCATCGCGGCGCTGAGCGCCGAGCGCGACCGGCTCCAGGGTGCCCTCGACGAGGCGGCTCTTGCACTGCGCGAGGCGCGCGTCGAGGCCGCCGGCCGCCTCGAGACCCAGGTGACCGAGGAGCTGACCCTGCTGGCGATGCCGCATGCCGTGCTCACGATCTCGGTCACCCCCACCGACCCGGCACCACACGGCGCCGACGACGTGGCGCTGCTCCTGGCGGCCAACACCGGGTCCGAGCCCCGTCCGCTGGCCAAGGGCGCCTCGGGCGGTGAGCTCTCGCGGGTGATGCTCGCCCTGGAGGTCTCCCTCGCCGGGACCAGCCCGGTCCCGACGTTCGTCTTCGACGAGGTCGACGCCGGCGTCGGCGGCGCTGCCGCGGTGGAGGTCGGCCGCAGGCTGGCCCAACTGGCGCGCACCGCCCAGGTGCTCGTGGTCACCCACCTGCCGCAGGTCGCGGCGTACGCCGACCGTCACGTGCTGGTCCAGAAGGCCAGCGACGGCTCGGTGACGAGCTCGGGGCTGAGCGTGCTCGACGACGCCGCGCGCGAGCGGGAGCTCTCGCGGATGCTGGCCGGGATGGCCGATTCCGACACCGCTCTGGCGCACGCTCGCGAACTTCTCGACGTCGCACGTGGTGGCGACTGAGCACCGACGCCGCATCTGGGATAGCATGAAACCCCGTGAGGCAGCCGGGATCTAACCAGTCAAAGCACGTGTTCGTGACCGGAGGCGTCGCCTCCTCTCTGGGCAAGGGATTGACGGCCTCGAGCCTCGGTCGTCTGCTGAGATCGCGTGGTCTGCGCGTGACCATGCAGAAGCTCGACCCCTACCTGAACGTCGACCCGGGGACGATGAACCCGTTCCAGCACGGCGAGGTCTTCGTGACCGACGACGGGGCCGAGACCGACCTGGACATCGGCCACTACGAGCGGTTCCTCGACACCAACCTGAGCCAGATCGCCAACGTCACCACCGGGCAGGTCTACTCCAGCGTGATCGCCAAGGAGCGCCGCGGCGACTACCTCGGCGACACCGTCCAGGTGATCCCGCACATCACCAACGAGATCAAGGACCGCATCCTCGCGATGGGCGGCCCCGACATCGACGTGGTCATCACCGAGGTCGGCGGCACCGTCGGCGACATCGAGTCGCTGCCGTTCCTGGAGTCGGCACGCCAGGTGCGTCACGAGATCGGCCGCGACAACTGCTTCTTCCTCCACGTCTCGCTCGTGCCGTTCATCGGCCCCTCGGGTGAGCTGAAGACCAAGCCCACCCAGCACTCGGTGGCAGCGCTGCGCCAGGTCGGTATCCAGCCCGACGCCGTGGTGTGCCGAGCGGACCGCGAGCTCCCGGTCTCGATCAAGAAGAAGATCTCGATGATGTGCGACGTCGACGAGGAAGCCGTCGTCACCGCGGCCGACGCCGCCTCCATCTACGACATCCCCAAGGTGTTGCACCGCGAGGGCCTCGACGCCTACGTCGTACGCCGCCTCGATCTGCCGTTCCGCGACGTCGACTGGACGCTGTGGGACGACCTGCTGCGCCGGGTGCACCACCCCAAGGAGGAAGTCACCATCGCCCTGGTCGGCAAGTACGTCGACCTGCCCGACGCCTACCTCTCGGTCGGCGAGGCCCTGCGCGCCGGAGGCTTCGCCCACGAGGCCAAGGTCAACGTGCGCTGGGTCGCCTCCGACCTCTGCGACACCCCGGCCGGTGCCGCCAAGCAGCTCGGCGACGTCGACGCCATCTGCGTGCCCGGCGGCTTCGGGATCCGTGGGATCGAGGGCAAGCTCGGCGCGCTCACCTTCGCGCGCACCCAGGGCATCCCCACCCTGGGCCTGTGCCTGGGCCTCCAGTGCATGGTCATCGAGTACGCCCGCAACATGGCCGGCCTGACCCAGGCCGCCTCGACCGAGTTCGACCCCGACTGCCCCGAGCCCGTCATCGCCACGATGGAGGAGCAGAAGGACTACGTCGAGGGCGCCGGTGACCTCGGCGGCACGATGCGGCTGGGGCTCTACCCCGCCGACCTCGCCGCCGGCAGCGTCGTCCGCGAGACCTACGGCGAGGCCCGCATCGAGGAGCGGCACCGTCACCGCTATGAGGTCAACAACGAGTACCGCGACCAGCTGGCCGAGGCCGGCCTGGTCTTCTCCGGGACCAACCCCGACCTCGACCTGGTCGAGTTCGTCGAGCTGCCCCGCGACGTGCACCCCTACTACGTCGCCACCCAGGCGCACCCGGAGTACAAGTCGCGTCCGACGCGTCCGCACCCGCTCTTCAAGGGGCTGGTGGGCGCCGCGATCGCCCGCCAGCGCGAGCTGCGCTTCCCCCTCGACGAGTCCGGGCTGCGCCGCGAGTTCGGCCCCGACGAGGACTGAATACCCCCCACGTTCCTGCCGAGTCGGCGCACAAGTGCGCCGACTCGGCAGGGATGGGCGGTGAGTCGGCGCACATATGCGCCGACTCGGCAGGGAGACGGTGGGCGGTAGCGTCGCGGGCATGAGTGAGCTGCGCGATGAGCCGGAGTCCTGGCCGGTGCTCTCGTCCGAGAGCCTGCACCGCGACGCGTGGGTCGTCGCGCTGCGTGCCGATGAGGTGCAGACCCCCGACGGCAGCACCGTGCGCCGCCTGACGCTGGAGCACCCCGGCGCCGCGGTCGTGCTGGCGGTCGACGACGACGAGCGGGTCTTCGTGCTGCGGCAGTACCGACACCCGGTGGGGCGCCGGTTCGTGGAGATCCCGGCCGGCCTGTGCGACGGCGACCCGGGCGAGGACCCCCTCGACGTGGCCCGCCGCGAGCTGCGCGAGGAGGCGCAGCTGCAGGCCACCGACTGGACGCACCTGACGTCGTCGTACGCCTCGCCGGGCATCAGCGAGGAGATCCACCACCTCTACCTCGCGCGCGGGCTGAGCGACGCCGACCGCGGTGACTTCGAGCTGCACCACGAGGAAGCGGACATGACCACGCAGTGGGTCCCGTTCGCCGAGCTGTACGACGCGGTGCTGAGTGGCAGGGTCGCCGACGGGCCGGTCGTCCAGTGCGTGCTGATGGCGCGCGCACGAGGACTCGCCTGATCACCCGTCACCGGCGATAGGGTCGACCCAGGCGCACACCCAGCGCTGCACTCATCGCGAGTGCCCCAGGACACCTGGCCCTCACCCGGGCCTGTCCGCCCAGGCGAAGAGGAAAGGGAGCAAGCGTGAAGATCGGCGTCCCCAAGGAAGTCAAGAACCACGAGTACCGCGTGGCCATCACGCCCATCGGCGTGCACGAGCTCACCGCGCACGGACACCAGGTGAGCATCGAGACCGGTGCCGGCCTCGGTTCGGCGATCCCCGACGAGGAGTACGTCGCCGCGGGCGCCACGATCGTCGCCGACGCTGACGCGGCGTGGGGCGTCAACGGCGGGATCGACCTGGTGCTCAAGGTCAAGGAGCCCGTCGCCGAGGAGTACCACCGCATGCGTGAAGAGGTCGCCCTCTTCACCTACCTCCACCTCGCTGCTGACAAGCCGTTGACCGAGGAGCTGCTCAAGCGCCGGGTCACCGCCATCGCCTACGAGACCGTGCAGCTCCCGTCCGGCGGACTGCCGCTGCTCTACCCGATGTCGGAGGTCGCCGGCTGCCTGGCTCCCCAGGTCGGGGCCCACGCGCTGCTCAAGGCCCAGGGCGGCCGCGGCGTGCTCCTCGGCGGCGTCGGCGGCGTCGCCAACGCCAAGGTCGTCATCATCGGAGCCGGTGTCTCGGGCCAGAACGCGGCCAACATCGCGCTCGGCATGGGCGCCGACGTCACCCTGCTCGACACCGACCTCGACAAGCTGCGGATGTCGTTCTGGCGCTACAACAACCAGGTGCACGGCCTGGCGTCGTCGAAGCTGGCGATCCAGCAGCAGGTGATGGAGGCCGACATGGTGATCGGCGCCGTGCTGGTGCCCGGCGCCAAGGCACCCAGCCTGGTGAGCAACGACCTGGTCGCGCAGATGAAGCCCGGCTCGGTGCTGGTCGACATCGCCGTCGACCAGGGTGGTTGCTTCGAGGACACCCGACCCACCACGCACGACGACCCGACCTTCACGGTGCACAACTCGGTCTTCTACTGCGTGGCCAACATGCCCGGAGCGGTGCCGAGCACCTCGACGTACGCCCTGACCAACGCCACGCTGCCCTACACCGTCGCGCTGGCCGACAAGGGCTGGCGTCAGGCCTGCACCGACGACCGCAGCCTGGCCCTGGGTCTCAACACCCACGCCGGCGACCTCACCAACGCACCGGTCGGTGAGGCAGTCGGCATCACGGCGATCTCGCTGGACGACGCACTGTCCTCGTAGTGAGTGGGACCGGCGTGGCGCAGGCAGTGGGTGCAGATGATGTCGTGCACGCCGTGCGGACCTATCTCGACCACATCACGGTCGAGAAGGGGCTGGCGGCCAACACGTTGTCGTCCTACCGGCGCGACCTGCGGCGCTACGTCGAGTTCCTCGACGCGAGGGGCGTCGGCGACCTCGCCTCGGTCACCGAGGCGCTGGTCACCGACTTCCTCGTGCACCTGCGCGAGGGCAGCCCCGAGCACCCGCCGCTGAGCGCGACCTCGGCCGCGCGCACGGTGGTCGCCGTACGCGGGTTCCACGCCTTCGCCGTGACCGACGGGCTGGCGCTGACCAACCCGGCGGCGGCGGTCAAGCCCCCGGCGGCGGCCAAGCGGCTGCCCAAGGCCCTGCCGCTCTCCGACGTCGAGGCGATCCTGGAAGCAGCCGGCGCACCGGGCACCACCCTCGCGCTGCGCGACCGGGCGCTTCTCGAGCTGCTCTACGGCACCGGAGCACGCATCTCCGAGGCGGTCGGGCTCGACGTCGACGACCTCGACTGGGGCGAGTCCGGCCTCGACGGCACCGTGCTGCTGCGGGGCAAGGGCAGCAAGCAGCGCCTGGTGCCCGTGGGCTCCTATGCCCGCGAGGCGGTCCAGGCCTACCTGGTGCGCGGCCGGACGGAGCTGGCCACCGCCGCTTCGTCGCGCGGCGCCGGCAACGGGGGAGCGCTGTTCCTCAACGCCCGCGGTGGTCGGCTCTCGCGCCAGTCGGCCTGGGCCGTGCTCGTCAAGGCCGCCGACCGGGCAGGGGTCACCCGTGACGTCTCGCCGCACACCCTGCGGCACTCCTTCGCCACCCACCTGCTCGACGGTGGGGCCGACGTACGTGTGGTGCAGGAGCTCCTCGGGCACGCCTCGGTGACCACCACCCAGGTCTACACGCTGGTGACCGTGGAGAACCTGCGCGAGGTCTTCGCCACCGCTCACCCCCGGGCGCGTGAGGTGTGAGCGCCACCGACGAGCTGGACTTCGACGCGGTCTACGACGACATCACCGCCTATGCGACCGGGCGCGGGCTCGAGCTCTACCCGCACCAGGACGAGGCGGTGCTCGAGATCCTGGCCGGCAACAACGTCGTGCTCGCCACCCCGACCGGGTCGGGCAAGTCGCTGGTGGCGGTCGGCGCGCACAAGGCGGCCCTGGCCTCGGACCGCGTGTCGTTCTACACCGCGCCCATCAAGGCGCTGGTGAGCGAGAAGTTCTTCGACCTGTGCCAGGTCTTCGGTGCCGACAACGTCGGCATGCTCACCGGTGATGCCTCGGTCAACGCCGACGCCCCGATCATCTGCTGCACCGCCGAGGTGCTGGCCAACCTCGCCCTGCGCGAAGGTGCCACCGCTGACGTCGGCCTCGTGGTGATGGATGAGTTCCACTTCTACGCCGAGCACGACCGCGGCTGGGCGTGGCAGGTGCCGCTCCTGGAGCTGCCGCAGGCGCAGTTCGTGCTGATGTCGGCCACGCTCGGTGACGTCTCCGAGCTCGCCGCCGACCTCACGCGTCGCAACGGTCGCGAGACCGCGATCGTCGACGACGCCGAGCGGCCGGTGCCGCTGACCTTCACCTGGGCGCTCACCCCGCTGCAGGAGACCCTCGAGGAGCTCGTCGAGACCAAGAACGCCCCGGTCTACGTCGTGCACTTCACGCAGAAGGACGCCGTCGAGCACGCCACCGCCCTGCTCAACAACAAGATCGTCTCCACCGCGCTCACGACCGCGACGAAGGAGGCGATCGCCGACAAGCTCGGCGGCTTCCGCTTCGGCGCAGGCTTCGGCAAGACCCTCTCCAAGCTGCTGCGCCGCGGCATCGGCGTCCACCACGCCGGCATGCTGCCGCGCTACCGCCGCGCGGTCGAGCAGCTGGCCCAGTCGGGGCTGCTCACCGTGATCTGCGGCACCGACACCCTCGGCGTCGGCATCAACGTGCCGATCCGCACGGTGCTGTTCACCGCCCTGGCCAAGTACGACGGCAACCGCTCGCGGGTGCTGCGCACGCGTGAGTTCCTGCAGATCGCCGGCCGCGCCGGCCGGGCCGGCTTCGACACCTCGGGGCAGGTCGTCGTGCAGGCCCCCGAGCACACCATCGAGAACGAGCGCGCCAAGGCCAAGGCGGAGGCGAAGAACTCGGCTCCCGGAGCCAATGCCAAGCGCAAGAGCAAGGCACAGCTGAAGAAGCCGCCCGAGGGCACCGTCGTGTGGACCGAGCAGACCTTCGCCAAGCTGGTCGAGGGGGTGCCCGAGCAGCTCGTGTCGCGGATGAAGGTCGACAACGCGATGCTCATCAATGTCCTGACCCGCGAGGAGGACGCCTTCCCGGTCATGCGGCGCCTGCTCCAGGACAACCACGAGCCGCGCAAGCAACAGCTGCGCCTGAGCCGCCGCGCCCTGCGCCTGGCGCGCAGCCTGCTGCACTCCGAGACGATCACGCGCCTCGACGAGGTCGACGAGTTCGGCCGCCGCTACGTGCTGACCGTCGACCTCCCCGAGCAGTTCGCGCTCAACCAGCCGCTGTCGCACTTCGCGCTGGCCGCTCTCGACGTCCTCGACCCCGAGTCCGAGGACTACACCCTCGACATCGTCTCGGTCATCGAGGCGGTGCTCGATGCGCCGCGGCAGATCCTCTTCGCCCAGCAGCACGCCGCCCGCGGTGAGGCGCTCGGGGAGATGAAGGCCGACGGTCTCGAGTACGACGAGCGGATGGCGCTGCTCGACCAGATCACCTGGCCACAACCGCTCGCCGAGCTGCTGACCGCGACGTACGAGATCTATCGCCAGCGTCACCCGTGGCTGTCCGAGGACGCACTGGGTCCGAAGTCGGTGGTGCGCGAGATCTACGAGCAGGGGATGAGCTTCACCGACTTCTGCTCGCGCTACCAGCTCGCGCGTTCCGAGGGGCTGGTGCTGCGCTACCTCACCGACGCCTACCGTGCCCTGCGCCAGACCGTGCCGGAGGCCCACCAGACCCCCGAGCTCGACGACCTGCTCGAGTGGCTGGGCGAGACCATCCGCCAGACCGACTCCTCGCTGCTCGACGAGTGGGAGGCGCTGAGCGACCCCGACCACCTCGCGAAGTCGGTCAGCGCGCACGAGCCGCCCCCGCCGCCGCGCCCCATCTCGCGCCAGGACCGTGCCTTCCGCGTCATGGTGCGCAACGCGATGTGGCGCCGCGTGGACCTCGTCGCGCGCGACGACCTCGACGGGCTGATGGCGCTGGAGCGCTCCGCGGCCGACCGCCTCGACCCGCCACGCGAGGTCGTGATGACCCGGTCGGCGTGGGACACCGCGATCGAGGCCTACTACGCCCAGCACGACGCTGTCGTCGTCGACGGCGATGCTCGCGGGCCCGTCATGCTGCAGGTCGAGGCCACCACCGGTGAGCCGGCCGGGGCCGAGGAGGACGTGACCGCGCGCATCTGGCGCGTCACCCAGACCGTGGCCGACCCGGCCGGTGACCACGACTGGGTCATCGAGGCGATCGCCGACCTCGATGCCTCGGACGAGGCGGGGGAGCTCGTCCTGGCCACCGTGGCGTTCCGCTGCCTGACCGACCTCTGAGCCTCCGGCGACCCCCTGCGGGGGGTGCGGATCGCCCGTGCGGCGTGGGATGGAGCACGGTCGGCGGCCACCGGCGTACGGGACGGATCGAGACGGGCCTAGGCTCCCCGGCGAGTCGACACAATGTCGTCGTGTCGACATTGTTCACTGAGGAGGTCGGGACCCATCGTCGAAACGGGGAAGTGCCATGAGTGATGCAACCTATGCCGGAGGCGGCTCGTCCGCTCCGCAGATGCCCCCGCAGATGCCTGCCGGGATGAGCGGGGGTGCGGCGTCCTCCGCAGCTCCGCGATCGCCGCAGGCTGCGGCCTTCCAGCAGCAGGCCGAGATGCTGCCCTTCGAGCGGCGTACGCCGACGGCCGAGGTGGCCGAGGCCCCCACGTCCACCGGTGCCCTGGGGCCGACCGGGCGGCCGATGCCGGTCCTGCCCGAGCCCACCCCGATCGTCGAGCACGGCGGCGCGCGGGTGATCGCGATGTGCAACCAGAAGGGCGGGGTCGGCAAGACGACCACGACCATCAACCTGGGAGCGTCGCTGGCTGAGTACGGCCGCAAGGTGCTGCTCGTCGACTTCGACCCGCAGGGCTCGCTCTCGGTGGGCCTGGGGCTCAACCCCCACGAGATGGACCTGACGATCTACAACCTGCTCATGCAGCGCGACGTCACCCTCGAGGAGGTCGTCGTGCCCTCGGGCGTGCCCGGCATGGACCTGCTGCCCTCCAACATCGACCTGTCGGCCGCCGAGGTGCAGCTGGTGCAGGAGGTGGCTCGCGAGCAGACCCTGCAGCGCGTGCTCGCCCCCGCCCTGGCTCACTACGACGTCATCCTCATCGACTGCCAGCCCTCGCTGGGGCTGCTCACGGTCAACGCGCTGACCGCCTCCGACGGCGTCATCGTGCCGCTGGAGTGCGAGTACTTCGCGCTGCGCGGCGTGGCGTTGCTCAAGACGACGATCGACAAGGTGCGCGAGCGGCTCAACCCCAAGCTCGAGATCGACGGCGTGCTCGGCACGATGTTCGACGGGCGCACCCTGCACGGCCGCGAGGTCATGGAGCGCCTGGTCCAGGCGTGGGGCGACACCGTCTTCCACACCGTGATCCGACGTACGGTGAAGTTCTCCGACTCCACCGTCGCCGGTGAGCCGATCACGACGTACGCCTCGGCCTCGGCCGGCGCCGACTCCTACCGTCAGCTCGCGAAGGAGGTGCTCTCGCGATGGCACGACGCGTGAGCATGCCGACGGCCGACGACCTGTTCCGGCCGACCGGGAGTGAGTCGGAGCCTGCGGTGGGGAAGCCGCAGGGTCCGGGAGCCACCTCCGGCAGCTCGGTGCGAGCGGTGCCTGACGCGCCGGAAGAGGCACCCCTCAAGGGAGCCAGCGGTCGCATCCGCCACGACGAGAAGATGACCGTCTACGTCACCTCTGACGAGCTGCTCGCGATCGAGCACGCCCGTCTGGGGCTGCGCTCGCAGCAGCGTCTGGCCGTCGACCGCGGCCGGCTGGTGCGCGAGGCGATCGCGCTGGTGCTGGCTGACCTCGAGGAGCACGGCGACGACAGCATGCTCGTGCGCCGGCTGACCGAGGAATGAGTGCGACGACCGACATCGAACGACCGGAGACGACTCCGGAGTTCTCGCTGCACCTCGACAACTTCGAGGGCCCGTTCGACCTGCTGCTCAGCCTGATCGCCAAGCACAAGCTCGACATCACCGAGGTCGCCCTGGCCCGAGTCACCAACGAGTTCATCGCCCACATCAAGGCGGGCGGCGCGGTCTGGGACCTCGAGCAGACCACGTCGTTCCTGCTGGTGGCAGCCACCCTGCTCGACCTCAAGGCTGCGCGGCTGCTGCCGCAGGGAGACGTGGAGGACGAGGAGGACCTCGCCCTGCTGGAGGCGCGCGACCTGCTCTTCGCGCGCCTGCTGCAGTACAAGGCCTTCAAGCAGGTCGCTGCCGTCTTCGGCGAGCGTCTCGAGGGCGAGGCCAAGCGCCACCCCCGGGCGGTCGGACTCGAGGAGCGGTTCGCGACCCTGCTGCCCGAGGTGCTGATCGGCATCGGCCTCGAGCAGTTCGCGGCGCTGGCCGCCAGGGCGCTGGCGCCCAAGCCGGTGCTCGAGGTCTCGCTGTCCCACATCCACGCCCCGACCGTGTCGGTGCGGGAGCAGGGGGCCCTGGTGATCGAGCGGCTACGCCGCAACGGCACCATGACCTTTCGTGCGCTGTGCGGGGACTCGCCCGACACCCTCACCACGGTCGCGCGGTTCCTGTCGCTGCTCGAGCTGTTCCGCGAGGGCGCGGTGGCCTTCGAGCAGATGCAGGCGCTCGGCGAGCTGACCGTGCGCTGGACCGGCGCCGACGATGACGACATCGAGCTCACCGACGAGTTCACCGGAGCACCACCCGAGGAGAGCACCCCATGACCGACGCGGTGGAGCCTGCCGTCGACGAGTCCGTCGAGCAGCCAGTCGAGCAGCCAGTCGAGCAGCCAGTCGACCAGCAGGTGGAGCAGGACGAGGAGCTCATCCCCGTCCCGCTGGCCGAGCTGCGACCCTCCCTGGAGGCGGTGCTGATGGTCGCCGACCAGCCGCTCGACGAGGTCGGGCTGGCCTCGGTGGTGGGCTACCCCGCCGCTGAGGTGGGCGATGCCCTGCGCGCGCTGGCCGCCGAGTACGACGAGCAGCGGCGCGGCTTCGAGCTGCGCAACGTCGCAGGTGGCTGGCGCTACTACACCCGCGAGGAGTTCACCGCGGTCGTGGAGACGTTCGTGCTCGAGGGCCAGCAGGCGCGGCTGACCCAGGCCGCGCTCGAGACCCTCGCGGTGGTGGCCTACAAGCAGCCGGTCTCGCGAGCACGGGTCTCGGCGATCCGTGGCGTCAACGTCGATGGCGTGATGCGTACCCTGCTCAGTCGCGGCCTGGTCGAGGAGGCCGGTCGTGACGGCGAGCACGGCGCCACGATCTACCGCACCACCAGCTACTTCCTCGAGCGGATCGGGGTGAGCTCGATCGACGACCTGCCTGAGCTCGCGCCCTACCTGCCCGACATGGACGACCTCGAGGACGAGCTCGCCCAGATGGCGGCCGCCGAGACACCGCACCCGCCGCACGCCTCTGAACAGCAGACCGACGAGCAACCCGACCAGCAATCCGACCCGACCCTTGCGTCGGATCCGGAGGAGACCCCGTGAGCCCCCTCTCGATCGACGACGACGGCATGATCCGGCTGCAGAAGCTCCTCGCGCAGTCGGGCGTGGCCTCGCGCCGCAAGTGTGAGGAGCTGATGCTCGAGGGCGAGGTGGAGGTCGACGGTGAGATCGTCACCCGCCTCGGCACCAAGGTCGACCCGCGCACCGCGGTGGTCCGGGTCTCCGGCAAGCGGCTGCCCCCGATCTCCGACCACGTCTACCTCGTGCTCAACAAGCCGCGCGGCGTCGTGTCGACCATGTCCGACCCCGAGGGTCGGCGCACGCTCAGCGACCTCGTCGCCGACCGCCCCGAGCGGCTCTTCCACGTGGGGCGGCTCGACACCGACACCTCCGGACTGATCCTGCTCACCAACGACGGCGACTTCGCCCACAAGATGGCGCACCCGTCGTACGAGGTGGACAAGACCTACGTCGCCGAGGTCGACGGCCTGGTCACCAAGGACACCTCGGCCACGCTGCTTGCCGGCGTCGTGCTCGAGGACGGCCCGGTCACCGCCACCAAGGTGCGGATCATCGCTGCCACCCGGCAGAAGTCGATCGTGCAGCTGACGATCCACGAGGGCCGCAACCGGATCGTGCGCCGGCTCCTCGACGAGCTCGGCTTCCCGGTCCGCAAGCTCACCCGCACCGAGTTCGGCCCCGTCGACCTCGGCCAGCTCAAGGCCGGCGACCTGCGCCACCTGACCCTCGACGAGCTCGGAGCGTTGCTCGACAGCGTGCGGATGTAGTCGCTCGGAGGTTGAGCCGGGCCAGCCTGGCGGGCAGGTTCATCGAGTAGTCGGGGCCGAGCGAAGCGAGGGCCCCGGCGTAGCGAGATGTCCCGCAGCCCGAACAACCACGGTGGTCGGGCTGCGGGGGCCTCGATACGGCCGCCCTCGCTACGCTCGTGCGACCTACTCGACCACCTCGGGGTGACGGGTCGGGGGTCGGGCTGCGGGGGCCTCGATACGGCCGCCCTCGCTGCCGCTCGTGCGTCCTACTCGACCAGCCTGGTGGGCAGGTCGATGGCCCTTCATACCTGCGCTCTAGGGTGGAGATATGGCAGTGCGTGCAGTCAGAGGAGCCACCCAGCTCGACGAGGACGATCGGGACCAGATGCTCGATCGGGTCTCGGAGATGGTGCTCGACGTGATGGAGGCCAACGGTCTCGAGGTCGACGACTTCATCTCGGTGATCTTCACCGCGACCGCCGACCTGCACAGCGAGTTCCCGGCGTACGCCGCCCGGCAGCTGGGTTTCGGTGAGGTGCCGCTGATCTGCGCGCGCGAGCTGGAGATCGCCGGCTCCATGCCGCGGGTCGTGCGGATGATGGCTCACGTGGAGACCGACCTGCCACGAGCGGACATCACCCACGTCTACCTGCACGGTGCTGCGGCGCTGCGCACGGACCTGACGCGGGTGCGATCGGTGCCGGACGGCGCCTGACCGGTAGGCTCTCTCCCCGTGAATGCACGGGATCTGAGCGCCATCGTGGTTGCTGTCGACGGCACGTCCGGCTCCGGGAAATCGAGCACCTGTCGCGGCGTGGCCGACCGGCTGGGGCTGCGCTACCTCGACACCGGCGCGATGTTCCGCGCGGTGACATGGTCGATGCTGCAGGCCGGGGTCGACGTCCACGACAGCGCTGCTGTGGCGGCGCGGGTCGGGGAGGCGACGCTGGTCTCCGGAACCGATCCGCACGGACCCACCATCACCGTCGACGGGGTCGACGTGGCGGCCGCGATCCGCACCGACGAGGTGACCCGTGCGGTCTCCCCGGTCAGCACGGTTCCGGAGGTGCGCGCCCACCTGCTGCAGGCACAGCGCGACATCATCGGCGACGGCGGCATCGTCGTCGAGGGCCGCGACATCGGCTCGGTGGTCTGGCCCCAGGCCGAGGTCAAGGTCTACCTGACCGCCGACCCGGCGGCCCGAGCTGCGCGACGGGCGCTGGAAGAGGGCGGCAGCGATCTCGCCGCGACCGAGCAGGTGCTGCGCGAGCGTGACCGGATCGACTCCGGCCGGGCCACTGCGCCCCTGGTGATGGCTGACGGCGCCGCGCACCTCGACACCACGATGTACACCCTGGAGCAGGTCATCGACCTGCTGGTCGGCCTCGTCGAGGCTGCGGGGGAGCCGGTCTCGTGAGCTCGCCGCACCTCGACCTGCCCCGCACCGACCAAGTACGCCGGCCGCGTCGCTGGCTGCTGCGCGCCGGGCGACCGCCGGTCGGGTGGCTGATGCGTCGGCGCTACCGGGTTCGCCTGCACGGCGTGGAGCACGTGCCGAACGAGGGACCGGTGATCTTCGCCGGCAACCACATCGGCGTGATCGACGGACCGCTGCTGGCCACCTACGTCCCGCGGGTGGCCCACGCGCTGACGAAGCTCGAGATGTTCTCCGGCTTCCTCGGCTGGTTCCTGCGCCAGTCCGGCCAGATCCCGCTCGACCGTGACCACACCGACCCCGCCGCTGTGCGCTCCACCCTCGCGGTGCTGCGCGACGGAGGAGCGGTGATCATCTTCCCCGAGGGCACGCGCGGCGACGGTGAGCTCGGCACCTTCCACCGCGGTGCGGCCTACTTCGCGCTCGCCTCGGGAGCATCGGTGGTGCCGGTGATGATCTTCGGCACCCGTGAGCCCGGCGGCGCGAGTTCGTCCTTGCCGCCGAAGCGTGGGACCATCGACATGGTGTTCGGTACGCCGTTCACCGTCGAGCAGGCCGCATGGCCGCGGACGCGCCAGCGGGTGGGGGAGATCTCCCACCGACTGCGGGCCCGCATGCTCGAAGATCTCGAGGCCGCCCGACGCAGTACCGGCCTCTCCCTTCCCGGGCCACTGCCCGCGGGGCAGCACGAACCCGACCCCGGCGGGGGCATCACGGAGAAGTCAGCATGAGCACACCGGTCGACGACAACACCCCCGAGCAGTCCGACGAGCCCACAGGTCCGGTCCCGGTCCTGGCGGTCGTGGGACGCCCCAACGTCGGCAAGTCGACGCTGGTCAACCGCATCATCGGCAGGCGCGCCGCCGTCGTCGAGGACGTCCCGGGAGTGACCCGTGACCGGGTCTCCTACGACGCCAACTGGAACGGACGAGCGTTCACCGTCGTCGACACCGGTGGCTGGGACCCCGACGCCCGCGGCCTCGCGCAGCGCATCGCCGCGCAGGCCGAGGTGGCAGTGACCCTGGCCGACGCCGTGCTCTTCGTCGTCGACGCCGCGGTCGGCATCACCGACATCGACGAAGAGGTCGTCAAGATCCTGCGCAAGTCGGGCAAGCCCGTCGTGCTCGCGGCCAACAAGGTCGACGACCAGCGCACCGAGTCCGAGGCGCACGCCCTGTGGAACCTCGGCCTCGGCGAGCCCTGGCCGGTCTCGGCCCTGCACGGTCGCGGCTCTGGCGACATGCTCGACGCGATCCTCGCCGCGCTGCCCGAGACCCCCCAGATGGACGACGTCCCCGTGGGTGGCCCACGCCGCATCGCCATCGTCGGCAAGCCCAACGTGGGCAAGTCGTCCCTGCTCAACAAGCTGGCCGGTGAGGAGCGGGTGGTCGTCGACAACGTCGCCGGCACCACCGTCGACCCCGTCGACGAGCTCGATCTACCTCGGTGGCCGCACCTGGCGCTTCATCGACACCGCCGGCATCCGCAAGCGCGTCAAGGAGGCCTCGGGCCACGAGTACTACGCCTCGCTGCGCACCACGACCGCCATCGACCGCGCCGAGGTGGCCGTGCTGGTCGTCGACGGCGGCGAGTCGCTCTCGGAGCAGGACCTGCGCATCATCCAGACGATCCGTGAGGCCGGTCGGGCCCTGGTCATCGCCTTCAACAAGTGGGACCTGGTCGGCGAGGAGCGTCGCTACTACCTCGACCGCGAGATCGAGCGCGACCTCGTGCAGGTGCAGTGGGCGCCGCGGATCAACATCACCGCGAAGACCGGCTGGCACATCGACCGGCTCGTCCCGGCGATCGAGCGGGCCCTGGAGGGCTGGGAGACCCGGATCTCGACCGGTCAGCTCAACAACTTCCTCGGTCGCCTCGTCGCCGAGCACCCCCACCCGGTGCGCAGCGGCAAACAGCCCAAGATCATGTTCGCCACCCAGGCCACGACGGCCCCGCCGACGTTCGTGCTCTTCACCTCCGGTCTCCTCGAGGCCGGCTACGAGCGCTACATCGAGCGGCGTCTGCGCGAGCAGTTCGGCTTCGTCGGCACCCCGATCGTCATCGAGCAGCGGGTGCGGGAGAAGCGCAAGCGCAAGTGACCTGAGGTCGTGACGGGAGTACGTTGCGACATGGAGACTTCGTGGCGCCGCATCGGCGCACTCGCGCTCATCGCGCCGCTGCTCGGCGTCCCGTCCTCGGGGGCGGTGTCGGCGTCCGGCACGCCAGCCGCGCGCCGCGGCGTCCAACCCGATCGCGCAACCCGATCGCCCGGACGTCGTGCGCGGCGTTCCCGGACGACAACTGGTGGCACGCCGACGTCTCGTCACTGCCGGTGCACCGCCGCAGCGGTCAGTGGCTGTCGCACATGTCGACCGATGTCGACCTGCACCCCGACTTCGGGCCCAACGAGGGCGCGGGACCCGACTACGGCATCCCCATCACGGTCGTGGGTCGCAAGCATCGCAAGGTCAAGGTGCGTTTCACCTATGCCTCCGAGAGCGACCGGGTGCGCTACCCGCTCGGCTCCGACACCCGGATCGAGGGCGGACGTGCCTCCACGGGCGACCGGCACGCGATCGTGGTCGTCAGGGGTGCCTGCCGGCTCTTCGAGACCTATGCGACCAAGAAGACGGGCAAGGGCTGGAAGGCCGGCTCGGGTGCGGTCTGGTCGCTGAAGAGCAACAAGCTGCGTCCCGACGGCTGGACTTCCGCCGACGCGGCCGGGCTGCCGATCCTGCCCGGCCTGCTGCGATGGAGCGAGGTGCGCGCCGACCGCATCGACCACGCGATCCGCTTCACCACCGACGTGACCGCGCGCCGCCACCTCTGGCCGGCCCGGCACGACGCCGGAGCGACGTCGTCGGCGGCGTACCCGCCCATGGGAGCGCGGTTCCGGCTCAAGGCCGCGTGGCGCCCGCGGGGATTGTCGGTCGAGGCCAAGCGGGTGGTGCGCGCGATGAAGACCTACGGCCTGGTGCTGGCCGACAACGGGTCGCCGTGGTTCTTCCAAGGAGAGCAGCACCGCGCCTGGCCTGCCGACCTCATCGCCGACCTGAAGAAGATCCCCGCGCGAGCATTCGTGGCGGTGGACACATCGTCGCTGCGGGTCTCGGGTTCCTCAGCCCAGGTGCGATGATCCTCTCCTGATCTCCGAGGTCGCGCACTTGACCTGTTCGAACAGATGTTCGATAGTTGCTGAGTGTCAGGTGCCGTCGTCCCGCAGCTCGATCCTGGTCGCTCCGTGGTCGATCAGCTGCGCGAACGTGTCGCGGCGATGGAGCGGCGCCCGGCCCGACTCGCGGTCCCCACGCTGCCCGCCCTGGCCGACCTCGTGCCGTTGCACGCCGGTGGCACCTACGGTGTGGACTCCGCAGCCCTGGCGCTCGCGATGGCCGCCGGTGCCTCCCAGGCCGGCGAGTGGGTGGGCTTCGCGGGCATGCCTGACTTCGGCGCCGAAGCCGCGGCCGGTCTCGGCATCGACCTGGGCCGCACCGTGCTCGTCCCGGATCCGGGCGAGCACTGGCTGGAGGTGACCGCCGCCCTCGTCGACGTGCTCCGGGTGGTGGTGCTGCGGGCGCCGTCGCGGGTGGATGCGCGCGCCGCCGGCATCCTCGATGCGCGGCTGCGCACCCGCTCGGGCGTGCTCGTGGTGTGGGGGGAGTGGCCGCGCGTGGAGGCTCGGGTGAGCCTGGAGGAGTCGCGTTGGAGTGGTCCGGCGGCCGGGAGGGGCTTCCTGACGCAGCGGCGCGCCCAGGTCGTCGTACGACGTGGAGCCAGGCCGGCGCAGCGGGCGGACCTGGTCTTCGCCGACCGGATCGAGCCTGCAGAGCAGACCGTCCGGTCGGCTCCGGCCCTGGTGCGCGAGGTGTCGGGATGAGGGTGCTGGTGCTGTGGTGCCCCGACTGGTCGGTCGTCGCGGGGCTGGCCGAGGCGGAGCGTCCACCGTCCACCCCGGCAGCTGTGCTGTCGGGGCATGTCGTCGAGGTCTGCAACGGCCCGGCGCGCGCCGAAGGGGTACGCCGCGGGCAGCGGCGCCGTGATGCTCAGGCGCGTTGTCCTGAGCTGGCAGTGCTCACCGCCAACGCCGACCGTGACGCACGGGCCTTCGAGCGGGTCCTCGGCCTCGTGGAGGACCTGCGTCCCGGGGTGGCGGCGCTGCGGCCGGGGCTGCTCGCGGTCCGGGCGCCCGCGGGGTGGTTCGGCAGCGAGGCCAACGCCGCGGCCACGATCTGCGAGGTGCTGGTCGAGGCCGGCGTACGCGACGTGCGGTTCGGGGTGGCCGACGACCTGTTCACCGCCGAGCAGGCCGCCCGCTCGGTGCAGCCGCAGGAGTGGGCGGTGGTGCCGACGGGGGAGTCCGCGGCGTTCCTGGCGCCGCTGCCGGTCGAGGTGCTCGACGCCGACGGGCCGCAGGGCCGCGAGGCCGTGAGCCTGCTTCGCCGCCTCGGGCTGCGCAGTCTCGGCGACGTCGCAGCCCTGCCCAGCGAGGCGCTCGAGGCGCGGCTGGGGCGCTACGGCGCTTCGGCCTGGCGCCGCGCCCGGGGGCTCGATCCAGCCTTGTTCGCTGCTCGCGCCGTCCCTCCCGAGCTCGACCGGGTGGTCGTCTTCGAGCCACCGCTGGACTCCGCCGAGGCGGTGACCTTCAGCGTGCGCACGACGGCCGAGGAGTTCCTGGCTGCGCTCGGACGGCTCCAGCTGGTGGCGACCGGGGTGCGCATCGAGGTGGAGGCCGACGGGGTCCTGGCCTCCTCACGCACCTGGCTCCACCCTCGCTTCTTCACCGCCCGCGACCTCGTCGACCGGGTCCACTGGCAGCTGCAGTCGCGCGAGCACGGCGGGTCCCTGCGGGCACGGAAGGAGTCCGGGCAGGTGGGCGCGCCGGTGGAGCGGGTGCGGTTCGTGCCGGACGCCGTCGAGCCTGCCGCTGCCCACGGCGAGTCGCTGTGGGGCGGGGGCTCCGACGACCTCGTGGAGCGGGGGGTCGCTCGGGTCCAGGCGATGGTCGGCTTCGACGCCGTACGACGTCCGGTGCGCCAGGGCGGTCGCAGCCCAGCAGCCCGGCAGGCGACCGTGCCGTGGGGCGAGCGTCCGGTCGACCTGCGCCCCCTCGACCGCCCGTGGCCCGGTCGCGTGCCGGGCCCGGCGCCGGTGCGGGTCTTCGCCTCCCCGATGGGGGCTGAGGTGGTCGACGCCGACGGCCGAGCCGTGGCGGTCACCGAGCGCGGTGCGGTCACGGGCGCGCCCTCGCGGTTCCGCATCGGCTGCTCCGAGCCGACCCTGGCGCAGGGCGAGCAGGCGTGGCAGCCGGTCACGGCCTGGGCCGGTCCGTGGCCGACCGACGAGTCCTGGTGGTCGGGCGGGGCCGGGCTGAGCGCGCGCTTCCAGGTGGTGGCCGGCGACGGGCGTGCCTGGCTGCTGCTGTGCGGCGCCGAGGGCTGGTCCCTCGAGGCGGGCTACGACTGATGGGCGCGCGCTGATGGGCTGGAACAACCCGGCCATGAGCTGGAGTGAGCTGGAGCGGCGGCTGAGCGGGCTGCCCGGCGCTGACGACGCGCCGATCTCGCGCCGCAAGCACCGCTCGGGGCCGCCGCGCGTCATCGAGCCGCCGAGCGAGGTCACGCCGTACGCCGAGCTGCACTGCCACAGCCACTACAGCTTCCTCGACGGCGCGAGCTCGCCGACCGAGCTGGTCGAGGAGGCGGTGCGGCTCGGGCTGCACGCGCTGGCGATCACCGACCACGACGGCTTCTACGGCGCGCCCCTGCTCGCCGAGGCCGCCGCCGAGCATCAGCTGCTGACCGTCTACGGCGCGGAGCTGTCGTTGGGCCTGAGCGGTCCACAGAACGGCGTGCCCGACCCGGAGGGCAGTCACCTGCTCGTGCTCGCGCGCGGGGTGGAGGGCTACCACCGGCTTTCGGGGGCGATGACCGACGCGCACCTGCTCGGTGACGAGAAGGGGCGCCCGGTCTACGACCTCGACGAGCTCGGTGAACGCGGCCGGGGTCACTGGGTGGTGCTGACCGGCTGCCGCAAGGGCGCGGTGCGCCAGGCCTTGGCGCGCGGGGGTCCGCAGGCGGCGGCCGAGGCCCTGGACCGGTTGACTGCCCTGTTCGGTCTCGAGCACGTGCTCGTCGAGCTGTCACCACGCCCGGGGGACGACACGTTGAACGCGACCCTCGCCGCCCTGGCCAACACCCACGGGCTCGACGTGGTCGCGGCCGGCAACGTCCACCACGCCACTCCCGCCCAGCACCGCCTGGCCTCGGCGATGGCCGCCGTACGCGCCCGGCGGAGCCTGGCCGAGCTCGACGGCTGGCTCGACCTGTCCTCGACCGGCCACCTGCGCAGCGGCGCGGAGACGGCAGCGGCGCTGGCCGACCACCCCGGTGCTGTGGCGCGCAGCGTGAGCCTGGCCGACGAGCTCGCCTTCGACCTGCGCAAGGCCTCGCCGGGGTTGCCCAAGCAGCAGATCCCCGAGGGGCACACCGCCGACTCGTGGCTGCGGGTGCTGGCCGACCGGGGGTTCGAGGAGCGCTACGTCGGCACCCCGCACGAGCAGGTCGCCCGCGAGCGGCTCGAGCACGAGCTCGCGGTGATCTCCAGCAAGGACTTCGCCGGCTACTTCGTGATCGTGCACGACATCGTGGCCTTCGCGCGTGGGCGCGGGATCCTGTGCCAGGGGCGAGGCTCGGCGGCGAGCTCAGCGGTCTGCTTCGCCCTCGGCATCACCGCGGTGGATGCGGTCTTCTACCGCCTGCCCTTCGAGCGCTTCATCTCCGCGCACCGCGACGAGGAGCCCGACATCGACGTCGACTTCGACTCCGACCGGCGCGAGGAGGTGATCCAGTGGGTCTACGACACCTACGGTCGGCGCAACGCCGCCCAGGTCGCCAACGTGATCGCCTACCGGCCGCGGATGGCGGTGCGCGACGCGGCCAAGGCGCTGGGGCACTCCTCGGGGCAGCAGGACGCGTGGTCGAAGCAGATCGACGGGTGGGGCGGGGTCGTGACCGCGGGGGACGGCGCCACCCACGACGTACCGGCGCCGGTGGTGGCGCTGGCCGAGGAGCTGCTCGGAGCCCCGCGCCACCTCGGCATCCACTCGGGCGGCATGGTGCTGACCGAGCGGCCCATCGGGGAGGTCTGCCCCATCGAGCGGGGGCGCATGGACGGGCGCACGGTGCTCCAGTGGGACAAGGACTCCTGCGAGACGATGGGCCTGGTCAAGTTCGACCTGCTGGGGCTCGGCATGCTCGGCGCGCTCGACCACATGATGCGGCTCATCGCCGAGCACCTGGGGGAGCAGTGGACGCTCGCGACGATGCCCAAAGAGGAGCCGGCGGTCTACGAGATGCTGTGCCGCGCCGACTCGATCGGGGTCTTCCAGGTGGAGAGCAGAGCGCAGATCGGCACGCTGCCGCGGCTGCGCCCGCGTGAGTTCTACGACCTCGCGATCGAGATCGCCCTGATCCGACCGGGCCCCATCCAGGGCGGGGCCGTGCACCCCTACGTACGCCGCGCCACCGGGCAGGAGGAGGTCGCCTACGACCACCCCGACCTGGTGCCGGTGCTCGAGCGCACCAAGGGAGTGCCGCTCTTCCAGGAGCAGCTGATGGCGATGGCGGTCGCGCTGGGTGACTGCAGCCGCGACGACGCCGACCTGTTGCGCCGTGCGATGGGCTCCAAGCGCGGGGTGGAGCGCATCGAGTCGATCAAGGAGAAGCTCTACGCCGGCATGGAGCGGCGCGGGCTGACCGGGCAGGCCGCTGATGCGATCTACGTGAAGATCCTGTCGTTCGCCAACTTCGGTTTCGCCGAGTCCCACGCGTTGAGCTTTGCGCTGCTCGTCTACGCCAGCTCGTGGTTCAAGCTGCACTACCCGGCCGCGTTCCTGGCCGGGCTGCTGCGCAACCAGCCGATGGGCTTCTACTCCCCGCAGTCGCTCATCGGCGACGCTCGCCGGCACGATGTCGAGGTACGCCGCCCCGACGTCGCCCGCTCGGGGGCGCAGTGCGAGGTCGAGCCGCTGGTGGCCGAGGAGTCAGCGGCCGGAGAGGTCCCACTCACCGGGCTCGAGGAGTGCTGCCGGCCGTCGTTCGTCCGCGTCGAGTGGGTGCCGGGCACCCCGGACCCCACCCCCGCGCACCGGCGCGACGGTCGCCTCGCCGTACGTCTCGGGCTGGACAGCGTGCGCGGCATCGGTCTGGACGTGGCGCGACGCATCGTCGCCGCCCGTGACGAGGCGCCGTTTCGCGACGTGACCGACCTGTCCCGCCGTGCCGCCCTGGTGCCCGAGCAGCTGGAGGCGCTGGCGACCGCCGGGGCGTTCGAGTGCTTCGGCCTCGACCGGCGCGCAGCGTTGTGGGCTGCGGGCTTCGCAGAGAGCGCCGACCACATCGCCGGAGTGACGCCGGCTCCGGCTGCCCCGACGCTGCCGGGGATGAGCCCGGAGGAGGTGACCCTGGCCGACCTCTGGGCCACGGGCACGTCGCCGGCCGGCCATCCCATCGAGCACCTGCGCGACGAGCTGCGCCGTGCCGGCATCCGGTCGATCGGCGAGCTCCGGCCACCGAGTCCGGTCGGCGCGTGCACGTGGCAGGTCTGATCACCCACCGCCAGCGCCCCGGCACCGCGCGCGGCACGACGTTCCTCAACCTTGAGGACGAGACCGGGATGCTCAACGTCATCTGCTCGGTGGGGGTGATGAAGGTGCACCGCCAGGCTGCCCGGCACCGGGTGGCGGTGGTGATCCGCGGCATCCTGGAATGCTCCGAGGGCGTCACCAACCTCGTGGCCGATCGCGTCGTCAGGGTCTCGACACCGTGATCCCCGGGGCGGGCGCTGCCCTGCAAGCGCGTCAGTCTTCCCGCGACTTCCGCTAGCCGCCGATCGTCGATGGGGAACCGATTCGATGACCCCACAAGGGCTGCGGTATGGTTCAGCACGCCTTGCGGCGCCGCTTCGAGTGGTCACCACAGGGCGTTCGGGCTGTAGCGCAGACTGGTAGCGCACTTGACTGGGGGTCAAGGATAGCAGGTTCAAATCCTGTCAGCCCGACCG
>CAVXDL010000005.1:0-36997 GCA_963760515.1 uncultured Actinomycetota bacterium
TCCCGCGCCTACGTCGCCTCCTTCGGCTTCAAGGGACCCGACCAGCAGAAGAAGGCCGGGGTGCTCTCCGGTGGTGAGCGCAACCGCCTCAACCTGGCCCTGACCCTGAAGATGGGCGGCAACCTGCTGCTGCTTGACGAGCCCACCAACGACCTCGACGTGGAGACCCTGTCGTCGCTCGAGGACGCGCTGCTCGACTACCCCGGCTGCGCCGTGGTGACCTCGCACGACCGGTGGTTCCTCGACCGCGTGGCGACCCGCACATCCTGGCCTGGGAGGGCGAGGACGACCAGCCGGGCAAGTGGCTCTCGTTCGAGGGCAACTTCGCCTCCTACGAGGAGAACAAGATCGAGCGCCTCGGCGCCGAGGCCGCTCGTCCTCACCGGGTCACGCACCGCCGCCTGACCCGCGACTGATCCGCGACCGACCTGTGTCACCGTGGTGGCGGCGTACCCCGACCTGCTGGGCCCTGAGGACCTGCGGGCGGGGTCCGCCTAGCCCGACGAGCTGCCCGGGCTCATCGCGAGCCAACCGCTCGCCAACTGGGAGTGGCTGGCGGGGGAGCGGCTGCGCAAGGCCTCGAACAACCTCTGGAAGCACCACCCGCGCTTCCTCGTGCCGATCGCCGTGCGTCGCGGCACGACGTTCGTGGTCTGCCTCGACCACCTCCGCGTCGGTCCGACCGGTCACGAGGTCATCACCATCGACGCCCTCGACGACGAGTCCGAGCCGGTGCAGCACCTGCCGTCCCTGGCCGAGTGGGTGGCTGCTGCGCTGGAGGAGGAGTCGGGCCCCGCGACCTCGGGCCCGGACGGGCTATGGACCCCGCCGGAGCCGGGCCGCTGCGGCTGCGTGCACCACCTCGAGGCCTACGCCCTCGAGGTCGTCCCGTTCGGCGCCCTGGCGCCCCCGGACGCGTCCCCTCGCACCATCGCCGACCTGGTGATGGAGCGCGAGATCCTCGTCGAGCCGGACTTCCCCGGCCCGGAGCTCACCTGGCGCGGCCGTCCGCTGGGCCCCTTCCACTGGAAGGTCGACCTCGTCGGAGGCGCTCGCTGGCACTACGACGACAACGCCCGCCTGCCCCTCGACCAGTGGATCCAGCCCAACCCCGGCGTCGAGCTCGTCCTCTGGCCCGACCACCAGTCCTTCCACCTCAACGCACCCACGCTGTGCCGCGACGGCGTGCAGACCCTCTTCGCCCGCGCCCTCCTCGACGACCGGTCCCGCGCGAAGCGGACCTAGCGCCCACCCCCGCAGCCCGACCGCCCTCCTGTAGGTCCAAGGTGGTCGAGTAGGACGCACGAGCGCCAGCGAGGGCGGCCGTATCGAGGCCCCCGCAGCCCAACCGCCGACCACAACCCCGTTTCCCCATCCACAACGCCGTTCGAACACGCTAGCGAATGTCGGCGGCCGGCAGTAGAATCAGACCATGTCCAGCACCCGCACCCCCTCCCCGGCGACCGCCGCTGTGGTGGACCTGAAGGCGGCCGCGGACGCCGCTGAGGTCGGTCTGTTGGTGGGGGTCATCGAGTGGGCGGCGGAGCACACGCTGACCGGCGCGGAGGCCGAGGGGTGCTCGTTCTGGGACACCGGCATCCCCCTGGGCGGCATCGGGTGCCCGGTCGTGAGCGAGTTCGCGGCTGAGGAGCTCGGGATGCTGCTGGGTCGCTCGACCGACTCGGCGTTCAACTTCATCGGGAAGACCCTCGAGGTCCGCTACCGGCTCCCGAAGTTGTGGGAGCGGGTGCTGAGAGCTCGAGGTGCCGGTATGGCGGGCGTTCAAGGTCGCCGAGCTCACGATGATCTTGTGCCAAGAAGGTGCCGCCTACGTCGACCAGATGCTCGCCCCGACCGCCCACAGGTGTTCGTTCGCGCAGATCGAGCGCACGGTGGAGGAGGCGATCGCCCGCTTCGACCCCGCCGAAGCCGAACGCCGGCAGAAGGCCGCGAAGGAGCACCGCAAGTTCGACATCCACACCGACCAGGTGTCCCTGGAAGGGATCGTGGAGGTCAACGGCACCCTCGACCTCGCCGATGCCCTCGACCTGGAGCAGGCCGTCCGCGCAGGTGCTGTGTTGTTGGGTGAGTCGGGGTGTGAGGAGTCGCTTGACGTACGCCGCGCGATGGCCGTCGGTGATCTCGCCCGGGGTCAGCAGGGGCTGCCTCTGGAGCGGGCGGTCACGATCTACGCCCACCTCGACGCCGACTCCCTGGCCGGCAATGACCTGGCGGTGGTGGAGAACACCCGGTCCACCGTGCTGATCGACCAGATCCGCTCCTGGTGCGGGTCCGCGACCAAGGTCGTGGTGAAGGAGGTCATCGACCTCAACCAGAACCTCGTGTGCGAGGGTACGAGCCCTCGCGAGCGGCTGCGGGAGCAGGTGGTCCTGCGCGACCCGACGTGCGTGTTCCCCTACTGCACCAGGCCATCGCGACGCTGCGACCTCGACCACCAGGTCCCCTACGAGCAGGGCGGGGAAACGAGCTCGGACAACCTGTCGCCGTTGTGCCGGCGCCATCATCGCGCCAAGACCCACTCGGGGTGGGGCTACACCACCTCGGCGCCGGGGGTCCATGAGTGGACGAGCCCCTCGGGCTACACCTTCACGGTCCGATCGCGTCGACGGCCCTGATCGCCCCGCACCCCGCCCCCGGGCGGGGTCATCGGCATGCGCAACCGGAGGTTGGTCGAGTAGGACGCACGAGCGCCAGCGAGAGCGGCCGTATCGAGGCCCCCGCAGGCCGACCGGGGTGGCCGACCGAGGTGGCCGGTTGGGCTGCGGGGCATCTCGCTACGCCGGGGTCATCGCTGCGCTCGGCCCCGGCTACTCGATGAACCTGCCGGGTGAACGCACCACTCCGGAGGTCGAGCTGGCGAGCGAATCGAGCCGTGACGAAACGCCCGCAGGCCGATCGACCAGCTCAACGCCGCCGGTCACCTCACCGGAGCTCCCTCTGGGGCTGGTCCTGGACGAGGTCGTCGGCCACCGCGTTCATGACCCGACCGATGGCGGCGAAGTCGTCGGTGCTGGCGAGGTCCACGAAGTGCTGGCGCACGCCCTCGACGTGGGTCGGGGCGACGTTCTCGAGCAGGAGCCGGCCGCGCGGGGTGATCACCGCGAAGACCCCGCGGCGGTCCTCGAGCGAGGTCTCACGGCGGACGAGGTCGTCCTGCTCCATGCGTCGGATCGTGTGGGTCACCCGGCTGCGGCTGTGGGCGAGCGAGTCGGCGAGCTGAGCCATCCGCATGGAGCCCTGCTGCTCGGAGAGGCGGACGAGGATCTCGTACTCGACTAGGGCGACCCCGTGCTCGCGCTGGAGGTCGTCGTCGAGCCGGTCGAAGAGCAGCTGGGTGCCGAGGACGAACGCGCGCCAGGCGTTCTGCTGCTCGGCATCGAGCCAGCGGGGTTCGGGGCGCGTGGGAAAGCTGGGCACCCAGGGAGTCTAGACAACCTGGCGGGGGAAAAGCCGGACGCCCGGCCGCGATGCGGCCGGGCGTACGAGGTGAGGTGCGGGGGTCAGATGCGCTCGAGGATCAGCGCCATGCCCATGCCGCCACCGACACACATGGTGATCAGGCCGGTGCTCTTGTCGTGCCAGTCGAGCGAGTTGATCATCGTGTTCTGCAGACGGGCACCGGTCATGCCGAACGGGTGGCCGACGGCGATCGCGCCACCGTTGACGTTGAGGCGGTCGATGTCGATGCCGAGGTCCTGGTAGGACGGCACGACCTGCGCGGCGAAGGCCTCGTTGATCTCGACGAGGTCGATGTCACCGATGCTCATCCCGGCATACTTCAGGGCGTTGCGGGTGGCCTCGACCGGGCCGAGGCCCATGATCTCGGGCGAGAGGCCGCTGACGCCGGTGGACACGATGCGTGCCAGCGGCTTCAGGCCGAGCTCGGCTGCCTTGGTGTCCGACATGAGGACGACCGCGGCGGCACCGTCGTTGAGGGCGCAGCAGTTGCCGGCCGTGACGACGCCGTCGGGGCGGAAGACCGGCTTGAGGTCCTTGAGGCTGTCGTAGGTGACGCCGGCGCGGGGGCCGTCGTCGGCGCTGACCACGGTGCCGTCAGGCGTGGTGACCGGGGTGATCTCGCGGGCCCAGAAGCCGTCGTTGATCGCCTTCTCGGCGAGGTTCTGCGAGCGGACGCCGAACTCGTCGAGCTCCTGGCGCGACAGTCCGCGCAGCCGCGCGACGTTCTCGGCCGTCTGACCCATGGCGATGTAGACGTCGGGCAGGAGGCCGTCCTGGCGCGGGTCGTGCCAGTCGACGCCACCCTCGGCCATGGCCTTGGTGCGCTCCTTGGCCGCGTCGAAGGCCGGGTTGTGGGTGTCGGGCCAGTGGTCCGAGGTGCCCTTGGCGAAGCGCGAGACCATCTCGACACCGGCGGAGATGAACACGTCACCCTCGCCGGCCTTGATCGCGTGGAACGCCATCCGCGTCGACTGCACCGACGAGGCGCAGTAGCGGGTGATCGTGGTGCCGGGGATCGCGTCGTGACCCATGAGGACGCTGACGTTGCGGCCCATGTTGTTGCCGGACTCGCCGCCCGGCAGCCCGCAGCCGAGGATCAGGTCGTCGATCGTGTCGGGGTCCAGAGCCGGGATCTTGTCCAGCGCCGCCTTCGCGATCGTGGCGGTCAGGTCGTCAGGACGCAGGTCCTTGAGCGAGCCCTTGTTGGCGCGACCGATGGGTGAACGGGCGACAGAAACGATGACGGCCTCGGGCATGGACGGATCTCCGATCTCGTGGGTGACAACCGCACCACTGTAGGACACCGTCTGATGGCAGGATTCACGCGTGCGCCACGTCTACCAATGCCCCGTCCGGTGGGCCGACCTCGACATGCTCGGCCACGTCAACAACGTGGTCTATGTCGACTACCTCCAAGAGGCACGCGTCGACCTCATGCGCACGATGCTGGGGGAGCGGCGCGACGACCTCGCCGAGGGCGTGGTCGTGGTGCGCCACGAGGTCACCTACGTCTCGCCCATGGCCCTGACGTTCCGCCCGGTGAGCATCGAGTGCTGGGTGACCGAGGTCCGCGCGGCGACGTTCACCATGGCCTACGAGGTCTTCCACCCCCGCGAGGACGGCACCCGCCAGGTCTACCTCCGCGCGCTGACGGTGCTCACGCCCTACGTCTTCGAGCACGAGCGGCCGCGCCGCATCTCCGCGGAGGAGAAGGCTGCCCTGCAGGTCTACCTCGAGGAGCCGGTGCCGGGCTCGGCGCGGATCGAGCCGGTCCGGCGCGAGAGCGCTCACCACTTCCCGTTGCACGTGCGCTTCTCCGACGTCGACGCCTACCGCCACGTCAACAACGTGAAGTACTTCGAGTACCTCCAGGAGTCGCGGATCCGGTTGGTCTCCAGCATCGTCCGCGACGCCGAGGTCGACCGTCCGCACTTCGTGGTGGCCCAGACCGACGTGGAGTACCGCGCACCGATCCTGCACCGCCAAGAGCCCTACGAGCTCTACTCCGAGATCGCCCGCCTCGGCAACCGGTCGATGACCGTCGACTCCGAGATCACCGACGGCGAGCTCACCCTGGCTCGCGCCCGGGTGACGGTGGTCTTCTTCGACGATGCCACCCAGCGCTCCACCGAGCCCTCGGTAGCACTGCGCGACCTCCTGCAGGGCGCCGTCCGCACGGACTGACCCACGGGCCTCACTCCAGGGTGTTGACCATGAACTGCGCCGCGTGGGTGACGTAGTCCCAGAACTTCGCGTCCTGCTCCGGGGTCAGCGCGACCTCGTCGAGCCCGGCCCGGAAGTGCACCAACCAGCGCTCGGCAGCCGCGGGCGTCACCGCGAACGGCGCGTGACGCATGCGCAGGCGCGGGTGGCCGCGGGTGTCGCCGTACGTCGTGGGGCCGCCCCAGTACTGCACGAGGAACAGCAGGAAGCGCTCCTCGGCGGGGCCGAGGTCCTCCTCGGGGTAGAGCGGACGGAGCAGCTCGTCGGTGGCCACGCCGGCGTAGAAGCGGGCCACGATGCGTCGGAACGTCTCGAAGCCACCGATCTCCTCGTAGTACGTCGTCACGCCCGTCATTGTGCCCCGAGCCTCATGTGGTGACCTCGTCGGCGGTGTCGTCGGCGGTGTTGTCGGCGGTGTCGCTGCGCACCTTGCCGCTCGGCTTCTCCTCGCGGTGCCACACGACGCGCTGGGCGAAGGGGATCTCGATGCCCTCGTAGTCGAACCGGGTCTTGATCCGCTGGCGCATCTCGCGGGCCACCGCCCACTGGGCGCCGGGCGTCGTCTTGAGCACGACCCGCATGGTGATCGCGTCGGCCGCCAGCTCCTGCACGCCCCAGACCGAGGGCTCCTCGATCACCTGGCCCTTGAGGTCCTCGTCGTCCCACATGTCGTGGGCGATCTCCTCGAGCACCTGACGCACGCGCGCGAGGTCCTCGCCGTAGCCCACGCCGACGTCGAGCACGGTGCGCGACCAGTTCTGGCTCTGGTTGCCGACGCGCAGGATCTCGCCGTTGGGGACGTACCAGACGGTGCCGTTGATGTCGCGCAGACGGGTCACGCGCAGGCTGACGGCCTCGACGGTGCCGGTGGCCTCGCCGACGTCGATGATGTCGCCCACCCCGAACTGGTCCTCGAGGATCATGAAGACCCCGGAGAGGAAGTCCTTGACCAGGGACTGGGCGCCGAAGCCGAGCGCGATGCCGATGATGCCGGCGCTGGCGATGATCGGGGCGATGTCGACCCCGATCTCGCTCAGCATCATGGTGCCGAAGATGGCCACCACGACCCCGGTAATGATGCTCTTGAGCAGCGCGCCCATGGTCTGGGCACGCTGGTAGCGCCGCGCGGCGTGCATCGGGTTGGCTCGCTCCGACGCCATGCCGAGCTTGCTGGTGGCCGGGTCCTCGGCGCGCTTGACCACGCGGTCGACGAGCTTGGTCAGCACCCAGCGGATCACGATCGCCAGGGTCAGCAACCCCAGCAGGGCCAGGGGGAGGCCGATCAGGACATCAGAGGCGCTGGCGAGGTCGGCGTTGTCGGTGTGGCGGTACACGAAGTCGCAGATGGACTCGCCGCTGGCGCACGGGCTCGTGGCGAGAGGGGGAAGGAGCGCAGACATGCCTCATGCATAACAGGTGCGCGGTGGTGCCTCGAATCGGAGCCGATAGGCTGTGGTCGTGACCACGAACGTCGTACGCCGCCTCGTGACGGCGGCCTGGGCCCTGACCGCTGTCGCCGCCACCTCCTTGGTGCTGGCTGCTCCCGCTTCGGCCGACGTGCCCGAGGGCTGGCCGACCAACGACTCCGTCGAGACGCTCCACGTCCTCGCGGTGCTCGTGGGGATCCCGCTGCTGCTTGCCCTGGTGATCTCGGTGCTCGTCTACCTGCCCTCGCTCCTGCGCGGGGAGAGCGTCGCTCCCGGCGGTGCGGCCGCCGAGGACCAGTGGCTCGGCGGGCCGCGCAAGGCCGCCGGCGAGCTCGCTGCGCCCGACGCCGAGGACTCCGCAGCCGGCGGCGCCGGCGCACGCTGGTAGCAACGCCACCCGCGCGGGGCATTAGGCTGGTCCCCATGTCAGGGGACCCCTTCAGCAACACCGAACGCGCCACGCTCGACCTCGCCATCCGCAAGGCCGAGCAACTGTGCCGCGCCGAGTTCTCGGTCTTCGTGGGCAAGGTCGCGGGCAGTCCGCGCGACCACGCGACCAGCCTGCACAACTCGCTGGTCGCCCCGGCACGCAGCATCTTGATCATGGTCGACCCCGATCAGCGGGTCGTCGAGGTGGTCACCGGCGCGTGGGTGCGCCGTACGCTCTCCGACCGCCAGGTCGAGCTCGCGGTGCAGACGATGACCAGCTGCTTTGCCGACGGCGACCTCGTCGGCGGGCTGCGTCGCGGCATCAACCAGCTCGCCGAGCACGCGCGTCCCCAGGCGACCCTGCACGCCGGCGACGACACCGCCCTCTCCAGCTCCTGACACAGCACTGACCCGCCGCGATCGCTCGCGACGGGTCAGCGGTGGACCGGTGGGGGAGTGCCCCTACGCGGACTCAGTGTCCTTGGCCTGGGCGGCGAGCGCCCGGGCGACCTCGGCCCGACCCTCTCGCACGTAGCGCAGGGCGCCGGGGTTGACCTCGGCGGTCTCCAGCCAGGCGTCGACCTTGTCGAGCAGCTCCTGGGAGGCCAGCGGCTTGGGGAAGAGGAACTCCAGGGCCGTCGAGCCCTTGTGGGCTCCCAGGGTCTCCCAGGTGGTGCTGACGGCGTCGAGGTACTTGTCGACGTAGGGCGCGAGCACCTCCTCCTGGTCGAAGCGCTGGAAGCTCAGCACGACGCTACGAGCGGTCTCGTTGGGCGTGTTGGGGTCGAGCATGGCCTGGCGCCACGCCCGCTCCTTGGCCTCGGGCATGGGCATCGCGGCCTGTGCTGCTGCGGCGTGCTCCCGACCGGAGATCGTGTTGTCTGAGGCGAGCTCGGCAGCGATGCGCTCGTCGTCGGCGCGCCCCGCCGCGGCCAGGCCGGTCACCAGGGCCCAGCGCAGGTCGGTGTCGACGCTGAGGCCCTCGATGCTCAGGGAGCCGTCGAGCAGGGCAGCGAGGTCGGCCAGGGCCTCGTCGCTGCGAGCGGCGGCGGCATAGCTGCGCGCGAAGGTCAGCTGCTGGTCGCTGCCGGCCTCGGCCTCGTCGACGAGGCGACGTAGCCCGCGCTCCCAGGCGTGGGTGAGCTCGGCACGGTGCTCAGGAGCGGCGTACCAGTTGGCGGCCTGGGCGGCGAAGACCGGGATGCGGGTCAGGCCCCATGAGTCGGTCTCGGCGCCGATGTTGCCCAGCACGAGGGCGACGTAGTCACGCGCGCTCATCTCGGCATCGCGGGTCATGTCCCAGGTGGCACCCCACACGATGGCGCGAGCCAGTGAGTCGTCCAGCAGGGACAGTCCTGCCACGGCGGTCGCGAGCGAGCGCTCGTCGAGACGGACCTTGGCGTAGGCCAGGTCCCCGTCGTTGAGCAGCAGCAGGTCGGGCTGACGCTGACCGACGGCCTTGGAGATCTCGGTGGTCTCGCCCTCGACGTCGACCTCGATGTAGTCGCGGCGCACCAGGCGGCCGTCGACCTCGTCGTACAGGCCGATGCCGAGGCGGTGGCGACGTAGCGTGGGCCAGTCGGGGTGGGCGCTCTGGCGCACGACGAGCTTGTCGTAGCAGCCGTCGGCGTTCAGCTCGAACTCGGGAGTCAGGGTGTTGACGCCCGCGGTCTGCAGCCACTCGTCGGCCCAGCTCTTCAGCTCGCGGCCCGAGGAGCGCTCCAGCGCGGCGAGCAGGTCACCGAACTCGGTGTTGCCGTAGGCGTGGTCGGCGAAGTACTGACGCAGGCCCGCCACGAAGGGGTCGAGCCCGACCCAGGCCACCAGCTGCTTGAGCACCGAGGCGCCCTTGGCGTAGGTGATCATGTCGAAGTTGACCTCGACGGCTTCGAGGTCGTAGTTGTCGGCCGCGATCGGGTGCGTGCTCGGGAGCTGGTCGGCGCGGTAGCCGGTCTGCTTGCGCGCGTTGGCGAAGCCGGTCCAGGCGTCGGTGAACTCCGTGGCCTCGGCCTCGCACCAGTAGCAGGCCCACTCGGCGAAGGACTCGTTGAGCCACAAGTCGTCCCACCACTTCATGGTGACGAGGTCGCCGAACCACATGTGGGCCATCTCGTGGGTGATGACCGAGCACCGGAACTCGTAGAACGAGCGCGGCTGGCGCGAGCGGGGGAGGTACTCGTCGCGCAGCGTCACGCAGCCGGCGTTCTCCATCGCGCCCATGTTGTACTCCGGCACGTAGAGCTGGTCGTACTTCTCGAAGGGGTACGGGAAGTCGAACTGCTCCTCGAAGAAGGCGAAGCTCTGGCTGGTGATCTTCACCAGCTCCTCGCGGTCGAGGTAGTCGACCAGCGACTGGCGGCAGTAGTGACCCAGGGGGATCGTGCCGAACTTGCCCTCGTAGGTGTCGAAGACCGCGTGGTACTCGCCGGCCACCACGGCGGTGATGTAGGTCGACATCTTCTTGGTCGTCGGGAACGTCCAGTGGGCCTTGCCGTCGCCGAGCGGCTCGGGCTCGGGCGTCGGTGCGTTGGAGACCACGACCCAGTGGTCGGGCGCGGTGACGCGGAAGTTGAAGACGCTCTTGAGGTCTGGCTGCTCGAACGTCGCGAACACGCGGCGGGCGTCGGGCACCTCGAACTGCGAGTAGAGGTAGACGCGGTCGTCGACGGGGTCGACGAAACGGTGCAGGCCCTCACCGGTGTGGGAGTAGGTGCAGTCGGCGCGCACCACGAGCGTGTTGTCGGCCTGCAGGTCCGTCAGTGGGATGCGGCTGTCGACGTAGGACGCAGGGTCCAGGCTCGCTCCGTTGAGCGTGATCTCGTGCACCTCGGCACCGACGAGGTCGACGAAGGTCTCGGCGCCGGGGGTCGCGCAGGTGAACGCGAGGGTGGTCGTCGAACCGAAGACGGTGTCACCGGTGGTGAGGTCCAGGTCGACGGTGTACGACGTGACATCCAAGAGGGCGGCGCGGGTGGCGGCTTCCTCCCGAGTGAGGTTGGTTCCAGGCATAAGGAGCATCCTCGCATCCGTGTCCACCGGTCGGGCACTCCACCGGTCCGGGCACGCCGACACGCTGAACGACACGCCTGTGATTCAAGGTGCTTGAAAATGGGGCTGGTGTGAATTATGGGGTTTTTGTTGCGAAACGCACCTGATGTGCTTGACAGTGTTCCTCGTGCCTCCCCCGACACGGCTCACCCGCCTGCTCCCCGCCCTCCTCCTGGCCCCCCTCCTCCCGGTGCTCGGCGTCTCCGCTGCGCCCGTGGCGACGGCGTCGTCGACGTACCACTGCGAGGGCTACAAGTCCTGCGCCGACAAGGGGATGTCCAGCGGCGGGTACGCCGCGGTCAGCAACCGCATGTACTGGCGCATGTACTCCGGCCACAACTGCACCAACTACGTGGCCTACCGGATGATCCAGGCCGGCATGTCGACCGAGCGGCCCTGGTCGGGGTCGGGCATGGCCTACAACTGGGGCTTCGCGATGAAGCACAAGACCGACCAGGTCCCGCAGGTCGGCGCGGTGGCTTGGTGGAACCGCGGCGTCGCCGGCGCCGGGTCGAGCGGCCACGTCGCCTACATCGAGCGCGTCGTGTCCGCGACGGAGATCGTGATCTCCGAGGATTCCTGGAACGGTGACTTCCACTGGCGCACGATCCGCAAGGACGGCCCGGGTTGGCCTACCGGCTTCATCCACTTCGTCGACAAGGCAGTCACCAACACCGCGTTGCCCCGGGTGCTGGGCACGCCCCAGGTCGGGGAGACCCTGAGCGCCCGCACCGGCGTCTGGAAGCCGTCGGGGCCGAAGAAGTCGATCCAGTGGCTCGCCGACGGCGTGCCGATCAGCGGTGCGACCTCGCCGACCCTCACCCTCGAGCCGGCGCACGTGGGCATGGCGATCTCGGTGCGGGTCGTGGCCGCCAAGGACGGGTACGCCTCCGCGACCGCCGACTCCGCTGCCCTGCCGGCCGTGACGCCCGGCGTGCTCACCAACACCGCGCCCCCGGCGCTGGACGGCTCCGCGGAGGTCGATCAGGTCCTCACCGCGACCCCCGGGGTCTGGAGCCCCGCCCCTGAGATCGCCGCGCTGCGCTGGAAGGCCGACGGCGTCGTGATCAGGGGGCAGAGCGGCACCAGCCTCACGCTGACCCGCGACCTCGTGGGCGCGACGATCACCGTCGTCGAGGTTGCTCGCCGCGACGGGTATGCCAAGGGCACCTCGGACGGTCCGACCGCGATCGGCCCTGTCGTCGAGGGGATCATCGAGGTCACCGAGCCGTTCGTCCCCTCCGGACGCAATCGCTACGGCGACCAGCTCGAGGTGGCCCCGGGCACGATCACGCCCTCCGACGCCACGATCAGCTACGCCTGGCTGCGCGACGGCGTCGCGATCGACGGCGCCGTCGAACCGACGTACGCGCCCGTGGCCGAGGACATCGGTCACCAGCTGACCCTGCAGATCAGCATGACGAAGCCGCGCTACCGCACGCTCGTGCGCACCTTCGACCTCGCCACCACGACGACCCCCACGGCCACCGCCATGCGGGTCAAGAGCCGCAAGAAGAAGATGGTCGTCGTCGCGGTCCGCGTGCACGCCGGCGGCCTGGGCCGCGTCGACGGACCCGTCACGGTCACGGTCGGCAAGACCGTCGTGAGCGCCACCGCCGTCGACGGTTTCGCCCGGGTCCCCGTGCGCGACCTGAAGCCGGGCTGGCGTCGGGTCGTGGTGACCTACGACGGGGCCGGTGCGATCGAGCCGAGCGCGGCGGCCACCAAGGTCAAGGTCAAGCGCTGAGCCGGTCTGCGGGCGCCCCGATGGAATGAGCCGCCGCTCGGCGGGGTTGAACGTCCTATGACGACACCCCGCGCCGACTTCTGGTTCGACCCCCTCTGCCCGTTCGCCTGGATCTCCTCACGCTGGATCCTCGAGGTCGAGCAGGTCCGCGACATCGAGGTCGCCTGGCACGTCATGAGCCTGGCCTACCTCAACAAGGACCGGGACATCTCTGCTGAGTACCGCGAGATGCTGGCCCCGGCCTGGGGGCCGGTGCGGGTGCTGATCGCCGCGCAGCACAAGCACGGCGACGACGTCCTGCTGCCGCTCTACACCGCGATGGGCACCCGCATCCACATCGGCCAGGAGCCGATCTCGCGCGAGCTGATCGCCGCTGCTGTTGCCGAGGTCGGGCTCGAGCCCGAGCTGGTCGACGCGATGGACGACACATTCTTGGACGACGCCGTGGCGGCGTCGCACCACGAGGGCATGGACCAGGTCGGCGACGACGTCGGGACGCCCACCATCGCCATCGAGGGGGCGGCCTTCTTCGGTCCGGTCCTGTCCGCCATCCCGCGTGGCGAGGAAGCCGGCCAGCTGTGGGACGGCTGCGTGGCCGTGGCCAAGGTGCCCTACTTCTACGAGCTCAAGCGCTCGCGCACCGGAGACCTCGACTTCAGCTGATCGCCGCTGCCTTGGCGTGCAGCACCGCCGCGTGCTCGGGACGTGCGGCCGCCAGCAGGTCGGTGAACATCGCGTCGAGGCGGGCCGGGATCTGGATCCCGTCCTTGCCGTAGTGGGCGATCTCGTCCACGGCGAGGTCGAGATAGTCGGCCAGCGTCCACTCCCGGGTGACCGCTCGGGGGACGTCGTCCTCGTCGACGTGCACGCCGACGACGGACTGCTCCCCGACCATGCGGCGGAGCAGGTCGTGCAGCTCGTCGACCACCTCGACGGCGGTGGTCGGGTCGTTGATGCCCGGTGACAACGCCCGCTCGGCGATGTCGACGAGCCGGCGCAGGCCGAAGGCCAGGTCCTGCTCCATCGAGCGGCCGTTGCGCAGGTCGATGGCCGCGTTGACCAGGGCGTCCCAGTCCTCGTCGCCCGGACCGTGCACGATCGCCACCGGTGAGCCCTCGGGGGCGAAGGTCCCCACGCGCAGCAGCATCTCGATGCGGGCGTCGTGCTTCGAGGCCACGCGACACAACCGCGCTGCGTCGATGCTGTCGAGGTAGCCACTGGTGCGGGCGACCACCACCGTCTGGCCGTCCAGGCGCGGCATGTCGGGAGCCGTCGAGGGCAGGCGCTCGCGGCGACGGTGGCTGCGCTCGAGCAGCGTGCGGGTCTCGTCACCGACACGGCGGATCACGGTGGCGACCGAGATGGATTGGGTGATGTGGTGGATGAAGGCCAGGAACATCGCCACCGAGCCCAGCACTAGCACGAACGCGACGGTCACCGCCAGGGCCGGCGCCTGGCCGGCGCCGGTGTCGACGATGGAGCGCAGCACGGCGAGGGAGTAGAGGAAGGACGCGGCGAAGACACCGAGCGTGTGCTGGGTGATCCGGCTCTGCAAGAAGGTGTCGAGCACCCGCGGGCTGAACTGGCTGCTGGCCAGCTGGAGCACGACGATCGTGATCGAGAAGACCAGGCCGGTGACCGAGATCATCGCGCCCGCGGTCGTCGACAGCACCGAGCGCGCGCTGTCGACCCCGCCCTGGAAGAGCAGGGGCAAGGGATTGCCGCCGGCCTCCTCGATCTGGGGAAGCGCCAGGCCGATGACGACGGCGGCCAGCGACCACACCGCCGGCACCACCCAGAACGGCTCGAACATGAGGTTGAGCCGGCGGCGCAGCCGGTCGACCTGGGGTCGGTAGGCAGGTGTCGGAGCAGGGCCCGCCGAGGCAGTGGAGGTCATGCCCCATTCCTACCGTGCTGGCCCCGGACCGGTGCCCGACACCACCGAGGGCTCGACGGATGGGGCAGGAGTGACGCATGATGTTGAGAATGCTTTGCTCGGGACGGTCCTTCCTCTGCCGTCGCAGCGCCGTAGCGGTGGTTGTGACGCTCCTCGCCCTGCCCGCGGGCCTGCCCGGTACGCCGGCGCAGGCCGCGGTCGCACTCCCACGCGCGGTGGCTGCAGCCCCGCACACCCTGGTCGACGAGGGCGACGGCGTACGCGCCCTCGACGTCGCTCTCACGCAACCGACCTCTGCGCGCGCCGAGCGGGGGCGCTACCGCAGCGAGGTGGTGACCGCCTCGTCGCCGTTCTCGATGGTCGGTCTCACCTGGACCGGCGGTCCGCGCGAGGTCCGGGTGCGGGTGCGCTCGCAGGGCTCGTGGAGCGGGTGGCAGGAGCTGGAGATGCTCACCGACGGCCCCGACCTCGGCTCCGGCGAGGGCAACGGGCGCGCGGCCACCGACCTGCGGTGGGTGGCGAGCGCCACCGCCGTCCGCGTCGAGGTCAGCGGCGGACGCCCCGACGACCTGCGGCTGACGTTGATGGAGCCGGGCCGCGTGGCCCACGCCTCGCCCGTGAGCGCGCGTCCGCGCTCGGGTGACAAGCACCCCAAGCGGCCGCGTCCCGATCTCCTCAACCGTGGCGCCTGGGGCGCCGACCCCCAGCTGCGCTCGGGGCGGCCGATCATCAACCGGACGATCCAGCAGGTGCACGTGCACCACACCGTCAACAGCAACGACTACCGCCGCTCCGACGTGCCGGGGCTCCTGCGCGGCATCTACCGCTATCACACGCAGAACCTCGGCTGGTCCGACATCGGCTACAACTTCCTCGTCGACCGCTTCGGACGCACCTGGGTCGGCCGCGCCGGCGGAGCCAAGCAAGCCGTGCGCGGCGCCCACACGCTGGGGTTCAACTCGACCTCGACCGGAGTCGCGGTGATCGGCAACTTCGAGACCGGCAACCCCGGCCACCGGGTCGTCACCGCGCTGGTCAAGCTCGCCGCCTGGAAGCTGCACCGCAACCGCCGCGCCCCCAACGGCAAGGTGCGGGTCTACTCCCACGGCTCCGACCGCTACCGCGCCGGCACCACCGTGCGGCTGCCGGCCATCGACGGGCACCGCGACACCAACGAGACCGCCTGCCCCGGCAGCCGTCTCTACCGCCACCTCCCCACGATCCGCCGGCGTGCCGCCGAGCGCGAGGCCCGTTTCGGCTGAGCCGTAGCCTGACCCGCGTGACCGCGACCCTGACCGACCTGCGCCGCTACCCGGTGAAGTCGTGCCGTGGCGAGTCGGTCGCCACCGCGCTGGTCGAGCCGTGGGGACTGGCGGGTGACCGACGCTGGATGCTGGTCGATGCCGCCGGCGCCGCGGTCACGGCGCGGCAGGCCAACGCGCTGGTGCTGGTGCGCCCGGAGATCACCGCGACCGGCCTGCGCCTCGAGGCGCCCGGAGCGCCGCCGCTGGAGGTGGTCACGCCCGCGCCCGACCCCGTGGCCGGCGTACGCCTGTTCCGCGACGACCTGGTCGGCACCCCGGCCGCAGCCGAGGCCGGCGCGTGGTTCAGCGAGTTCCTCGGCCGACAGGTCGACCTGCTCTGGTGCGACGACCCGACCCGGCGCCAGGCCGACCCGCGCTACGCCGAGCCCGACGACGTCGTCTCGTACGCCGACGGCTACCCCCTGCTGCTGACGACCGAGGAGTCGTTGGCCGCCCTGGACGACGCGGCGCCCGGCGGCCCGCTGTCGATGACCCGCTTCCGGCCCAACGTGGTCGTGAGCGGCCACCCGGCGTGGGCCGAGGACGACTGGCGGCGGGTGCGCATCGGCGAGGCGACGTTCCGGTCGGTGAAGGCCTGCGCGCGCTGCGTGCTGACCACCGTCGATCCCGAGACCGGACGTCGCGGAGCCGAGCCGCTGGCCACCCTGGCCCGGATCCGGCGCCGCGACGGCGCCACCTGGTTCGGCGTCAACCTCGTGCCCGACAGCCCGGGGGCGGTCCTGAGGGTCGGCGACGACGTCGAGGTGCTGGACGCCGGGGACGGACCGCCGGTGGCGCGTCCCTAGACTGCCGGGCATGACTCATGTCCTGTCTGCCGTCGCCTGGCCCTACGCCAACGGCCCGCGTCACATCGGCCACGTGGCCGGGTTCGGCGTGCCCTCCGACGTCTTCAGCCGGTACATGCGGATGGCCGGGCACGACGTGCTCACGGTCTCCGGGTCCGACGAGCACGGCACCCCGATCCTCATCGCCGCCGACGAGGCCGGGGTCACCCCTCAGCAGCTCGCCGACACCAACCACCGGCTGATCTGCGAGGACTTCGTCGCCCTCGGACTCACCTACGACCTCTACACCCGCACGACCACGCGCAACCACCACGCCGTGGTGCAGGAGCTGTTCCGGGGCGTCTACGACAACGGCTACTTCGTCGAGCAGACCACTCACGGCGCGATCTCGCCGTCGACCGGTCGCACGCTGCCCGACCGCTACATCGAGGGCACCTGCCCGATCTGTGGCTACGACGGCGCCCGCGGCGACCAGTGCGACAACTGCGGCAACCAGCTCGACCCGCAGGACCTGAAGAACCCGCGCTCGAAGATCAACGGCGAGACCCCGGAGTTCATCGAGACCCAGCACTTCTTCCTCGACCTGCCGGCCGTGGCCGAGGCGCTGGGGGAGTGGCTCGACGAGCGGGAGAAGACCGGGCTGTGGCGGCCCAACGTGATCCGGTTCAGCCAGAACATCCTCAAGGAGATCCGCCCGCGCGCGATCACCCGCGACATCGACTGGGGCATCACGGTGCCGCTCGACGGGTGGCGCGACAACCCCACCAAGAAGCTCTACGTCTGGTTCGACGCCGTCGTGGGCTACCTGTCGGCCTCGATCGAGTGGGCCCGGCGCTCCGGGGACCCCGAGGCGTGGCGTGCCTGGTGGAACGACCCCGAGGCGCTGTCGTACTACTTCATGGGCAAGGACAACATCACCTTCCACAGCCAGATCTGGCCCGGGGAGCTGCTCGCCTACAACGGCGAGGGCGACAAGGGCGGCGAGCCCGGCACGTTCGGCCGCCTCGACCTGCCGACCGAGGTCGTCTCGAGCGAGTTCCTGACGATGGAGGGCAAGAAGTTCTCCTCGTCGAAGAAGGTCGTCATCTACGTGCGCGACATGCTCAGTCGCTACCAGCCCGACGCGTTCCGTTTCTTCGTCGCCTCCGCCGGCCCCGAGGCCCAGGACTCCGACTTCACCTGGTCGGAGTTCGTGCGCCGTACCAACGACGAGCTCGTCGCGGGCTGGGGCAACCTGGTCAACCGCACTGCCACCCTGATCGCCAAGAACTTCGGCGAGATCCCGGCGAAGGGCGTGCTGACCGAGGACGACGAGCGCATCCTCGCCGTGGCCGAGCAGTCCTTCGGCATCGTGGGCGACCTGATCGGCCGGCACCGACAGAAGCAGGCCATCGGCGAGGCGATGCGCGCGGTCGGCGAGGTCAACAAGTACGTCTCCGACTCCGAGCCGTGGAAGATCAAGGACGACCCCGAGCGCCTCGGCACCGTGCTGCACGTGATCGCACAGTGCGTGGCCGACCTCAACCTGGTGCTCGCGCCGTTCCTGCCGTTCTCGGCCAACGCCGTCGACGTGGTCTTCGGTGGCAGTGGCGACATCGCCCCGATGCCGCGCATCGAGGAGGTCGAGGACCTCGACGGCGGTACGCCGTACCCGATCCTCACCGGCGACTACACCACCGCGCCGGCCTGGCACCGCCACCCGATCGTCGTCGGCACGCCGGTCGAGAAGCCGACCCCGATCTTCACCAAGCTCGACCCGTCCGTGGTCGAGGAGGAGCTCGCCCGCCTCGGCGAGTAAAGCACCCGTCGTTCGCACCATCACTGGAGGTTTCGCAATGCAGCAGGTGAAGGCCGTGGTCGCCATGGCCAAGGGGGAGCCGGTCGAGCTCGTCACGATCAACGTGCCCGACCCCGGCAAGGGCGAGGCGGTGGTGAAGATCCAGGCGTGCGGCGTCTGCCACACCGACCTGCACTACCGCGAGGGCGGCATCAACGACGACTTCCCCTTCCTGCTCGGCCACGAGGCCTCCGGCATCGTCGAGGCGGTCGGCGACGACGTCACCAGCGTCGCCCCGGGCGACTTCGTGGTGCTCAACTGGCGCGCCGTGTGTGGCGAGTGCCGCGCGTGCAAGCGCGGTGAGCCGCAGTACTGCTTCGCCACCCACAACGCCACGCAGAAGATGACCCTCGAGGACGGCACCGAGCTGAGCCCCGCGCTCGGGATCGGCGCGTTCGCCGAGAAGACCCTCGTCGCTGCCGGTCAGTGCACCAAGGTCGACCCCTCCGCGCGTCCGGCGGCCGTCGGCCTGCTCGGCTGCGGCGTCATGGCCGGCATCGGCGCCGCGATCAACACCGGCGAGGCGACCCGCGGCAAGTCCGTGGCCGTCATCGGCTGCGGGGGTGTCGGCGTCGCCGCGATCGCCGGGGCCGCCCTCTCCGGTGCCAGCCCGGTCATCGCCGTCGACATCGACGCCAAGAAGCTCGAGGCTGCCACCGAGCTCGGCGCCACGCACACGATCAACTCCAGCGAGGTCGACCCGGTCGAGGAGATCAAGCGCATCTGCGGCGAGGTCTACGCCGGTGCCGAGGGTGCCGACGTCGTGATCGAGGCGGTCGGGCGGCCCGAGACCTGGAAGCAGGCCTTCTACGCCCGCGACCTGGCCGGCACCGTGGTCCTGGTCGGCGTGCCGACCCCGGACATGAAGATCCCCGAGATCCCGCTCATCGACGTCTTCGGCCGCGGCGGGTCGCTCAAGTCGTCCTGGTACGGCGACTGCCTGCCGAGCCGTGACTTCCCGATGCTGGTCGACCTCTACCAGCAGGGACGGCTCGACCTCGACGCGTTCGTCAGCGAGGAGATCGGCATCGAGGACGTCGAGGCCGCCTTCGAGAAGATGCACCACGGCGACGTGCTCCGTTCGGTCGTGATCCTGTGACCGCGCGCATCGACCACGCCGTCTCCAGCGGCACCTTCAGCCTCGACGGGGAGACCCACCAGGTCGACAACAACATCTGGGTGATCGGCGACGACACCGAGTGCGTCGTCATCGACGCCCCGCACTCGGTCGACGACATCATGGCGCTGGTGGGGGAGCGGACGGTCAAGGCGATCATCTGCACCCACGCCCACGATGACCACGTGCGCGTCGCTCCCGCCCTGCGCGAGCGGGTGGGGGCGCCGATCATGCTGCACCCCGACGACAAGGTCGTCTGGGACCTCACCCACGGCCCGGCCGACTCCGAGGACGCCTACCTCTGGGACCTCGACCTGTCCGACGGCCTCACCCTCGACGTCGCCGGTACGACGCTGCACGTGCTCCACACGCCCGGTCACGCGCCGGGTGCGGTGTGCCTCTACGCCCCCGACCTGGGATGCGTCTTCACCGGCGACACCTTGTTCAACGGTGGGCCGGGCGCCACGGGCCGCAGCTTCAGCGACGCCGACGTCATCGTCGACTCGATCCGAGCCAAGCTCTTCGCGCTGCCCGACGAGACGGTCGTGCACACCGGTCACGGCGACGACACCACGATCGCTGCCGAGAAGGCCGCCCTCGGCTGAGTCCTCGTCCCTGCCGAGTCAGGTCAGAGGGGTTCGACGAGGAGCGCGGTGCCCTGGCCGGCGACGCGGGTCATCACGATCGTGGCCTCGGCGTCCCCGCGCAGGGCGAGGCGCTTGCGCAGCTGCTCGGGCACGACGTCGACGCCGCGCTTCTTGATGGTCAACCGGCCGATGCCGCGCTCGCGCAGCGCGGCGCGCAGCGGCTTCTCGCGGTAGGGGAGCTCCTCGAGGACGCGGTAGGCCCGGGCGAACGGCGTGCGGATCTCGCTCTCGGAGGTCACGTAGGCGATGTGGGGGTCGATCAGTCCGCCGCCGACCTGTGCGGCCACGGCGGTGACCAGGCCGGCGCGGATCACCGCGCCGTCGGGCTCGTAGAAGTAGGAGTCCACCGGGCGCACGCCGACGGCGGCCGGACCCGGGTCGTCGTCCTCGGTGAGCGTGGCCAGCCCGCGCTCGACGATGACCGTCGCGCGACGACGGGTCGAGGCCAGCCGGCCCGACCACAGGGCGGCCTCCTTGACGTCGCCCTGGTCGCTGACCCACTCGGCCTCGACGCCCTCGGGCACGAGGTCGTGGGGGATGCCCGGGGCGACCTTCACGCACGCGTCGCGCGTCAACAGCGACTCGACGAACGACCACGACGGCGTCCAGTCCTCCACGCGGAACGTCCGGCCGGCGCCCGTACGGCGTGCCGGGTCGGCGAAGGCGACGTCGAACGGCGAGACGTCGAGCCGGGTCGCGTCGGCCACACTGACCGCCCCGGGGAGCCCCAGCGCGGCCAGGTTGGCCTCAGCCACCGCGACCCGGACCGGGTCGAGGTCGACGCCCACGCACACGATGCCGGCCGAGGCTGCGGCGATCAGGTCGCCGCCGATGCCGCACCCGAGGTCGATCAGGCTCTCGGTGGCGAACGCGGTCAGGCGCCCGACCCGGTGCTCGGCCACCCGCAGTCGCGTGGCCTGCTCGAGCCCGTCGGGCGTGAAGTACATCCGTCGTGCGCGCTCGCCCATCTTCGGCACCGCCCGACGCCGTAGGTCGGCCTGGGTGAGGGCGGCAGCGACCTGCTCGGCCGTCGCCACCCGCCGCAGCGAGGTCTGCACCGCGAGGGCGTCACCGGTCTCCTCCTCGGCACGGGCGAGGAGTCGCTGGCCGTCGTCGGTCAGCAGCCAGCGGAAGGAATCGAGGTCCACCGGCGCATCCTGTCACGCGCCTTGTCCGGACCCTCTCTGGCACTCGCATCGGGAGAGTGCTAGTTTCGTACTTGGCACTCTCCTCGTGAGTGTGCCAGTGCAAGCGATGAGATGCGATCCCCGCGACGGCGTACCTCAGTGCTTGCCCCAACGTGGGGTGGACTCCCGTCCGCCCGTCATCCGAAGAGCCCGCAGAGCTACATACTGAAAGTGGAGGTCGACATCGTGTCGGTCAACATCAAGCCTCTCGAGGACCGGATCGTCGTCAAGCCCCTGGAGGCCGAGCAGACGACGGCCTCGGGCCTCGTGATCCCGGACACCGCCAAGGAGAAGCCCCAGGAGGGCGAGGTCGTGGCCCTGGGCCCCGGCCGCATCGACGACAACGGCAACCGCGTCCCGCTGGACGTCGCTGTCGGCGACAAGGTCATCTACAGCAAGTACGGCGGCACCGAGGTCAAGTACGCCGGCGAGGAGTACCTCATCCTCTCCGCGCGTGACGTGCTCGCCGTCGTCGGCTGAAGCACCTTCTGAACCATCGTCGGGTCGTGTGCCTGCCAGCGGCCACACGGTCGTGCGCAGGCACACGACCCGATGTCATTTCACCCACCTGTTCCACCTGACACCGACAAGGGAGTCACACCCAGATGCCCAAGATCCTGGAGTTCGACGAGAACGCTCGCCGCGCGCTCGAGCGCGGAGTCGACGCGCTCGCCAACGCCGTCAAGGTGACGCTCGGTCCCAAGGGCCGCTACGTCGTCCTCGACAAGAAGTGGGGCGCACCGACCATCACCAACGACGGTGTCACCGTTGCTCGCGAGATCGAGCTCGACGACCCCTTCGAGAACCTCGGCGCCCAGCTCACCAAGGAGGTCGCCACCAAGACGAACGACGTCGCCGGTGACGGCACCACCACCGCCACCGTGCTGGCCCAGGCGATGGTCCACGAGGGCCTGCGCGCCGTGGCCGCCGGTGCCAACCCGATGGGTCTCAAGCGCGGCATGGACGCCGCCGCGACCGCTGTCGGCGAGGCCCTGCGCGAGGCCGCCCGCGACGTGGAGTCCGTCGAGGACATGACGGCCGTCGCCACGATCTCGAGCCGCGACGCCACGATCGGCGCCCTGCTGGCCGAGGCCTTCGACAAGGTCGGCAAGGACGGCGTGATCACCGTCGAGGAGTCCAACACCATGGGCACCGAGCTGGAGTTCACCGAGGGCATGCAGTTCGACAAGGGCTACCTGTCGCAGTACTTCGTGACCGACCCCGAGCGCATGGAGGCCGTCCTCGACGACCCCTTCATCCTGCTGCACCAGGGCAAGATCTCGGCGATCGCCGACCTGCTCCCGCTGCTGGAGAAGGTCATCGCCGCCGGCAAGCCGCTCTTCATCCTCGCCGAGGACGTCGAGGGCGAGGCCCTGTCGACGCTGGTCGTCAACAAGATCCGCGGCACGTTCAACGCCGTCGCGGTCAAGAGCCCCGCGTTCGGTGACCGTCGCAAGTCGATGATGCAGGACATCGCCACCCTCACCGGTGGTCAGGTCATCGCTCCCGAGGTCGGGCTCAAGCTCGACCAGGTCGGCCTCGAGGTGCTCGGCACCGCGCGTCGTGTCGTCATCACCAAGGACAACACCACGATCGTCGACGGCAACGGTGACAAGGCCGAGGTCGAGGGCCGCGTCAACCAGATCAAGGCCGAGATCGAGAACACCGACTCCGACTGGGACCGCGAGAAGCTCCAGGAGCGCCTGGCCAAGCTCGCCGGCGGCGTCTGCGTCATCAAGGTCGGCGCGGCCACCGAGGTCGAGCTCAAGGAGAAGAAGCACCGCATCGAGGACGCTGTGTCCGCGACGCGTGCGGCCATCGAGGAGGGCATCGTCGCCGGTGGCGGCTCGGCCCTCATCCACGCCGTGTCCGTGCTCGACGACAACCTGGGCCTGACCGGCGACGAGGCGACGGGCGTGCGGATCGTGCGCAAGTCGGCCGACGAGCCGCTGCGCTGGATCGCCGAGAACGGTGGGGTCAACGGCTACGTCGTGACCACCAAGGTCCGCGAGCTCGGCGTCGGCAACGGTTACAACGCTGCCACCGAGGAGTACGGCGACCTGGTCGCCCAGGGCGTCATCGACCCGGTCAAGGTCACCCGCTCCGCCCTGGTCAACGCCACCTCGATCGCAGCGATGCTGCTCACGACCGAGACGCTGATCGTGGAGAAGCCGGTCGACGAGGACGAGTCCGGCGACGCCGGTCACGGCCACGGGCACGGTCACTGAGATTGACCCCCGACCCGACCTGAACTGAGGTCACCGCTGACCCGCCGCGATTATTCGCGGCGGGTCAGCGTGCTTTTCGCAGACCTGCAGACCCGGTCCGTGGAAGGGTGGGGGCGTGTCCGACCTCGCCGAGCTGCTGGAGCCGCTGTCCCCGGAGGCAGCCACGTGAGGCGGTGGCGCCGAGCGGTGCTGCCGGTGGTCCTCACTCTCCTGCTCATCGTCCTGCTCGGCACGGTCGCAGCCCTGGTCCACGACCGCAGCCGGGAGACCCCTGCGGCCGCGCTGGTGCGTCCGGCCGACCTGGGCGCATCGCTCAGCGCCGACTCCGACCCTGTTGCCCTCGAGGCTGCGATGGTCGCCCGGCTCGCGGCCACGACGTACTTCACCCTGGCCCCGGACACGGTCGAGGACGACATGGACGCCATGCGGGCGCTGGGCACGACCAACTTCGTCGCGTCGTACGACAAGTTCGTCGCCGGCCTCGCGCAGCGCGTACGTCGCCGTGACCTCACCCTGACCGCCTCGGTGCCTCTCGACGGGGTCGCCACGGAGTACCTCACCGCCGACCTCGCCCAGGTCCTGGTGGCGGTGGACGTCGCCACCACCCGCGGCGAGGTCTCGCGCACCTCCGCCTACCGCACCCGCGTGACCTTGAAGCGCCTCGACGGCTCGTGGCGCGTCGCGGCCCTGGACGAGGTGACCTGAGATGGCCAAGCAGTCCCGTGGTCTGTCGATCCTCTTCACGCTCGTGCTGGTGAGCTCGGTGGCGATCATCGCCCTCGCCCTGACCCGGCCCGACCCGACGACCCGCAACGTGCTGCCCGGTCGTGCGGACGCCGCCTACGCCCCTGCGGCGTTCGAGGGTGCTCCGGGGGAGGCGTTGGCCGCCGCGGTGGCGTCGCTCCCGATCGCCCTCAGCTATGACTACCGCGACCTCGACGCCAGCCTCGCGGCCGCGACCGCCACGATGACGGGAGCGTTCGCCGAGAAGTACACCGACGTCTTCGACCGTCGTGCGCGCCCGGTGGCCCTCCAGCGCGAAGCAGTGACCGAGGCGTTGGTGCGCGGAGCCGGAGTGGTGCGGGCCCCCGAGGGCAAGCGCGTGGTGATCGTGGTCTTCATCGACCAGCTGCAGCTCCAGGCCAAGGACCTCGAGCCAGGTGGTGAGCCCCGCACCCTCAACCGGGTCGCGGTGCGGGTGGCGCTCGCGCGGCGCGCGGGCGAGTGGAAGATCGACGACATCCGACCCATGTGATGGCCGCAGCTGACGGCCGCAGCCGTCGGCTGATTGTTTCGTCCCCGAAACCACGGGGAAGCCTCCGAGCAACCTGAGCGGGGGAGGCTCGAGCCATGCTGTGGAGAGTGCGGACGACGTTGCCGGACCGGCCCGGCTCCTTGGCCGCCCTGGCGCAGGAGTGTGGCGCTGCGAGCGTCAACATCGTCGCCCTCCAGGTCTTCCCCGATCGCGAGCGGGTCACCGACGAGCTGGTGCTCAGCTGCCCCGACGACTGGGACCTCGACCAGGTCGCGACCCTGCTCGCCCGTGCCGGCGGCCAGGACGTCGTCGGGCAGCCCTGCGACGACGCGGCCCTGGCCGACCAGTCCACGCGCTACGTCGAGGCGGCCCGCGCCGTGCTCGCCCAACCCGCGTCGTTCCCCGAGGTGGTGGCCCGGCTCTTCGACGCCGACGTGCGGCCCGGTCAGCACGACGAGGACGTCCTGGAGATGGCAGTCGGCGACGTCGGCGTGCAGCTGCGTCGCGCGGTCCCGTTCACCGGCATCGAGCGTGCTCGCGGCGCTGCCATGGCACAGCTGGTCAGCGACGTGCTCGAGCGGGGGCGCTCGGAGCCGGGGCCGAGCAACGGCCTCCGCCCCCGCGGCAGCGCGACCCCCGACTACGTCGCCGGCGGGAGCGAGATCACCGCGCTGGTCGACGGTGCCGTGGTCGGCCGGGCCACCGTCCACCCGCCCGGCGACGACGAGCCGGAGGCGCGCCGCATCGACATCGACGTCGACCTCGCGTGGCAGCGGCGCGGCATCGGCACCCGGCTGCTGATCGACGCAGCGCGACTGGCCCGCGCGCTGGGGGCCGACGAGATCGTGCTGACCACCGAGCACGACAACCGGGCGGTCATGCCGATGGTGCTGGCAGCCGGGATGCGGGGTCGGATCCGGATGGCCGGCGAGGCCCTCACCGTGCGCATCGTGGTGCGCGAGCTCAAGCCCCTCACCCCGGCTTCCCTCAGCCCAGGGCGCGGTCCAGGTTCATCGCCGCGCTGATCAGGCTCAGGTGGGTGAAGGCTTGGGGGAAGTTGCCCAGCTGGTCACCGGTGAGGCCGATCTGCTCGGCGTAGAGGCCGAGGTGGTTGGCGTAGGTGAACATCTTCTCCAGCGCCAACCGGGCATCGTCGAGCCGACCGGCTCGGGTGAGCGCCTCGACGTACCAGAACGAGCAGAGGGAGAACGTGCCCTCCGGCCCGTCGAGCCCGTCGGCGGAGCTCTGCAGGTCGTAGCGGAAGACCAGGCTGTCGGAGACCAGGCGCTCCTCGATCACCTGCAGCGTGGACAGGAAACGGGGGTCGTTGGGCGCCAGGAACTTCACCAACGGCATCAGCAGCAGCCCGGCGTCGACCGTCGTGGACCCCTCTGCCTGCACGAAGGTCTGCGCGTCGGCGTCCCAGCACTCCTCCAGGATCCGGGTCTGGATGGCGTCGCGCGTCTCCTGCCAGCGGCCGAGCTCGCCGGGCAGGCCGCGCTGGCGGGCCATCCGCATCATCCGCTCGATCGCGACCCAGCACATGAGGTGGGAGACGGTGTGGTGACGTGGCTCCTCGCGGATCTCCCACATCCCGGCGTCGGCGCGGTCCCAGTTGTCCATCACCCACTCGAGGATGCGGGTCAGGTCGGCCCAGGCGTCGAGGCTGATGCCGGGGCCGTACTTGTTGAACAGGTAGACCGAGTCGATCAGCTCGCCGTAGATGTCGAGCTGGAGCTGCTCGACGGCGGCGTTGCCGACCCGGACCGGTCGGGAGCCGGCGAAGCCCTCGAGGTGGTCGAGCTCGATCTCCTCGTCGGGCACGTGACCGTCGATGTCGTAGAGGTTGCGCAGGGGGCCGAGGTCGGGCCCCTCGCCGTCGGCGTGGTCGGCGTTCTCGCCCATGCGCTCGGAGAGCCAGGCCATGAAGGAGGCCGCCTCGTCGGTGAAGCCGAGCCGCAGCAGCGCATAGAGGCTGAACGCCGCGTCGCGGATCCACACGTAGCGGTAGTCCCAGTTGCGGGCGCCGCCGATCTCCTCCGGCAGGCTGGTCGTGGGCGCGGCGACGATGGCGCCGCTCGGCTCGTGGGTGAGCAGCTTGAGCGTGATCGCCGAGCGGTTGACCCGCTCGCGCCACCGGCCGTCGTACGTCGACTGGGCGAGCCAGGTGCGCCAGAACTGGGCGGTCTGGTCGAAGAGCATGTCGATCGCGTGGTCGTCGGGGAGGTCCTCGCCCTCGTCGAGCACGTGGAGGGTGAAGCGTGCTTCCTCCCCGCGCTGCAGCTCGATCTCGGCGATGACCGCTCCGTCGTCGATGCTCAGGGGGTGGGTCGCGGTCAGGCCCATCCGCAGGTCACCACCGGTGATCAGCACGCCGTGCTCGATCTCCTCGAGCTCGGGGGTGACCCGGCCGAAGTCGGGGCGCGCGACCAGCTCGGTGCGCACCTTGACGACACCGCGCACCGCCTTCACCCGGCGCACGATGCGCTGGTGGTGGTGGGGCTCGTGCGGACGCACCAGGGGGAAGAAGTCGTGCACCTCCGCGACCCCGGCCTCGGTGAGGTAGCGGGTGACCAGGATCGCCGAGTCCGGGAAGTAGAACTGGCTCGTGCGGGTCTGGCCGTCGATGACCTCCATCCGCCACGACCCGGCCTCGGGGTCGAGCAGCCGGCCGAACACGCTGGGGGAGTCGAAGCGGCCGGCGCAGAACCAGTCGATCGTCGCCCGGTCGTCGACGAGGGCGCAGCTGCGCAGGTCGCCGATGATGCCGTGGTCGGCGATCGGCGGGTCCTCGCGCGACGGTCTGTTGCTCATGAGCCGTCGCCGCCGAGCCGCCAGCCGCCGGCGGGCAGTGCGAGCGCGGCGTCGGGCCCCCACGAGCCGGGGGCGTAGGGGTGCACCTCGGGGCGGTCGTCGAGGAGCGGCTGGATCACCTGCCAGAGCCGGTCGACCTCGTCGGCGCGGGTGAAGAACGTCTGGTCGCCGGCCAGGACGTCGAGGAGCAGGCGCTCGTAGGCCTCCAGCGAGTCGCTCTCGGGCACCTCCTCGCCCAGGTCGAGGCAGAAGCTCGCCCCGGCCAGCTCCATCTCCGGGCCGGGCCGCTTCGCGCGGACGTCGATGGTGATCACCGGGTCCTCGGTGAGCTCGAGCACCAGCTCGTTGGCGAGCTGGGCCGCGCCGCTCAGCAGCGTGCTCTGCGGGGTGCGGAAGCGCAGCGTGATCGTGCGTCGGGTGGCGGCGAGGCACTTGCCGGTGCGCAGGTGGAACGGCACGTCGCGCCAGCGGTCGTTGTCGACGTACATCTCCAGGGCGACGAACGTCTCCACGTCGGAGTCGTCCGCGACGTCGTCCTCGTCGCGGTAGCCGTCGTACTGGCCGTAGACCACGCGGTCGTGATCGAGGGGGCGCAGCGCGTCGAACACCGCCGACTTCGCGTCGCGCACGGCAGCCGCGGTGAGCGCGGCCGGCTCCTCGAGCGCGACGAACCCGAGCAGCTGGGAGAGGTGGGTGGAGACCATGTCGCGCAGGCAGCCGGTGGACTCGTAAAAGCTGCCCCGACCTTCCATCGCGAGCGTCTCGGGCACGTCGATCTGCACCGACTCGATGCTGTGGCGGTTCCAGGCCGGCTCGAAGAGCCCGTTGGCGAAGCGCAGCGCGAGGATGTTCTGCACGGCCTCCTTGCCCAGGAAGTGGTCGATGCGGAAGACGTGCTCCTCGTCGACTGCGCCCTTGAGCGCTGCGTCGAGGCTGCGGGAGGACTCGAGGTCCAACCCGAAGGGCTTCTCGACGACCAGCCGGGCTCGTTCGGTGAGGCTCTCGGTGTCGAGCATCCCGATCATCGGCTCCATGGCCGCGGGCGGCACCGAGAGGTAGAGCAGCCGGCGTACGTCGGTGGGGTCGGCGTCGAAGGACTCCTCGGCCTCGCGCACCGCGGCGGCGAGGTCGGCGCCGTCGTCGGCGTCGGAGGTGCAGAAGCTCACCCGCGCCAGCAGGGTGTCGGCAACCTCCTCGTCGAGGTCGTCGCCCAAGCCGTCGACCAGCGCGTCGCGCACCTGGTCGCGGAACTCGTCGTCGGAGCCGGGGGAGTGGCGGCCCGAACCGATCACGGCGTACTCCTGCGGCAAGCGCCCTGCGGCGGCCAGCTTGTAGAGGCCGGGGAACAGCTTGCGTGCGGCGAGGTCGCCGGTGGCGCCGAACAGGACCAGGACATGGGCGGGGAGCGAAGCGGTCACCTCACCACCATGACGGATCACACAAGGCCCCGGGCTCACCCCCGCGGTCGGGGGCGTCGGTAGACTGCCGGGTGTGGAGGTCCCCGAAAAATTCGCCGCCCTTGGTCTGACCTACGACGACGTCCTGTTGCTGCCGGGACACTCGGACCTGGCGCCGGACGAGATCGTCACCGCGACGCGGTTGACCCGGGAGATCACGCTCAACGTGCCGCTGGTCAGCGCCGCGATGGACACCGTCACCGAGTCGCGGATGGCGATCGCCATGGCTCGCGAGGGTGGGCTCGGCGTGCTGCACCGCAACCTCTCGATCGAGGACCAGGCCTACCAGGTGGACCTGGTCAAGCGCACCCAGACCGGCATCATCTCCAACCCGGTGACCATCACGCCCGATCGCACGCTCGAGGACCTCGACCGGATCTGCGGTGAGTACCGCGTCTCCGGGCTGCCGGTCGTCGACGACGACAACCTGCTGATCGGCATCATCACCAACCGCGACCTGCGCTTCACGCCGGTCGCGGAGTGGGCGACGACCAAGGTCGACGAGGTGATGACGCCGATGCCGTTGATCACCGGCCACATCGGCATCTCCCGCGACGAAGCCACCGCGCTGCTGCGCGCGCACAAGCGCGAGCGGCTGCCGCTCGTCGACGAGCAGGGTCGCCTCGGCGGCCTCATCACCGTCAAGGACTTCGTGAAGTCCGAGCAGTTCCCGCTCGCCTCCAACGACGCCCACGGCCGCCTCATGGTGGGCGCCGCGATCGGCTACTTCGGCGACGCCTGGGAGCGCGCGACCACGCTCGTCGAGGCCGGGGTCGACGTGCTCGTCGCCGACACCGCGCACGGTGACGTCCGGATGCTGCTCGAGATGGTGCGCCGGCTCAAGAGCGACCCCGCGACCAAGCACGTGCAGGTCATCGGCGGCAACGTCGGCACCCGTGCCGGCGCCCAGTCGTTCGTCGACGCCGGGGCAGACGCGGTCAAGGTCGGCGTCGGCCCGGGCTCGATCTGCACCACCCGCATCGTCACCGGCGTGGGCGTGCCGCAGGTGACCGCGGTCTACGAGGCCTCCCTGGCCTGCAAGCCCGCCGGCGTCCCGGTGATCGCCGACGGCGGCCTGCGCCACTCCGGTGAGATCGCCAAGGCGCTCGTCGCCGGCGCCGACGCGGTGATGGTCGGCTCGCTCCTCGCCGGCTGCGAGGAGTCGCCCGGCGAGCTGGTGTTCGTCAACGGCAAGCAGTTCAAGGCCTACCGCGGCATGGGCTCGCTCGGCGCGATGTCGAGCCGCGGCAAGAAGTCCTACTCCAAGGACCGCTACTTCCAGGCCGAGGTCGTCAACGACGACAAGATCGTCCCGGAGGGCATCGAGGGGCAGGTCGCCTACCGCGGCCCGCTCGCGGCGGTCACCCACCAGCTCATCGGTGGCCTCAACCAGTCGATGTTCTACGTCGGGGCGCGCACCGTGGGCGAGCTGCAGGAGAAGGGCCGCTTCGTGCGGATCACCTCGGCCTCGTTGGCCGAGAGCCACCCGCACGGCGTGCAGATGACCGTCGAGGCGCCCAACTACGCAGGTCGCTGAACCGCTCCTCACCCGAAGGCGGCGAGGAGCTCCTCGAGGTGTCGACGGTCGTGCAGCGGCGAGGCCGCTGCACGTGGCGGCGCGTCGTTCGGCATCCGAGCCGTCGACGACGGATCGGCAGCAGCCAGCACGCCCTGCACCCGCTCGGCCACCTCGAGCGAGGCGACGTGACGGTCGTCGTCGAGCATCACCGCGGCGCGGGTGGCCACCCGGAAGAGGTCGGGGTCGAGGCCGGCAGCTCGCTCGAGCTCGGCGGCGGTGATCGGGTGGTCGTCGGGCAGCTCGATGTCGGGTGCGTTGGAGGCGACGGTGCGACCCTCGAGCCCGGCACGCAGCTGGGCGGCGGCCACGGTGTCGGTGAGGGCACACTCGCGGTAGTGGGGCAGGAGGGTGGCGCACCGCCACGCCTCGAAGTCGAGCGCGGCCTCCTCAGCGGTCCTCGCCTGCTCGAGCACGTCGGCGAGCCGGCCGGCGCTCATCAGCCCCATGGACACCCCGCGCCCTCGCGTCGGGTTCGTCATCGCCAGCGCGTCGCCCACCTGGTGCAGACCCAGCACCAGCGGTCGCCCGACGTCGACCAGAGCCCGGATCCGGTTGTCGAAGGCACCCAGGCAGAACACCTCCGAGGTCGGGCGGAGCACGGCCCGCCAGGGGGCGAAGGCCTCGTTGGCAGCCACCAGCGTCTCGAAGGCCTCCGGGTGGCGTACGCGCTTGAGCACCGGGTCGGTGTCGTGGGCGGCCAGGGCGAGCACCGCGGTGTCGCTGTCTCCCGGGAACAGCAGCTGCACGTGGCAGGTGAACCCGTGGACGTCGGCGAAGCCGATGTTGAGCTCGGGGCGTTCGCCGGTGATCTCGTAGTGGCGCGAGTAGTAGCGAGCGACGGACTCATCGGTGCGCTCGGGCTGGTGGATGCCCTGGCCGCGCAACCACGCCGTCACCGGGGAGCGGCGTCCGCCGGCGTCGACCACCACGTCGGCGGCGACGCTCTCGCCTGACCCGAGGGTCAGCCCCCGGGCGACCGGGACAGCTCCGCTGAGGTCGACGAGCAGGCCGGCGACGGGTTCCGCGACCATGCGGACGCGCTCCTCCGCGGCGGCGGCGCCGACCAGGACCCGGTCGAAGACGTGGCGGCGCACCTGGAGTGCGGTGATGTCCTCGTCGCCGGGTCGCCCTCCGTCGTACAGCTCCGGTGGCGCCATGTCGGCCAGTGGCACCGGACGGGCGCCGGCGTCGAGGAGCGACTGCCACACGTCGGGCAGCCGGGTGCTCAGCTCGACCTGGGTGCGCGACCCGAAGCCGTGCGCGTGCACGGTCTGGGGCGCGCCGGCCCGGGTCCGCGGGGCGGTGCCCGGTGCCAGCAGGTGGGGCAGCGCCGGGTCGACCAGTGTGACCTGGTGACCCGCTCGAGCCAGGTGCAGCGCGGTCGCGGCACCCGCGACGGACCCACCGACCACTGCGGCCGTGCGTCGCCGCGGCGCCATCAGGACCAGCCGACCAGGCCGATGTCCACCTGGGCTCGACGGTCGGTGCGGGCAGTGAGTCGGCGGGCGTGGGGGATGCTCACCGCGACGTACTGCCGGCGGGCCTTGCCGGCGCCCGCACGCACGGTGGTGCTGCTGCCGCCCCTGCCGCCGGACACGACCACCGAGTGCTTGCCGGCGGCGCGACCGAGCCGTACGTCGAGGAGCACGCGCCGGGCCTCGGCCGGCACGCCGAGCGTCGCTGTCCGCAGCCCCTTGAAGCTCGCCTTGAGCACCCGCCCGCTCGTCGGCACCAGGCAGCCATCGATCCGTACGCCGATCCGGCGCAGGGTGACTGTCGTGCCGGCGTAGCGGGGGAGGTAGCCGGGCGTCGTGGCGCAGCGGAAGCGGCCGTCGATCGCTCCGGCCTGCAGGGCCGGGACCGCCGGCACGCGGAGCCGACCCGAGGCGGTCAGGGTGAGCGCACCGGCGAGCCGAGCGACTCCGCCCACCACCAGCCGGCCGGGGCCGGGGCTGGGGCCGACGTCGGCCACCACGATGTCGAGCTCGCCGCCCGCGTTGGGCGTGTAGTCACCGGTGACCTCGAGGAGCCCGAGGGGCGCGACGCTCAGCGCTCCGGCCGGGAGGTCGCCGTCGATGGTGCCCTCCCCGGACAGCCTCGCTCCGTCGGTGAAGGCGGTGCCGGCCAGGTCCCACGTCGAGCGCCCGGCGTGGGTCACCGTGCCCGCGCCGCCGAGCTCCACCCAGCGCAGCACCGTGGGGTCGGCGCCGCCCTCCTCGGAGCCCTCGCCGATGGCCAGCGTGCCGCCGCGCTGCACCGTGACCCGCCCGGGGTCGCTGCAGCAGTTGCCGGAGGCGAGCACCGAGCCGCCCGGCAGGTCGAGCTCGGCGCCGTCGGGCACCACCACGCGGGTGCCGCGGCTGACGGTGAGGGTCGAGCCGGGCACGACGTCCAGGCCGCCGCGGGGAGTCAGGATGCCGTGCTGGCCGCGCACGGCGTCCCAGTAGACGACGCGGGAGTCGGTGCCGGCCACCGTCGTGGCGCTGATGCTGTCGGCGAGCGTGAGCTCGCCGCGGATCTCGGGTCCGGCCAGCCTGACCGAGCCGTTGCCGGCGATCTGACCCACGCCGGCGACGGTGGTGTAGTCGCCCAGGGCGAGGGTGCTGCGTCCGGAGACGGTCAGCGTCTCGCCGGCGTCGAGGAACTTCATCGTCGAGTCCGGGAGCGCGGGATGTGCGGCGTCGAAGGCGTCGCCGTCGGTCTCGACGATCTCGAGGGCGCCCCCGCCGCGGAGCGAGGCGTCACCCACCGTGTTGTTGAGCGGGGTGCCGCCGACCCGCACCGGCCCGCCCACCACCCGCACCGTGTTGCCGGTCGGGACGTCGACGACACCGGCGAAGTCGAGACCGAGCTGGTCCAGGGTGGCGGTGAAGCCGGTCGCCCCGGTGATCGAGAAGACCTCGAGCGTGCCGTCGACGATCACCGTCGACGTCCTCCCGCTGCAGCACCTGTTGGCGGCCAGCTGTGCCGCCGGGTCGAGGCGCAGCGTCGCGGTGCTCGCGATCCGGAGCGAGCTGTCGAACATGAACGTCAGCCACGGCGCGGTGCCCGCGCCCAGGCCGAGGGGCATCTCGACGTTGCTCAGGAGGGTCAGCGTCTGGTGGCCGCCGTAGCCGAAGCGCAGGGGCGTCTGGCCGGGACTGATGAAGGACGGGTTGGGGTCCAGCGGCGGTGCCGAGACCGTGAGGTCGACGCTGATGTCGCCACCGGTCCACTGGAGGTTGCCCACGATCACGTGTCCCTCGCCGCTCATCGACACCGCCTGCTCGGGGTCACCTGCGACGGTGAGGGAGGCGAGGGTGATGTCGGGGACGCCGGTGATCGTGGCCACGCCGTTCGGCCCGACCGGTCCGAGCGTGACCAGGTCGCCGTTCTGAGGGACGCCCTTGGGGTCCCAGTTGTCCGTCGTGCCCCAGACCGAGCTGACGTCGCCGGTCCACTTGTACGACGTCACGGCGCGGGCGGGCGCGGCCTCGAGTGCGGTGACGGGGACGAGGGTGAGAGTGGCCAGGACGAGGACGAGACGTCCTCGCAGCCGGAGTCTGCGCACAATCCTCATGGTCAGGCACCGCTGTCCCCGGCGATAGATGGTCTGGACCAGTTGATCGGTGAGGCGAGCGCGGTCCTGTCGACTGTGACCGAGTCGGTACGGCGTGGGAAACTGCGCCCCATGACCGAGATCCAGATCGGCCAGGCGAAGCGAGCCCGGCGTGCCTACTCCTTCGACGACATCGCGATCGTGCCCTCGCGGCGCACCCGCGACCCCGAGGAGGTGAGCACCGACTGGCAGATCGACGCCTACCGGTTCTCGCTGCCGGTCCTGGCTGCCCCGATGGACTCCGTCATGTCGCCCGAGACCGCGATCGCCCTCGGCCGCTTCGGCGGGCTCGGCGTGCTCAACCTCGAGGGCCTCTGGACGCGCTACGCCGACCCGACCGACCTGCTCGAGGAGGTGGCCGGCCTCGAGGGCGTCGACGCCACCACCCGCATGCAGGAGATCTACGCCGAGCCGATTCAGCCCGAGCTCATCACCGAGCGGCTGCGTGAGATGCGTGCCGCCGGCGTGACCGTGGCCGGCTCGCTGTCGCCGCAGCACACCAACGAGTTCGCCAAGGTCGTCGTCGACGCCGGTGTCGACATGTTCGTGATCCGTGGGACGACGGTCTCGGCCGAGCACGTCTCCTCGCAGGCCGAGCCGCTCAACCTCAAGGAGTTCATCTACGAGCTCGACGTGCCGGTGATCGTCGGTGGGTGCGCCACCCACCAGGCCGCCCTGCACCTCATGCGCACCGGTGCGGCCGGCGTCCTGGTCGGCTTCGGCGGCGGGGCCGCTCACACGACCCGCACCGTGCTCGGCGTCGCGGTCCCGATGGCCAGCGCCGTCGCCGACGTCGCTGCAGCGCGCCGCGACTACCTCGACGAGTCCGGCGGTCGCTACGTCCACGTCATCGCCGACGGCTCGATCGGCAAGTCCGGCGACCTCGCCAAGGCCATCGCCTGTGGCGCCGACGCCGTGATGGTCGGCTCGCCGTTCGCCCGTGCCACCGATGCTCCCGGCCGCGGCTTCCACTGGGGTGCCGAGGCCCACCACGCTGACCTGCCGCGTGGCCAGCGCGTGCGCTTCGACCAGATCGGCACCCTCGAGGAGATCCTCTTCGGGCCCTCGCGCGTCGCCGACGGCACCATGAACCTCATCGGTGCGCTGCGCCGCTCCATGGCGACCACCGGCTACACCGAGCTCAAGGAGTTTCAGCGGGTCGAGGTCGTCGTCGAGTGAACGACGCTCCGCACGAGCTCGACGTCGTCACCATCCACACCGACGGCGCCTGCATCCCCAACCCGGGCCCGGGTGGCTGGGGAGCGCTGCTGCGCCAGGGCGGTCACGAGCTCGAGCTGTGTGGTGGTGAGGCCGGGCAGACCACCAACAACCGCATGGAGCTCACCGCGCCCATCCAGGCCCTCGCCGTCCTCAAGCGCCGCGTGCGCGTCGAGCTCTACACCGACTCCACCTACGTGCGCAGTGGGATCACCCAGTGGGTCGCCGGCTGGATGGCCAACGGCTGGCAGACCAAGGCCAAGCAGCCGGTCAAGAACGTCGACCTCTGGCAGCAGCTCCACGCCGCCGTCGAGCACCACGACGTCCACTGGCACTGGGTGAAGGGCCACGCCGGTGACGAGGGCAACGAGCGCGCCGACCGCCTCGCCGCCCGCGGCCTCGACGAGGCCGTGGCCGCAGCCCGAGCCTGACGTAGGAGGTCGAGCCGTGATCATCTGGTTGAACGGCACGTTCGGTGTCGGCAAGACGACCACTGCGCGACACCTCGTGCAGGCGCACCCCGGCCTGCGCCTCTTCGATCCCGAGCCGGTCGGCTACATGGTGGCCAAGAACCTCAGCGACCACCCGGTCGCCGACTTCCAGCACCACGAGTCGTGGCGTCGCCTGACCCCCCTCGTCGCTGACGAGCTCGTCCGCGCCACTGGGCAGGACCTGGTCGCCGTGCAGACGGTGCTGCATGAGCCCTACTGGGACGAGCTCGCGACCGGGCTCCTCGCCCGCGGGCACGAGGTCGTCCACGTCGTGCTCGAGGCCGACGCCGCCGAGGTCCGGCGACGGATTGACACCGACGCGGTCGAGGTCACGGCACGGGCCTGGCGCCATGAGCACCTGGCCGCCTACGAGGGGGTGCGCGAGTGGCTGGTGCGCCGGGCGGACCTGGTCGTCGACACGAGCAACCTGGACGTCTCCGGCGTCGCGAGCGAGGTCCGAGACGGGGTCGAGGCACTGACGCCATGACTCCCGTGCCGCGAGCAGTCATCAGCTACGACGACCTTCGGGCCCGTATCGCCGGGCTGATGAATTCGATGGAGAGAGCGCCGATCGTCGGGATCTCCGGACACGGCGGCGCCGGCAAGACCACCCTCGCGGCCCGCCTGATGGTCGACCTCGGCGGGTCGCCGGAGCAGGTGGTCAGAACGGACCGCTTCTACGCGGTAGGTGCGGGGCCGTGCTCTGGCCTGTTCGACCTCCATGACTGGACGGCCCTGGTCGATCTCCTGCACCGTCTCCGCGCGAACCCCCGTTCGCAGCGGATCGTCTATTCCGCCCGGACCTACGACGGCACGGAACGGACCTACGACCTACCCATGCCACCAACGGTCATCGTCGAAGGCATCCGGTTGCTGCGCCCGGAGATCCTGCCGTTCCTGGATCTGGCGGTGTGGATCGACCTGACGCCAGAGCTTGCCGGGCGGCGGGCCGTCGAGCGCAACCGCCACCAGGGCGACACCAGCACCGAACTCGATCTGTGGCGCACGAAGTGGATCCCGGAAGCGCACACCTACGAACAGACGATGAGACCAGATCTCCTGGCGGACACTGTGATTTCAGCCGCCGGACCCGTGTGAGCCGGCCGCATCCTGCCGCGCGGTGCGCGACCCTGCTCGACAGTGCGGGGGTGGTTGTGGACTCGATGAAAGGCGCCGCTGCGTGAGGGGAAAGCGACCGCTCATGCCGA